>CABVRW010000013.1 GCA_902500785.1 uncultured Nitrospira sp.
CCGCAGGTCGACACGTGATAGTCAACGAGTCGCCCGCTGGTATGGGGGGGCCGACGCCTGCCTCGTTCCTCCCGACTAGCTGCGTCCAACAGTCGATTGAGCGGCTACACCTCATCGTCCATACATGTTCAACCAGCACCTTCCTCTCTATAAGACATCTGAGGGCTGACCCGATGGCCCCGTACCTTTATCGCGTCCAGCTCCGCCTTTAGGTGCATAGCGCAGGCTTTCAATCACGACTATTCTTCATGAATGGGCGTCGCTGACAAATCATCGACTGAAATGGACAGACTCCTACCCCCTTCAGGGAGCCATATATGAGCTTTGTTCCCACTCCAACAAACCAGGCACTTCAGCTCATCACCATAGATCGTCGCACTGAGGAATCACAGGGTTCGTGCAAGATTCACCCTCCCGCCCCTCTGAACCCTACGAAACGCCACAGATACCGGATGATTGCATTGGCCTCGGTACATGCCTACATCGCATTCCATCTCATTTCATGGCATGTCTTCGGGCTTGAGATTTGGGGCAAGACAGCCATGATGGGGGTGCCCTCCCTGGCCAAGGGAACCATCAACGCAGCCTCCATCATGGTCTTGCTCATTCTGGGCTCCATCTTGATCTGGGGCCGCGGGTTTTGCGGTTGGGCCTGCCACATGCGTGGCGCGATTGAATTCGCTGACTGGATCCTGCGCAAGCTGAAGGTTCGTCGGTACCTCGCCTTACGCGAAAAAAATATCCTGGTCAACACCCCTCACCGCTGGCTCCTGAGGGTCGGCGCGCTGTTCGTGCTCCTGCTGCCGGTCATCATTCTGATTCACAATGTCGGATTCACGCCGAAAGTGAACGTGATGTCGCCGGCGCCGATTGCGGACCTGCCTGGGTACGAGGGCAAGGCGTTCGCGAAGGCCGCCTTCTTTAATTTTGAAATCAAACCGACGTGGAATGATTTCCTGCTGGCGTTCGGGCTCGCGGTGTTCATTCAGTTCACCATGAGCGTCCTGTTGAACGTGCGCTATGGCCAAGGCGCATTTTGCCGGATCCTCTGCCCCTACGCTCCGATGATGGTCCCCCTCATGAACATTTCTCCGGTTCAGAAGAAAATCACGCGTGTCGCGCAATGCACCGGTTGCCGAGACTGCAGTAATGCCTGTCCCCAGGGAATCGACGTCAGCCGTGAGATTTTCCATTTCGATGGAAAGGTGGTCAATACCGAATGTATCAAGTGCTACGCCTGTATCGACGCCTGCGATGACAACGTCCTGCAAGATACGTCCGCACCTGGAGTACCCCAAACCGATCGATTAAAGCCGTATGAAAAACGCCCCTGGCAGCAGGAACTGGTTCGGAAAGACGGTCTTCTCACCAACGCCAGACACATGCAGGTATTTGAGCCCTTGGGACCCGTGACTGATTTCTCATCCATGATCGTGGCATTGATCTGCGGAGGCATCACCTCTCGCTTCGGAGGCTTCTGGTTTTATCCTGGGGCTATTCTCTCGTTCATCCTGTTCAGGGAATGTTGTTTGCGTATCCGGCGCTGGCGGATGGTGCCGAAACCCCAAGCGTCCATCACTCCTCTAAAGTCGTAGTCCGTTAGACCGAGGTTCATCCAGAGTTATCGTCCCCGATTATTCACAAGGAGGCGCTCATGAGTACAGCGACTAAAGTCCGAGACTACTCCAGCCTGATCACAGAATTTGCGATCTATCTGAAAGAGAAAAAATCCTATTGGCTGGCACCGATCATTTTCGTTTTGATGGCCCTGAGTGCGCTCGCTTTTTTTCTTGAAGGGAGCGTCCTGGCGCCGGCCATCTATTCCGTTTTCTAGATCCGGTATGCGCGCCTGCTCTCCGGAGTCGGAGCGCAGGCGCGCGATGCCCTCGACCCTCACTAGGTTATTGAGCAGCCTCCCCCCTCGTTTCCACTCTTCAGATTGATCGTGATGTGTTATTCCCGCCGACCTCAGTCTGGGCTGAATATGCTCGATCACCAGAACGGCAGCTGAGAAAGTCTGCCGCAGCGCTGCTGCCGGAATCCCATATCGGCGAGCGGTTCGACGCGATTGCCACCGGGACGTCCGACAAGGGCACGTGGGTGCGACTCATTGAGCCGCCGGTCGAAGGGAAACTGACTCTAGGCACGAACGGCCTCGATGTCGGAGACAGCGTGACGGTGGAACTCGTGAGCACCAATGTCGAACGAGGGTATATCGACTTTTCAAGAATTAGTCCGTGATGCCGTTTACGGCACCAGACACCTTGACTTGGCGGGCGTACTAGTAGGACCAAACCACCGGCGCCGGTTCCGTCCCTTTGCTGCCACCGCCGAACAGGCCCTGACATCAATTCTCGACTCCTGAACTCCCCTTCTTCCCAATCCGCCTCGGACATGGCTCATAGGGCCCACCGCGGAAGATCACCGCAGTTCTTTCCCTGCCACCCTCCGTCTTGATATTCCTTCAACACGATCCCAGTCAATTTTTCCAACTGACCGGGTGTTTTGGTATTTGTCGGATCGCTATTGTCCACATAGACCTCCTGTACTGGATCCCATTTGTAGGATAAGGAGGGTTTAGCAGGATCGGTGGGTTGGAAATACACCGCATCGCATTGGGTATCGTAGCGAATGTTGTAGATCTTACCCAGTAACCCCTGGGAGTTTTCCACGATATGTTTCGGCAACGGATCCGCTGGTTTCGGTGCGGCGCTTGTTTCTTGGCTTCTTGTCGTGACTGCTTCTCCCCTCACACGGCCGAATCCCTGCAGGTCAAGCGTCTCCTCTTCCCCACACATATTCATCACCGTCATCAGCGTCGGAGTAATGTCGAGAATTCTCCATGGACCGATCCAGAAATCATGGTGCTGTTGGTCGCCATAATCGCAATCGGGTCTCCCCTCAATCAAATGATCGGCTCGAAAGATGCCCTGCCGGTTGGGGTCGTCTCGTAGGCTGATCTGAGCGAAACAGCATTCGGGAGTTTGCGGATGATAAATGGCGTCGATCCAAAACATCTCCGCAAAACGGGTACGGCAATCGGGCATGGGTAAACCGGCTACAAGATCCACCGGCGGCTGTGCCTCCTCGCTTTGTGCGGCTTCGGCAGTCTTGACGTCACCAAACCCGGCGCGTTGGAGCACGGGGCCGCCGACCGATGCCACTTCACCCTTGCTATATTGCACCACGTGCGCCAGTTCATGGGCCAGCAATTGTCGCCCCGACGAGGAATCGGGCGAGAATTGCCCTCTGCCCATGACGATGTCATGCCCCACGGTATAGGCCAGGGCCTCCACCGCTAACGCCGAGGCTGCCGCCCCTGTGTCATGGTGCACCCGTACTTTTCCGAAGTCATGGCCAAAGCGAGATTCCATCTGAGCACGCGTTTCGGCGTCGAGCGGATCGCCTGGTACGGCAAGGGTCTCATTGACGATCGGCGGAATCGGCCTTGTCCAGACATGCTGCGCGTCCTCCCCGGCATGTCGCGCGCGACATGTCGAGCAGGTACCACCGCAGGCGCAGGGTCGTCTGCGCGGTTGTGCGACAAGAGACGCAGCCCGCCTAAGCAGCGTCGTGGAGGTGCGTGGTGCTGGTCGTCTCGACATCAGCATGGTGGCCATCATCGATTCATCCCACCCGTTGTGCAGTCGTCCTTCCGCGTCTATTTCTCTCTTCCCTTGCGTCGAACCGCGCGATCCGGCGTCGGCTGATCGCCGAAGCGCTTCTTGTCCTCTTCGATCTGCTTTTCCAATGCAGCGATCTCCGTGTGATAGGCCGCCAGCTGTTGATCGAGTTGTTTCACGATGTCGGTTTTGGCGGCCGTCAAATTTGCCACCCGGGTTTTGATTTCTGCCACCGTCGCTTCTTTGACGGCAATCGGTGCGGCACTGGTCGGCGGCTGTTTATAGGCAGCTTCGAGCGCCGACTTTGCTCCACCGATAAGTTTCGCTTGTTCCGCCAGAATTTGATTGAGTGTGGCCATCGTCGTTCTCCTTCGCTCCTCTCGCGCTAGGGTTTGTTGAATCCTGAAACGGGGCTCGGAATGCCGCCGAAATTCGAGGGGTTCGATTGCGCGATATTGCCCATATAGACTGCGTCTTTCATGCCGTGGAAATCCACCGAAGGAATCGACACGGTGGTCTTGATGTGATTGCCCATGACAATGGCGCTACGCCCCACCAATGAGACCGTGGCGGTCCCCTGCCCCGCGACGCTCGCATGCCAGCAGAAATTGTTGTTGAAAAAGACCCGTTCGAAGCGCCGCAGCAGGTTGTCGCTCACACTCAACTGTGCCGTTTCGACCAACGCCGATCGGCCGGGACCCAGAAATTTGTTATCGAGAATCTGCGCGCTGAATCCGAACACCAACTGCCCGGCGCCCAGATTGATCACCTGCTCCCACCATCCGCGCAGCCAGAGCGCACGATGCTCCAGGTTGGCGTTGAGCAAGGCGGCATTGGCATAGGTGATGAGATTGCTTTGGATCCGGGTTTCCAGCACCAGATTGGCAAAAATTCCCCAGGCCAATGGGCTCACCGTCGCATTGTCCGGAGAAAGTCCGGTATCCATCACCTCACAAGACTCCACATGCAGCTCTCCGACGTGAAGCGATACGCCGATACCGATCGACGGTGACTGCTGATAGCCACAGGAGAGCACCCGGTTATCCACCAATGCACATTTGGCAAACCCGATCAGACTGATGATCCCCCAGTCGCGCATCGCTTCGATCCGGTTCTGGCTGCAGGTCAGGGATAAATGATAGGCTAGCGTGATCCCCCCGCCTCCGCGTAACAGCGTATTCTCAACAATCACATTGGCGGTACCCCCGCCGACAGCAACGGGCCACATCGCATTTGTCACCCGGTTGCCGTACAGACGGACTCGATTCGATGCGACCGCCAGGATCCCGAAACGGGCCTCATTCCCCTCGCTCTCAATTCGATTCTCCAGTACCTCGGCCGCATTGTTGCCGACCAGCACAATGCCGTCCTGTACACCCACGATCCGGTTGCCCACGATCCGGCCTCCGATGGACCCAAGGCTGCCCTTGGCGCCGAGCCTCGCCACCACAATGCCGACCGCCTGCGTCGCACCGGCCTGTCCGACCAGGGACCGCAGATGATTCCGCTCCACGATGGGGTTTCCGCCGCTGACGCTGATCCCGCCGTAATCCGTGGAACCATACACCAAGAGGTTGTCGGTCACGACGCAATCGTCGGCTGCAACGTCGATGCCGAAGGCTTTGGCGGTGCCGGCCTCCATCTGCGCCCCAACACGCACCACATAATTCCCCGCTATCGTGGACCCCGTGGCGAGGGAAAACGGAGCGTCGCCGAACAATCCCTTGTTCAGCGCGATACCGATCACAAAACCGGCGATACGGTTGTCTTCGACCCGACAGGGGCCCTGCGCGTCCATGACATACAGGCCCACGATGCCGCCGTCGTTTTTGTTGTCGGTCAATGCGTCGAACGTGTTCTCCACAATGCTGAGACCTGTCGACTCGCTCGCCACCCAGAGGCCGAGGCGCACATTGTCCACCCGACATCGCGAGATACGCACATCGGTGCTTCGACCGACCATGCACCCGGCTACATCGGTCAGCACCTGCGCACGAACGACACAGCCCTCGACGATGGCATCCGTGCAGCGATCGATGGCCACCAGGGCCTGCAGTCCTGGCACCTGCACTCCCGCATTGGCGAGCTCGAAATACACCCCGCTCACCGTCACGTGCTCCAACATCAAGCCGTTCGGATGGCCGACGAGAAGCAGTTCCGCCCCATTGTTGCGCACCACTCGAGCGCCCAGCGTCTCCCCATGCAAGGACACATTGGACTGTTCGATACGGATCGGCGAGGTGATCTCGTGCTCGCCCACCTTGAGACAGACGCAGCCTCCCACCTCAGGCAAGGAGTCGATTGCCGCCTGAATGTCTTCGCCGGGCCGGACCACGACCGTGCAGCACCCCGGCACCAGTTCGGTGAGCGGAGGAAAGACCGTCCGGCAGTCGTGGATTTCGCCGTTCGCCTCGATGATGGCAAGGTGACAGTAATGGTGATGTACGCCCAGCGGCGGCATTTGAGTCAGACGTTCGATATCGGCATCCGCCGTCCTGGCCGCGAAACACCAGTAGTCGCCTGAGTGAGCCGTGCCACCGGGAATCAGACTGAGCGTCACCTGAATCCCGTCCTCCAGAACACATCCGGGATTCGCAAGGGTAAGCGGAATCAGCCCATCCGTCGTCAGGTCCAAGTTCACGAGCTCCGTACCGTCGGGCTTGCGCACGATTCCCGATTGGTCCCAACGAACCACCCGCAGATGGTTGGCGGCATTCACGCTACCCTGGGGAAAATCGCTCGCCGGCAGCGCCGGGCTGAAGGTCATGGTCTGCGCCGTGTCGTCCACCGTGACCTTGCGCATCTCGCCCGGCAGACCGGCAAATTCCCGGTCGTCGTTGGTGAACTCCACCCAGTCTCCGGTTCTGAACCGGAGCACATTGTCTCGCCCAAGGCTTTCGACCTTCACACCCGTCCCACCGGTGAGAATCTCGACGATCGTCGTCGCCACATGTGCGTTTTCACGCGACCATTTCACTCGGACCGCACTCGTGGTCGCACTGTGCACCTCCACGCGGTAGAGATGATTTTCCAGCCCTCGATAGCCGCCGGTGGGAGGAACCAGACAGGGGTCCGGCTCCGTGGTCACGGCAACGGTACCGGTGGTGAGCCGCGCCGCGGACGAAAGATTGTCGGGAGGCCAGCCGGGGATCTCACTGAGCGGGGTCTCGCAGTTCACATCCGCGGGAAGGTTCCCAAGCACTTTCACCTGCCAAGCGGTCTGATACCGGGTCGTCGTATCGACATTGACGGCCGGTTCAATCAAGTCCGGAGCCTGGAGATGGGTGACTTCCCGCCTCCACACATCCAAGTAGATCAGCGAACGGGCTTGCGGGGGGACCACCACTGCGTCTCCGTACGGCTGATCCTTTACCGGTAACGCCGTTGTGCCGTAACTCTCTTCAATGGTCGCGTCAAAGACGGGTGCGACACCCTGGTTTTCGGCTAGATAACCATCAACGTAAATCCGCCCTTGTCCGACGGTCAGTTCCCCTGCGGACAGAGCAATTTTGAACCCCTCCGGCGTCTCGCTGGGCACACCGCATCGACCGACGACATCGGTGGTCTCCGCACGCCACCGCCGATCCTGTAGATCAATGTACTCATTCCAATCAGCGTCAAGGTCGACTCGCCCCTGTTGCCGCAACACGCCCTGATAGTGCTTGTCAGGATTGAATCGTTTTCGACTGTAATCGCCACTCATGGTGCATCTCCCACTGAGAAGTTCGTGTCACATACAACGTCGGCTGCTGCGCCTGGTGGTCCGACTGTTGCCTCCACGAGCCAGGTCGCGGCGCGTGGCTAGGTTGAGTAGAAAACTCCTGTTTCGAGCCCGAACCGCAGGTATTCCCGCAGCCGTATTTTCAAGTTGCGCTCTCGTTGAGGGGCATAGACATCATGAAACACCCCCATTTCCGATTCGTCGTCCGCCCCGGTTCGAATCTCCGCCGCGCAATGGCTGGCCAGTTGGCCATAGGCAGCCCGGCCATATCGCCGCTCCGTGAATGCCGGTCTGACGCGCGCCTGCACCGCCAGGGTGATCACCTGCTTCTTCACCGCGCTCAGGCTGCCCTTCGGTTGATCAGCCTCAAGGAGCGCCGCCTCCACCGCGAGATCCGGCTGGCACCGGTATCGGCGGGGCACCACCGCATTGAGGGGCAGGAAAGAAAACCGTACACACCCCTGCTGATTTTGTTCGGACAGGACCGGATGGGCCCACGTGTCCCCGGCATCAAGGCCAGCCGCGAAGATGGTATTCGACACCAGGTCGAGCCGCACCGCGTGAACCTTGCCGATCACGGTCGAATTTATGATGGTCAGTATTCCGCCCGCGCCCAGGCCATCAAGAGCAGCAAACGCCGGGAGGGCCGGCGCCGTGGCATCGACGAGGCTGTTCGTGATCAGGACGGTCGTGTCGCTCACCGTACGGAGCGAGCCGGTTAGGCAGTCTTCCATCTCAACAGTCGCCCCCGGCGCATCCACCAGCAGCGAGGCTTGGTTGGGAGAAATCGGTTCACCGTCCCGCGTCACGGTCAGGCCAGGCACCAACGTGCAATGACGTAACCGGAGTATTCGTGTGCCACTTCCTCCGACTGCGGTGACGCGGAGTCGTCCCCCTGTCACCAACAGGCCGTTCAACGTCAGTTCCGTGCCGGGCATCAGCGTGATGCTCCAATCGCCCCCGAGTACCAGCGTCGGCCGCTGTTCGTTCGCGGCGCGCACCTCCAATTTGGCGGCGGCTAAAACATTCAGGGACAGGGTCTCTTCATAGCGGCCACTATCGCCGATTTCGACGATGCCCCCACCCTGGGTTGCCGTAAGAGCCGCCTGAAGACTTTGGCCCTGCACCACCGTGATAAGTCCGCCGCCGAGCGCGAAGCTCTGGCCTCGCTCGTACTCCCCGCCCCCCATCGCCATGCTGAACCCGTAGCGATAACTCACAAGCAGGTTGACCGGCGGGGTCCCTGGGGGAAAGGCAATCCGACCAAGCACGGGATCAATGGCGATCTTCTCACCGTTCGCCGGCAGATGCGCCCAACTCGCACCCTCGTCGGAGAGATTGCACACATGCACGTCATCGATGGCGGTATCCAGGTTATCAGCCTCGATGTAGAGGCTCTTCTGCGGGCCATAGTACTCGCGCAGATCACGATCCAGCACGCGTCGGCTGATCGGCTCAGGCACGTTGATCGGCTCGGCGAGGTGGGTGATGTCGGTCTCGGTTTCAGGCCTGGTAAAGAGCTGGGTATCGTGGCCGAGCGGACTGAACAGGAATCGCTGATCATCGAGGCGGAATGCCGGTGACCCCGTCAGGGCATAGGGTTCAAGACGCCACAGAAACAATCCGACGTGGGGAATGTTATATCGGCTCTGTTGCGTCTCGATTCGCCGCATATCGACCGAATGGGCGATGGTATCGAATGCCGTGTCGCGCCGTTCGAGACTTTCCCAGTTGCGCAGATCGGGTGTGGAAAAATTGGCGGGACGGAGATGGTTCATATATTGGCTGGTCTGCAGCCATTGGAAGAACTCGACCACCCGCGCATTCCAACCGGTCACGTCCCGCGCCAACTGCTCCAACACGGTCGCGGTGCCCTTACGGCGGCGATAGGCGATCGTGTTGGCGACTTCGGCCCTGGCGCTCATAGTGCGAGTGGTGACGCCATGCAGAGTCCGGTAGCCGATCAGATCGCCGATGTAGGGTGCTACCCACTCGGCGCAGGTTTCAATAAACTGATCCTCGTAGAGTTGATCGAGGTTCTCTCGCAGGACGGCAATGTCCTCTGCCAGCACGTCACACAATGCTCTGAGCATCCCGCCCTGCTCCGCATCACGAATGCGGTAGAGCGCGGGCAACAGGCGAAAGAGTTTGTCTGCTTCCGGATTCATTGAACGGCCTTCAGTTGAGTGAGAGAAGTCGACTCGAGCAACAGGAGTTCCGCAGCCGGCACCATTCCGTCCGCTCCCATGGCCGGGCGGTCGGCGATCAAGCGCGGCTGCATCGCCGGTGTCGGCACGTCGGTGCGAGCGAAGGTATCGAGATCGACCGCGACCACGCCCGCAATGGACTGCATCGCCGCGATCACCTCGCTTAACGCGACCGGCTGTCCGAATGCGCGGGCGTCGAAGGAGTAGCGCTGCTGCAGATCAGCAGCCACGGCGGCCATCACCGTCTCGATGACCTGATCAGTCTTCACGGTGACCGTCCCATCGATCTGAAACCAGGCCGGCCGGAAACTTTTCACGGTAAAAGGCACAAATGGATCGCCGTATGTGCGCAGCGCCTCTTTGAGCATGGTGATGACCGCCCCGTCTTCGTCGAGTGCGTCCCCATCCGGCCCGGCCACGGTGACGAAAATGCTGCGCTTGCGCCCGTCCCAGACCCAGACGGCCGACGCCTTCGCAATACCGGCGAACGTACGGGAGAAGTCCTCGTAGTCCTGCAGCGATACGGCACGATCAAGCGTCAACACCGTGAGCGGCGCATTCTTGCGCGCGTCGTCTCGAGCTTCGACATCCTCTGCGCCCTGTGGCGCCTCAGGATTGGTTACGTCTTTCAAACCCAACGGACGGCTCACGAGAAGACTCAACTGACCGGCTTGCACCAACCCGCCGAGCCCCGTCCCCTTCCGATATTCCGCTCGAACATTATTCTGCCCCGTCGGTAGGCGAGAACCGGTGAGGCCGTCCCCGAAACGAATCGTGGTACGCCCCTCATCGTCGCGCTGCGTCACATAGATGTGTTCGGTCGGGCCTCGTCCGTAGAAGAACGGCACTTCTTCCCACAACACATCGTTGACGTACACCTTGAGCGTCGAGTTCGATCCGCTGACTGTCCCGGCGCTGACGTAGGTGAGCGGCGGCTGGCGCAGGGTGAAGGATTGATAGGCACGGGTCGCATCCCCGCTGCCCAGTGGTTCCTTCACACCCTCCCCGTGGGTCGCCGCAGCGACATTGGCATTGATACGGACGGTCGAACGCTCGTAGACATGGGCCAGCGGAGCGGCCAGTTGCAGTGTGGTGCGATCACGATCATGGGTGATGCTCGTGTCCGGAGCGTCATCGATGAAGACAATCTCGCTGATCGTCTCGTCATCCTGTGCCACGGCAGCGAGTTCGATGTCGGCTGCACTGATGTCTAACATGCCGGTCCGGCCGTCACGATCCATCAAAGGCAATCGGAGCAATGGCGGTACGGTGTCGGTCAATACGCCACCGAACTCGGCAGGCGTGAGCGGCACAAAGGACAACCCCACCTTCTTGGAAGGTCCACCCGTCATGCGCAAGCGGTCGCCCGGAACGAGTATGACAGACCCTCCTTGATCCAGGAGCAATGTGGGAGGAGGTTGAGGAACTTCGATCGGCACGCGCGTCACCGAAAAGGGCGACGGAGACGGATGGGTGAGACGGATACATTGTCGTTTTCCACTGACAGCCACAGGACGAGAGGGAACGAGGCCATCCGCACGTTGATCCAACGCCAGACTGTCGCCGAACACCGGATAGACCAGAGGAAGACGAGCCGTCTCCAGTTCCTCACTCTGAGTCACCACCGTCATCGTCCGTAGCAGAGACAAATTTGAGGAGGTTGCTTTGCTCCAACTCGTGCTCATCTTGAGTGTGGTGGCATTGCCGGCCATGCCATACCGAGCTACCGAACGATGCGTCACTTCCGTCACCGTTCCAAATTTCCACATACGCGCACCGGTCGTCGGGTCGTCCTGCTCAATGACGACTTTACTTCCGTCGAGGATCTTGTCATGCCGGCTACTGAGGGTCATGGTCGTCACCGATTCACCGGCATCCAACGGCCACTCGACGAAGGTTCCCTGGAAGACCCCGCTGTTGTACTGTGGCTGCAACGGCGCATTGTGTCCGAATGGCGATGCGAGGGTCCGCATGACAAAGACGCCGGGAGGGGTCGCCGCGATCGTCCCCGCAGTCGCCGACATCGTCGCGAGCAAAACCCGCGTACTCCCGCGATCGGGGCGAGCCGTCACGCGGCTCACGCGCCGGATCGATGCATCGAACCCGCTGCCGTTCGCAGCCACGATCAGCAGCACGTCCCCCACCCCCAGCGTGAGATTGGTTCCCTCCAGCCACAATTCCGTCATGTTCCAGACTACGGGCTGCGGTTCGCTCAACTGCGGCAGCAGCGCATTCCACGCCGGCCTTGCCTCGATCGCCTCGATGGTTTCAAAACTCTGCGGCTCCTCGTCCTGGCCCGGCACACTTTGCACCTTCGTCCCGATCGCCAGCATGATCGGTTTGGCCGCCTGCTCGGGAGCGCCGGGCGTTTCCTCCATGGTAAACGCCAGATGCGTGCTCGCAGCCAACCCGGGCCCCAATTGATAGCCAAGTAATCGTGCCTGTTCCTGAATCGAGAGACGTTCCGTGGCGGTCCGGAGATACGCTTCATTGGCGATGCGCTCCTGGTACAACGTGAACACATCGCCGGTCACAGCCCAGGCATCCAGCAGGGCGATGGTAAAATCGTCGTCCGCGCGCGTTCTCAGTCCGCGTAAAATCGGCCAACGGGCATCCGACAACCGTGCGAGCACGCTCTGTCGAAATGTCGCATAGGTCCCGACCCGATAGGCCACGGCGGACAGCCCCGGTCGATTAAAGAGAGCGACCGGCGTGTCGGCGGCAATTCCCGCACAGCAGCCACACTCATTCAGCCGGTTTCCTGATTCCTGGCTCATTTGCCGCCTCCAAGGGTGATCGTCAGGCGGCCGCGTTCGACGAAGTTACGGTCGTTGTCCAGGCGGGCGATTTCCAGCGGCCCAAGTTCAAGGCGTCCACTGTCCAAGGCCATGCTCTCCGGCACGCCCTGTCGCTGAAAGGTACGCACCTCCACCGACTCCACGCCGGTCACTTGATGTGCCGCCGCATAGATCACGCTGAGATACACCGGTTGTCCAAAGGTCACGTTGTCCGGATGGAACAGGCCGCGCCGCCCGTCCGGCAAATCTCGATTGCTGAACATCTCGAACAGTTCCCCTTCGACGTCACTCCGGAAGTGTTCGTCCGCCACACACACATGCAGGTCGATTTCCAACGACACGAATTTCGGTTCATCGACCTCCAGGTCATGACCGGCCATGCGATACCGCTCGACGTGTTCTCGAATATCGGTTTCGAACGCATCAGAGAACGCGGCGCCCGTGCGACGGTCCACAGTGAGGAACGCTGTGTGCCAACTCCCTGTCCAGCGGAACGTCGCCGCGGCACGTTGTACATCGGCATGACGTTCGGTCACCTCCGCGTAATCCGCCGGGGTGACGGCACGCTCCTGCACGCGATAGGCCACCGGCGCGCGCTGCCGAACGTCCTCCAACGATTCCGCCTCTTGCCCGCCGATGGCCGGCAACGGGTTCCGAATCTCCAAGATCTCCGGCACGTTCAGCGCAATGTGCAACAATGAATCAGCTCCGATGTTTCCCGCGCGGCCATTGCCGACACGATACGTGGCGGTGAATTCCGTGCCCGATTCCGGCCGTCGTCCGTGCACATCATCACCGAATCGAATCGTTCCGGCGCCCTGATTATCGATCTCGACCACATACTCCTCGGCGCCGGCCTCGCTATTGAGCAGATCGCGACGGGCCGTCCACATCACTCCTTCAGAATCAGTCAATGACACCGCCGGTCGCACATCCCGCAGCGACCACTGCAGGGCCGTTCGAGCAGCTTGCGCGTGATCAGGCGCCGGAGCAGCATGGGTCAGCGGAACGTTCGTCAACCGAGGGCGAAACCGTGGCGGAACCGGTTGACGCACCCCTGTCGTGCAAAAATCAGTGCCGCGCTGCGGCGGCATCGACAAAAACGATTCCGGCACTGCGCCGAGCGCTTCGCGATCGCGCGTGAGGCCGTGATCGGCCAAGACGACATTGCCGCGCGCCACGGTGACCGGGTCGCGATATCCATTTGCCGTGGACGCCGACAGACACAATGGAAACAGGAGCGCATCTCCGTCGTGCCATCTGATCTCCGTCACCTCGGCGCCGGTCACCGGGTCGGTCGACGGCACAGCATCGCCGGCCAGTCTCACCACCTGGCGTCGTGCGGGATCGGCATCGGACTCGTCGCCGGTCTGCGCACCGACGATTTCTTCAAAGATCAGAATCGTCCCTTGCGTGAGTGCGGGATGATGTCCCGCGAGCGTGGCCGACAGAGCACCCTTCGACAGGCAACAACGCTGGTCACTCCAGGTATAGAAGCGCAACTCATTGTGATCGGCATACAATGAGTGCAGCGGTTCCATGGTTTCGAACACGATGTCCGCCTGCTCGTAGATCCGCGGATCGTCGGCGATCAGCGTGGTCTGGCCGGTGATCTGCGTCGTCAGCTTCGTCCCTACCGGAATGGCAGGATCGTTGACATCAACCCGGATGACATCGGCGGACACCTGCACCTGCACCCAGGCTCTGGCGTTACACCCCTCGCTGATCATGTAATCCATGAGGCGCGCATGACGGCGGACGGAGATCCGCTGACGCGCCGTCCCGAGGTAGGCCTCTGTCGCGACAGCGTCTTGCTGATAACTCAACTGGTCGGCGGTATAGGCCAACGCTTCCACCAGCATGACGCCAAGATCCGCCGGGTTCCGCTCTGTCCACTGCGGCATGAGGACCGCCATGCGGTCGAGCATGAGACGCCGGAAGCCGGCATAATCCTTCACCAGATAATCGATATCGGGCGTGGGAACGGGCTCCGGCGGACAAAGATGTTGCGGCGCGCAATCGAACGGGCTCGGACACTCCACCTTGAAGGAAAACTCGACCGCGGCCAATTGTGGGTCGATGCCGGGCGGTACCGGGTCGTTCGGCGCCCCCGTCACCAGCCGCAAGGTATACATGGAGAAGTCTCCCGGCTGATCGACTTCGACCGTCAATACATCCGGATGGGGTCCGACTCCGACCCCGAGTACATGAATGGTGGAGATACGTTCACCGCCTTCGATCCGGATGTTATCCGGCGTGAGCACCAGCGTGCCCAACGGTTTGACGAAATGCACCTCCAACTTGCGCTGCCGCTCGGCTTCGGTAGGCGCGGTACGGTCAAGGACTTCAAGATAGTCGATGCCGTTCAGGGTCGGATGATCGCGCACAGCCTGACGCCGGAACTCGTCACAGCAGGAATAGGTCATGGGATGCCTCCCTGCACAAAGGTCTCCGTGACGCGGTTCCCGCCGCGGCGCACCACATATCGCACGGTGACCCGCAATGCCGCCTCGATCGCCTCCACGGCCACGCCTTCGACCATGATCAGCTCACCCAGCCACCGTTGGAGCGCGCTCTGCACGAGCACCTGAGTCGTAGCCGCCAAGACGTCGCTATTGGGCGCAAACACCAATTGAAGCAAGCCGCTGCCGAAGTCCGGTCGCATCACTCGTTCACCAGGGTTGGTGAACAGCACTTGATAGATCAAGTCCCGGATATGGTCGGCCTCATCCGTTCCGGCGGTGCGTCCACGTCCGTCGAAATGATAGGGAAAATCTCCCTGCATGCTCGTCAAACCCCCGTCACTCTGGTTTGCGTGACCGTGGCAAGCAGCGGCGTTCCCGACGGAACGCAGATCGCCTGGCTGTCGATGAGTAACAGCGGCTGGCCGTTACTGGACACACGTGTGGCCGCCGTCACGTACTGCGCAGTGACACAGGGTCCGTTGGCGGCCGGCGGAGGCGGCAACGTACAGCCGGCGACCGCATACACGCTGGTCAACGCCACCGTCGGCTGGCCACTGACCAGCACGCGTGGATTCGGCGAAGTCGGGGTCGCCTGACCGGCGTGACTGCACATGACCGTCGCTCCGAGATGCAGCAAAAACCCTGGCATACGCTCGCCCTCCATGAACTTTGTGCAGCCTTCGAAAGGAGGCTCAAATGGCCATCCAGCAAGGCCGCTGGCGGACATTTTCAGCATCCTGTCACACGATCGTGAGCGCGCCGTTGTTGATCGTCACGGCTGGACCGACCAACGTGATCATCGCCCCCTTGCCGTTTTGAATGTAGATGCCCGTGTCGTTGACCGTGAGCGTCACCCCGGTCGCGCTCTTCAGCATGATGCCGCCCGTGGGGCCCGGCACATCGCTGATCACGATCGCGTTTTGCGCCGCCGTTTGTAGGATCATGTTCGGGCTCACCGGAATCCCGGCGAGACCCAGGACCGGCACCTCCGCCGCGCTGCCGTACCAGCAGCCGCTCCAAATCGGATAGTCGGCGTGGCCCTGTTCGAACTCGACCCAGACGCCCGCTCCGATTTGCGGCAACAGATAGGCCCCCATCTGCTTTCCGCTCGCGGGAAAGCAGGGCATGGCCCAGGATGTCGGGATCAGCCCGGCCACATCGGGTACCTGCACTTGCAGACGGCCCATTTGCATCGGATCGATGTTGTTCAACACCGTGCCACGATATTTTCCGTAATACTGTTGCGTCTCACTCATACCGGCACCATGGGTGTGATGGATACAAGCCCGTTTCGCGTCAACTGGAAGCTCTGCTTACACTCTCCGCGTTTGATCGTGGTCGTGACACTGTCCACGTAATATAGGCCGTCGAAGGCCAACCCCGCGCCACGAACCCCCACCAAGCCTCGCGCCTTCAAGAGGCGGCCGTACCTCGACACATCGAGTGATCCGCTGCCCGTCACCGCATCCAGTGACTCTCCGGATGCACGCAGTCCCTCGTTCAACGCCTGTGGCACGGAGAGTTTCCCCGTCGCCTTCAGGAGCGAGACTCTCGTGATCGGCGGTCCGATCAATCCCAACGGAGGTTGCAGCGGATTGATGTTGGGAATCGGAATGGGGATCGGCACTTTGGTCAAAGCGTTATGAATCATGACGACCGGGAGCTCCGTCTGCGCCGAGTTGAATCGAAAGCTGAGCGATTCCACATTGCGATCTGCGTCCATATCGACGTTGAGAGCCGGCTGAGGCACGCCCACTTTGACCTGGGGACCCCAATAGGCCGTATTCGTCCCGGGAACCGGGCCTGGCTCGATGTGAAAGACATATCCGGCCTCCTCGGCCAACTGGAGAATGTAGTGCAGGTCCGTGCCTTGCTGCGAAGGGATCCGCATCGTCGGAATCGGCACATCAAACCCGATCGGCGGAATCACCAGTGGAATCATGCCGAAGACCGCATACTTGGCCAGGATGGCGGTCACCCGAAGATTCACCGGCGTCGCGGGATAAGGCAGCCCATCCAACATCTGTAAATCCATCACCTTGCTCAGATCTTCACCGGTCATCGTGAGCGTGGATTGTCCCGGTTGATCACCGGAAGAAATCTCTTGGTTCGTCAAGACCCCATCCATCAGCACGTGGGGAATGAAGTTGATCGTGGCGACCAGAATCACACGCATCAACGGCGTCCTGGTCGCCGCGACGAGGAAGGCCTGCTGAAGCACCGACTTGTTGTGAATCGAAAACGTCAATTGAAATCCTCCGGGGGACCCGGTCGTGCTGGTCACCTGCACCTCCGTCAGCGCCTCCAGCACGGCCTGGGGCACCGGAAACGGCAGGACCGGACCCGCCAGCACCGTGAGATGGATGCCCTTAAGCACCGGGGACTCCTGTCATACCGTTCGGCAACGCTATGTTCACCACACGGCCGGGATGCTCGACCAACTCATCTGGACGAATCGTGTCGTTCGCATCACAGAGGCGCCAGTACTGTTCGGGGTCGCCGAGATACTGCGCGCTGAGATGATCGAGTCGTTCCCCCGCTGTCACCTGGTGTTCCTGTACCACCGTGACCTGCTCACTGGACGGCACGAAACGCCGAAGCAGGCAGACCACCTCCTTTCCCTGGCTGGTGCGATGAGCGCTGGTGGTCACCCCATAGTAGCGACTGGTCGAAGGAAACTGACTCGGCTTGAGGGCGCTATCCAATAACGCTTGAAATGGATTGATCATACTGAACTCCGTTGTGAAAGCCCTTGGCTGTCGCGTGCTCCGACCAGGCGTAATGATTGACGGTCGTCACGCCCATCACGGTATCCCCGTCAGCCCCAGCGTGCCCAACGTACCGCCCTGGGCTCTGGCGCGGAGACCTTCCTTCTGCTGCAGATAACTCATGAACAGGCTCCCGGCTTTATGCGTGAACCCCACATCATCGATCGTCAGCACCCGCATGCCGATGCTGACCTTGGCGCGAATGGGATTCAGACTGGGATCGAACGCCTCCTCGGTCACGCTGAAATCGGTCAGTCGGACCGGAAGGACACGGCTCTGGCCGAAGACGAACAGGGTCAACGCCGTCTCCATCGGCAGGATCTCAAGGGTGCCGAGGCTCGACAACATATGATTGGCCGTCAGTTGCCCGCTGCTTGGATAAAGCAAAGTTTCCAGGGCCGCCAATTGGGGCGCAATCCCGACGTCGGCAACGGTGGCCTGGCCCAGCTCCATGTCGTCTGTCGCATCGATTTCGGCGTCGAGCTTGATCGTCTCCATGGCCGGGCCTTTCAACCGCAAGGCCTCCGAGCGATCGCCTCCCTCGCCTGCCCCCTGAACTTGCAGCGTCCGGCTCAACGATTCCGGGTTGTATTGCAAGGCGATGATTCGCTGCACCTGTGCCGTGGACGGATCGATCAGCACGATGCCGCCTTTGAGGAGTTTGGGAGAGCCCGAGAACGACGTCATGCTGGATTCACTCCTCGCCTCTCGGCTTCATACACCACGCAGACAACGCACAGACCCCTCTCATAGGGCGCCTTCGCTCCGCGTGGATGGCACGGGTGTCGGCGCCGGAGAGGGCGCTGCCGTCGGTGCTTCCCCCGGTACTTGGTGCTGGTCGCAGCAGGCCGCTCGAATCCGTTCCTTGGCCCGATATCGGTCTCGAAGATCTCCTTGGTGTCGTGCACGCGCCGTGTACGCATCGGCATCCCAAGGTATTTCCCCGTTCCGGTACCGCTCCAGCCATTGGTTGTTCTCGCGCATGTCGGCCTGGATCGCGATCATTTCGCCGAGCAACGCAAAGCAGTCGTGCGCGGGCGTGATCTCAAGGGCGCAGTCGACGGGAGGCACCGGCTCCGTCTCAAGTTCTCCTTGCTTCACATTCGCCTTGGCGGTCGTCGATAGGTCGGCTTTTTTCTGCACCATCGGTTCCCGTGCTTCAGCCCCGCCTCCTTGCACGACATGGGTCAGTTCGTGAGCCAGAAGTCGCCGTCCGGATGGCGTCTTCGGATCGAACTGCCCTGCGCCGAACACAATGTCTCCCCCCACGGTATACGCCAACGCGTGGACACGACGCGCTGACTCCGACGCCTGGGCATCCGAGTGGATGCGCACGTGGCCGAAATCATGACCGAAGCGGGCCTCGAAAAATCCGCGGGTAGACACGTCCAGCGGTCGGCCTGATGACGCGAGCACCTCGTGTACGATCGTCGGCGCGACGACCGATCCTGCAGCACCGGGTGCGGCATGCCGCCGGCCGACCAGCGTCGGGGCTGCCGGCGCCGGAGGCTTCGCGCTCTTGCACTCTTTTACGGTCAACACCAAGTCCCCGGCTGGACAGGCATACTCGTAAAAACACAGGGGCGTGGCGGCCGGCGGGTGCAACGTGGTGATCGGCCCGGGGCCCGTGCCGACGATGATGTCCGATTCACGCACGATCACGCGCAGCACGATCCCGTCGCTCAGATGCACGTAACAGCCATAGTTGCCGTTGGATATCGGCGACTCGCATTGGATTCGCTCGACTTTGGCCGGCGATGTCGGTGTCATGTGGTTCCGTGCATAAAATTCTGCTGCCCGCTTAGAAATGCTTTCCGGGTCCGAGCGCCAACTCGGACAGCGGCTCCCTTCTTCCTTTGGCTTGTCGCCTCCGGTCATGGGCATGGTGTCGGCTGCCTCGTTCCGTTGGAGGACCGGCATTCTCGCCAACGACTGCCGGACCGAATGGGTGGAGCCTCGCACGATTGATCCGGAACGACTCCCCGCCGACCCCATCACCTGATCAGCCACCCGATCCGCTTCCCGTTCGTAGGCATCACCCGGCTCGCTGATCCGCAACGTGGTCTGCAACGATCGGCCAAGCATCTTGAGCGTGTTACATTCGGAGCAGTGCCCCGTCAGGCCGCTCGCCCCGCCGCAGGCGCATTGCCGCTGCAGCAATCTTCCGCCCGAAGAGACGCCGGTCGAAGTCCGAGTGGTTCGCTGCACAATCGGTTTTGTCATGACCTGCGAGGCTCCTCTCGCTACTGACTTGGCTGGGCCTGTTTGGCCCGCAACACCACGTGGCTTGGAGGACCAGATGCCCGCGTATAGAGCCGAACCACTTCACCGGTTTGTCCACCGGACATCTGGCTTGCCTGCTCGTGCACCAGCGGAAACCTGGATGGACTGGGTTTTGACACCCACAATTCTCCGCCGGCAGTGCGAAATGCGATGTGTGTCGGCCCGTCCGATGGACCGCCGAATCCTCGGCCATAAAGCGCCAGATGCGCACCCCCATCGCTTTCCGTCGGGACGGCCTGAAACTCGATATTCATGAAGTAGTCCCACATCGCCGATGCAGGAAACGCTTCTTTTCGCGCCTGTTTGAAATAGGTCTCCTGCGGAGATTTGTCCCCTCGAACCAGTCGACCAATCGACTCCAGGTATTGCTTCGACAAACCCCATACCCGCTCGGGCGGATCATTGAGACCATAGGTGCCATAGGCCCAACCCAGGCAATTGCCTCCAATCTGGCAAAATACCCCGTCGGCCTGTCTCACGAGAAACGCCCAGAACCCACTCCCCAGGTTCGGATAGGATCCAAGGTATTCATCGGCCGTCTTGCGATATCTTGAAGACGAATCGTGCGGTGATGACTCAGAGGACATGACCACCACATCGAACGGCTCTCCATCGACCACGATCTCATGTGTGCTCGCGATCCCGGTCGAGAGCGATAGAGGAGCAGGGGCCTTCTCCGATTCAGCGCCAGCCCCCGGAGCCCTTCGAAGCATACTGCCCGAGCTACTACTCCCTTGTTGGATGACATGGCTCAACTCATGAGCCAGCAATCGCTGCCCTCGCGGCGCTCGAGGGGCGTACGTTCCTGCGGAAAATACGACGTCTCGACCGACCGTATAGGCCAAGGCATTCACCGCTTGCGCCGACCTTGCCGCCTGTGTATCGGCATGAATCCTCACCTGCCCCAAATCATGCGCGAACCGTGGCTCGAAGAATGCGCGTGTGTAGGCATCGAGTGGTTGTCCCGGCGACAGGAGCACGTCCTGTACGATCGGCGGAGTCACACCGGCCTCTCCTCCACTCAGGCCGTTCATACGGCGTTGCACCAGCGGACCACGCGCCGGTTCGCCTTGGCTCTGCCCTCGCACCGGCTCCGGCATCCGCATCACCTGCTCCGCCGCCCGATCCGCCTCCTGTTCGTAGGGATCCCCCGGCTCACTGATCCGTAACTTGGTCTGCAGCGGTTGTCCCACCAGCTTCTTTTTCTCGCATTCCATACAGCTGCCTGTCAGACCGGTTGATCCCCCGCAGGAGCACTGACGTTGCAGCAGGCCTCCCGCGGAAGGCCGTGCCGTCATGCCACGAACGTAGTTCTGAACCGCCTGTTTCTTCATAGGTTCACTCAGACGGGCTGGATCCGCATGCGTCGATCCGCTTCTCAACCGGTCAAGGTGCTTCGCCAGGGACTTCCGCCCGGTTAATGAGCCACTCCATCGCCGCCACCATGTCATCCTGGCCGCCCCGCCTGATGAGTTCTTCCCTGGTGAGTTCAGCGAAATCTAACAGGTCGCCGCGATCGAAATGGGGAACAGGATCTTCGAAGGCAACGCCAGGTAAGCCGTGGCCAACTTGGTCCACTATTTCGGCCAACTCCCCTCTGCGCAACCGTCCAGCCAACTCCGGCGCGCCCGCAACTGTTGAAGCACTCGTATCGGCGCCTCGCCTAAGAACGGCTGCGTAACGCGAAACGTTGTCATCGGTTAAAGGAATGAAACCCTCTCCCACCAATTCAATGAGAAAATCCTGGCTACGTGCGCGGGCAAACGAACGTTTAAACTGTCCGAAGGTGGAATCGACCAGGAATTGGCTGCCGTCCTGGAAGGTCACCACGCTGAACGCATGCCTATGAAACTCTTCACCGAACACTTCGGCGGCTTGATACCGATGGATCCTGATCGGTCGTAAACTTTCGGAAGCCATGCCCGCCAGGGAGGCGGTCGAGCAGTCGCGCCCGGGACCGCAGGCAAGTGTCAAGACCTTCGAACTGGCCGGTTCCACATCATTTTTTTTATCCAGAACTCTGCTTGACCGAATGAAGTCCCTGGCATCGTTAACCGCTTCGCGCAGCAGGATTTCGTAATGGTCGCGCGTTGCCGTGCCGGCGCGCAGGGCCTCGCGCGCGGTCAGAAGTGCGCCCGAGGGTGCACGGTTTGATAGGCCGCTGCCGTGAAGCAATCGAGATAAGATCTTTTCATTGGCTCGCGCCCGCAAGCGTTTGCCGATGAATTCGACAACCTTGAGTAATCTGGGAAATCGGCTTAGCGTCGAGCTCAATCGGCCGAACAGGATCCCTCCCGCGATGACGGGTATGCCGAGCAACGACAGAACGGTGTATACGATGGTCGGCCCTACTAGCCGGCCCAGCTCGAAAGTAAACCTGACCGGATCGAGCGTCGCGAGACCTCTGATCTTGTCAATGAACAATTCGCCGGCTTCCTGGCCGAGCGTTCGGGACAGCTCCTGATCGCGCAATAGCTCGCCAATGAATTCGCCCATCTGGTCGACAAACTCGGAAAAGTTACCGAGAATCTCTATGGTGTTGGTAATCGTATCCTTCGCATCCCGAGCGATGCCCACCAAGGTTCCGGACAGAAACACCACCGGAAAGGCCACGTTGATCACCACGCTCTTTGCCAGATTGGACTGCAGCGCTTGCCGTTCCCCCTCACTCATCTGAGCTGCCGAGAGTCCGGCGTACAGACCGGACAAAAACGCGTTCGAACTCTGCGCGAAGGAACTTGCCAGCGCCCCCAGAGCTTCGAGAGTCACACCTGTGACGGGAAATAGACCATAGCCAAGACGTCCTGACCGAGGGAGCTCCAGCATGCGCTCTTTCTGTGCTCTGTCCTCAACGAACGTCAGAAATTGCAGGAGAATTCCGTCCGAGAACGCTTCAGCAACAACTTGCGTCACCGGCGCAAGGTTGTCTGGATCACTAAGATCGAGATCACCCAGCAGGGTAAAAATCTGACCAACCAGCTCATCGGTACCGTAAGGACCCGCGTTTCCTCCCAAACTGCGGAGATCCGCCAGCAACGCCTCCAGCCGAGGGTCTTCACGTCGCAACAGCATGGGGGATTCAACGGAATTCGACCGAGCAGCAGCCGCTCCAACCTGGACGACGTGGCACAACTCATGGGCCAACAATCGCTTGCCGGAGAGGCTCCCAGGCGAATACTGGCCGGAGCCAAAGACGATGTGATGACCGTGAGTGTAGGCCAATGCGTTAATACGTCGGGCAGAATCGGCTGCCAGAGGATCTTGATGCACGCGTACCGAACCGAAATCATGCCCAAAGCGAGGCTCGAGAAATGCGCGAGTCTCACTGTCTAGCGACTGACCCGGCGAGGAAAGGACGTCGTGGACAATCGGCGGTGCCGCCCCGATCCCTGAGCCGCTCGCATTGATCTTTCTTTGCACCGGCGGAGTTTTGACTGCTGTCGAATGGGCCATGTCCTCATTCGACTCCGTCATGCGCAGCACCTGCTCGGCGACACGGTCCGCTTCACGCTCGTATTCATCACCCGGTTCGTTGACGGCGAGTTTGCGCTGCAACGGGTTGCCAAGCAGCTTGTTGGTCTTGCACTCTCTGCACTCACCGCTGAGGCCGGCCGCCTCTCCGCAGACGCAATGGCGCTGGAGCAGCGAGACCGAGCCCGAGTTGCTTGGCGGCTTCGTGGCCGTCTGTGTCACCACCGTCGCGCTCATCGCGTCAATCCCTTCCCAATAGCATTTGCGGCCGCAATTCCTACCTGCTGCGGCGTTGCATCAGTCGCCGCGTCAATCTGCCCCGCCCGCAAGCGCGGAAGCGTTCCGATAGCACTGATCCCTTTTGCCATGCCGGGTTCCGATAACAGCTGCGCGAGTTGGTCCTGGAGCCCCTGAGCAATCGCGTGCCGGTCTTCGTAGCGAAATCCTTTCAGCACCACGTTCTCAATCTTCACCACCACGCGCCTCATAACCACCCTCGCGTTTCGGCGTCCGACAACGGCCGGTCGCGTTTCGCCGCTTCGGTATGCGCGGCTTGCACGAGATGCCTCATTCCCACGGCCCTGCCTTCGTCGGCCGCCAGGAAGGCGGCGTTGAGGGCGATATTGCGGATGTTTCCACCGGACATGCTGAGTCTGGCGAGCTTGGCGTAATCGAGCGGCTCCACCGGTGTGGCGGCGGGAAACATGTTCCGCCAAATCAGTTCCCGCTGCTGTTGATCGGGAAACTGGAACTGCACGACAAAACTCAATCGGCGGGAAAACGCGACATCGAGGGCCGCTTTCATGTTGGTCGTCAAAATCGCCACGCCTCGATAGGCTTCCATGCGCTGCAGCAGGTAACTGACCTCGATATTGGCGTAGCGGTCGTGACTGTCGCGCACCTCGCTGCGTTTCCCGAACAGAGCATCGGCTTCGTCGAAGAGCAGCATCGCGCCGCTGGTTTCAGCCGCGTCGAACACGCGGCGCAGGTTTCGTTCTGTCTCACCGATATACTTGCTGACGACCGCCGAGAGATCGATCCGGTACACATCCAGACGCAGCTCATTCGCCAGCACTTCCGCGGCCATGGTTTTCCCGGTTCCGCTTTCCCCCGCAAAGAGCGCGCTGAGGCCGAGTCCACGGCTGCCTTTCTCTGCAAAACCCCACTGCTGGTAGACCGTCAACCGGTGCTTCGCATGGGCGGCAATCTGGCGCAAGGTATGACGTTGCGCGTCAGACACCACCAGATCCTTCCAGCCGGCTGCAGGCTCCAGGCGTTGCGCCATATCATCCAACCGAGAACGGCCGACGTGCCGACAGGCGTCCCACAGCGCCTCATCCATCCGGTTCTCGTCCGCCGAAACGTCTTGTAGCCTCGTGCCGGTCGCGAAGATAGCTTGCGCGCTGAGGCTGAACTGCGACGCCACGCCATCAAGCGCGCCGTTCAAATCTGTCGCGGCTGAACCGAGCACCTGTTGCCAAAGTCGTTTCTGCTCCGCGCTGTCCGGTTTGTTGACTGAAATGGAAATCGTGGCGCGCTTGAATGAGGGCAGCTCTGATCCGACGATAAACAGCGGACTACTGCTACGCTCGGCAACACGGAGTACCACCTTATGCGGCGCCGCATCGCGGCAATGCACGAGGAGAGTGGCGCCGAGCAATGCCGCTTCGCGCTGCCACAGGAGGGCAAAAGCATCGGCCTCGGCGGGGGTGGAGGGTACATCTTCGACCTGCACGGCATACAGTTGCATGTGCAACTGCGCCGCCAGGGCGGCCGCAATGTCCTGCTGACCATCCACGTCATCGCCGGACAACAACACCACTGGATAGGCAGCCGCATGGTCGCGAAGCCGTTCAAGCACAGACTCGCAAATCCGGCGATGTGTCTCGGCCATGGCCGCCGGAGGGGCGACTGAAGTGAGCAACGGCTGCAACCGCGGATCGAGATAATTGACGCCCGCCAAATAGTGCAACACCCGCTCATCGAGACGCAGTCTTCCGGCGACCAGACCCGCGCTGTCATCTATTTCCAGCAGGCGCCAACGGCGCAACGGGGCCACCGATGCCAGCGCGCTCCAATGCGCATGTTCCAATGCCGCCAGGGCAAGGCCGAACGTGGCCTGAGGCCGTTGCGTCTGCCCAAGAGCGGCGGCGCACAGACGCCCAAGCTCGGCATCCATCTCGAGACCGGCGACGAGCAAGAGCAGATCCCGCTCGAATGCGCTCAAGCCGAACAGGTCAGCCACCGTATCGATGGCAGCCGGAGCCGGCAACAAGCCGCGTGTGGCCTGCACGCGTTCTCCAACCTCCTGCTCCTCCAACTCCGCTCCTAGTCGGAACTTGAGGCGCGCGAACTCAGCCACGAGATAGGACTGGTTCGCGTCAGACCACTGCATGGAGGTCGTGGCGGTTCTCATGTGATCGTCACCCGATAGTTGAAAAATGACGGCGGCACAGCCAATCGATCGATGATCGGACTCTCGATACCGTCGACGCGCAGACGGACGAGCACGTCCCCTGTCGGCGCATCGGCGACCAGAAAACTCAGGCTCGCCGTGGCGACCGTGATCGGTTCGGCTCGTACCTCCCTGGTACCGAGCAATAACGACACCGACTGTCCCGGCTGGATTTGCGGCTGCACGGTCAGGGGGATCGTCGCCGTGCCGGCGCCGTCCCGCACCACGGTGATCGGCAAGGCCGTGGTAATATCTGGCCCGATCACCAACGCCAGCTGATTGCTGGTGCGGGGCTCGGTTTCGCTCGGGCGGATGACACGCACGGCCAGTTGGTACAGTCCCACAGGGACGTCAGGCACCGTGAAGGACATGGTGGTGGCGGTCCCTCCGATCCCTGCCGGCACCCTGTGTTCGATGCCGAACCGGCTGTTCGAGAGCAGCACGGTCGCATTCACGCCGTCGAGATGATGACCGATGATGTCGACGGTTGCGCCGACGGCGGCGGAGGGTTGCTTATTCGTGGGGAGCACAGTCTGAATGATGGGAAACGGTGGCAGCAGATTGGCCTGCGCGACCACACCGCGATCGCGCTTCGTCACGGGATCCACCGGGCCACGGCTCAACACCGGCAAACTGGCCTGCGTCGGCAAGGTCGACTCGATCAACACGACGGTCGCGAGGTAGGCGGCGGTAGGACGGTAGTGGGCCTGCACAGCAGTCCAGAGTTTCGACATCTCTTCGGTATTCAAGTACTCCGGTGATACCTTGATCTGCTCCAACTGATCGGCGAGTCCACAGGACGCCAGCGCGCGCAGTGCCGGCGGCAACGTCGTGCCTGACACCGGCGAGGGATTCAGTGCCGTGGCGATGGCGCTGCGGTTGAGCACCGGCGTCTCGTGAAACAGTTGCATCGCATAGCCCAGCAGGATTTCGGCATGCAAGTCTTCGGCGCCATAGGCGCTCAACAAATAATGCAGGTCCAGCGCCAACGGCGGATTGCTCAAACGGGTTCTGCCGGAACTGTCCCGCGAGGGTAACGATTCGTTGCGCCATCCAAGGTTGGGTGTCACTTGATGGAGAAACAAATTGAGCTGGGTATTTTCAGTCCCATTCGCCGAGACCACGCGATCCGGCGGCAGGGCGCTCACCGTCACCGTGCTGCCGAGCACACCGCTGACATTGTGATTGATCAGGCCGTCGTTCAATAGATCGCGAAGCACGGCTGTGACACCGGCGATGGCCAGCGCGCTACTCACGTTTCCCTCCCTGACGGCGCGTCAAATAGTCGTGTAACGACATCGACGGTGGACGCGCGGCCGCCTTGCGCTTGGGTGGCGACGGCGCGGTAAGGGCGGTGACTTCGATCCGGCCGATGGTCACTTGCACCGGAGGCTCGGAGACTTCCTGCGCGAGATTGCCGGACTGTCTGCCGGCGAGCTCCGTCGACAGCATCGACGTCGGCGCACTGAGTGGCTCCTGGTGGGGCTCAACCACCCTTGTCACCAGCCGCGGCGGCAATTCCACGCCCGTCTCCCGAAGCGGACTCTCGAACGCCACTTTGCTGCCCAGTCGTGCCTCAACGGCGGGCGGGGTATTGCTCCTGCTCGAATTCGATGGCATCGAATAGGTCGGTTCTCGACCGGGCCGGTCATTCGATGCTCGATGCAGCACGGGCACAGGGCCTTCGAGACCACGTGGCGCGTCGGATTCTTTAGACATGGGCGTCTCCGCCGATGGCAGGACTCCAGGCATACGCACCCGCATGGGAAGCAAGGGCGCGGTAACAACGGGCTGTGCGGGGTCCGTCGGCCGGGGCCGCGTGGACGGCTCTTCCGCCGTCAACCTCGTGGTCCGTTTCTTCAGCATCGGCGGCTCGGACGCGAGGGCTTCCGGCATCGACGTGTCTTGGCTCACCACGGATGCAAAGACGGTCGGCACCCTCGGCTGAACCATGGGGAGCCTGCCCTGTTGCCGTTGCACCAGTCTGGTAAAGAAATCGCTCATGACAGTGCCATCTGAACGTACAGGCCACGGCGCCTCTCGCTCATCCGTAAAATCTCCTGCTCGGTCCATCCATAGGTCCTGGCCAATAGGTCGATTTCTTGGAGGAGCCGGCGGCTGCGCGCGCGAATTTCGCTCCACAAATACGTCGCGATGTCGAACAGCGTCTGCCAAGCATGGCTGCAGGCCTGACAGGTGAGTCCGATCAAAATCTCCGCCAACGGATCAAGCGCCACAAGTTCAACGTCGAGTCGCGATCGTAATGACTCCGGCCATCGGCCGAGCACCGGCGCTGGTTCTGCACCGCACCTCACACAGCGTTCGAACAACGTATCTCTGGCGGCAGCGAGATCCCCTGCCTCCGCCACGGCCGACAGATCGCGACTATTCGGCACCCGTACCTCCCATCCGCGGCCCTCATATTCTACCGATCCCGTGACACGTGCCTGCGATGGGTCCTGCGCCAGCAGTGCGTCACAGGACAACTCAAATTCGAGGCCGTGCCGACAAGCGGGACATTCCACATACCCTTCGATACGATCGCCGAAGGTCTGTCGGCGAATCTCCAGCAGTCGGCGATCGCGCCGTCCGATCGACCATTCACTCAGGTCCTCGCCCGGGAGATCGACACAGGCATACCGCAACACCAGCAAGGCCTGGTCGATAGGGTGCCATCCGGCGCCCTGTTCCCAGATTTCGACTAAGGTCTCCGCAGACAAACCCAAAGGCCGTCCCTGCATCATCGTTACGGCTCCGTGAAGCTCGGCTCAGCGGGTTCGACGACTTCGTAGTCGCGCTCCCATCCTTCGTTCTCAAGCTTGATCGTCTGGATCGCGATGGCGTTCGCGTTCGCATCAAGATCGGATAACGACTGATACTCCGACACCCAACAACGAAAGACCTTATAAGCGATTGCTACTTGTCCGGCCTCATTAAACATTTCAATGATGATGTCCTTACGGAAATCCTTCAGCGAGACTTCCGAACCGAGCCCGGAGTCGAAATTCCATACCTTGTTGACCCACCGCTCGAATTCCTGATCGTGGGTGACCCCTCGCTCAAGGGTGATCGCCTCATACTTGGTACGGCCCGGCGATTTTCGACTGGTGCTGGGATCGCCGCCTTCGCGGTGCTCCACGATCTCGGTCGAGCGTTTCAATGCGCCCACTTTGCTGATGCCCGCAACATAACGGCCGTCCCATTTGACGCGGAACTTGAAATTCTTGTACGGATCGAATCGATTCGTGTTCACGGTGAACTGCGCCATGATGTCTCCTCCAATTAGGTCGCGATCTGGCCCGCCATCTGCTGCAGCTTGATGATCACGAATTCGGCGGGTTTGAGCGGAGCGAACCCGACGACGATATTCACGATACCGAGGTTGATGTCGGTTTGGGTCGTCGTTTCTTTGTCGCATTTGACGAAGTAGGCGTCTCGCGGAGCGGTGCCTTGGAAGGCTCCCTGTCGAAACAGGTTGTGCATGAAGGCGCCGAGATTCAAACGAATCTGCGCCCACAGCGCCTCGTCGTTCGGCTCGAACACCACCCACTGGGTGCCCCGGTAGAGACTCTCTTCAAGAAAGAGCGCGAGACGGCGAACGGGCACGTATTTATATTCATCGGCCGCGGCATCGGCGCCCCGCATGGTCCGCGAGCCCCACACCACCCGACCATGCACGGGAAACGTGCGCAGGCAATTGATCCCCAGCGGATTCAGCAGGCCGTTCTCCGCATCCGTCATATCAAGCTGCAAGGCAGCCACACCGCCAAGCGACGCGTCGAGCCCCGCCGGCGCCTTCCAGACGCCGCGCTGAGTGTCCGTTCTCGCCATCACGCCGGCAATCATCCCGGAGGGCACGAATGTGTCGATCAGCCCGCCGAGGAGGGAATCCGCCTGCTTGATACGCGGGAAATAGATCGCCGCGTTGCGTGCCATATCTCCGTTGAGGTTCATACCGGGCGCCCCCGATTGGGCGGCGCCCACGTTGGTCCACCCGGCCTTTGGATCAACGATCAGCATGGCCCGTCGCTTGACACAGTAGCTGAGTGCCTCTTGATACACGTCATCCGGCACATCGCCGCCGCGCGCGTCCGGAAGGATGCAGAGCAGGTTGAAGAGATCGACTTTTTCCAGTTGATACAGTCCGGTTTTGCTCGATTGGCTGCCCTTATAGGCGGCCGCATCAAGCACCGCACTATCTACAGCCACATCCGCGGGCGCCGCGTTCTTGGCGGCGGTGGATTTGGCATTGTTGGTCCAAACGTCGGCATCCGCCAAGCTTCCGGTATGGGCCGAGGGCGCGCTGTTCGACGGCAACGTCGTCGTGACGCGGACGAGGTTCGACTCGGCCAACAGCACGCGGTCCGCGCGTCTCGCACTTTCCTTGGTGCTCAGGTTCAAGAACGTTTCCGTGAGACCCGTCCCTCCATCGCGCACCGTCAAGTCAAAGAGGTCGGCTGGTTGCACGCCAAGCCGCGTCGCGACTGCGATCAGATTCGGATCGGTCACGGCCTTCTTCTCCACTCGCGCGCGAACCTGCATGCCCCAGGCGCCTTCCGACGCTGCCTGCAAGGTCAGGTTGGGGACTTCATACGTCGCCTTGCTCGCGCTGCCGGTTACCGCTTTGTAGAGGCGTACAATCACGGCTTGACCGCCGCCGTTGAGAAAAAAGTCGCGCACGGCATAACTCAGCATCATGTCGCGATGGAGCCCTCCGAAGATGCGCTCATAGTCGGCAAAACTCGTCATCGTCACGGGTAGATCGGCCGGACCGCGCACCGCCTTGCCGATCAACGCGGTGATCGACGTGGCGACGCCTGTGATGGTGCGCACGCCGCTCGGCAATTCCTCGATGTACACACCCGGATAGGTTGGTTGCACTGGCATGCTCATCCTCCTCGGCTTAGGACGTTCACGTGTCGGTTCCGTCCTGTGTCAGAAATGTTCGGATCTCGTCCAGGTGCGCCTGGTTCAGGCTATAAATCGGCAGACTCGACGTCTCACGTTTCACCACCCAGCCTCGCGCGACCAGCGCTTCCAATGCTCCGAGCGCGGCACGCTCGTCACGCTCATCAAGGCATGGCTCGGCAATCCACCAGTTCAGCACGCCGTCCTGGGTATCCTTCGCACCAGGGTGATGAACCAAGTAGTCGAGAATGCTGCGCCTGAACTCCGCATCGTGTGGTTCCATCCGGCCTGATCCCCGGAGTCTCTCTCCGTCACGGCACTCGTACCGAGCAAGAGCAATGCCATTAGGGAACATTCCGTTTCCTATGATTTAAAGGGAATCGAACAGGGCGAATCGAACGACGCGGCATTCCTGCCGCACCGACTTGGCGACACCTGTGTTGAAACGACCTGGAAAATCAGCGCGATGGCGAGTGCGGCAAAAACCCCGCGGTGGTGAGGAACTTAGGCGAGTCCATCAAACGGTGTGCGGAACGGCGGAGGACAGTCCTGGGCGAGACCGTCCGGAGCGCTCTGGAAGACCTCTCGATCGATTTCATATTTTCGAAGCAGTCGTTGGAAACTGCGCCGCTCCTTCCCTGCCGCCTTGGCCGCATGCGTGACGTTCCCCCGGAAGGTGACCAACGTCTTCACGAGATAGGCCCGCTCGACATCCATGGTCGCAGAGGTTTTGGCCTCGCGCAGCGAGCCGTCCAGACGCAGGTTCTGAAGCGTCTCTCCGGAACACTCGATATCCTGTGCCTGGATGGTCGTGGCCCCGCACATGACGACCGCCCGTTGAAGCGTACTCTCCAACTCCCGCACATTACCCGGCCAGGCATGCGTGAGCAATTTCTGAACCGCCTCCTCCGAGAGCAGTCGAGGACCGTGCCCATCCGGTCGCCGAAAACGCTGGAGAAATCGTCCGGCCAGCAAGGGAATGTCTTCAACACGGTCTCGCAAGGGAGGCACCACCAGGGACAGCACGTTGAGCCGATGAAACAGATCCTCGCGGAACTGCCGGCCCGCCACGGCCTGTCGCAGATCGTGATTGCAGGCCGCAATGATCCGCACATTCGCCACCTTCGTGCGCGAACAGCCCAAGGGCCGATATTCCCGATATTGGACGAAGCGCAGCAGTTTGGCTTGCGCATAGGGATTCAACGCATCCACTTCATCGAGGAACAAGGTTCCTCCCTCGGCTTCAAGAACCAGCCCGCCCTGCTCGCTCGCCGCACTCGTATAGGCCCCTTTTGAATGCCCGAACAATTCGTTCTCAAACAACTGGTCCGGGAGAGCCGCGCAGTTGATTGGGATAAAGGCATGGTCTTTCCGTGCGCTGGAATAATGAATGGCCCGGGCAAACACCTCCTTGCCGGTTCCCGTTTCACCCTGCAGCAGCACGGTGGCGTCGACATCGGCGAAGAGGGGAATCTTCGCAACCTGCGCCTGAAAAATCGAGCTCTCGCCCACCAGCGAATCGATCCGCACGCGTTGAGGACGACCAGCATCCCGCGCTGTCCGACGATCCCCGCTTGCGAGTAGGCGCCTGATCCGTAGCGCCAATTCGCGGGCATCCAACGGGCACAACAGAAAGTCGCTCAGCTCTCCCGGAACCCCGTTCACCAGCTCCTCCACACAGCCCTGCTGCGCGGCGAGTAATCCCACAATCGGCACGTCCGGCCACCGGCGGCTCACGGCGGCAAGTCTTTGGTCGAATGATCGATCGGTCGCGTCCTGATGGAGCAGCAACAACTGAGGAGGACGGGTGATCAGCTGAGAGGGATCCGACAGACGGTGGAGTTCGACCTTCCCACCGAGGAACACAGACTCGACTTTGTGTACGATGTCAGACTCATCGAACCACGACCGATACTCATCGTCCGGGGTTACCAAGAGGATGTTGATGAACGTTTTCATCCGGCTCACCCCTATGTTGTGAGAAGCGTCACTCCGTTGGGCTCAGGCATTCTCGGCAGGATTCAACTGCCTTTCAGCGATGATGTGCACCATTCGTACCATGAGGCTGCGATTTCCGCCGACACACCTGTGTCACTATATGACATGACCGACCAAGGCCGATCAACACGAAGGTTTCGAATGGTCCGCCGCACCAAGGCAGAGAGTGCTCGCACACATGGCCAGTCCCGATCGCCACCTTTCTGTATGTGATTCGATACAGTCAGCAGCGCAATCAGATACAGATCCTCGGCACCAGTCCGTTTCGCAGGCTCTTATAACACAGTGCAGAGAACCCGACCATGCGAGAGAGACCGGTCGAGCCTGCGTCCGTCTGAACTCGATCGAGCCGGGAATGGACAGTCATTCGCGAATACGTATGTACGGCAATACGCGAACAACGGCGGACTGTTTCTGGATCCTGCCGGAGCAACAATATTTCGAGTTCGGCCTTGAACGAGGCCGCGGGTCGCTCACGGAACAGCGTCACTCCTCACCCCATTACGCAAAGAGACGCTTCCGTGAAGAGAGCCGCAAGAAAACGTTCAAGGAAGAGCAAGCGGATCTTGAGACAGCCGTCGGCTTCTTACAGGCTGCTCGCTCACCTATGCTCGTTCGCCTCCCCTGTTCCCCCCTCGGCTCCTCTCTTCCTTGACTGAGCCGGACACGACTCGTATGCTTTCCCTCTGTGGTCGATCTACCGGCGCTCATGTCTGGTGGGAGGGACTTCTGGATGAATGCTCCCGGACCTCGCCCCCTGCTCCCGCTCCTCATCATCGCCACGATGGTGCTCATCGCGGCTCTGCTTGCTGAGCCACGTGCCGCGCATGCCGACTCCTTCGTGCTGGTCGCCACTTACGACGGAGTCATCACGCCCGTCTCCGCCGAATACCTGCACGACGCGCTGATCTCGGCGCAAGACAGCGGGGCGGAAGCCCTGATCATCCGCCTCAATACACCGGGCGGACTGGACCCTTCGATGCGGCTCATCGTCAAGGACATCACCGGCGCCGCGATTCCCGTGGTCGTCTATGTTTCGCCGTCCAGCGGACGCGCCGCCTCAGCCGGCGTGTTCATCACGATGGCCGCCCATGTGGCGGCCATGGCTCCCGGCACGAACATCGGCGCAGCCCATCCGGTGGCGCTTGGTGGCGGAGAGATGGACAAGACGATGAAAGAGAAGGTCGAAAACGATTCCGTGGCCTATCTGAAATCGATTGCTTTCCAACGGGGACGGAACGTCGCATGGGCGGAAGATGCCGTGCGCAAGAGCCTGTCCGTGACGGAACGGGAAGCCCTCAATCTCAAGATCATCGACCTGGTGGCGGACAACCTTCCGGCATTGCTGAAACAGCTGGATGGTCGTACCGTTCCGCTTCAGTCCGGTCCGACTCGGTTGCACACCGCCGGCGCGGCAGTGAGAGAATTCCCGATGGGACTTCGCTTGGAACTGCTGAAGGCGCTCAGCGATCCCAATATCGCGTATGTGCTCATGACCCTCGGCACCATCGGAATCATTGCCGAGTTGTATAACCCCGGCGCGATTCTACCCGGCGTCGTCGGCGCCATCAGCCTGGTGCTGGCATTTTATTCCTTGCAGTCCCTGCCGGTGAATTATGCGGGCCTACTACTGTTCCTCCTCGGCATTGTTTTTCTCATCCTGGAAGCCACGGTGACGAGCTTCGGCGTACTGGCCATCGGCGGCATTATCTCCATGCTCCTCGGATCGGTCATGTTGATCAAGACCGACGCCGAATTCTTTCAAATTTCCTGGGGCGTCATCATTCCGGTCGTCGGGTTGGCCGCCATCTTTTCCTTTTTTCTGGTCGGGATGGGCGTCAGGGCCATGCGGCGTCCTGCAGCCACCGGACGAGAGGAAATGATCGGGTCAGTGGGGATCGTCACCACAGCGCTCACGCCTCAGGGACAAGTTGCCGTGCATGGTGAGCTGTGGCAGGCCGCCAGCGACGTACCGCTTCAACCCGGCGACGCAGTTGAAGTCATTCGCATGGACGGCTTACGCCTATTCGTCAAACCCGTGTCGAAGAAGGGGGTCTGATATGGGTCCGCTCGTGAGTCCTTTTGCGCTGTTGTTTTTCATACTGGTCATCATTCTGATGGGATTCAACGTCCTCCGGGAATACGAACGGGGCGTGATTTTTCGGTGGGGACGCCTGGCCAAGGGACTCGTGGGGGGCAATGGCCCCGGCGTCGTGGTCATTATTCCCTTCATCGACAAGATGGTGCGCGTGAGCTTGCGGACCGTCACGATGGATGTGCCGCCGCAAGACGTCATCACAAAGGACAACGTCACGGTCAAGGTCAACGCGGTCATTTACTTCCGGGTCGTGGATCAGGAGCGCGCCATCATTCAGGTTGAAGACTACCTCTATGCCACCTCGATGATGTCGCAGACGACGCTCCGCAGCGTGCTGGGGCAGAGCCAACTCGACGATCTGCTGTCGAAGCGCGAACAGATCAACGCGGATCTCCAACGCATCATCGATCAACAGACGGAGCCGTGGGGCATCAAGGTGACCGCTGTGGAAGTAAAAAATGTGGATCTCCCTCAGGAGATGCAGCGGGCCATTGCGCGCCAGGCGGAAGCGGAGCGCGAACGGCGCGCCAAAGTCATCCATGCAGAGGGTGAATTCGAGGCCTCTCAACGCCTGGCCGATGCCGCCGATGTCATCAGCCGAAACCCGGCCGCGTTACAACTTCGATATCTTCAAACGTTGGTCGAAATTTCCGCGGAGAAAAATTCCACCACGATCTTCCCCATCCCGATCGATACGATTGCTCCCTTTTTAAAGAACTGGGGCAAACAAACGGCGCCGTAACGATCTGCGCGATCCCGCATACGGCCTTGTCATCAACCCCATCGTGGGAGCGTCTCCACCCTGCCCGTTTCCCACACGAGGCAGGGTGACTCGCACCATGGCAGAGTGGCATTTCATCAAGACACCGCTGCGCTTCGATGGGCAAGAGTTGGCACGGTTTGCGTTTCGACTTCATCACGTTCCCCTTGCAGAGAGCCGAGGCTCTCCATGCTCTGTAGGCGCAATCTCACAGGCGAACTACCTGGATACCGATAGCATGGGCCGGTCTGACTCACTAAGATGGCTAGACCCCCTATCTCTTTTGCCTTTTACCTGAGGAAGAACGTTGCCCGTCGTTGATGGTGGTAGTTCCGGCCAATTCGTCCTCCTTGCGATTGTCCCTTTCTGCATTTTTCCTTCCAAACGATCTGGAAACCAGCCGAAATCAGGCCTTTTATACGAGGGTGATACAATGCCTTCTCGAACATCGATTTCCCAGGACCAACGTTCAACCCGAACACAATTTCCTCAAGAAAGGGCGCGATGCAGCTGAGTCTTGAGAGGAAAACCGAGATTGCCATTGCACTCCTGTTGACGCTCCTTCTGGGCATTGGATTCGTGGCCTACCGTAACTCGACCGAGTTCATGGCCAATTCGGCGCAGATGGTCCATACCCGCGAGGTCCGTGGAAATCTTCATCGCATCCTGTCTCTGGTAGAGGAAATCGAAACCAGCCAACGAGGATATATCATCACCGGCGAGACTTCGTTCCTGGCCCCCTACTTGAAAGCCGTGGACAAAATCGAAGCGCGGTTGACGCATGTCAGCGCGCTCGTGGGCAATGAGCCGGAGTTGCGCCCACAGCTCGAAACACTCACGGGTCTCGTCCGATCTCGCGTGGCCTTCGCCGCCGAATCGATTGAGCTGCGCCGCTCCAAAGGATTCGCAGCGGCGAGAGACCTGGTTGCCTCCGGCAAAGGCACACGAGAAATGGACCAGATCCGCACCTTGATCGTCGAGATGAGGGATGCGGAACGAATTCAACTCTTGGAACATTCCAACAAGACCAGCGCCCTTGCCCAATCGACGATCACCGTGGCTCAGGCCGGCAGCGCCCTCGCGGTCTTCATTGCGCTCGTTATCGGCATCGCCTACCGCTGGGGACTAACCGCGCGTCGGCAGGCCGAAGAAGCGTTACAGAAAAGCCTCGCCAAACAGACCTTGGTCATGCGCGCCCTGCCGTTGGTGATCTATTCGGCCAAGGCCACCGAAGATTTCGGTGCGCTCTGGGTCAGTGACAATATGGAACAGCTCAGCGGCTTCCCCGGCAGTTTGTTTGTGAGCGAGCCCGGTCTGTGGGCCACCCGCCTGCATCCGGATGACCGCGAGCGGGTCTTGCAGGAATTCGAGAAACTGTCCGAACTCAGCGCGCTCCACGTCGAGTACAAATGGCAGGTGGCGGATGGAACCTATCGCTGGTTTCTCGACCGGGCGCTGCTCCAGACCTCCTCGGATGGATCGTCAAAGCAAGTCCTTGGCCTGTGGCTTGATATTACCGAACGAAAGGCCACGGATGAACGGCTCAGAGAGGTGAATGATCGACTCAGCGCCCTTATCCATGCCTCACCGGTCGGCATCGTGATCCTGGACTCCGAAGGTTTCTGCCGGCTCTGGAATCCGGCCGCCGAACAAATCTTCGGCTGGCGAGAGGACGAAGTCCTGGGGCGCCTCCTTCCGACCGTAGCGCCGGAACAATCGAACGAGCACCGGTTCTTGCGGGAGCGCGTGATGGAAGATAAGGCCTTCACGGACCTGGAAGTCGTTCGCTATCGGAAAGATGGGAGGCCGGTGTCCATCAGCCTCTCAACGGCTCCTCTGCGGGATCGAAGCGGGGCCATCGAGGGGTTGATCGGTTTGATGGCCGATATCACGCAACGCAAGCTGGCCGATCTTCAACTCAGCCAATCCCGAGACCAACTGCGAGCCTTGATGACGCGCCTGCATTCCGCACGTGAAGAGGAAGGGACGAGGATCGCCCGGGAGGTCCACGATGAGTTGGGGCAAGCGATGACCAGCCTCAAGCTGGATCTGTCCTGGGTAGCCAAGCGGCTCTCCGTTCCGGAGACGGCCGATAGTCGAGGGCAGATGCTGGAGCGTATCCAAGGAACGATGCAGCAGGTCGACGCGACGATCCACGCCGTGCGCGCGATCGCAACGGCATTACGGCCCAGCGTCCTGGACGAACTCGGCCTGACAGCTGCGCTCGAATGGCAGACACGTGATTTTGAGAAGCGGACTGGGATACGATGTACATCGTCCATGCCGTCGGTACCGCTGCCGATCGGACCGGATCAGGCCACGGCCATCTTTCGCATCTACCAGGAGATCCTCACGAACGTGGCGCGCCATGCTCAGGCCTCGCAGGTTCGCATTCATCTGGACGTCTCCGCCCACTGGCTCACCCTCGAAGTCTGCGACAATGGACGAGGAATCCCCGAGGGAACCGTGCTCAAGAACAATTCCCTCGGACTGCTCGGCATGCGGGAGCGGGCAGCGGCATGGGGCGGTGACATTTCAGTCATTGGAGCCGAGGGAAAGGGAACCACGGTGAAGGTTCGTCTGCCCCTTTCGGAAGGAAGCGCATGATACGGATTCTCATCGCTGACGATCATCCATTTGTGCGACGCGGGGTCAAACAGGTGTTGACCGATGAATTCACGGGGTCGGTCATTGGGGAAGCCTCCACGACACCGGAACTGCTTGAACAGGCCGGAAAACACCGCTGGAATCTAATCGTACTGGACCTGACCATGCCGGGCAGGAGCGGACTGGATGCCTTGCATGAACTGAGGGCACTCTGTCCCGACACGCCGGTACTCGTCCTGAGCATGCATCCCGAGGACCAATTTGCCGTACGCGTCCTTCGAGCCGGAGCTTCGGGCTACCTGACCAAAGAGAGCATTCCCGAGGAATTGGTGCAGGCGATTCGAAAAATCATGGCAGGCGGAAAGTATATTCGCCCTTCCGTCGCTGATCTACTCGCCACCCAACTTCAGCAAGGGGATACCGACCAGCCTCCTCACGCGAAGTTGTCCGATCGTGAATTCCAGGTCCTTGGTTTGATTGCTCACGGGAAAACCGTCACCAATATCGCAGAGGAACTCTGCTTGAGCGTAAAAAGCGTCAGTACCTATCGGGCACGCATCGTCGAGAAGCTTCACTTGAAATCAACTGCAGACCTCACCCGCTATGCCCTCGAACATCGGTTGATCGTATAACCTGTCACTGGCGTCCTTCGCTTCCCCCTTATTTCACAGCACATTGTGCCGCTCTGTAGGGAAGACCCTACAGGAGTACCGCGCAATATCGGGCGCGAGAATTCGACTCTATCCGATCCTCCGCTTCTCTCATCTCCTGTCTAATCGATACAGACAACGAGACGAGAAGGGAGGCTTCCATGGCGCATCAATTCGCACACGACAAACAACAGACGGTATCTGAGGCCGGATTCCGAGCAATTCCTGCCTGTTTGGGTGTCGTACTCCTCTGGGTGATAGGTTCTCCCATGGCGCTGGCCTCTCAGATCGACTGTCAGACAGTCGATCTGACCCGCAGCAATACGATGGAAGGAATCGCGGGTGCGAAGGAGGCATCGTTACCTGCTCTGTCCCTTACCCTGACACGCCAGCGTGACATCTTTGGCGAACTTGCACCCGCTCCAAATCTTGACGCCACGCCACTGACGCGGAGCATCCGCTACGCCCGTGGCAACAGTGAGATGACAGCCATCCAGAATGTGGAGGCCTGTGAGGATCAGTCTCCGCGCAAGAATGCTTTCGTCAATCAGGCCATGATCAAAGGGACCGGTAAAAACCTTCCACGATACTCCACCCAGCTCCTGAGCGTGCGGGCGCTTCCGAATGGAAGGAGACTGATGCTGAAGACACGAACGACGCTTCCCGACTTGGTCATACCCTCACGTGAAAGGACCGCCAGCATCATAGGGCCGAGTCAAGAACAGGCGAAAACGGATCAGACCACAATTCTTAACCTGGCTCACGGCCCGACCCTTGGTGGATCTCTTGCCTCATCCGAAGATCACCCGGCCTTTGCCATGGGCTCGCTCGGGACCAGCTCCCGGTTACCGGTCAACGAGTCGTTTGGTATGAACATGACGACGACGACACAGGCCTTACATGGCGGTAACTGTGCAAACGGATGCCCGTAAGGAGTCGCGCAGCCTTTCTGGTCGTCTGTCAGGGGCATGTGATGAAATTTTCACTACCCATCCTCACGCATGGCTCGGACCATCACTATGCGTCGCGTAGGCCTATTCCCACAACAACATCGAACGCAATCCGACAACAGATGTGGTCAGGTTCCGATAATTTCTCTCGACAGTCGGTAGTACGATTGAAGTGGTACAGACCACATTGAATTGTGCGTCTTACTGAGGAGAGGAGACTAGGATGTCATGCATTCGTTGTCACGGCTTTATGATCAGGGAAACGGGAACCGATCTCTTTGGAATGCCCTCTGAAAGGTCTGCGGCCCTGCGTTGTGTGAACTGCGGCTACATCGACGACCCGTTGTTCCGCACCAATCGTCTGAATGCCTGCAAGCACGATCCTCAAAGAAGTGCCGCTGAGGACCTCGAAACACATGGTCGACTTTAACGCGGAATCCAGAGCGTGCGACAGAACGGAAAACAGGAGGGCTATGTGCGAGGCCGTAATTCAACTCCTCCCTCTCCTACCCCGAGGACGCCCTGCGTTCGGCAGATAGAACACCCACGGTCCATGGTCACGATGCACCTGAGAACCGACTGAATCAGCAAAGGGAGATCATCGCCATGCTCAACGCTAGGTCGAAACTTTGGGGAATTGTTCTTGCGGGAGGAGAGGGGGAACGGCTGAAAGATTTCATCCGAGTACACCTTGGCTCCAATGCGCCGAAGCAGTTCTGCTCATTCCTGGGTCACCGGACGATGGTGGAGGCCACGTTGAAACGAGCTTCGGCGGCAATTCCTCGCGAACGCCTCGTGCTGGTGAGCACTGAACATCAGCGCCAACACCTCTTCCGGTCCCTGGAAGATGCTGCGCCGGAATTGGTCTGTCTGCAACCAAGAGGATGTGATACCGCCCCTGGTATTCTACTCCCGTTGATTCATGTTCTGCATCGAGACCCAGATGCGACGGTGGCGATCCTCCCCTCCGACCAGTTTGTCCGGCCTGGCAAGAAGCTGATGGCCATGGTCTCCGACGCGGCGGATTTTCTCACCGACTCAGCATCGGACCATCTCATTCTGGTGGGGGCAGAGGCGTCACATCCGGAAACGGATTACGGATGGATCGAACCGGGGCCAGTCCTTGCCACCTACGGAGGGAAAACGATCCGGCGTATCACCGGCTTCGTGGAAAAGCCCACGATCGAGCGCGCGACCGGCCTGATGAGGTGCGGCGGACTGTGGAACACCATGGTTATGATCGCCCGCGCCGCCTCTCTCTGGCGTCTCATACACGATTCTTCACCTGAGCTCGCCAGACCCTTTTCCTTGCTGCGAGGTGCCATCGGCACGGATCGGGAACAGGATGTGCTGAACGGAGTCTATCACGCGCTACCGCGTATAAATTTTTCCACTGCCGTCCTCGCACACTGTCCTGATCGGCTGCTGGTCTTGCCGATGAGAAAGGTACTCTGGAGCGATTGGGGAAGAGGAGAGCGCATCGTCGAGACGCTGCGCCAGATCAAGGCTCCTAGCCTGTCTGCCGCTCATCACGGCGGGATGGATCGAGAACCAAGTCATGCGGCCGCCGTGCTCACCGCCTAGAGGAGTCCATCATGGAAGATTACGAGAATCCGATCCTGCTGGTGAAGGACTATCACCAGGACAGCGACATCCTTGCCTGGACCCTCAAAGAGGCCGGCTATCAGGTCCACACCGCTCACAATACGAGGGAAGCATTGAACGCGGTGACGCAACGACGCTTCGAGTTGGCCGTCATCGATTATCATCTGCCCTGGTCTAATGGTTTGGAACTGATGACGATCAGCCACATTATCTGGCAAAGGACCCCGATCGTGCTCCTTTCCCTGAATCGTCCTGAGATGTGTAGTCTGGCGGCGCAGCACGGATCCTGCTTCTGGCTTCACAAGCCGTTCGACCCGGCTCGTCTCCTCCTGACGGTTCACGCAGCTACTCATCCCTCAGTCGCAGCGTGAGTTCCTTCCCGACCACGCCATCGGAAAGCCGGTGGACCGTGGTATGCGGACCGAATCGTGCACATTTCTCGTCCCCCCGAGGCTTTGACGCTCTAGAAATGCCGATTCCTGCACTTCCTCGCTGCATGACTCCCGCTGCCCTCACAATGGTGGTACAGAGGACCTGACGTGAGAGACGGGTGCCTGATCTCTCCACCGCTCGCCGTGAGTTCTTCAGCACAGGCGACCTCACCGCGATCGAAGCCTCCCCACCGCCTTCGGCACCTGTGTGATCACGTAGGTCTTGCCTCGTCGCGCCCAATGTGACATAAGCGCCGTGAACCGCCTTTGTCATTCGCGCTCAGAGCGGCGCTTCACGAGATATGAACGACGAACGATACGATCACATGAATTGATTCCGCTTGGCATGACGAGCGGACTGGGGGGCACTCCATGGCGCAGAAAAAATCGGGTACGGTCACATGGTCAACCGAACATGGCTGGGAGGTTCGTGCTGCGGAGCCGGCTCGAGGCAGACGACGCGCGGCGGCTGAAGCGCCTGACCCGTTCGTCGCTCATCTCACGGCGACGAACCGGTGGCAAGTGGAACAAACCCTCACGGCCACACCGAAGGCCAGACGAGGCGAGGCTGCGCCGGCTCCCCTCATCCTGGATGTCGAGGGCGGTCCTGACGACGCCTACGTCGTGATGACCCGTTACGCCTCCGGAGCCATCCGGTTTCATCTGCCGACGGAACCGGCTCGACGGGGGGCTCGCAGAGGGAGTCGACGAATCTATCGGTTTTCAATTCCCGTCCCACCAGCCCCCGTCGCCGGGCCAGGTGGCCGGCGGGGTTTTATCAGTGCGGCCATCAAGGCGGTGGTGTTAAAAGTCGCGGGCAAAATCGCCGACTTCGCGCTCTCGAAGCTCGCACTGCTCTGGGAGACCGCGACCTGGAAACTCAAACAACAGCGGGAAGGATGGTTGTCGGTAACCGCCGAGGGTCTCGGCGGCGAGCAGGGCCTGCCCGCAGCAGATCTCCGGACCCTGAGTACGTCGGAACGCAATCTTTTGTTCATCCATGGAACTTTCTCCAGCACGAAAGCGGCCTTTCACGCACTGGCGCATACACAAGGCAGCAACGGCAAAACATTCTTTGAGGAGCTGCAGGATGTGTACGGCACTCGCATCTATGGATTTGATCACTTCACCCTGAGTCGCACGCCTCAAGAAAACGTGCAGATGTTGCTTGAGGCCCTGCCCACTCGTCCGACGACCTTCGATGTCATCACGCATTCCCGCGGAGGCTTGGTCCTGCGGCATTTGGTAGAACGCCGAGACCTATTCGGCACACTAGCCAATCGGTTCGTGATCGGGCGTGCCGTGCTCGTCGCCAGTCCGAACGAAGGGACGCCGCTCGCCTCGCCCGACCATGTGACCCACTATACGAACTGGCTTTCCAACGTGTTGGAGCTATTTCCCGACAACCCCTTTACGACCGGCGTCGAATTCATCAGCGAGGCCCTGTCCTGGATTGCCCGCCGCCTCGTCGGCGGGTTACCGGGCCTCGCCTCCATGGACAACAAGGGGGAAATCATTCAGGCATTGCAGGCTATGCCCAATCCGCCGAGCCAGGCCTATTCCGCACTGGTTGCGAACTTCGAGCCGGACACCACTGTGCTCCAACGACTCATCGATGCGGGAGCCGATCTATTTTTTCCGACAGCCAACGATCTCGTCGTTCCGACTGAAGGTGGCTGGCGGGTGGATGCGGGCAGCGGCGGGGCGGTTACGATACCAGGAAGCCGCGTCGGATGCTTTGGGGTCGGTGGAAACCTGGCTCAGCACAAGGCGGTAAACCATGTAAATTTCTTCGACGATTCCGGTACGGTGGACTTTTTGGCCCGTGCCCTACGCGGAGAAACTCAACCAGCCGCGCCCATCGACATCGATCACGACCTGCCGTCCGGTCGTCGCCGAGGCCACGCTCGCGCAGAGGGACAACCAGGCCTCGCGGCGAAGTCGGCCGATGAACCACGCCTGGTGCCTGCACCGGCGGTGCAGGCGACTCCGATTGTTCACACAATTACCGCGACCGCCGGACTCTCACAAAGTCCTGAGCCGGACGATGTCCTTCAGATTGCCCTGCTCGATCCGAATCCTGGCAGCAACGTTGCGGAGCTCATTGCCACCTTCCGCAATGCGCGGGTCATGGAGACGTTACGGAAGCGGCGGGAGAAGCCGACAACGACACAAGACCTCCCTGCCTCAGACGGGGTTCCAACGCAGTGGCAGCACATCATTGCCGCGCAGAAACGCATTCAGGGCTACATTGAAGGAAATCCCAAGTTTCCAACCCTGCCGGGCGAGCGCGATCTGCAGCAGTTCGGCGCCGCACTATTCAAGTCTCTGTTTCCCGGCCAAGTGCGGCGTCTCTATGACGCGGCCCGGTCTGAGCAGGGAGGCCGACGCCTCAATCTGATTTTCACTTCCGATATTGATTGGATCGCCGACCATGCCTGGGAATTCATTTATGACCCCGACCGTCGGACGTTTCTCGCGCTCGAAGAAGTGAACTTCACCCGCAACGTCCTCACCGCCATCCCCGCCGAACGCATCCCCGCACGCGCCGGTGCACTGCGCATTCTGGTCGTTGTCGCCCAACCGTTGGGACTGGCCGCGCTCTCCGTTGAAGAAGAAGCCGATGTGATCCGCAGCGGATTCCGGCGCCTGCTCGACGCCAACCTGGCGGAGGTCGAATTGCTGCTCGATGCGACTCCCGAACTGTTGCATCGCACCCTTGAAGCCGCTACCGCACCCTTCGATATCCTGCACTTTATCGGCCATGGGGAATATCGGTCCGACACGGACTGCGGTTATCTGGTGTTTGAAAACCCGGAAGGCGGCGTCCAGGAACTGGACTCCGCGACACTCCGCCAGATCGTGTGCCGGCGCGGCATTCGCCTCGTCTGTCTCAATGCCTGCGAAACCGGGCGCGGCGGACGGGAGGATTTCAGCCGCGGAGTGGCGCAAGCGTTGGTCGCCGGCGGCGTGCCGGCCGTCGTCGCCAACCAATACCCCGTACTGGATGTATCGGCGACGTCCTTTTCCCGCCATTTCTATTGGGCCTTGGCCATGGGCCAGTCCATCGGCGATGCGGCGCGTGAGGCGCGCGTGTCGGTCAACTATTCGATTTCCGGGGAAGCCATCGATTGGGCCGTGCCGGTCGTGTTTGCGCGAAATCCTGCCCAGCGACTCTGCGTGCCAAGACCGGCGGCAGACTATGAACGCACGCGCACGGCCTCGGTGCGGCAGCGACGGCGCGCGATGCTGGATCGGATCAAGATCGGCATGTGGAATGCGCATCGCATGATTCCGCATCTGCCGGAGATTTGCGAGCATCTCACAAAAGTCCAGCAGGTCTATTCCTTCGAGACCGTGTCGTTTCCGGCGCCGATCGGAACCTGGCGGCGCGAGAAAGAGGCGGATCAGGCGTTTGTGGTGGCCGAAACATTGTACGAGCGATTAAAAACCAAACCGAAAGAATTGGGCGTGGATCAACTCGCCTGCATGATCAATTTCCCGCTCAAGAGCAAGGAAGCAGAGTATACGTATTTCTGGCGGTGTGGCACGCTCTCCGTGGCCTCGACATTCGGACTATTGGAACAATTGATCGGACGAGAATTCACCGTTGAACGGATGATGGCACACCTGGCCGCGGCGGTCGTCGCGGACCTTCCCCACCATCGCCGTGGAGTCGGGCCGGCCGATTGCCCATTTTTCTATAACAGCAAGCGTGATATCCGCTCGATCGCCGGCCGCCTCAAATTTTGCGCGGCCTGTCGACGGCAGTTCAAAGGAAAGGATGGGGAGGAACGTCTGCAGGCCGCTGAACGGATTCTTGCCGCCTACCCGTAGGCGGCAGCGGTGATCAGGCAGGCAGATGAAATTGTCGCACCGCCTTGACCAGGTCTTCCGGCGTGCCGATGTCGAGATAGGTATCGTGGGGAAAGATCACGCTCTGCACTGTCAGCCCCGCTTGTAATGCGGCTTGGAACACGACTCCCACTGCCAGATCGCCGCCCAGATCGTTGGTGGTATTCGCCAGTTGCCCCAAGTTGCGACGGGTCTCCTCTGCGCGTAGAAACCGGTGCAGAAAATCCGAAAACCCCGGCGTCCAGACCGCGCAGCACCAGCCGTAGGTCAAGGTCGTCGTCACCGGCTTCATGATGATGCTCCGTACCAGACCGTCGGCGTCGCACTCGACCATGTCCCAGACGCGATGATCGTAGACCCGATGCAGCCCCAACACCACTGCCGCCCCGGTCCGTTCCTGCGTGTCAATGAGCTGACGATAGGCATCATCCGGACCGAAGAGGATATCGGGAAAACCAAAGGCCACGCGCTTCTGCTCGAGGAACGGGTAGGCGCGATCAATGGTGTCCGGTGGTCCCAACGAACCTCCGATGACAATGTAGGCCAGCGAGACATCCACCACTCCGCCGTCACGAAAATAGGCCGGGATGTCCCATTTGCCGTCACGAATCACCAGGTAGGCCTTCGTGATGCCGGCGGCTTTGAACTTTTCCAAGAGATACTGTGCCGCCACCTTCGGGCGAGGTTTTCCGGTGTGCGCATCAGGCGCGAACCCGACCGGATAGACCTCTTTACTGCCGGGAAAGGGCTGCAAGCGTTTCGCTAGCCCGGCTGCAGGCACCAGGCCCACCACCTCTTGTGGGGCCGATGAAGAAGATTCGGACCGGCTGATCGAAGGTGTCATGGCGCGGGCTCATTCCCGCGACGGAGCTGGTCGCAGGTAATCTCTCGGTAGTAATTTTCCAGAACGGCCGCGCGGGCCGGTTCAATCAGCACGAATTGGCGTTGGTCGAAGGTATTCGCACAATAGAGGTAATTCCACTCCCCTGCCCGCCCCCATTCAACATGTAGCTGCCGGCCATCCGGCTCTTCACAAGTGATCTGACTCGTCACCTGCTTCCCCGATAACGACATCCAGACCTGCTGGGCCGAGCACTCATGATTGTCGTACAAGGGCTGCTCGCCCTGCGCCGGCACGGCATGGAGTGACTCGAGATCAAGTGGCGGCATTCCATCCGCTTCCGGCGCTTCATCCCAAGGCCATCCCTCTTCCGGAACACCCAGTCCCAACAGATACAACGGACCATCGTCCGTGACTTCCTCTATTGAACGATACCGGACCGGCTCTGGCGCGGCGAGTAACCGAAGGCCGCGATCGGCGAGGGCGCGCTGAAATGGAATGCGGCGGGCGGGTTGTCTGGTTTTTTCAAACACCACCATTCGGCCGTGCGACGTCAACCCGGTCAGAAGGCGATCGAGACGAATGCCCACACCGGTTCGCTGTTCAAATCGCTGCTGGGCCTGCGCATCGGCCGAGCGCTCGAACGTGCGCCAGTCACGGCTGGGCACACCCGGGTCCTGCTCGGCCTGGAGCAGCGTATGGGTGGCAATGATGAGGTCAAAGCGCCCGGCGAGGTCTCGTTGTTCCACATCACAACATTCAAAACGCACATTGTTCAGTTCCAACTCCTTGGCCCGCCGGCGAGCAAGTTCGATCGACGCCGGCGAGCGGTCGATCCCGACGACGGTCGACTCAGGACACCGCTTCGCATAAAACGTTGTCAGGATGCCGATGCCGCAGCCGACATCGAGCATGGTGGGTGCGCCGGCGAGATGGCGCGCCACACGTGCGCCGACCTCGCAATAGTATTCATACCGCTGGCTATAGAGCGCGGGAATCGACCGGGGCTGAGCCGTGAGATCGTAAAACGCGATTTCAGCAGCCGGACCGTCGGCAGCTTGTCGTTTGGCGTCGATATGCCGGTGGAGGTTGGCGAGCTCTTGGAGAGTGAACACGTCCCGTTGCCACGCAAAGTAGGCCGCATCGGATTCGACGTGCCGGAGTCCCCAGGCGGCTAGGTGATCGTGAAGCGACGCTCGTATCTCGTCATTGGTATCGCAAGACACATGGTCCTCTTACCGAGATGCGGGTCACGTGTCACGCCTCACGGCCTTTTCAGCATAATGGCGTCTTCATAGGCCAGCGGCACCGGATGCGGATGTCGGAGCTGTCCGCTGCCGAAAACGATATACTTTTCACAGGTGAGTTGTGCCAGTCCGATCGGCCCTCGCGCATGATGGCGGGTGGAACTCAACCCGACGTCGGCGCCCAACCCCAGACTATCGCCGGCATTCAATCGCGAGGAGGCATTGACCAGGACGGATCCCGCATCGACCTCTCTGGTGAAGCGCATGGCGGAGTCATACGATTTCGTGACGATCACACAGGTGTGGCTCGGGCCGTGCTGCGCGATGTGGGCCAACGCGTCGTCCAAGCTCGGGACCATTTTGATCGCCATGGCCGGACCCTGAAACTGCTTATTCCAATCGTCGGCCTGTGCCGGTTTGACGGCCTTATGGCCGGTCATGAGCATCTGGCCCATGAGCGCCACGGTCTTGGGGCAGCCATGGACATCGATCTTGAACTCATCGAGCAATCGCAGAATCAACGCCGACAACAGCGGCCTGGCAATGCCTTGATGAACCAGCAGCGTATCCAGCGCATTCGCCGCCGTGGGCTGCTGCACCTTGGAATTCACCACAATGTTTTGCGCCATCGGAATGTCCGCGTCCCCGTCGATATACACATGGGTAATGCCGCCGTCGTGGCACAGGATCGGCATCTTGGCCTGTTCCTGAACCACCTTGCGCAACCCAGCGCCGCCGCGTGGAATGATCGCGTCCAAGGCTTTGCCGGATTTGATCAGCTCCAGCGCCGCCTCCTTCTCCGGACGGTCGATGATGGTGCAGGCGCCGGACGGAATGCCGGCCTCCGCCGCGGCCGTTGAGAGACAGGCGGCGATGGTCTGCTGCGTGAGCGTCCAATCCGGCGATCCGCGAAAGACACACACATTGCCGGATTTCAGACAGAGTGCCACCGCGTCGATCGTTTCCAGCGGGGCCAGTTCCGAAACAATACCGATCACGCCGATCGGCACACGCACACGGCCGACTTGCAGACCATTGGGCTCATCGTGACGTCCCAGCACCTCACCCAGCGGATCCGGCAAATCGGCGATGCGGTGCAGCCGATCCACAATAGCCTTGACGTCGTCGGCCGTCATGCGTACTCGCGCCACAGCGTCTCGCACTCGCTCTCGGTTCTCGTACCCCGTCATGGACTTCCCGACCGCGTCCACATCCTTCTCATTGGCGGCCAGGATGGGTTCTTCCGCCTCCGCGAGCGCAGCCGCCATGCCACGCAACGCCTTCTCCCTGACAGGACCTGTTATCAGTGAAAACGGTCGCACGGCTTCTCTTGCTGTTTTCAATACTTTATCAAGGTAAAGCTTAACTGGAACTTCAACCATGGTGATCCTATCTGTCGATCCAGTAATTGGATGATCGGGTGATTTTCTGAAAGACCGTCGGTCGCCACATTGCACAGGGTCCATTCGTCGCGCCGGACTATACCACGCGATTTTTTTGCGAGTCAAAGTCGGGCGCTTCTTCGCTTACCCATTCCCGAGACCGAGACGCGTGGAGTGCACTATCCGGAGCGCGCCCGTTTGCGCTGCTGCGCGGCAAGCCAACGTCCGAGCCAGGCCCACAGGAGCATGAGCGGAACCAGCACCCAGGAGATCTGCCCGGTGGTCACTCCGAGTGCTTTCACGCCCGATACGAGCCATGCGGTGGAGGCGTCGCCGGCGCGCGAGATCGCCGTATCGATGAAGTTCTTCGCTTTATACTTCTCCTCGCGACTCACGACCGTGAACAGCACTTCGCGCGCCGGCTTGGAGAGGGCATACTCTCCCACCCGACGTACCACCGAAAAGCTCACATACATCACGAGACTCGGCCAGAGGGCGATCCCCAGAAATCCGACCAGGCTGACAGCCGGCAGGAAGAGGAGCGGTGCCACTAAGCCGAATCGCGCCACGACACGGTTCGTGATCAGCAGCTGGGTCAACCACGTGAGCACATTGGTCGCAAAATCCAGCGTGGAGAACAGACGCGTCCTGGCGGCGGGTGTGTCGAAGTATTCGGCCACCAACCGGACTTGCTCGAAGTACAAGAAGGTCGCCGTCATAGTGAGGAACGTGAGATACCCGCAGACGCCCAGCAGATAGGGCGAGGACCACACCAGCCGAACACCGGCCAGAAACCCGCCGCCCAACGGTTCCCCGCTGTTCTCCCGATGCGAGACCGATCGAGCACGGCTCCAAACCTCCAGCTTATAAATGCATCCGATGCAGGCCGCGAGAAAGAGGGCTGAAACCAGCATCAGCACCGGCACCGGCAACAGATAGGTGAGCCCCGTGGTGCACAGGGGGCCGAACAACGCACCGGTGCTCCCTCCCGCGGCAATCACGCCGAAGAGGCGCGCGCCTTGAGCCGGCGTAAACAGATCGGCCATGAAACTCCAGAACACCGACACGACGAACAGGTTGAACACGGAGAGCCACACAAAAAACCCACGGGCCACCCACTCGATGTAATGCTGACTGGACATCAGAAGATAGAAGCCGACCAGATTCGCGATAAAGAAGAGGTAGACAGCGAGCAGGAGACGATAGCGGGAATACCGTGCCGACAACCAACCGAACAGCGGGGTAGCGGCCAACAGCGTCAGGAAGGTACCGGTCATCATCCAGGGCAGATTGTGCACGCCGCCCTGAATCGCCATTTCATCGCGCACGGGACGGAGGATGTAGTAGCCGCAGAGGAGACAGAAAAAATACCCGAACGACCAGGCCAACGGCCATATCTCCTGCGGCTCGGCTCGAATGAACCGGGCAACTGAACGACGCACTCTCTCCATACGCCTCCGAAGGAGGGTCAGTGTAGCAGGCGGATCATCCTCGACACGAAGAAAATTTGCTACAATGCCGCGCGAACCACATCACTGGGCAGAGAGAATATTCGAGTCAGGCCATGATTGATCTTCGAAGCGATACGGTCACGAAACCCTCTCACGCCATGCGCGAGGCGATGGCGCATGCCGAAGTCGGCGACGATGTGTACGGTGAAGATCCGAGCGTCAACCGGCTCCAGGAAGTCGGTGCCGCGCTGGTCGGCAAACAAGCCGCGCTTTTCGTTCCTTCGGGCACCGCCGGGAACCAACTCTGCCTTCGCGCGCAGACGGAACCAGGACATGAAGTGATTGTTGAGGGTCATTCGCATATCGTCCGGTACGAACAGGGCGCCGCATCGGCGCTGGCCGGCGTGCAATTACATTGGGTCCACGGCGCGCAGGGGCTCATGACGGCTGAACAGGTCGAGGCCGCCGTTCGCCCCAAAGATCCCTACAGTATTCAGAGCGCACTCATTTGCATCGAGAATACGCACAACGCCGGAGGCGGGACCGTGTACCCACTTTCGACCATTCAGGCGATACGCGCCGTGGCCATCGCCCATGAATTGCCCATGCATCTCGACGGAGCCCGTTTGTTCAATGCGGTCGTGGCGTCCGGCGTATCAGCAGCGGAATATGCGAGCCATTTCACCACCGTGACCTTTTGCCTTTCCAAAGGATTGGGAGCTCCGGCCGGGTCATTGATCGCTACCGACGACCGCCTGCTGTTGGAGCGACTCCGACGGTTTCGTCGAATGTATGGAGGCGCCATGCGCCAGGCCGGTATCCTGGCGGCGGCAGGGCTCTATGCGTTGGAACACAATATTCCACGGCTCGCGGAGGATCATGCCAACGCGCGGCGACTGGCGGCGCGGCTGCAACAGATTCCTGACATCTCGATCGCTCCCGGCGCGGTCGCGACGAACATCCTGTTCTTCGACGTGCACAGTCAGAAGCTGTCGCTGCCGGAATTCGTCGCCGCCCTGAAGCGGGAAGGCGTGCTGCTCAACGCCGTCGGAAGCCGAACCTGTCGTGCCGTGACACATCTCGACGTGTCGGCCGAGGCGATCGAACAGGCGGCCGACGCGATTGCCTGTGTCCTCGATCGATCGCGGCCTCCTCACATTGACAGTGTGCCTGCCCCATCCTAAAATGCCTCCACCGTACCAGAGAGGGATGAGTGTCGCTCAACGCAGTCTCGTTTCAACAGATCAGCCGCATTCTCGATGTGACAGACGGTTTGGGGCTCAATCGCGAGTGGGTGGAGATTCCTCTTTCCCCCGAGACACCCGGCCTGGTCCGCAAGCTCCCTAATGGAAAGCTTGAAATCATCGTCGATGCCGACCAGCCTTTCGAAGAATGGCTCGGCACCCTCGATCAACATATACGACGTGCGCAGACGACCTGACACGTGTGAGGATAGACATGGAACCACCAGTCGCCACATCCTCACCTCAGCCCTCCCCGGCACTTCCGTCGACGGAAGAGCTCCAGGCTGAGTTGCTGGATATTCCCGAGCCCCCCGACATGCCGCCCGCGGTGACGCCGCCCGGATACGATGATGCCCTTGCCGGGGCAATCAAATATGTCCGCGCCAAACGCGGCGGCGACTTGGTGGGTATTATTCTCGTCGGATCCGGTGCTCGACGCGCCGTCACACCGCATAGCGATATTGACCTCATCGTCCTCGTCAAAGGCCCGGCCGACGGGCAAGAAATGATTCGCGTGGGAGACCGGCTCGTGGACATTCGCTACGGCGAACACAAAACCGTCGCCGAGGACCTCGCCTATTCCCCGCGCCTGGCGCCCTTGTTACGCAAGGGACGGATTCTTTTTGATCACGAAGACATCGCGGGACAGGTCATCGCCAAAGCCGCGCAACGCTTCCGCCAAGGCCCCCCGACCGCCAGCCTCCATGAACGTATCCGACTCAAGGCCGAATGTCTGCATTGGCTCGGAAAAGTCGAGGACCTGCGCGACAAACCCAACACCGCGCAATACCTTCTCCAACTGTTCTTTGAAGCCTGTGTCTCGGCATTCTTTCGCACTCGAGGCCTCTGGTTCACGGCGCCGGTCGATACGCTCCGGTTCCTGGCCTCGCGTGATCCGGCGCTCGGCGAGCTGGCCGGCCAGTTCTTGAGCGCCGCGACTCTTCACGAACGACTCACGGTTGGTAAGCGGTTTGCCGACAGCCTGTTTCGCGACATCCCCCTTCCACCTCGCGTGGACTGACCGGGCCTCGTTACGCCGTGGAATGCCGTCATCCGCTTGCGTTGGCATGCAGGCGTGCTACCATCGAATGCATCGGGCCAGTGCGGCAACCAGCCGCGCCAGACCCGCGCAGCATCAGTCTCACATACCGGAGATCACCAGAGAGGATGACCTATGGAACTCGGATTTGTCGGACTCGGCAAGATGGGGATGAACATGGTCACGCGGTTGCAGCAAGGAGGGCACCGTGTCGTGGCCTACGATCGCGCCCCTGACATCGTGAAGCAGGCGGAGAGCAAGGGGTGCGTCGGCGCTTCTTCCCTAGGCGATCTGATTTCAAAATTGGCGGCTCCTCGCGCGGTCTGGGTCATGGTGCCGTCAGGAGCGCCGACCGAAGAAACCGTCCACGCCATCGCGGCCTTGCTCCAACCGGGTGATACCATCATCGACGGAGGCAATACCCGGTTTCACGACGATACGCGCCGCGCCGCCGAGCTGAAGAAGAAGGGCATCCACTATGTCGATGTCGGGACCAGCGGCGGGATTTGGGGACTGACGGTCGGATATTGCCTCATGATCGGAGGCGAAAACGAGCCGGTCCAACGGTTGACCCCGATCTTCCAGACCTTGGCACCCGATCAGGGCTGGGCCCATATGGGAGCCCACGGCGCCGGCCACTACGTCAAAATGGTGCACAACGGCATCGAGTACAGCATGATGCAAGGGTACGCGGAAGGCTTCGAGCTGATGGCTAAAAGTAACTATCAGCTCGACCTGGGAAAAGTCGCCGATGTGTGGATGCACGGCAGCGTGGTGCGATCATGGCTGTTGGAGCTGGCCGTCGGCGCCCTGAAGCAGGATCCCAAGCTCGAAAAGCTGAAAGGTTACGTGCAGGATTCCGGCGAGGGACGCTGGATGATTCAAGATGCGATCGATAACGACGTGCCGGTGCCGACCCTCACTGCGGCCCTGTTCACTCGATTCCGGTCACGGCAGGAGGAGTCCTTCGCAGAGAAAATGCTGGCGGCCTTGCGCAACGCCTTCGGCGGACACAGCGTCCGGCGCTGAGGCCTCAACCCAACGGACACCGACACCATGCCTTCACCAACGACTCCCGTCGACATCAAGCCCCTCCCTGAAACGATGGCGCGCGTCGAGGCCTGCACCCTCGTCATTTTCGGAGGCTCCGGAGATCTCGCCCGGCGGCGCCTCATCCCGGCCCTCTACAACCTCTTGCTGGACGGTCTCTTGCCGGACAAGTTTGCGGTGATCGGATTGGGTCGCAAACCGATGGATGACGAGGCCTTCCGCAATCTGGTACGAGAAGGCGTCATCGCGCATTCGCGACAAGCCTTGGTGGATGAGACCTGGCACGCATTCGAGCGTCACCTGTTTTACATCCAAGGCGAAAACAATGACGCGCACACCTACAGCGCACTCCGCGCCAAAGCCGAACAGGTCGAGCACGCGATGCAGTTGCCCGGCAACCGCATTTTTTACCTGAGCATTCCCCCGAGTTCTTTTGCAGCGGTCTGCGAGGGATTGGCTCAGTCCGGCCTGGCGACGTCGCCCGCGACCGGTTCGTCTTATTCACGGATCATCGTCGAAAAGCCCGTCGGGCGCGATCTCGCCTCCGCGCAGCGAATCAACGAAGTCACGGGCAAGGTCTTCGACGAGTCGCAGATTTTTCGGATCGACCATTATTTGGGAAAAGAGACCGTCCAAAACCTCATGGTGGTCCGTTTCGCCAACAGCATCTTTGAACCGGTCTGGAACCACAAATATATCGATCATGTCCAGATTACCGTCAGCGAAACGGAAGGCGTCGGGACCAGGGCCAGTTATTACGAAGAAGCCGGCGCGCTCAGAGACATGATTCAGAATCACCTGTTGCAACTGCTCTGTCTCGTCGCAATGGAACCGCCCTATTCGCTCGATCCCAACGTGGTGCGCAACGCCAAAATGGAAGTTCTGCGATGCCTCCGGCCTATCGTCGGGAAGGATGTCGCGCAATATACCGTCCGGGCCCAATATGCCGATGGGACCGCGCATGGCCAATCCGTGCCGGGATACCGACGTGAGAAGGGTGTCCGTCCCGACTCCGTCACCGAAACCTATGTGGCGGTGAAAGCCTTCGTGGAAAACTGGCGCTGGTCGGGAGTGCCGTTTTACCTTCGAACCGGAAAAACCTTGCCGAAACGCGCCAGCGAAATCGCCGTGCAATTCAAAGACATCCCGCAGATCCTGTTCAATGCCGACCCCGCGCATCCTCAACCGGCCAATGTCCTGACACTGCGGATCCAGCCGGACGAGGGACTCTCCCTCCGCATCATTTCGCGTGTCCCCGGCACCCGTGCGCAGACGCATCCGGTAGAAATGGACTTTCAGTACAGCGACGTCTTCGGATGTCCGTCGCCGGAAGCCTACGAACGCCTGCTGCTCGACGTCATGGCCGGCGACGCTTCACGATTCATGCGCCGCGATGCCGTGGAGGCTTCATGGGACTGGGTCACGAAAATCCTCGAGGGGTGGAGTCAGCAGAAATTGCGCTGGTTACCCGAGTACTCCGCGGGAACCTGGGGGCCGGTAGAAGCAGAGCGGATGATACAGAACGATGGACGCTCTTGGCGGATCCTCTAACTCAGTCCGAGCTGTTTTCGGATCTCCTCCTTCCTCCCGATCCCTCCGATAAACCGGACGAACTCGCCGCGCTCGAACAACGCCAGCGCCGGTAATGAGCTGATCTCCAGTTCGGCGGGAATCTGAAAATTCTCCTGCACATTCATCTTGACGATCGTGACCGCCGACGCCGCTTCCTGCTGTAACTGCTCCAACTGTTTCAACAGGGCCAGGCAGTGACCGCAGCCCGGCTGCCAAAATTCTACCAGCACCGGCATCGAAGCCTGCTCCACCTCGCGAGCAAAGTTTCGATCCGTGACGTCGCGGATCATGTCTTCGAAGGCCTCGACGGCGTGGCCTGAGGCACGCCTGCGGCGGGAGCAAACATCTCTTCATAGAGACGTCTGCCGAACAGGTGGTAGCCGCGTGTCGTCAGATGCAGTCCGTCGTTGGAATAGGGTCCAGCGAGCATGAGCGAATCCGGTTCGGCCGTCTCGGCGAACAGATCGAAATAGGGCAATTCCCTTCGGCGCGCATAGTCCGCGATCAAGGCATTCAAATTCCGCCGCCGTTGAATATGCTCGGCAAGCCAGGCGGCGGCATCCGGGTTGTCCAGACCTCCGTCAACACGAAGCGAGGGCACGGTCACGGGAATCGGAACGATCGAGGCGGCTCTCGCCGATTCATACATTTTGATGAGATTCCGCATGATCTCTGCCGGATCGGCGTTCCACCCCAGATCATTGGTTCCTCCGAGAATAACGACCGTCTGAGGGCGCCGATCGATCACCGTGGCGCGAAACCGCAGCACCATTTCTCCGGTGACTTCGCCGCAGATTCCACTGATCTCGACCTGGCCTTGATGACCGAGGTATTCCTGCAAGACCAAGCCATACGGCGTTGCCTCCGCCTGCGGACATGTCGGACCGGGCGTTTGATAGCCTGCCGTGAGGCTATCACCGAAGCAGAGGATGAGCGGAGATCGGCGCGAGGAGGCCACGAAGAGATTCTACTGTCCCCACCATGCCGACGCAACGCCGGAGTCCGAGTATTTCTCTCCCCTATCCACACGATCCACGCGGTGAACACAGGTCAGACCCCTGCGCAGACCGGCTATTTTCTTGACGAAGAGGGAACCACGGGGTACGACTGAACACATATGGAATCTACCACCTCGCAGAACGACAGCGCCCCGCTGGTCCCCTTTGTAAAAGCAGGGGTCGATCCGGAGGTGTCCGCGATCAAGCAGTTGCTCAAGCTGCTCGACAAAGCGGCGAAATCGGCGCGAACCTACGGCACCAAAAATCCCGTCGCGCAGCGATTCTTCCAGCAATTTTATGATGGCCTGACGAATCATCTCGCGCACCACACCCGCCTCGCCCTCTTGGTGCAACGAGATCAACTCTTCTTCAGAGACGAAGTAGTCTATCAGCCTGAGCGAGATGCGACCGGAGACAGTTTCGCATTCAAGATGTACTCGGACGGAATCCGTGAATTGACCTTCCACCAAGGCCTGACTCCGGCGGATCTCTCCTTCTTCCTGGATGCGCTGTGGGGGATGCCGTCCGGCGAAACCGGGTCCGACGATGAGACGGACGATCTGGAAGACGACGACGACATCGTGACGCGTTTGTGGGCCAAGAATCTGGACACGATCACCCTGGTCACCGCGGAAGAACTTGTCCGGTCCTCCGGCTACGGACTGGACGAACTCGAACTGCAGATACAGGGTTATATGAGCATGTCGGTCACCTCGCTGCGGGAACTCCTCGACCGCGAGCGCGCGATGGCGGTTCCTGAGAAGGAGAACAAAACCGGCGCCACCGGGCAGGAAGGCGCAACCGGTCCTGGCAGCGGCGGGACAACCGGCTCCGGCACAAGCAGGAACCGCCGCTTCCAGGCCAATGTCGTCGGGTATGACGTCTCCCAAGAAGAACATGAGGGCTTGAGGCAGGAGATCCAGCGCGAGACCGCACGTGATGCCACGGTCTACATCCTTGATGTCTTGACGGCGGTGCTGGCCTCCGAACCCTCCTCTGCGTTGCTGACCACGCTGTTCGACGTGTGGGACAGCGTGATCGAGGGGCTGATTCGCGCGGGACAATGGACCCTACTCGAAACGGTGCTGACGCTGTTGCAGGATGCCGAGTCGGTCCGCCCCGATCTGTCGGACCCCCATAAGCGACAGCTCGCCGGCCTGTTCGAAGGGCTGAGCCGTCCCGAACGATTAAAGGCGATCGGACTTCACTTGAACCGCACGCCTCACGCGAAGACGGAAGGATTGCTCACCCTCCTGCTCATCATGAAACAGGATTCGATTCAGGGACTCTGTTCGCTGCTCGCCGGCCTGGAAGGGCCCGCGCATCAGGCGGTTGTCATGGAGGCCTTGCAAACGATCGCGCGCGACCATCCCGATCCGATCGTGCGCGGCTTGACCGACAAGCGACCAACGTACGTCAGGAACCTGCTGACGCTCCTCTCCCGATGGAACGATCCTCGTTTTGCTGAGAGCGTCGAAAAAACACTTCGACATCCGGAATCCGCCGTGCGACGCGAAGGCCTGCGGGTCCTGGCTGCGCTTCGCCCATCCGGCAACGGGACGAAGTTGGTCGGCTTACTGGGCGACAGTGATGAGACCGTTCGCCTGACGGCCATGAAGGTCCTCTCCACCGGACAATACAGCGCCGGCTTCTCCGCCTGGGCGCCATTTGTGACTGCCGATGAGTTTCATGAGCGATCGCCGGCGGAGAAACGGGCCATTTACCTCGCGCTGAAACAGACCGCGGCGGATGAGGCCGTTCCCTATTGGCAAGGCGTATTGACCGAGTGGTCCTGGACCAATCGTAAGAAGAAGGAAGAACTGGCCTTGCTGGCAGCGGATATCCTCGGAAAACTCGCGACACCTCCGGCCCTGGCCGCCCTTGAACTCGGGCAGAAAAAGGGCGGTGCAGCCGTCCGGCAAGCCTGCAGCGCCGCGCTCGCCGCCGCGAATCGTCAACACCGCTATCCCATGCCATCGGCAGCGAATTCCTAATTGCCAGGAGGACAGCAGCCGTGAGTGAATCACCCGATCCGCTATTCTCGGCTCTCCACACAGAGGGGGCGCATCCGATCCTGACCCACGAGCGGTCCCTCGCCAATAAGATCGCCAAGGGGTCCGAGGCGGGCGACATCCTCGACCAGCAACTCGCGATGTTGGGGATTCAACTCGTGACCCAGCTGAACGTCCTCATCAAAACATCACGGATTCACGGTCGCACGAATGCGGCCCTCGACAAACCCGTGGACTCCATGCTGACGTTGGTGAAAACCTTGGCGGCGGATCATCCGGTGGTCCTCCGGTTGCAAAACGACTTTCTGTTTCTGGGCGACAATCACTTGAAGATGAGCTCGCAACAAATGGCGGTGTTTGCGAGCATCATCGAAGCCCTGAATAAGTGGCACATCGGCGGAGTTTCGTTCGCGTCGACCGCCGAGTCGAAGGATTATCGTGAGTTTGCCTACCTCTTCGTCAGCCTGGACCCGGAGAAACATGGGCTTGCGGATCTCCAAGACGCCCTGCAGACCGCGGGGGTCGCAGGCATCGAGCTGGAAGATCCTCGCTCGCTCCAGCTGCAACATGTGAACGACGGCGAATCGGCGGCAGACCATGCAGGACTCCGTTCAGGATCCGCACTGAACGGCTCGGCGGATTCGAGGGACCATAGGAAGGCCGTTGCCAAAGGCCGCTATGCCAAAGCGGCATCGGCGCTCGGCGATCTGGTCAAAAATACCCGCGGCGGCGGCACCGTCAGTTTCAAACAGGCAAAACGCGCGATTCAGAACATCATCGAGCTGATGATGCAGGATGAATCCACGCTCCTGGGACTGACCAATCTGCGCTGCCATGACCAATATACACACAACCACTCCGTGAACGTCTCGCTGCTCGCCATGGCCCTCGGAAACCGCGCCGGGTATCCCAAAGTCGACCTGGCTGATCTCGGTTTGTCGGCCCTGTTTCACGATGTGGGGAAATGCGCCATCTCCCTCGACGTGTTGAACAAGCCGGGAGAATTTACGCAGGAGGAATGGGTCATCATGCGTTCACACCCGATCGAAGGGGTGTTTACGCTCGTCAAATCACGGGGCATCACCAATGTCCCGGCTAGGATGGCCGCGGCCTCGTTCGAACACCATATGAACTACGACTATTCCGGATATCCCAAACTCCGCGTCCCCTGGACACAAACAGTCGCCAGCCGGATCATCACCATCGCCGATTGTTACGACGCGATGACATCGTCTCGAGTGTATCGCCGAGAACCGATGTCCCCCGCGAACGTGCTGAAGTTCATGTTCGGAAAGAGCGGCCAGTCGTTCGATCCGATCCTGCTCAAGCTCTTCGTGAACTGCGTGGGCATCATTCCGATCGGCAGTCTCGTCAGACTCGACTCCGGCTCTTTGGCGGTCGTGATCAAGCCGCCGCAGGACAGGACCAATGCCGAACGCCCGCTGGTCAAAGTGATTACGGACGACAACGGGGTTCCCATTGAGGAAGGGCCTGAATTCGACCTGACCGAACAGGATGAGACCGGAAACTACAGACACAGTATTCTGCAACTCGTCGACAATACCGAATACCACTTCGACACCGGCCGGTACTTCGTCTAGCGTCCACGCCCCCTCGTCACTGTTCGCTCCCGGAATCGCTACCGCTTGCTCTCAGGAGGCGGCCAGTCCATTTCAATTTGTCTCCCGCAATAAAAGCAGGCCAGCCGATATTTCGCCTTGCGCCGAGGATTCGGCATCGAGATAAACACGACGGGCGTCTCATCGAACGGACAGACCGGCTGTTGATGCATGAGATGTTCATCGGCCATTAATTCCAGGGCCGCATTGTCCCAGGGTGGAGAATCCTGCTCATGCCCCGTGACGCTGGTGCGCCAGCCGCAGCATTCACATTGCACGTCAAAGGTCTTCACGCGATCGCGCATCTGCGATTGATCGATCACTTCGACCGGCCCCGGGCAGCCAGCGCGCTCACAGCGGATGGCTTCATGTTGAAGCGCGCGCACGAACAGTCGATGGGCCTGCTCTCGATCCGAAGGTATCATGGACTCCTTTCCCACCCGGGGAACGCGAACACCAACCCGGATGTCGGAACGATGGACGACAGGGCCTGGCTTATAGCGACCGGCATCCTCCCTGTCAAATCGCCCTCCCCGCTCCACCGCTCTCTTCTTGACACGATACCCCCGGGCCGCTATCCTCCCGAGGTTCGAAGCAAGACATTTTTTTCGGCGAAAGGAGTCCCGAGATGGGTGTGACGTGGCAAGGAGCAGGCCGACGCGCGGCAGTGGTGGGAGTTCTCGTCGCAGCGACACTTGGCTTGTTCTCAACAAGTCCGGCGGCGGAATTCAAGATGGGGGTCATCGATCCCCAAGTGGTGCTGGAGAAGAGCAAGTCCGGCAAGCGGGCCCTGGACGGGTTGCGGGAATATGTGGCGACACGTCAAAAGCTCCTGTCTCGGGATGAAGAAGAGTTGCGCAATACTGAGAAACAGATCAAGGAGCAGGCCTCGAAGTTGACGGAGACCGAAAAGAAAGAGAAGGAAACCTCCTTCCGCGCCAAAATCCAGGATTACCAGAAGCGCGCCCAGGAGTTTAATCAGGAGCTGCAGGGCAAGCAAAAGGAACTCGTCGACGATTACATGAAGAAGATCGCCGTGGCCACCCAATCCGTCGCCGATAAAGCCGGGTACCAACTGGTGCTGGACAAGGGCAGCGAGCAGACGGTGAAGATCGTGATCTTCAACAAAGACACCATCGATTTGACCGAGCAGGTCATCAAGGAATTCGACCGCACGAACAAGTAACCGTTACCCGTTCGCAAGCTCTCGCCGAACATGCTTCACCAGCTGAACGAACGCTGGTGGAGCCGGATCCACCGCATCCGTGACCAATTCAATTTCCTGCCCTGATCCGACCCCCAGCCCCAGTGCTGCCGCACGCTTGATTTGTCTCTGATCCCCGATACGCTTACCCTGGAGCTTCGACCAGGCGCCGAAGGAGCGCAGCAAGGCGATGGCCACCAGGTCCACCGCAACCCGGTCTCCACTGCAGATCAACAGCTCCGTGTTCGCCGGGGTACCGGACGTGGGACCGCCGGCGATCATGGTCGTCGTGCCGTCGGCGACGGTCAGCGCGGGGTGCACCGCCAGATTGATCTCGGCAATCCGTTCGTGCCAATCTCCGGTCCAGAAGGTGACGGATGGACGATATCGCGGATAGACCGCCCCCACGAAATTCTTCAGGCTACAGGAAAACTCGGCGAACCGGTGCGTCTTGATGACCGGCATGTTGATCACAATGTCGGACTCATAAACCGGTCGTGAGAAATAAAACTGCCTGAGGGCCTCGGCCTCGGGGGCCTCGATCCGCACCCAGGGTTCATCTTCCAGCGCCAGCACCCTGGCTCCGGCCGCCTCCGCCGCCGCGCGCATTCCCGTGCTCGTCAGATTCGCGGAGGTCGGAAGCCGGATGATTCCCGACCCATCAGCGACCACCACATCGGCCGGCCCCTGCGCCGTAACCATTTCCACCATGGCCGCGACCACCTGGGGATTGGTCGTCGAAGGAGGCGGCTGGTCGTTCAGCACATTGGGCTTCAGCAGGACGCGTTTCCCGCCCATCCCCAATCGATCGAGGCCTCCCAGCAGATCGATGGCGCGTGGAAGCATCCGGCGAGGATCCTTGCCGTATACGATCGCCACGACCGAACGCCCGTTCCGCCGAAACAGAGTCTCAGGAATGGGTTTGAGCGGCACGAGGGGACCATCCGGATCGAAGAGCAGGTGACGGAGAATCGTCCGTGGAGCGCGCACCAGAGCTGGGAGCAGGAGGAGACCGAACCCGGCGTTGTTGAACAGTTCGCGCCTGGAAAAAGACATGCGCTATGGACGACGGCCCTTCTCGATAGGATATCCGGCTGCGCGCCAGGCCTTGATTCCCCCATCCATCGAGATCACATTCGTATAACCCATCAACCTGATACTATCCGCAGCCAAGACCGACCGATAACCGCCGCCACAATACAACACGATCGGGTCCTGCTTATCCGGCAGCACTGTTTCAATATCCCGCTCGATGACACCCTTGCCGAGGTGAATCGCTCCCGCCGCGTGGTCGTGCGCATACTCATCATCCTCGCGGACGTCGACGAAATGGAATCGCTCGGCACGATCCAATCTGGCCTTCACGTCCGTGACGGTACATTCACGCACGCGGCTCCTGGCTTCTTCCACCACTTTCAAAAATCCCGGGTTATGACTCACGACGACTCCTCCTCAACGAACAACGATTGCTGCGCCTGAGAGCGGCGAAAAGTCCGCGGCACCGGCTGCTCATCCGGAACGAAACCGGCCCGACGGCAACCCAGCTCGAATAATTGTTCGAGACAACGCCAATACGTCCCGTGGCCATGATGCCGGCTGAAGAACTCGGCATCGCTCAGCGCGCCTCCGCGCACCTCTTGAATCCGGTGGATCATCTTCGAGATTCGATCGGGAAACGCCTCGCGCATGCGGTCGAGAAATACAGCTTCCAGGCTACCCGGCAAACGCAGCAAACTCCAGGTCGCAGAGACCGCTCCAGCCGCCTTGGCTCGGGATAACAGCGCAGGAATGGCGTCTTCATTCAAACCTGGAATAATCGGCGCCACCGATATCCCCGTAGGGATACCGGCCTCAGACAGGATGCGCATGGTCTCAAACCGTTTACTGATGGTCGGCGCTTGCGGTTCTACCAGACGGGCCGTCTCGTCATCACCAAAGGCGATGCTGAAGTACACACGGATCCAAGCCTTCTCGTGTAGCAGTCGAAAGATATCCAGATCGCGCACCGCAAGCGCTCCCTTGGTAATGATCCCCACGGGATTCCGATATTCGGCGCAGACTTCAAGACAGGCCCGTGTCAGACCAAGCGTGCCCTCAATGGGTTGGTAGCAGTCCGTGTTGCCTGAAAATACAATCAACTCCCCATTCCAGCTACGCTTCTCGAAGGCGTGCCGCAAGAGATCCGCCGCCCGTCGTTTGAGTACGATCTTTGACTCGAAGTCGGTGCCTGCGCCGAATCCCCAGTATTCATGCGATGGCCGTGCGTAGCAGTAGGCACAGGCGTGGAAACACCCGCGGTAGGGATTCACGCTCCATCGAAACGGAAGGTCCGGGCTGTCGTTCCGGCTGAGTATCTGCTGAGTGTCGTCTTCAAAGAGCTGAATCTCGACACGCGACGAGGGTTCAAGCGCCTCACGCTGTGTGGATTCAAACCGATTGGGTGGGTTGGAGACGAGTTTCACGGACGGTATGGTGCCGCCCTCTCCGTGCGTTGTCAATTGCCTTTCTCTTGCCCGACCCCCACACGCACAGCCACCAGTTTCATTGACTACGCGGGCCTCCAGTGTTAGATTTCTCGCCGCTTCAGAGGCGGAGAGTGTATGTACGACCTTCGTGTATTGCGGGACGATCTGGACATGCTGCGTGATCGCTTGGGGCCACGCGGTAAGGATGTCGCGTGGGAAGATCTCCGGCGATTGACGGAGGATCGTCGCGCACGAACGGTGCAGGTGGAAGATCTCAGACATCAGCTCAAAAAGGGTTCCGAAGAGGTCGCCCGCCTGAAGCGAGACAAGCAACCTGCCGAGGACGCGATGGCGGCCATGAAGGCCTTGGGAGAAACGATCAAAGGATACGAAGAACAGCTACGGCTGGTCGAGGAACAGTTGGCTCATGTGGCGTTGCGCATGCCGAACCTCCCGCACAGCTCTGTTCCGGAAGGCCAGGATGCGGCCGATAATGTGGAGGTGCGCCGCTGGGGAACACCCCCGTCTCTCTCGGGTCCAGCCCAATCCCACTGGGATCTTGGCGAAGCCCTGGGTATTCTGGATTTCGATCGCGCCGTCCGCATGGCCAAGGCCCGATTCGCCGTCTTGACCGGGATGGGCGCCAGGCTCGAACGAGCGCTCATCAATTACATGCTGGATATGCACACGACACAGCATGGTTACCGCGAAGTGTTGCCTCCGCTGCTGGTCAATCGCGCCGCCATGACCGGCACCGGACAGTTGCCCAAGTTCGAGGACGATCTCTTTCAACTGCGGGACGAAGAACTGTTTCTAATTCCGACCGCGGAAGTGCCGGTCACCAACCTGCACCGGGAAGAATTCCTGGCCGAGGAGACCCTACCCGTTCGGTATACCGCCTATACGCCCTGCTTCAGGCGCGAAGCGGGATCCTACGGCAAAGACACGCGTGGACTCATTCGGCTCCATCAGTTCAACAAGGTCGAACTCGTCGTCTTCACCAAAGCGGAGCACTCCTACGAGGAGTTGGAACGCTTGACCGCTCACGCCGAGGCAATCTTGCAGGGGCTGGGCTTGCACTATCGAGTCATCACCCTCTGCCGGGGTGACATGGGATTCTCTGCGGCGAAAACGTACGATATTGAAGTCTGGCTGCCTTCGCAGAAGGTCTTTCGAGAAATTTCCTCCTGCAGTAATTTTGAAGCCTTCCAGGCGCGGCGAGCCAACATTCGCTGGAGGCCGAAAGCCGGGAAAAAGGACGTCAAGTCCGAGTTCGTGCACACGTTGAATGGATCGGGATTGGCGGTCGGGAGAACCCTGGTGGCCATTCTCGAAAATTACCAGCAGCCGGATGGTACGGTGAGTATTCCACCGGCGCTGCAACCGTATATGGGCGGTCTAGAGCGGATACGGAAAGAGTAACCTATCGGAAGCGTGTATCCGGTCGCTACGAGCGATACCATAGGCTCCCGGTCGAGGCATCCAAGGTCAAGGTATGGAGGGGTGACGGAGTGGCCGAACGTGCCGGTCTTGAAAACCGGAGACGGGGTAACCTGTCCGCGAGTTCAAATCTCGCCCCCTCCGCCATACATCCCGGCGTCACTCAGGATTTGCAGCCGGATTGCTGTCCAAGCAGTGATGACAATCTTCTCTGCAATCGAGACGATGCGGTTTGACGGTACAGTCAAGAACCGCGAGTGTATTCAGCCTCCTGAGTAGGTCGGCCTCACACACGACGGCATCACGTCGAGAGCCTGCTTCTGGCGAAGGCGGCCTTCTTTCCGCAGATTCGACTCACCGGCATACGGGTTTGCCAGCAGCGACCTCGCCGATCTCTTTACCGATCATTCGCAACTCCGGAGTTACGGCCCCGCCGACATTATTCCGTTCTTTCAGGGCGGCACGCCTCGCGCGAACCTGAGTGTCGCGGAAGCCCGCCAACAGGCCGCCTTGATCGAGTACGAACAGGCCGTTCAGCAAGCCTTCCGCGAAGTCGATGATGCGCTTATCGCCTACCAGAAAACCGGTAAACGGCAACAACAGCAGGAACGTCTGGTAGCGGCCAGCCGTAACGCCGTCGAGCTGGCACACATGAGGTACAAGGGAGGCGTCTCGGACTACCTGGAGGTGCTGGACTCGCAACGGCAACTCTTTGCCGCCGAGATCCAACTCGCCGAGACCAGGCAGGCTCGCCTCGTGTCGGTCGTGCAGCTCTACAAGGCACTCGGCGGTGGATGGTCGTCCGAAATCGAGACAGGCCGAGCCGCTGCCGATCCGAATCAAGATATCAGTTGAGGTCCTAGACACTCTAGGGTGGAAGTACCGAGGGAAGGGACAGCGACTTGTGAAAGATCAACGTACAATGTATCGTCCACGATCGAGCAAGACGAGGTGCCGCTCCGCACTGCCGAAGGGAACATTGGATGAACCCATGATAGGTCGTGATGCGACACGATGTCTCACCGGAACGATAGGGATAGGTCATCATGAAAAAGCCCGCAAAGTCCGATAGCATGGCCGCGTTCGAATTCAAAAAGGTCGCTTTTCTTGTGGAGGTCCTTCCCTATCGGGCGGCTTCGCTGGCGCAACTGTTGACCGGCGTAACCCTGGCGCCGGATGTGTCCATCTTTTACCACCTGCACCAGCGATTCTTTCTAGAACCTGATCGCTTGCCAGAGTTTCCGAACGATTTTTCCGCCTGGGCCAATGAGAGTCTTGGTGATGCCGTAGTCGCCGAACGCCTGGCCAATCTCAGTCTCTCTCGCAGCTTGGATTTGGCCATTGTACGCCGAGAAATCAGCGTGATCCTCGCGGAGCATTTGGAGCGGAACGGCACCCCTCACCATGTGCGTCCCGGCTTGGAATTCATTTTCCGCCAACCCCGCATGGTCGGGTTCGGCAGCGGCCGGCGCGCCGAGACGCCGCAACAGTTCGCGAAGATCCTGAAAACCATCGATAGCGATTCGATCGGCTACCATCTGTTCACACCGAAAGCCGCCCCCAACCAAGCGGCGAACGACTTCGCCACCTGGTTCAAGGCGCAGGGTTATGGGTCTTTGGCGCAGCAGCTGGACGCGTTCGATCCCTATCTCAACAGTCTCGAAGACAATCGAGCCTATGTCTTGGAACTCATTGAAGCCGGGCTGGGAGGGAACACCG
>CABVRW010000014.1 GCA_902500785.1 uncultured Nitrospira sp.
TCAGGTCGAAGAGCCGATCTACATTCGGCCGGCCGAGCGCGTGAACTGGCTGTAAAACTTACCCTAGCGAGAGAGGTCGCCCTCTCTCGCTAGGGAAGACGGCAGCACCACGAAGGCAGGACGTTCTCTCGAACGTCCTGCCTTCGTACTTTTTGGGCCATTACACTGGTACACTGGCTTTCACTTATCCAACTTTCATTTCCCATACAGACACTTGGCCAAACCGCTTTCAATCCAGTAAACCATCAACCAGGATCCACCCCCTGCCTCAAGGACAAACCGTCACGCAGAAGCCTCCCTCGCATATGCCCGTTGGTGTTGGCCCAGAAGAGTTCTCGCCTGATCTATCAACATGAATTACCCGTTGAAGCGATTTCATGGCCTCTAGGCGCTCCCTGTTCCCACCAGAATCAGGAATCGAGAGTATTCGGGCAAATGTTGACAGCCCGTTGCATGCCAGCTATACTCCCAGAAGTTGATAACGGTTATCAGTATCGAGCGGCTAGCCGCAGCAGCGCCAAGCAAAGACAACCGACCATTAGTGGGAGATGCCACTCATGTATGTCTGCTTATGTAAGGGATTAACGGAATCAGATGTGCGGGAGGCTGGTCGTCAGGGCTGCCTAACCACTCGACAAATCATCGCTGAATTCGGTCTGCGTGAAAATGGATGCTGCGGCCGTTGCGCAAAGAACATCCATGAACTCGTCTCTCTCGCGAAGAGCCAACTGGAGAGGGCCTGCCATAAACCTGTGTCGTCCTAACTCCTCCTTCTGACATTGATCCCTACTCTTATTGTCGTGTCACAACCGACAACAATCATTGTCCAGCAGAAGGGACAGATGGTTCTTGCCGCTCAAATCCACGCTTGACCGCGAGCGCGACGACTGCCACGCGCTGCCCCAACTCACGGGCCTCAGCTAATTCTTGCTCATCGAGTCCAGGACTCCCCCCTTCTGTCGTTGCGGAGGCGCCAAATGCACCGCCTCCACTCACGACGATCATGTAATTGCCGAGCATTGCCGCAAGGATCGAGAGCATCGTCAACTCTTTCCCGCTGGAAATCTGGCCACCGGTTGCGAACGAAGCCCCCACCTTATTCTTCAATTTGAACTCTGGAAAGACACCAAATTTGAATTGCCAATCGTCAATAAACGCCTTGACCTCCCCGGCCATATTAGACCAATAGACGGGAGATCCAAGGACGACGGCATCCGCGGCGAACAGATCCTCGGCCGTCACCTGCCGCACGCGTTTCACGGTCACCTGCGCAAGAGGAACCGCTCGAACTCCCTCGGCAACCGCCTCGGCCATGCGCTCGGTGTGACCCGAGAGTGAATGATAGGCCACGAGGACCTGGACCGCTGAGGGGCCATCAGCCGAAAGGCCAAGATTAGGCATTCCCAGAAAAACGGCTGCACACAGAAGTAGCCGCGGCCACATCCCATTCATGACACATCCTCTTGTTGGCCAAAAGCAGGGCACTCACATCGGCGGGACTAGGCCATGGTCGACCTAGCGGGAACGCGCGCCTTCCAGCAGGAAGACAAGGGGCAGAATCTCCGTGTTGCTCCCAGGCGAAAGCGAATGCTCTATCGACGAACCGTTTCCTCATCCATATGCTCTTCGACGGACACTTGGGTCAACGTCCCACGATAGTCGCACTTGTGGCAGCGGATTCTGAATTCTTCGATCCATTTTTCCTGCACGTATGATTGGCGACACTTCGGACAGACAAACACGCCACGCATATACACCACACGCCTGGTTTCTTTCATGAATAGCCTCCATCGAGAACAAAATGATAAGACGAGGATGGCATAGGGCCTGTCGGAATTGCAAGCCAACGCGCACGGACGCTAGACACTCCTCGCACCTTGACGGCCTATGAGGAGGACGCTAGGATGCACCCATGCTTCCATATCGTCCTGATAAGATATCCTCTCCGGCGCTGCTGAAGTTCGTGACCTGGGGCCTTTGGGTCCTCACCCTGCTGACGGCCCCTTTCTTGAGCTGGGCCGCCGATCCGCCGACTGAAACACTCATTCCGGTCAAGACGCCCACCGGCACGGTGATCCAAGCTGAATTGGCCGATACGGCCTTGAAACGTGCCCAAGGCTTGATGTTTCGAGAACATCTCACGGATGACCGCGGCATGTTGTTCATCTTTGGCGACGCCCAACCATGGACGTTTTGGATGAAGAATACGAAAATTCCCCTCGATATCATCTGGATGGACGCGAAAAAAACCATCATCCACATCGAACGCAATGTCCCCATCTGCACCAGACAGGACGACGGCTGCCCGCAATACCATTCGGATGACGGTGCGCTGTACGTCTTAGAACTCGGCGGTGGCCGCGCGGCGGCACTGCAGCTTCAACGCGGCATGAAACTAGGCTTCAAACAACCCTGACCCTTCAGCCTCGCCACTATGCCTTACGTGCACCCCTGAAAAAATTCTGAATACGCCCGATGAGAGAACGGGTTTGCGTGGCTGCCGATAGGGCCGTCGCATCACGAGATAATTGGGCTTTCATCGCGGCCGTCGCCGCCTGACGACGGGCAACGACCTCGCCGATCCGCTCGATCAGCGGCCGATCCTCCTGAACGACCCGCAGCAATGCCTGTTTCCCTACGGCAATGACTAACAATTCAGTCGCGGCCAACACCGTGGCCGAACGCAGCTCGCCGGTCAACAAAGACATTTCGCCGAAAAAATTCCCTGCCTCAAGCGTCGTCACCGTGGACGTGAGGCCCCCCTGCTCAAGCCGGACATCAGCCTTTCCAGAAACAATCACGTACAGTACCTCTCCCGGATCCCCCTGACGAACCACCCGCTCGCCTGGCAGGTAGGACTCCCAGCGCGCCTCCTGGGCCAAAACCTCAAGTTGCTTCGCATCGAGCGTCCTCAGGAAATCCACCGCCGCCAATTGCGCAACGATCCGCTCAACAGTGTGTGTATTCGGAACAGCATCCGCCTCAGTGATTCTATGCACCACCCGTTGTGGAAACGGAATTTCAATCCCCTTACGCGCAAACGCATGCCAAATATAGGTCCGCATCATACTCTCGATCACATCCCGTTGCGCGAAATCCCCGATCGGGAACTTAACCCGATACTGAATGCCTGATTCGTTAAACGCCGCGACCAGGGCGGTCGTCTTTGGATCCGGCAACACTCCGGATACCGACGCGGCCGTCTCAAGCAGCGTCGCACAAACCTGCTCAGGCGGAGTTTGATAGGCAACCTCGACATACACGTTACAGAGATGCGTCGTGGTCGGCCTGGCAAAATTCGTCACACCACTTTGAATCACCAGGTCGTTGGCGAGCGACACACAATCGTGCTGACGGGTCAGGAGCGTGACATGTTCCATGCCAATGTGGGTCACGATGCCTTCTCGATCGAGGACCGTGATCCAATCCCCGACTTTCACAATCTTCCCCAACTCGATGCCGGCGAATAATCGGGTCAGGGTATCCTTCAACGCCACGCCGACCATGGCTGCGGCTACCGTAGGCAATGCCACGAGGGCCACGAGGTTGATCCCCATGACCAGCCACAGAATCAACACCCCGGCGGCCACCACCTCTGCGCCGAGGAGCATGTGCCTGACGATATCGGGAATGTATCGGTGTGCCCGTTCGATCAGCCATTCGCCGATGATCAGAGCATCAAGAATCGTGAAGAGAAAAAATGAGGCGCCCAGCCAGGCCATGACATCAAGTCCCGACCGGACGAGGTGTGGGACCTGATCCACCAACTCGCTGCGGCCCACCAGCGCCGCGATGACGAACAAGAACCCCACACCGCCGGCATAAAATGGCAGTGGCGGGGCCGATTTACCGCGTCGAGCAACCAGATGGGTCAGGCCGATCAACACCGCAGCCATGACGACAAAGATCGCCACTATGCTGCCGACCAGCACTCCGAGACTCATGGGGTTCTCACCTGGCGTGGGAAAGACAACACGCGGAAACCTCTCGGACTAGGAGCGCTCTTGCCACGAGCGAACCCTCCGCACCGTGAGCACGCCATCAACTTTTTCGATCGCCTTGAGCACCCGTGCCAGATGCGCCGTATCCAGGACCTCAATGATAAAATCCAGCATCGCCTTGCGGTCCTCACGAGTCGTAATTTCAGCGCGACTGATGTTCGCTTGGCACTCGGAAATGGCCGTCGAGACATGCGCCAACACGCCGGTCTTGTCCACCGCGATGACTGAGACCTTTACGGAATGGGTACTGGGCGTGGAATGATCCCACTCGACTTCAACCAGACGATTTTTGTCGTAGTCCAAGGCTTCCAGATTGGGACAATCAACAGTATGGATCGTGAGGCCACGGCCGCGAGTGATATAACCTAAAATGCGATCCCCAGGGACAGGATTGCAACAACGGGACAACTGCATCAGTAAGTCCCGCGCGCCTTTGACCTGCACGCCCGTGTCATCGGTCCGGCCACTCACCGATTTCGGTACCGCCGGAGCCTCGAAGGCAACCGTATGACTTTCCTCCGGTACAGGCGGCACAAGTTTGCTCATCACCTGAGAGGTCGGCAGGTGACCGAAGCCGACGGCAGCGGCCAGTTCCTCAGGCGTCTCATACCCGACCTGTTTGGCCACGGCCAGCAGTTGCTCCGACCGCATCATCTGGGCCGGTGGCAGGCCATGTCGGCGAAAGTCGGCTTCTAACAACCGCTTACCGATCTCGATGCTGCGGGATTGCTCCTCAGCCTTGATCCAGTGCTTGATCTTGGTTTTCGCGCGCGACGTGCGAACGAACTTCAACCAGTCTCGGTGTGGCGTTTGATTGGCGGCGGTGAGGATCTCCACCATATCCCCGCTTTCCATCGCATGTTTCAGCGGAACGATCTTGCCGTTGACCTTGGCTCCCACGCAATGGTCGCCGATTTCAGTGTGCACGGAATAGGCGAAGTCCACCGGTGTGGACCCTTTGGGCAACTCCTTCACCATGCCTTGCGGAGTAAATACGTAGACGACGTCGTGGAAGAGATCAAGCTTGACCGAGTCCATAAACTGACGATTGTCGGGCAAGTCCTGATTCCATTCCACGAACTGGCGCAACCAGCTGAACACCTTCCCGTCTTTTTCGTCGATCCTCCCGTGCTCCTTGTATTTCCAGTGCGCGGCGATGCCCTGCTCCGAGACTCGATGCATCTCCTCCGTACGGATCTGAAACTCGACATGTTCACCCTTGGGACCGACGACCGTGGTGTGCAACGACTGATACATGTTGGATTTCGGAATCGCGATGTAATCCTTGAAGCGGCCTGGCAAAGGGCGCCACAACGAATGGATGACACCGAGGAGCGCATAACAGTTCATCTTGATGTCGGTAATGATGCGCAACGCCGCAAGATCGTACACTTCCTCAAATGAGATCGACTGCTTTTCCATCTTCTGGTAGATACCGTACAGGTGTTTGGGTCGACCGGACACGTCCCCCTGTAATCCGGCTTCGGCCATGGCCTTCTTGACCAGATCGATGACCTCCACAATATACTGCTGCCGGTCTTCGTCTCGCTTCGCGACACGAACACGCAGTAATTCGTAGACATCCGGTTTGAGGTGTTTGAGACAAAGATCCTCCAGCTCGTTCTTAATCCAGCCGATTCCCAACCGATTGGCCAGGGGAGCATAAATTTCCAATGTCTCCTGGGCGATTTGCTGCCGCTTCCCTTCGCTCAGATATTCCAAGGTCCGCATGTTATGCAGCCGATCCGCCAGCTTGATGAGGACGACGCGTATATCGTCGGCCATCGACAAGACCATCTTGCGGAAATTCTCCGCCTGCTTTTCCTCGTAGTTCCGAAACGTAATTTTGCCGATCTTGGTGACGCCGTCGACCAAATGGACTACGTCTTTCCCAAATCGCTGTTCCAATTCGAGCGGAGTAGCCAGCGTATCTTCCAGCGTGTCATGCAGAAGCCCCGCGACGATGGCCGTCACATCCGTTCTCAAATGGGTCAACAGGCCGGCAACCGCGAGAGGATGCCGCAGGTACGGCTCGCCGGATCGACGCATTTGTCCTTCATGCGCCTTGGCCGAAAAATCATAGGCCCGGCGGACAAGGTCGAGATCCGCCTCGACATTGTAGCTCTTCACTCGCTCGAGCAATTGACCGAGCTCTGTCACCGTCTCATGCGGCATACTTAAGCCACCTCACCGCTCATACGAAGAGCCTTGATACGCAACTGCATACGATCTTGACCATTCCAGTGATTACGTTCGGGACTAAAGGCGAGATCAAGGGGACGACCGGGGCTCAAGCCCAAGTCCTCCAAGGATCCCATCCGAAACCCAATGCTATCAAAAATATACGATCGGCCTTGCCGCACGCGCAATTTGAGATGCTTCTCACCGACCACTCGTGCATCCACCACATCAAGACCGCGAACCGCTAACGTTGGCTCCGGATTCCCGGCGCCGAAGGGATGCAGGGATTCCAATTCCTCTATCAGGCCGAAATTGACCTCCGTGAGTGTCACTTCGGCATCAACCTGCAGCGTCGGCACTGTTTGTGCGGCGCCGGCCCACTGAGCCGCTACGTCACAGAATCTCCGTCGAAACTCATCCAGTCTCGATTCTTGGATCGTCAACCCGGCGGCGCTCGGATGGCCGCCATAGGCTTCGAGTAGATCCCGACATTCAGACAACCCCTGATAGAGGTCAAACCCATCCACTGTTCGAGCCGATCCCTTACCGATCCCTTGCCCGTCCATCGCGATGACGATGCTCGGCCGATGGAAGCGATCCACCAGGCGGGCCGCCACAATCCCAACGACGCCCAGATGCCAGTCGCGCGAGCCCAATACAATCGCGGCGGGCAACTCGTCGTCCTGCAAAGAAGCCCCCGCTTCGCTGGTAATTCCCACCTCAATCTGCTGCCGCTGTCGATTCAACTGCTCCAATTGTTCCGCGATGTGCATGGCCTCCTGATTGGACTCCGTCGTCAACAACTGCACACAGATCATTGCATGATCCAGCCGTCCCGCGGCATTCAGGCGCGGGCCCAGACGAAAACCGATCGTTTCACTCGTGCAGGCCTTCGCGATACCGGCCACCTGTTTGAGCGCGCGAATGCCGCAGCGGGCTCCGCGCGTGATCTGCGTCAGGCCTTCTCGCACCAGAATCCGGTTTTCATCCTGTAACGGCACGATATCGGCCACCGTCGCCAACGCCACCAAATCCAAGCAGGACTCCGGATCAACGTCACCGGACCCATACCGCTGTTGATAGGCCAACACGACCTTATACGCCAACCCCGCAGAACAGAGCCCCTTGAACGGATAGATCGCGTCGTGCCGGTGCGGATTGAGCACGGCACAGGCCGGAGGCATCATGGCATCAGTTTGATGGTGATCCGTCACGATCACATCCACGCCGAGTTCTCGAGCGACTGCGATTTCATGATGCGAGGTCGTCCCGCAATCAGACGTCACGAGCAGCGAAACGCCTTCCTGCGCCAAGCGCCGAATGGCCCCCTCGTTCAATCCGTAGCCTTCACGAACTCGGTGGGGAATATACCCGCAGCCATTCCCACCGAGGCCTCGGTAGAACGACAGATAGAGACTGGTCGCTGAAACCCCATCAACATCATAGTCTCCATAGAAACAGACCTGTTCCTCACGCGAAAGAGCCAGGTGCAAGCGCTCCACGGCCAGTTCCATGTCGGGGATCAGAAATGGATCGTGAAGACCGCCCTGCGCGCAGGACATCCATCGAGTCGCTTCATCCGGGGTCGTGACGCCCCGCGCGAGCAGGACCGAGGCGGTCACCGGCGATATCGACAACAGCCGCGACAGATTGTTCTGTAAGGCACTATCGGACGGTCGAAACACCCACAGTTTTTCCTGCATGCATCCTCTGCCTTTGCCTGAAATATTCAGAAGTTACTGAGAATTAAGGGGAATGGTATCGACTCACCGCATCTTTGTCAAACGGGGGGTCTGCCTGAGCGAGGGCCAGGCACGGAGTAGGGGCACGAACAGCCTTGCGATGGACGGACGGAGGTTCGGGTCGCAACAGGAGGGACACAACACCGCGCGGAAAATAAAAAATGGAGGGGCTACTCCCCTCCCTTTTGCACATAGTTTTTCACGAACTCTTCGGCATTTTTTTCGAGCACATCGTCGATCTCATCGACCAACTTGTCGATGTCTTCTTTCATTTTCTTTCCGGACGCAACGACCTTAGGATTCGGCTTGGCCTCTTCCTTCTGATGAGACTCTTTCCTGGACTCCGGTCTCCTCTCCTGTTTCTCCATCGGAGCACCTCCAGTGAATCAGAACTGTTCAACGCATCAGCTCTTTGTCACCTTACTCCAGGGTTGTCGAATGCGTCAAGCCACGGACCATATCGTGCGAGGCGTCGCTCGTCATGGGCTCCGGGGCCTGCGAGCGACGCCTCGCATTTCACGATAACGGCTATTTCACAATGAGCGAGACAATCAGCAAGGCGACAATGTTGATGACCTTGATCATCGGATTGATCGCCGGACCGGCCGTATCCTTGTATGGGTCGCCGACCGTGTCGCCGGTCACTGCGGCCTTGTGGGTGTCGGTCCCCTTCAAGCCCTGCTCTTCGATGTACTTCTTGGCATTGTCCCACGCACCGCCGCCGCTCGTCATGGAGATGGCGACAAACAAACCGGTGACGATGCTCCCCACCAGCACTCCACCCAGCGCCTGTGGTCCAAGCACAACACCGACCAGGATGGGTGCCACAACAGGGATCAGCCCTGGAATCATCATCTTCTGAATCGCCGCTTGTGTCACGATGTCTACGCAGGTGCCGTACTCTGGTTTCCCGGTACCTTCCATGATGCCTTTGATCGTCCTGAACTGACGTCGCACCTCCTCCACCACCAGCCCGGCCGCCTGACCGACCGCTTTCATACAGAGCGCGCCGAAAATGAACGGCAGCATCCCGCCGAGGAAGAGCCCGACGAGTACCAACGGATTCGAGAGATCGAAGGTGCTGGATTGGGTGCCTTTGGCCACCTCGCGTGCGAATTCGGCAAAGAGCACCACCGCCGCAAGCGCGGCCGAGCCGATCGCATATCCCTTCGTGACCGCCTTCGTCGTATTGCCGACCGCATCGAGGGGATCCGTGATGTCACGCACCTCTTTCCCCAGATGCGCCATTTCTGCAATTCCGCCGGCATTGTCCGTAATCGGGCCGAAGGCATCGATGGCCACCACGATCCCTGCCATTGAGAGCATCGACACCGCTGCCACTGCCACGCCGTACAACCCACCCGACTCCGCGCCGCCACAAATCCAGTAGCTGCCGAGAATCGCCGCGCCGATGACGACCACTGGGGCGGACGTCGACTGCATGCCCACCGCCAGACCGGCAATGATGTTGGTCGCATGGCCCGTTTCGCTCGCCTTGGCGATGTCTTTCACCGGCGCATATTCCTTGGACGTGTAATAGTCGGTGATGAAGACCAGGGCCAGCGTCACCGCCAACCCCATCAACGCTGCCAGGTAATAACTCATTCCGCTCACACCGCCGACACCGTCCATAATCATCGAGGTGATCGGAAAAAAGGCGACCGCGGCAATCCCGCCGGCCACAAACAACCCCTTGTACAGAGCCGGCATGATCTCGCCGCCGGGGCTGACTTTTACAAACAGAATCCCGATGATCGTGGCGAAAATCGTCACCCCGCCCAACGCGAGCGGATAAAGAATCGGCGCGCTGACCCCCTTGAACATCGTAAAGGCCAACACCATGGCCGCCACTGTCGTCACGGCGTAGGTCTCAAACAGGTCCGCCGCCATGCCCGCGCAATCGCCGACGTTGTCGCCTACGTTATCGGCGATGACCGCCGGATTGCGAGGATCGTCCTCTGGAATGCCGGCTTCCACTTTGCCGACCAGGTCCGCGCCCACATCGGCCGCTTTGGTATAGATTCCGCCGCCGACACGCGCAAACACGGAGATCAGACTGCCTCCGAAGCCGAGGCTGAGCAACGCATGAATCGCTTTTTCCTGCCCTGCCATCTGGGACGCCAATGTGTAGAAACTGGTAATGGCCAATAGACCTAACCCGATCAGCAGCAAGCCCGTCACCGCGCCGCCCCGGAAGGCGACGGTCAAGGCCGCATTCATGCCGTTGTGCGCCGCTTGCGCCGTTCGCACATTCGCCCGAACCGCGATGATCATGCCCACATAACCGGCGAGCGCCGAGGCTCCTGCTCCGATCAAAAATCCGATTGCCGTCAGCATCCCGAACTTATCCGACATGGCGCCAGCGCCCCAGAGCACCACAAACAGCACGGCCGCCACCACGCCGACTGTTCGATACTGTCGATTCATATAGGCGCTGGCGCCCTCTTGAATCGCTTTCGCAATTTCCTGCATCTTCGCGTTTCCGGCGTTGAGCTTGAACACCCACATGGCGAGATACAGGCCATAGGCAATACCGGCAACCGCTGCAATCAGAGCAAAGGTCACGATCGCTGAGTCGCTCACAGTGTTCTCCTCCTGTTAACAGAATGGTGAAACTGAGAATCCAGCTGAAGTGTCTCGGCAAATACAGCCGCGAACATGAACCGGTCACGCACGGTGGTTCACATACTTATGGTCGATAAATGTCACAGGCTCTCCGTGGTGAACCCATCGCAAGCCGATACGTCAGCGGGAAGAACCGCCGCCTGCCCGACAACAGACACGGTTGCTAACTAGCGGAAAAGTGGCGCCATTCTATAGCGGTGCTCGGGATGGATCAAGATGAAAGATGGGCGCGAGCGAGGGATCCAGCCCACAACGCGGTGGCCGAACTCATCGTGCTTCGCCGTTTGCGGAAGGATAGCGACTTTGTTATAGTGCGCGCCGGTTGAGGAGTACTCGATGGGGCTTGCGCCGGAATACATCCTGATTGATCAACAGAAGTTCAGCAAAACCAAGCTGGCGCTGGACAATCATGTGTACAAGAATTGCGAGATCGACGACTGCGATGTCTACTATAGCGGCGGACAGTATGAATTGATCGATACCCACATCACGAACTCTCGACTCATCCTCAATCACCCTGCCAAAGGTATCTATAGTGCCATTCAGATCTTTAAGATGAAGTCCCCCGGGTCCAGCATCGTCTCTGAGTAACCCCATCTTGTGCGGCGTCGTTCGTCTCTCGCGAGACTGGAAAACTCTCGAACTTCAACGAGATACGTTTCACGAGAGACGAATGCCGTTACTTGGGGATAGGAATATTTTCGCTGAACTTCGCGATCGGGATGGATTGAAACACCGGGTCCTGCGCGCCCTTTGAGGATTCCGCCTCAATGCGCTGCAGAAAAGTGGCTGGTCCGGTCACGGGAGCGTAACTGAGAAGGGCCTCGACGTCGAAGGTCTTGGTGTCTTTTGGTGTCGCGAACACAAAGGTTTCAATCCGCTTTTCTTCCGGCTTGAGCACCGTTTCTTCCAGCACCTTGACGGCTTCAAAGTCGAACACCGTCTTCTGGCCCTTGGCATCGGCATACGTCCGACCGTAGACACGCTTGTCGCTGAAGACCGTCTTGAGGTTCTTGCCCTTGATACCCAGTTCCAACACCACACTGGCCCAGCCTGGATGTGTGGTCGGCAGGTTGTGCGGCACGAGGCTCTGCACGGCCACCGTCACGGTGGTCTTGTCTCCCTCAACCTTGGTCAGAACGTCCAATTTGGCCGCTTCTTGCCGGAGCTGGCCGATCCGGCCTGGAAAGCTATGATTGGCCACCTTCCGCTTGGCTTCGCCATTGGCCGACTCCCCGATCTGTTCGGGCATATGACACGTCTGGCATTCCTTCCCTGACTTTACCGCTTTACTCTGATCCCAATTGCCCAACAGATCGTTACTCTTCTGGAGGTCGGCCGCGGCCGGCACCACCTGATGGCAATTCAAGCAGAGATCCGACTTGTGGAAGAGGCTCAATTCCATGGATTGGTGCGCAAGGTTTTGCGCGAAATCTTTGTACGGCCCATACATGGTCTTGCTGCCGAGATCATACTTCGGCTCAGGCGGCTGTTTCGTCCGGTCGACCTGCTTGATGAGATGACATTGCGCGCAGGCGACCCCATCCAGCGACGGGTCACCGGATTGGGCTTGGGTCACGAACAATTGGGCCTGGTCGGGAAACTCGCGCACATGCGGGGCATGGCAGCGAAAACAGAGGGCCTTATCTTTACCGGCAGAGGACGTCAGGTAGGCATCAAGGGCGGCTCGGAACGTCGGGGTATGGATCGAGCGCGACAGCGGCGACGTCTCCCACTCTTCGAACACCCGCTCATGACAGCGCTTACACTTGCTCGAACTGGGAAACGCCTTTTCGATCGTCGCTTTGGCCTTGGCATCTTGCGCCAGGCCCTTCTGCACGCCGTAGCTGGTGATGGACACGGCCAGCAGCACCGTTCCAATGACGATCCCCTGCAGTAGTCCTCGTCGATTCTTCACTCTCGACATATCCTCCGCACATGGTCACTCCTCGCTGCCTGGTTGCACTGTAAGCGGCAGGGGGCCTTACAGTGACTTGGCTCGGTAGGTCAGCATGCGAGGCTGAATGTATTCCTCAATTACCTTTTTGGCGGTCGCCCGCTCCTGGTCGGTGGCCAGGGTCGCCAGATACTTCGCTTTGAGCTCCGCCTCCGGCTCCGGGATCAATGCATAACTCAGCACGACCTCAATCGTCGCAGGGACACCACCATTCTTCAGGGTCTGGGAGAAGGGCACGCGGCGTGTGTTGCCGCCCTTGATGAACGGATCTGGAATCGGCCCGCGCAAAATCTTGTCGTAGGGAAGTCCGAATCGTTTTATTTCGTCACCCAGCACGTTCCCTTGTGTATCCTTGATCGTGATGGAGAGGAAGAACTGCTTCAATACGGGATCGCCGTCGGGAAAACTATGCGGCAGACTGCCGATCTTGACAAGGACGGTTCCCTCTACTACCCCCGCCCCCGACTTGGTCGCCTCCACCTCGATACGCGGCATCCATTCCGCTTGCAGATTGCGATTCTTCAACAAGGTCCCGGGGATGACCACTCCGCGGAACCAATGGCGGCCGATCGCACGGGTCATGGCGCCGCGTTTCGACGTGGAACTCCCGGTAGAGGGTTCCATATGGCAATCCTGACAAATGGTGCCCTGCAGAATTTCTCCTGGCAAGTCCTTCTGGGTGACATCTTTCACCTTGTCGAAATGGCAAGATGTGCAGAAGTTCGCGCCGCGAAAGAGTGGCAACTGCGTCGCCGGATGCACCAGATTCTCTTCCGGATCGGCATAGGGGCCATAGAGCATTTCGCCCGGTTGCACTTTAAAGGTCGGCGGCGGCAGCGGCGTGGTTTCCACCGCGTTGATGAGGTGACAGGCCGCACAGCCGATGCCTTCGACCTGCGGCTTGCCTGACAAGATTTGCGCAGTGATCTTCTCGACGTGCTGGGGAAAGACTGTCACGGCCGGCGCATGGCACGACAAACAGCGTTGCCGCTCCTGGGGCGTCGGGTTGGTCTGCATCCAGACCCCTAATACCGTCCGAAACACTGGCGATTCGAACGAGGTGCCATGTAGCAACGCCGCGTCGATTCGCCCGAACGATTTCAGATCTGGAGTCTGCTCGCGCATGCCCTTCCATTCTTCGTAGTGACGATCATGGCATTGCTTGCAATCTTCCGATCGAATAAAGATCTTTTCGATCTCGGCCACCCAATCAGCAGGCATCTGGCCATCGGTTTTCTGGGCGATCGCACGTTCATGGAACGTGATATTGAGTAGCGCCATGAACACCAGCAGGCCACCCATCGCCAGTTTTTGAATCGATCGTCTCTGGTCGTTCACACTGCGCTCATATTCGGTTCTGAGTTAGTCTCGTCTACAACCGACAAAATGAAAATTCACGCCCCAACCAACCGGATCACTCGGATCTGCCGGTTCATAAGTCCCGACGGTAAAATTACACTCTTTCATCGCCGCCTTGACGGCCTTTCCGAAATCGATCAGGTTGCGGACCTCTTTCTTATCGATTTCTTTAATAACCGACCGCACTTTGATCCCGGCATAATCCGCCCTGGAATTGCCGATCACTTCAAAAACTGCGACGCCTTCAGGCCGTTGTAACTTGAGTTCTTTTTGCACCGCCTCATCCACCTCGCCAACCGCGATCCCGAACTCTTCTCCGAGCTGAATGGCTTCCTCCTCCGTCATCTCGCCGTTACCATCGGTCCCGGCACCGGCTGGAATGTCCCACCCCAAAGCCGTGAACAGAGCCCCACACACACAAAGAGCCCTTCCGAGAGAAAGGGCTCTGTTTAGGATCGCTCGATTCGTGTGGGACATTCCCTCCAACGGGTTCGCCTCATTCGCGCATGCTGCACCGGCGCCAACGCATCCAGTGCAACTCTGTTATCCTACCAGAACACTTACGTCTTTGTTGTGACTGGATCCAGTGCGAGTTGAAACCACGGGGCAATGGCTTTCTGCCCGTTGCGCTCTTTATTCTCACCATTCCACACCGCAAAGGACACCGCTTGGATACGTCCTGGCATCAACTTAGCTTCATTCTCCTGCTCTTCACTCGACAGCGGCCGACGCATGACCACACGCCACGTGCCGTCTTTCCACGTCGCATTTCCCTGCACTCGCCCTTGCTTCTCTTTGGTGGTCAGGGTGCTGAACCCGCCGCCGATCAGATCCTCCACCGAGGACGCGCGACGCGGGATTACTTCGAACCGCCTGGGCTCACCACTGGCTGCCTTGTCTTTTTCCCTGGTCCGAGCAGCACGTCGGTCGATATCGCTCTGCCAATCGGCCTTCCAGTGCCAGATATTGATGTAATGATCCAATTGGCCCATGCAGAAAAAAGCCGGCGCATCACCGAGCGGTAATCCCAATGCGACGCCGTCGCGGAAGGTACCCGGTGTCAACCGGTCGTTTTTCGTATTGTCCTGCCATTCCAACAAAAACGCGATGTCGGTGCCATTGTGCACGGCGCGTACCGCCAACGCGTGAGCCGTCGGCTCCGGCCACACCGGACGTGTGATAACCTGACCGCTCAACGGCAAGGTCATGGGTGCAATTGTCTTCCACAGGGGATCCTCGGGTGTCACAGGAATGTCCCCTGGAATGGCCTGTGCGCGAATGATCATGCCTTCGGAACTGACAATCGGAATGCCAAATCCGCCCAGAATAAGGGCGAGGATAAGTAGACTGGACAGAAGCGTGATCAACCTGGTGCGGGATGGATGAACCGACGTCATTCGCCTCATACCCCGGAAGTATGCCCTAACCATGAGAACTCTCGCCCCCCACTGCGCAGGCGAGACCGCTGAACCCGTTGCCCAAGCATTACCACAACTTGGCGCGACGAATCTTGTTTTCACCTCGCTCACAGATATACAGATATCCTTGTGTGTCGAGCGTCAGCCCGACCGGAGAATTCACCACCGCCTCAATAGCAAGCAGGCCGTCGCCATGTTTGAGTGCACCAGTGGCATCTTTAGCGACAAATCGCGCAGCGCCGCACCCACCCATGTTCTTATCATCGTACCCGCTATCTCCGTTGCCCGCCACCGTACTGATGAAGCCTGTGTTCGCGTCCACTTTCCGAACCCGATGATTGCCGGTATCCGAAATATAGGCGTGATTGTGCTCATCGAAGACAATGGCTTCGGGAGCGTGCAACATCGACTTTGCTGCCGGCTTCCCATCTCCGTCATACCCATACCGACACACACCGGCCAGGGTGGAGATCAATCCCGTCTTGCTATCAATCTTGCGGACACGATTGCTGCCTTTATCGACCGCATACACATCGCCGGCATTATCGACGGCAATGCCCACGATATCGTATAGCCGCGCTTCCATGGCCGGATGACCATCGTCGAGGTACATCGACAAACTGAGGCCATCCGAACAAACCGGCATGAGCCACCCATTGTCGTCGCTGAAATCGATTCCGATCGCGTCACCGGACAATACCACCAAGCTACGTGCCACCAGCGGCTGCTCCCGAGCCTCGTCTTCCGCGGTCCAGCTTCCCGCGATGGTTTCCACGCGGCCGGTTCGTGCGTCATACCGGCGAATCCGGTGCGCTTGCGTATCAGCGATATACATCACATCGTCTGCGTCAAAGGCGATAGCCGCCGGCCAGGTCAAATTGACCTCCAGCGCCGCTCCGTCCCCATTGAACCCATGTTCGCCAGTTCCCACGACGGTCGTGATGATTCCGGTCTCACGATCGATTTTGCGAATCCGGTTGCTGCCGGAATCGCAGACATAGAGATCGTTACGGGAGTCGCAGGCGATGTCCAACGGCAGATACAGCCCGGCCTCACCGCAAGGCCCTTCATCTCCGCTGTAGCAGGTTTCGCCGATTCCGGCGAAGTTATGAACGGTGCCCTCCGCAAGATTGACTCGACGAACACGGTCAGACCCTGATTCGGCGAAATAGAGCCACCGCTCTTCACGGTCCAATGCGACATGGTGAGGGAGAGGAATACCTGCCTTCACGGCGCGCTTACTGTCCCCCGTGCTGCGTGCCTTTCCGTTTCCGGCAAAGGTTTCGATATATCCGATCGCTAACTGAACGTCTGTTTCCATAACTGTGTCAATCCGTTCTAGGCTAGGCCCATTGTGTCGAAGGGAGCTTACCCGCGTGAAGCCGGAGATGCAGCGGCAACCGGCTCCTCCACCACAGGCGTCGTCATCGACACCGGCGGCTGGGCCTGAATAGCTTGCGCCTGCACCGGTTCGGCCTGCTGAGCTTGTTGCGCTTGCGCCTGGGCCTCAGCCTCAATCGCGTCCGCTTCGTGAACGGACTTCTTAAATCCCTTGATCGCCTTGCCGATCCCCTCGCCAAGCTGCGGCAACTTTCCTGCTCCGAAGATAATCAACACGATAAACAGGATCAGGATCAACTCTGTGAAACCAAGACTGCCAAACATGGTGTATCTCCTTTGCTCACATGTTCAGGATGCGGTTCCCTCTTTGGCCTTCTTCGCGAATCGTTCCTTCAGGCGCTGACGAGCCTGTTCGGCCTGCTCGAACATCTTGCACTTGTCGTAGACGCTGATCAAGTTGTAGTAGGCAAGCGGCTCATCCGGGCTATGCTCCACCGCGCTTTCCATGACTTTGATCGCCAAATCCGTCTTCCGATGATTGAGGGCGATCTCCATCAGCTTGAAGCTCGCTTCCAAATGCTTCGGGTCCAGCTCGAGAACTCGCAGATAGCACTGTATGGCCATGTCCATCGTGTTGTAGTCGGAGACCTGTGGATTGTCGAGCTCAACATAAACGCCGGCAAGATTGTACCACGCCATCGGATCGTCCGGTGTGATCTCGACGAGCCGCTCATAGTAGTTCTTCGACTCCATGTATTTTCGCTTGTCCGCTTGCACCCGGCCAAGATTAAACAGGGCCAGAACATCATAGGCATGCACATCAAGGGCGCGCTTAAATTCTGCCTCCGCCTCGTCAATCATGCCTTTGGTGGCATAGATGGTCCCGAGATTCGAGTAGTACATGGCCAGCGACCGATTCATTTCTGTCCTGAGCCCCTCGGCCATTTCGATCGACTTCTTTACTTCAGTAAGGGCGTCGTCAAGCCGGCCCTTGCTGAAATACAGCTCTCCCAGCCGACATCGCGCCTGGAAATCGTCCGGCTCTTCACCGAGCAACTTTTCAATCTCCGCGATTTCCTCATCGGGGGCCAACGGTTGATCGCCCGGATCCACCGCCGCACTCCCCTGCTCTGCCCCACTTGCCTGTGTCTGTTCATCCATAACAACGTATCCTAATCTGGGTGACTCATAAGATTAAATTTGTCCGCCAGCGAGAGAGTCCTGCGTGCCGACGAGCGGCGGCCTGGTGACTGCCGCCTGTTCTATTGCCGCGCCTCTGGGCCGGTCGAGTGTCAGCAACATCACCCCGAGCACGACCATGAGAGTCAAACTCGAAAACAGCAATGCATAGCCCGCGATAAACATCAACGCCAGGCCATATCCCGCAAGCCGTCCCATCGTCACGAGCCTGATCACGGTGTAGGACCAGCAAAGCAGACCTGCGACATAAAAGGCGAAGGGCAGGTAAAAGGTATACCCCATACCCATCTGAAAGATCCAGCTGATGCCTTCCCCGGCCTTCCGGATGGAATTGGCCAACACCGGGTTGTAGAGGACCAAAAAATAATCCATGAACAGCAAGCCGAAGAACAGCACTGCGGAGACAGCCCCGAACCAAATCGCACGCCGGCGTTGCTGTCGATTCCTGGTGCGAAACGACACTCCACGCCCATAGGCCCAAAACACCAGAATACTGGCGAGCACCATCAACGCTTCGCCGAGACGATTGGCTTCATACACAAAAGGCGGTGCCGCAATCACCCCCATCCACCCGTAGGTGGTGGAAAAAATCTGATAGTAGAGCCACCCGGAAATACCGAAATAATAGACCGCTCCCATGACTCGTTTCGACCACTCCTGCTGCTGGGACAGATACTCGAGCATCAACGCGGTGAGGGCGACGAGAGTGACGACATTGTATGCGATGGCGCCCAGCATGGCCGGTGGAACAATCAGGAACGCAACCGTGAGAATCAACTGGAGCGCCACACTAGGAATGGTGACGGCATTAAATCCCGTGAGCCCCTTGGCACGACCCCTATTCACCAACAGCACCACCAGAGCAAGGAACACAAAAATGGCTACGACGTTGAGCAGGGCAAAGCCGACGGACGTCAGCAACTGAAAGACCGTCCCGACCCACTCATGCTGAGCCGCAATCTTGCTGATATGCATGCCGAGCCGAGAGACCAGCCGATACAGGACAAGTTCGAAGAACCCGACGAACAACACCAGTTTGATGGTGTATTCGAACAGCAGTCCCTGATCTTCGACCCGTCCGGTTGACCGTTCGACTGTGGCGGCTACAGCAGACATCTCTGGCCCCCTGTGCAAAACGTTGATGATAATCCTCTGCCCACCAACGGTCAACGACGCAGGACATCGGTCCTGCTGGCGGCACAAATACTAGGAACCGGTCGGTTGTGGGACTTGCAACGCTTGCGACTTGGCCCGGGCGATATATAGGAGCCCGTCGGCCATGGAATAGTTAAACGGCAATTCGCACACGACTTCACTGATCTTTTCGTATACCTGCTGATAGAGTTCCTCGGCCTGAGCAGGAGTCATGCCTTCTTGCACTTCGTAAAAGAATCCCAGGCTTAAGTCTTCTGTCGACGGCCGCATGATCCGCCGGATTCCATAACTGCCCGGATCGTTCATAATAGGCGCCTCTTTCTCCAGATCGAAGAGGCAAGGCTGGCAGGAGAACCCATACGACTCATTGAGCTTCTTATTCCCCACCACGAAGTTCATGGTATCGAGGGCTTCCTCTTCACTCTCCGTGGGGAATCCAACGATCACATAGCAATGCACCGCAATGCCAAGATCGACGCAATCATCAACGATGCGGCGCACGGATTCCTGTTTGATGCCCTTTTTCATGAAATCCATGACCCGCTGATTAAACGACTCTAGCCCGAACACGATTTTCAAACATCCGGCGTCTCGCATCTGACCGAGCAATTCTCGCGTGAGATTCTTTTCGAAACGCAATTCACACGTCCACTTCACATTCACTTGCCGATCGATCATTTGCTGGCAGAGACGCTTGGTGGGAGAGAGAGCAAAACACTCATCGGTGAAGAAGAACGATTGCGCCCCGTAGCGCTCCTTCAACCAGACAAGATCGTCCACTGTCTTGCCAGGGTCGCGTTGACGAAAGTTTTGGTGATCGAGCGTAAGGGCGCAGAACGCGCAGTCCTTGTAGTAGCAACCGCGCGAAAACTGGACCGGCAGAACGGGCTCCGGAGACAGATAGCGATCGAGCGGAAAGCCGTCATAATTCGGCGCCGTGAGTTGATTGATATTTTCCGAGTAAAAGGGCTGATTGACCGTAATCTTGCCGTTCTGGCGATAGATCAGATTGGGGACCTTGCTGAAATCCCGTTTCCCATCCATCTGGTTCACAAGTTCGAGCAAGGCCGTTTCACCTTCAAACACGACAAAATCATCGACCAGATCGAACAACCATGGGCAGCGCCGCAGATTATCGACCAGCCGTGTGAAGATACTCCCACCAACGGTCACATGCAGTTCCGGCGCATGTTCCTTGATCAATCGACAGAGAGTGAGACCTGGAATAATTTGCGAGGTCGCTGTGATCGATACACCGATGAGATCCGGGCGGTCAGTCAGTAGAGAAGGCAACACATGTTCGCGGAATAGACTGATATAGGGATTCTGACCCTCATCCCGAATGGCTTTGATCAAATCTTTTGACGAGTAAATTGAATAGTCTCCGAACTGATTATCGACAACCGTCATTCTCGTTGGGAAATACAACGAAGACAGCACCTCAAGCCACTTGTCGATCAGAAAGAGACTGTTGCGGTAGGCCTCAATATCGTAGAACCCTTCACCCCGTAGCGTCTCCTTCGCCAATTCAATTCGCTCAAACAAATACGGAAATCGATCGAGCGACTCAATCACGCGAGCAAGTTGTTCAGCGCTCCCGGGGCCCTTCTCACCGGTTCGCTCTCGCTCAAGGCGTTGCTGTTTGTCCACCAGTTGCTGGTAGAGGCCATGAGCAAAGGATTGTGTAAGAACCTTATCTAACAACTCAATGCCGAGATCGCGTTGCGTGACGTTCTTGATTCCGGCCTGACTGAGAAATCCGGTCAGCGATGGGAGGCTCAAGTAAGGTTGAGATGGGTGCCACGTAGGAGGAAACAGGAGTGAAACTTTCATAGGATTATCTTTATATTAAGCAGGAAAATCAGTATTTTCAGAAGAAAATAGGACCGTATCGGTTTATACACTCCGCTTCGGTCCGAATGCAACCCTCACCCCTGACACGCAAAACATGTTGCCCTTGCTCGCCTTCATCTCGCGTCTCCACGAACGCACAAAAGCCCCGAGTTATTGCCTTTGTCAGCAACAACTCGGGGCCTTCATGTTACGAACCAAAACACTGTTCTCCTATTCCGATGTCGGAGCAGGATTGGCCGCTTCAGGCCACTAGGCTCACGGCATTTTCAACGTGAACCAGGTGGAGAGGGCCTTCATTCCGTTCCGTTCAATGTTGGAACCGTCCCATACCGCAAACGCGATGGGCACGGACGCTCCCGCCTTGAACTGGGTATCGTTGGCATCGCCGGTCTCCAGCGGACGCTTCACGACTACACGCCAGGTCGGGCCGGTGTATCCACCGCCCTTGAGTGACCCGGACGGCTCCCACACGCCATTGCCGATCACATCTTGATGGGCCTGGGTGGTCAAGGTGCTGAACCCGTTGGCATTCAGATCTTCGACGGAGCTGACGCGCAGGGTCGGATCAGACATGATGTTGCCTGACCAGATTCCTGAGTTGAATGGGCCAAGGCTCCGGCCGATACGATCAGGATAGGTGACTCCACCAGCCGGCTCTTCAAAATAGTAATCCCAGAAGATGCCGGGGTATTGGTCATCCACGTCCCACATCCCAGCGCTGTCCTTGCCAAGATCCTTCTGCCACTCTGCGTTCCAACGCCAGATATTGACCGTTCCACCAGACTGTCCCATACACTGGAACGGCGGAGCTCCAGCAGTGTTGACCGGGAACATAACGGCTGCTTGGTCGCGAAAATCTTGCGGACCGATCGCCGTGTCGTTCTTGGTCTGGTCGCTCCAATCAAGGCGTAACCCCAAATCCTTCCCATTGCTGACCGCCTTCACAAACACCGACTTCACCGAAATGTTCGGATGCATCGGCGTCGTGATGGTTTGGCCGCTCAGTGGGATGATGACACCTGGAACTCCTTCCCAGATGGGGTTTGCACCGTCCATCGGGATTGCCCCCTTGATCGCCTTCACGGGAATGGTCACCGGTTGGCTGACCGCGAGAGGCACCTGCCCGATCGTCAACATAATGCCGACGATCAGCGCAGAGAACAGAATGCCAAACACCAAACGCTTATTGCGTGTCTGCACCAGTCTCATTGCGTATGCCCTCCTCTGAAAGATTAATAAGAAAAAGAACTGGGAACGTATAACGTCTACCAAAACCCGAATACTGCACTGCCCGCAAACCGAGAGCTCCTACGCAGTCCCGACGGGGCCCTCGCTCTTCTCGCCGTCCTTCTCTTTCGTCTTTTGGTCCATGAAGGACTCCGCGCCGACTTCACTCAGCAACATGCTGAGCTCATTCCCCTTGTCCTGCGCCCCGCACTCGTAGGTTTGACCTTCCGGAGCATTGAAGGTAGCTGGTCTATAGTCCGCCTCAGAGTACGGCTGCACAGTTACTCCGAGGAAGGCGACCTCAAAATCCATCCATTCCGACATACAGTCGGCAATGAGCTTGAATAAACCAGTATCAGCCTTCTTCGATAACATCCGGCAAAATAATGGCACCCATCGGCCAATGTGGTTCTTGATGAATTTCTTTTGCGCATCGACCACGATCTCGGTCTTGTCGATCCCGTCATGGCAGCGGGAATACGACTCTTTATAAGTCAGAAAATGCATGAATTCGAGTTCAACGCTCAGATGATCCAGCCGCTCATGAACGTCCTTGGAAAGCTCAACCCCGAATGCCTTATAAAACCCGGCGATGTCGCCCATGACGTGGGATTGGGCAAAGACGTGATCGTTCCCGAACAGCGTCTCGTACGGCGGACAATCCAGCGTGATCACATTGGTGAACACCCTCCGATGTTCCGTCTGAAGGTCCCCGATCTGCCAGTTGACGCACTCAGCCGAAATCAGCTTCTCGATCTGGTCGAACTGCTTCTTCATCAGGGCGATTTTCTGATTTGCTCGATCGCCTCCGATGCCATCGAGCGCGGTGCGCAATCCGTCCAAGGCGGTTCGTCCGTCTTCGACGAATTCACCGCATTGCAGATAATCCAAAAATTCTTCGTCCTCCGGATACAACAAACTCCAGGAGAACAAGAGATATATTTTGCTGCGATTGAGAGCGCGTTCGACGGCCGGCGAATCTTTTATCGCGACCGCCTTCGAAGAAGCAATTGCGGTGGAGGACGGGGAGGTGGGCTGCACGACTTGTTTCGATGTCATACGTAATCTTGCTCCTCACCTCAACATGTTGCGCATTTTTTTCGCACACTACGCAACATCTGAGTCCTGCGGCACAGGAGGCGTATGATAGGTAAAGGAGGGAGGGATGTCAAGCCTGAACTCTCTCCCCTTTGCCGTCGCCACCCGTGTCGACGTTTCACTATTCAGCATGAGATTTCACATCCTGAACCGACTGGACACAGCATGAATTCAGTAGCCCACATTGCCGGCCGACAGGTTTCGCGCCGGTGTCACTTTGATCGCGATACGATCATTGACGGTCTTGCAAATCTGCTCGCACATTCCACATCCGACACAACGCTCATGAGCCACCATGAGATTGAGCGCGTGAAAATCCATCGAGAGCGCCTCAACGGGGCATTTCGACACACAGGCATGACAGCCCTGGCTTGCGGTGCAGACGCGATGCGACACCGTCGCCAGCCCCATACGCACGTTGAAATAATCAACAACCGGCAGGAGCGCCTCCGTCGCACAGGCGGCGATACAGGGCAAATCGTCGCATAATTCGCAGGCGACCTGATTCGAAAAAATTACCGGCGTACCGTTCGACACATCACTGACGATCGCTCCCGGTGGACAGGCTTTCATGCAATCACTGCAACGCGTGCATCGTTCGAGGAACAGTGATTCGTCGGCTGCGCCAGGAGGGCGCAGCCAGTCTGCCCGGACAGGCGGCGCCGGTTGCGCGCGGGGCGCGTCCTTGTGAGCCGCAAATTCCCGCGCTGCCTTCGCCACCGAAACGACGGAGTCCTTCAGAAAATCACGACGCCCGTATGTTGGATCGGCGGCCACGATGCACCCCGTACTACATCACACCATCGGCACGCAACTTATACACTTCCACGCAACGATCACAAGCCCCGTACTCGACATCCCACCCCGGATGATTCTCGCGGATGAAGTCCAAAATATATTTCTCCAGCTTGGTCTCCATGTCTTCCACCCACGTATAGGTGGGGAACCGACAGAGCGGACAAGGAAACCCCGGCATGAGCATCACCTTGTTGGTAGTCTCCGGAATCTCTCCGCCCTCGATATCCACGGCGTGATCCAAGATTCGCAGAGTGTCGGTCGCCATCTCTACCAATTCGGAATGGGTAAAATAGCTTGTCTGCCACAAGCCTTCAAACACTGATTTCAACTGGGCCGGGGGAATTTTTCGATACCACGACCGAAACTCCTTGAATCGGTCTTCTTTTTGGAGCATCGGCTCCTTCCCTGTGGCAATCAACCGGCTATCGACACTGATATTCCAGAGAATGCGGTAGCGGTGCAGAATGAGGGTTTCTTCTCCCGGGTTCTGCCCGACCCTCGTATCGGGATCGTAGCCGAATGCCGGATCGAGCATGTCATGGATATGCATGAGCTCGTGACGACAATACCGCGTCAGGGCCGGATCGTAAAATCGGCGCGGAATCAGCTTGATACCAACCCCCTTCAGCCCCTTCTCCTCGAACTGCTTCGCCAAATCGTGCTCGACGGAACCCCATTTGCGAAGCACGTCGACCCCTTCCTGATCTTCCTTCAGCACTCCCTTGACCAAGACGATTCCGACCCGCTGCTTGAGTTCAGGAAATTCATTGAACGCGTCGCGGATGATATCGGAGAAACCCCAAATCCCGAACAAGTACTGATACAGCTTCTTGAATTCCGCTTCGCGGTCATCGAGCGTGAACTTCTCATAAATCGGATCGGCCAATTCGTGAAACTCTTTGTAGTAGGTCGGATCTCCTTCCCGCTCCGTTTTTTCAATAAAAGAGTCGATGACTTCCTGCAGTAAGGCCGGCTGAAAACGGATCTCCATCGACGACTTGGATACTTCTATTCCGGTTGCCATAAGACCTCACATGTTCTGGTTCATTGAAGGGATGAAACCCGCGCGAGTGCTGAGCTTGACTTGATCCCGGTCCTTCTCTTACGATCATCGAAACGACGGCTGATTATACAAACCCCTCAACGATTTTTGCAAACCGTTGAGGGTCGGCCGGGGCTTGATGGCCCCCGCTCAGAACAGGGACGAGGCACACACTTATATGAGCAATCAAACCACCGCGCCCCCGACCGCGCCAACCGATGGGCCTGTGACCAGCCAGAGCGGAAGCGCTCAGACCGCGCCTGCTGTCAATCATTTGGAGTATTGGAAAGCAGGGTTGCGTGAGCTCAAAACTTTTCGAGGACATTCTCACGGAGTGTGGTCCGTCGCCTACGCTCCCGATGGCCAGACGATTGTCAGTGGCGGCGTCGATCGCTACGTCAGGATCTGGGACATCGAGACAGGCCGGCTCCTGCGTTCCCTGCGTGGGCACACTGCCGATATCCGCGCCCTCGTGTTCACGCCAGATGGGCGCACGCTGGCCTCGGGCAGCGAAGATCGGACGATCCGTCTCTGGAATCCTAAGACCGGGGAACCGACCAAACTCTTGTTCACACGCTACGACCACAATGTCTGCAGCCTGTCATTATCCCCCGACGGTCTCATGTTGGCCCGCGGCAGCCACAATAAGGACATCAAGATCTGGGAAGTGACGACCGGGACCGACCTCATGACGTTGCTGGGAAAGGATCAATACGATCACCATTGGTCTGTCTGTGTGGCATTTTCCCCTGACGGCATGCATCTCGCCAGCGGGTCCGACATCGGCAAGATCAGAATTTGGGAGGTGCTGCCAAGCGGCGAGGAAAAGATTCTGCACAATGGCCATTGGGAAGAAACGGCTGAAGACTCGACCGAGACCCGCGGCTTCTTTATTGAAGACGACGGAGGATTCCAAAAACCTATGGAATTCTGGGTCGGGGCAATGGTCTTCACGCCGGATGCAAAACTCCTGATCACCGGCAGCCGTGACAACACCATTCGCTTCTTTGAAATGCCGACGATGAACGAACTCCGCGTCCTACGTGGGCACAACGGCTGGGTCCGGTCGTTGGTCGTCTCGCCGGATGGAAAAGTACTCATCAGTTCAGGCGACGACAACACGATCCGATTCTGGGATATCGCTACGGGCCGAAATTTCAGGACCGACAAGACCCATGGCGGAGCGGTACGCGGTATCGCCCTCTCTCCGGACGGATTACGCCTGGCCAGTGCATCCTGGGATCGCACCGTGAAGTTGTGGGAAGGCGGGGCGGAGCCGGCCGAGTAACGTTTACCATACGCACCGAGTGCGATGCATCAGTTCGCGCAATGCGGCCACGCCGAAGGCCTTGTTGAACATCTCGCTAGTCACCTGCTTCCTCCGCCTCACCCTTGGCGGAGGAAATTCCATACCGCTTGCATTTATCCCACAAAGCTTTTCTTGATAGTCCCAAGACGGTGGCGGCATTCGTTCGGCTCCCATCGACCTGTTTCAAAACCGCAGTAATATAATTTCGCTCAAATGCTTCCCGCGCGGTCGCGAGCGTCGCGGGAGCGGCTGCCTGCGGCTGCTCGACCTTCTCCGCCACTCCTTCCGCACAAAATCCACACCCTGCTTGACGCGCCCCACCGAGATATGGACAGGTGTGAAACCCACAGAGATCCCACGGTTGCAACGCCTCCCCATCCCGCCCCAAGGCGACGGCACGCTCTACCATCTGCTCCAGTTCACCGACATTGCCGGGAAACGAATAGTGCAGGAGCAGTTCTCGGCTAGGTTGCGCAAATCCATCGAGAGCTTTGCCGAGGCTCACCGACCTCGCCTCAAGCACATGCTGGGCGATGACTAGCACATCTTCTCGCCGCTCGCGCAAGGGCGGCACGACGATCTGAAAGGCAGTGAGATGCTCGGAAAACGCGCTGTGAAACCGTCCCTGGGCCACCACCTCCCTTAAGTTCCGCTGCGTCGCACAGATGAGGCGGACATCGACTTCAACCGTTTCTCGCCCTCCGACACGCTCGAACCGCCGCTCTTGAAGCACCCGCCACACCTTCGCCTGCACAATGGCAGACAACGCATCGATATCGTCCAGGAGTAATGTCCCTTTATGCGCGAGTTCGAATCGTCCTCGTCGTTGGCGAAGCGCCCCGGTGAACGCCCCCTTCTCATGACCGAAGAGTTCCGACTCCAAGTTGGTTTCGGGAAGGTCCGCGCAGCACACCTTGATCAGTGGCTGGTCCCGCCGGGGGCTATTCAGATGAATGGCATGCGCCACCAGCTCCTTGCCCGTCCCACGCTCCCCGACGATCGACACGGGCGAATCGGTCGTTGCCACCAGCTTGATCTTCTCCAGGAGCGCCCGCATCTGATGGTTGCACCCAAGGATCCCGCCGAAACTGAAGCGGTCTTCCAGCACCTCTTTCAACTCAAGAGTTTCCCGTCGCAGGCCGAGAATTTTCCCGACGCGTTCAACAATCAGCAGCAACTCATCCATCTGAAACGGTTTAGTAATGTAATCGTACGCGCCCAGCTTGATCGCACCAACCGCCGTATCCACTGACCCATGAGCGGTGATCAGAATCACTTCCGTCGTTGGACTTCGCTCTTTACAGGACTTCAGGATTGTCAGTCCGTCAGCGCCGGGAAGCCGGAGGTCAGTAATCACAATATCAAACTGATGTGTGCCGAGGATTGCCACCCCTTCTGTACCGGTTGCCGCCGCCATGACCTCGCAGCCGATCCCTTCCAAGGCATCCAGCATGGAAAGTCGCATCAACGGTTCGTCATCGACAATGAGCAGTTTGAGGCCTTTCACGAAAACCTCCCAATGGCGTGCCGTTCCGTCGCAAGCGGAATAGACACGGTAAAGACGGTCCCTCTGCCGACTTCGCTGTCGACCACAATCTTGCCTCCATGCCGCTCCACGATGCCCAGGCTGACGGACAGGCCGAGCCCCGTGCCTTCTCCTTCATTTTTCGTGGTAAAAAATGGGTCAAAAATTCGCGGCAAGACCGAGGACGAAATCCCACAACCGGAATCCTGAATGCGAATGAGGCAGTGCGCCTCCTCCACTGCGGTGCGAATGGTCAACACTCCACCGGTCCGCATCGCCTGAATCGCGTTCAACACGAGATTCATCAAAACCTGCTCCATCATGTGCCGATCAATCATAATTTCTGGCATATCCGTGGCTAAGACCGTCTCCAGCCGCACCTGATGAGGCGCAAACAGATGATCCGTCAGCCGCAATACCTGAGTCACGACCTGATTGATATCGGCCAGCGAGAGCTCGGGATTGTGCTGCTGTGAAAAATCGAGGAGTTGCCGGACGATCCTTTGTACGCGCCGCAATCCATCCTCCATCGACGCCAGGTATTCCTCCTGTCTGGAGGCCGAGAGGGTTCCCTTGCGCATGTTGTAGAGACAATTGAGAATACCGCCCAGCGGGTTGTTGATCTCGTGCGCGACCCCCGCAGCCAGTTTCCCTACCGACGCCAGCTTTTCGGCGTTTCTGATTTGTTGCTCCAATTTCTTCGTGTCGGTCATGTCGCGAGCGATTCCGAGCACGCCCAGGATCTCCCCCTCCACGCCGTGGAGAGGCGAGACGCTGACCATCACGGAGCGGGGCTCCCCAGATTTCGTCAACACTTCGACTTCATAGACCTGTTTCATACCGATATCCAGCGTCGATTTGAGTCGTCGACCGCGATGCCGCTTGGACAACAAGGCCAAATAGGGGCGCCCTAACAAATCCTCCTTCGCATACCCCCAGGCCACAATCTTGCTGTTGACATAGGTAAAGCACTGCTCGCTATCGAGGGTGTAAATGACGTCATTGGCATTTTCCAGCAGGTTTTCGAGATATTGCTTGGTCTCCTCGATCTCACGTGTCCGCTCAGAGACTTTCGCTTCCAGCTCCTGCTGATAAATATGCATCTGCCGTTCAAGGCGTTTCCGATCGGTAATATCGCGGAGTTGGACCATGACCCAGGTATGGTCGCTGCCCCGTACCAAAATCAGATCCATCTCCACCGGCGTGTCCTTGCCGGTGGCATCGCGCACAGTGATCTCTTGGGTCGGGACCTGACGTTCGCCGGCGCGAATCTTTGCCAGCAACGACCGCATCTCGTCATGGTGGACCGGCAGCACTACATTGAGGATGCTGCTTCCCACCACCTGCTGCTCGGAATACCCCAGCGCCTGTTCCTCACGTTTGTTGACCGCGACGATCACGCCGTCCTCACCCACCATGAAGACGGAATCTGCCACCAAGTCGAACAGGGCCTTATAGCGCTCTTGTGATGCCACCAGCTGCTGCGTGCGCTCGTTGACCGCTTGTTCGAGCCGAGTCGTGTACCGATGGATTTGCTCTTCCAGCAGACGCCGTTCCGTCACATCACGAACAAATGCGCGGGAATGGACCAGGCCGCCGCCGCTCTCAAACAACGCCGTCGCATGAATTTCCACATCGATTGGATGGCCGTCTCCCGCGACAAACACCGTCTCGATGGTACTGCGCCCCTGCGAAACCAACCGCTCCAGATAGGCCAGCACCTCCGCTTCGCGTCCTTTTGGAACGAGGTCCCACAGGCGCATCTGGAGCATCTCTTCCAGAGAATAGCCGAGCTTGTCCAAACCGGTCTGATTGACATGCACGAACTGACCGGCCTTGTTCAACTGATAGATCATTTCCGGGGAATGCTCGATGAGATCGCGATATCGAGCCTCCAGCCGTCGAACCTCTTCCATCCGCTGTTCAATCTGTTCGAACGAGACACGCAGGTTAGACGCCATTTTGTTGAAGGCTTCCGCCAGCTGCTCGATTTCATCGCCGGTCTTGAGGTCCAACTGCTGATCCAAGCGTCCGCTTCCGATTCTCTGCACCCCTTCGTGCAACAGTCCGATCGGACGGGCGATGCGTCGCGCGACGGTCAACCCCGTGAGCAGGAGCACGCCAAACACACCCAGGCCATACACCGTCACTTGCACCACGAGCCTCGAAAGCGGCGCATAGGACTCAGCCGGGTCCTGCCGCACAAATGTCACCCAGCGCTTCCCGCCTAAACTGTTCGGCGCCAATTCATTCCCGAGCCGAACGGGCGCAAATCCCACAATCGAGTTCTGTCCATCATGCGAATCATTCGCCACCGTACTCCAACCGGCAGGGCTCTCGCTGATGGCACTCACCAGCTCAGGCGTCACCGCATGCTCTTCCGGCGCCAGAACCGGACAGATCAACGGGACACCGTCCGAATTGAACAACATGGCATGCCCCGTCTGCCCCATCGTGGCTTCCGAGACGGAATGGAAGAGGGTATCCCGCCGTAAGAGGACCGTGACCGTACCGATCGTCACATGCTCTTCATCGTCGACAATCGGAGCCGACACATTGACCACGTGGGTGCCGAACGCAGGATCGAAGAAGATATCACTGACAAAGACCTTTCCCATTCCACGTTTCATGACCGATTGCCACCAGGTGGCCTTCCCATGGTAATACTCGACCTGCGGTATGGAACTCACCACAAGGGCGCCGCGGTTGTCCGTCACAAAAATCCCCACATAGTCGGCCTTGCGGATGTCGTGCCACCGAATCAGATAATTGGTCACGATCCGGTTGATGAACAGCGGGAATTCGCTCTGCTTGTCCCGCTGACGCCACCGCTGTTGCCAGGCCTTGATCATAGATTGGACGGTTTTTTCGTCCTTGTTCAAGTAGGTACGATTGGATTCGGACACGGAGGTGCGAAGGAAGGGCGTGGCGGCAAGCTGTTGCGCCTCATTGATGCCACGCGTCACCTGCATTTCGATTCGCCGGGCGGCTTCGACTGCCACTTCTTTAAAATTGGCACCGATCGTTTCTCGGAGTGCCCGGCGCTCTTCGATATAGGTGAGGACGAGTGAGAGGCACAACGGCAGGAGACCGACCATCACAATAGCCGTGATGATCTTCCGCTGGAGACTGTGAGACCGGCTCCAGAACAGCATGGGTGCGGCTTACCCCGACAAACGGCCCTCTTACGATAATAGACAGGCCTCAGCCCAGGCTCGGACGACCCGAGCTTAGCGACGCTTCATGAGCCCCCCGGCACTGCCGGGCCACAGCAGCAACAACGGGCTCGCCACGAAGACCGATGAATAGGTTCCGAACATGACGCCCCCGAGCAACGCCAGGGAGAAATCATGCAACACTTCGGCACCCGCGAGTACCAGCGGAATGAGCACGATAACGACCGTCAAGCTCGTCACAATCGTGCGACTTAGGACCTGATTGATGGCCATGTTGATGATCGTTTCTTCATTCTCCCGCCGGCGCGTTCGCAGATTCTCACGGATACGATCGAATACGACCACCGTGTCCGTCAACGAATACCCCGCCAGGGTCAGCAACGCGGTGACCACCAGCAATGTGATCTCTTTATCCAAGAGATAGAACACACCCAATACGGCCAGCACATCGTGGAACGTCGCCAAGGCGGCCGCCACACCAAAACGCAATTCGAATCGAACCGCAATATAGATGACGATCCCGACAAACGAAATCAGGACCGCGATCATGGCATCTTCCTGGAGCTTCTTCCCGATCGTCGGGCCGATTTCCATACTGGAATCTACCACGAACTTATTGGCAGGGAACTCTTTACTGAACACCGCTACGACCCGTTCGGCGACCTTCTCTTCGATCGTCGTCGAGTCTTTCACGCGAATGAGCAACTTGTTGTCTTGCGTAAACTCCTGCAATTCAGCCGAGCCCAGGCCATTGGTTTCCAGGGCGCGTCTCGCCTCGTCGATCCTGATCGATTGCTCAAACTTCAGCTGCACGGCCGTCCCGCCGGCAAAATCGATTCCCAGATTCGCCGCGCCGCGCGCGATTTGGAGCACCGCGACGAGACCCAAAAAGGCGAGGATGCCGGAGAGCGCAAACGCGATGGACCGCTTCCCCATGAAATCGATATTCGTCTTCCCCAAAATCTCGAACATGCCGGCTCCTTCCTAGATACTGAGCTGCTCAATTTTTCTGCGCTGATTGAACAGGTCGAACACTACTTTGGTCCCCACCAGCGCCGTAAAGAGGTTGATCGTGATGCCGAGACATAACGTCACGGCAAAACCTTTGATCGGTCCGGTGCCGAACAAGAACAAGGCGAACCCGGTGATCAATGTCGTCACGTGCGAGTCCACAATGGTCAGCAAAGCCTTGTCGTATCCCGCATCGATCGCAAGCCGAACCGCCTTCCCCTGCCGCAGCTCTTCACGGATGCGTTCGAAAATCAAGACGTTCGAGTCCACACCCATGCCGATCGTCAGGATAATGCCGGCAATGCCGGGCAAGGTCAGCGTGGCGTTCAACGCCGCGAGGGCGCCGATGAGGCACAGCAGATTCAGCAACAGCGCAAGATCTGCGATCACGCCGGACAGGCGATAATACATGGCCATGAATACGATCACGAGAAGACCCGCAAAGAGGGTGGCCTTCACCCCCTTTTCAATCGAATCCTGCCCGAGGGACGGACCGACGGTCAGATCCTGAATGATCTTGAGTGGCGCGGGCAACGCCCCGGCTCTCAGTACAATCGACAGATTGTTCGCCTCCTCCATCGAAAACGTTCCCGTGATCTGGGCCCGCCCGCCGCTGATGCGCTCTTGAATGACCGGCGCCGAGTAAATCGTATTGTCGAGCACGATCGCCATGCGCTTTTTGACGTTCTCTCCCGTAATCCGATCGAACTCCCGCGCGCCTTTCGCATCGAACGTCACGGACACATAGGGTTCATTAAATTGGCCGATGGAGACCCGCGCATCGCTCAACACGTCGCCGGCCAGCATCACCCGCTTCTTGACCAGATATGGCGCGAGCCATTCCTGCCCACTGTCCTTTTCGACGATGCGCTCGAACAGGATCTGGTCGCCTTCCGGCACCTTCCCTTCGATTTGCTTCAGGAACGCCTCATCGCGCTCCTTTCCCTTCTGCACTCGATTCGGGAGATCCAACTTGAGTTGATTCTCATCATCCAACAATTTGAACTCGAGCAACGCCGTTTGCTTGATGAGATCCTTTGCCAACTTGGCATCTTTGATCCCTGGCAATTGCACCACCACTTGCTTCAACCCCTGTCGTTGAATCAGCGGCTCTGCCACACCGAACTGGTCGATTCGATTCCGAATCGTTTCCAACGCTTGGTTGATGGCGGAATCCTTGATCCGTTTGATCTCCGGTTCCCGCAACTCCCAGACCACCTGGTTCGCTGACTCGGCCGATTCCACTTCAATATAGGTCGGAAAATCGTCCAGCACCTTCTGGACTTGCGTCTTCAGCTCGGCATTTTGAAACCCGATGGTGATCTGCGACGCTCCGGTACGTTTGACCGATTCGGCGGGTATTTTCTTTTCAACCAATAGGTCCTGAAGCGCCGCGGTCGTCCGTTCCACGGCGATCTCCACCGCGCGCTCTTCCTCCACCTCTAACACCAGGTGAATACCGCCCTGCAAATCCAGACCCAGGGTAATGCCCTTATCCGGCAGGACCTCGCGAACCCACCTCGGCAGTTCCTTGTACAAGGGTTGATAGGAAGGCAAGAAAAAGATGATCGAGGCGATCACCATCGTCACTAAGGCCAACAACCGTCCGCCGACTTTCTTCATACGTGCGCCAATCCTTCCCGTCTCCGTCGCGTGCGTCAATCTTCTTCGTCACCGCGCAGCCGAGCAATGTGCTCTTTTTGGATTTTGATTTTGGTGTTGTCAGCGATTTGGAGCGTGACCGTGTCTTTGCCCATATTGGTGATGGTCCCCCAGATTCCGGAGGCGGTCACCACCTTGTCGCCTTTTTTGAGTGCTGCCAGCATCGTATCCGCCTGTTTCTTGCGTTTCTGTTGCGGCAGAATCAGCATGAAATAAAAAATGACGAAAATCAGGACGAACGGAACCAGCGATAGGAGGCCACCCCCTGGCCCTGCGCTGCCCGACGTTCCCTGCGCCCATGCCACCGAATCCCACATATTGTCCCCCGCCTGCGTCCGCCGTTAGGACACGTTCGTATTGTGAATATCCGATCGACCATTCCCCGCCGGCCGATCAACGACATACGTCCGATGAAACTCGCGGCGAAACTCCTGAAAGGTTCCGTCTCGCACAGCGTTCCGGATCTCTTCCATCAACTTCGCAAAAAACCACAAATTGTGAATCGTATTGAGACGGGCACCCAACATTTCCTTCACACCGAAAAGGTGGTGCAGGTAGGCCCGCGTGTACCGAGTGCACACCGGGCACCGGCAAGCGGGATCGATAGGTTGCTCATCCTGCGCATAGCGGGCCTGTTTGATCACCACGCGCCCGAAGGAGGTAAACAACCAACCCGTGCGCCCATGACGCGAGGGGACGACGCAATCGAACATATCGATTCCTCGCGCCACCCCTTCGACCAGATCCTCTGGCATCCCCACGCCCATCAAATACCGAGGCTTGGCGGACGGCAACTCCGGTACCGTGACATCCAACATGCCATACATGTCGGCCTTGTCCTCACCCACCGACAACCCGCCGACGGCATACCCGTCAAATCCGACTGAGACCAGGTCGCGCGCCGACTCCACCCGTAATTCGACATCCAGTCCACCCTGGACGATACCGAACAGCGACTGATCCGTCCGTCGTTTGGCGGTGACACATCGCCGCGCCCACAGCGAAGTCCGCGTGGCAGCATCACGAACCTGGTCGAGAGACGAGGGCAGTGCCACCACATGATCAAACGCCATGATGATGTCCGCGCCCAGGGCCTCCTGAATTTCAATGGACACTTCCGGACTGATAAACCGCGAGGATCCATCGATATGGGATTGAAACATGACCCCTTCATCCGACACCTTGCAAAACTTCGCCAAACTGAAGACCTGAAAACCACCACTATCGGTGAGAATAGCCCCGGGCCACGCCGTGAATCCATGCACCCCACCCAACGCTTCCACCACTTTGTGCCCAGGACGAAGATACAAGTGGTAGGCGTTATTCAAGATGAGGCCATACCCCATCTTGAGCAATTCCTCCCCATCCACGCTGCGCACATTGCCCAGCGATCCAACCGGCATGAACGCCGGTGTGGCAATCTCGCTGCGGCCAGTGGTCAAAACACCGACGCGCGCGCGCCCGCCGGATTCTTCATGGGTGATGCGGAAGGTCAACATGGGATCGGCAGTCCTACATCTGCTCAGGGGCTGATACGCCCAGCACCTGTAACCCGTTTCGGACCACCTGCTGCACCGCCCACATCAGTGCCAGTCGAGCACCCGTCAGGCTCGGCGCCACCGCCTCCGACGGCCGGCTTGAAGAACTTGTCGACTCGATAGAGACAGCCGTTCCCGCGTCGCTGTCTGGTGCCGGAGGTAAAATACGGTGCTTGTTGTAAAAGGGGTGCACCATACCCGCCAGCTCACGAAGGTAGTAGGCCATTCTGTGCGGCTCCAGTTCCACGGCACTTGCCTGTAACACGACCGGGAACACAGACAATTTTCGAATGAGCGCGATTTCATCGGGGTCTTCGAGCAAATGGAGATCTGCCTGACTCGGGAACGGACAGGGAATGCCTCGCGATGCCGCCACACGCCGAAGGCTGGCAATCCTCGCATGCACATATTGCACATAATAGACGGGGTTCTCTTGCGATTGTTGCTTAGCTAATTCCAAATCGAAGTCCAGATGAGTGCTGGAATCACGCATGAGAAAGAAAAATTTGGCTGCATCCGCGCCAACCTCATCCATCACCTCGCGAAGCGTGATGAACTCTCCGGACCGCTTCGACATCTCCACCTTCTGGCCGCCGCGCAGAAGATTCACCATCTGCACCAGCACGACCCGCAACCGTTCCTTCGGATAGCCATAGGCCTGTACCACCGCCTGCATCCGTGGAATGTAACCGTGATGGTCGGCGCCCCACACGTCAACGAGGAGATCATACCCCCGCCGTAACTTGTCCCGATGGTAGGCAATGTCGGAGGCTAGATAGGTATAGTCGCCTTCCTGTTTGCGAACGACGCGATCCTTTTCATCCCCGAATGCCGAAGAGCGAAACCACTGCGCGCCATCCTGATCGAACAATAGGTCGCGAGCCTTGAGTTCACCCAACACTTGGTCCACGGTGCCCGAAGTTAATAATGAGGCTTCGCTGAACCAGGAATCGAAGACGATCCCAAAGGTTTCCAGATCTTGTCGAATGAGGGTCAGTAACTCGCGGTAGGCAACGTCTTTACTCCGTTGTTCCGCCTCAACCGTGGGCAATGAAACGAGGCCCTCGCCCTCTTCCTCTTTCACACGTGCCGCCACCGCGCGAATATAGTCACCGTGATACCCATCTTCGGGAAACGTCACGGACTTCCCGCAGGACTCCAGGTACCGCGCTAGCACTGAGACCCCCAGCAGCTTCATCTGTCGGCCGGCATCGTTGATGTAATATTCGCTGACCACCTCATGGCCGGTGGCCGTCAAGAGTCGAACCAGGGCTTGCCCTACCGCAGCGCCTCGTCCATGCCCCACATGCAACGGGCCGGTCGGGTTCGCGCTGACATACTCCACCAATACTCGTCGCCCCTGACCCAATTGGCTGTGCCCATACCTGGCGCCCTGCGCTTCGATCGCATGCAGCACATCCATCCAGAGCTGCCGCTTGACCGTAAGATTCAAGAACCCTGGTCGCGCGATTTCGACACGACTGAACAACGTGTCTCGCTGCTCGATGTGATCGATAATAATCTGCGCGATTTCAAACGGAGGCCGTCGCTCCGAAGCAGACAAGGACATGGCGACGGTGCATGACATATCGCCCCATTCGGGCCGTTTCGGAGCCTCGAGATTGATAACCGGCATCTGCTCAAGCTTGAGCGTCCCTCGTTGCTGCGCCAAACGAAGCGCCTCGACCAGCGCCTGACTGACCTTATCTTGGACCACACCCTGAGTCACAAAAATCCCTCTAAGTCTGCGTGGAAACAGCGAAAATTAATCTCGCAATCTAGCACACCAAGAAATGAGAGACAAGATCGAGAACTAGACGATGGAGACCGTCTGTCGCTTCACCAATAGCAGTTGACAGGCCTCGATGATGCGCTTTGGAGCAATCTGAAGACACACTCGCTCCCCACAAGCTGCCACGCTGCTCCAGATGGGACAGACACAGGGTGCCCCCGATAAAATCGACACCGTGCGACCAACCGGAGCCCATCGGCGTGATGATGTAGGGCCAAAACACGCAATGGTAGGAATCGACAAGGCCGCGGCGAGGTGCGTCATGCCAGAATCGTGTCCAAGATAAAGCTTCGCATGCGATAACACTCCTGCGGCCACCATTACATCCAACCCGCGAATGACCGGCACGCCAATCTCCAACGCGGCAAGCACCTGCTCTACGGCCTCACGATCCGCCGGTCCCTCCAGCAACATGGGAGTCATGCCGGCTTGAGACAACCACTCGATCACAGGCACCAGACGCCTTGCCTCCAAACACTTACGCGCGCTGCCGCTCCCCGGATGAATCACCACCGGCTGCGCCCGACTGTCACAGTTGAATCCCTGAAGAATCCGCCTGCCCTGTTCACGAATAGCCGAGGAAAGCAGCAGGGATGTGCTGGCCACCGGCTCGTCTCCTCTCATGTGAATCGCTTCGAGGTACCGAGCCGATTGATGTGCGGCGAGCAAATCGGTGGATGAAGCGGATTTCAGGCAAGAGCGCTCGACGCCAGAGGCGTGAAGTGTATTGCCGACGACTCCTTCTGTATCCGGTAGCCACCCGACAGCGAGATCACAGTGGCCTAGCCAGCCGGCAAATGCCGAAGTAAGGCTGTCGAACCCAGTAAAGAGTTGACTCAGATAGGTTGACTCCAGGGGGAAGACCCAATCAACCTCTCCAGCCTCACGTAATAGCACTCCCACGGATTCTCCGGCCAGGAGTGCAATTTCGTGCTGAGGGAACCGACGTCGAAGCGCGAGGAGAGCAGGACGGGCCAAAAGCACATCGCCCAAGGCACCGGGATGAATAACCAGTATCCCGCGTCTACCGACTCCCGGACGATGGTGCATAGTCACAGTTTGTCAGAAGTCGGTGACTCGGCAAATGCCAAGTCTTCCGGCGTATTAATATTCTGGAACGACCGCAACCCTATTCCGAAAGACGAGAACTTCTCGGCGCCTACAACGTCAACCCGTAGCTCTTCCTTTTGAAATAGGTTTTGGATCTTCAGGTCATGTCGTTCAGCCATGGTCTTGAGGAATTGTGCGCAGCGTTTCGAATACACAGCATGCATGGGTTGGAACCGCCCTCCGAGCTCAGCGACAACCACATCCGCCGCTTCATCAAAAGACACCATATAACGAATCACCTTTGTGTCTAGAAACGGCATGTCACAGGCCACAGCAAATACCCTCGGCTGAGAGGCCGCCATCAGGCCCGTATACAGTCCGCCCAAACTACCGGCATCTGGAATCGCATCATAGGCAACCTGGCAGCCATGTACATCAAGCGAAGGGATGGGTTCAGCGAGAACCACAATGGTCTCAGCGAAGATGCTCATCAAAAGAGTGCGTGTTCGATCAAATACACTCGCTCCACCGACTCTCAAAAAACGTTTGTCGTGTCCCATTCGTCGGCTCTTTCCACCGGCAATCAGGACCCCAGAGACATTCTCTATGACATGCCTGCTCATCCCGCTGTATCCCTTATGAAGTCGAACCAAAAAAACGAGGGGGTGAGTTTCCTCACCCCCTCTTCGAGCACAGGCGCTACCTAGTCCGAGTGTCGCTTACAGGACCTTGCCCTTCTTCTTATTGGCTCGACGGGTCAACATCCATCCTTCCAGCAACACCACTCCAACTGCGATCACAGCTGGATAAATATACACTTCCTGAGGAATAGGAGGTTGAAGGATCGTGTAATAGAAGGCAGACACGGCCATCTTTCGTCCCGCATCCCCGTTGTGCCCATCCCAGGCAAAGAAAACCATCGGAATATACTTTCCGATGTCGAACCGGGTGTACTCATCATAATCATCTTTGTCGCCCTTAAGCGGGCGAGAGATCATAACCGTCCACTGCCCATTCTTCCACTCAGCCTTCAATAGTTTAACTTTTTCTTCGAAATCATCACGCTCTTCGAAGTCCTGATCCCACCCGGTTCCCCTGAATGACCTTAAAGAACCATCCGATTCCCACTTTAGAATATCGGCGTTGAACTTCACATCACCGAACAAATATCGTGGCTTAAACGGAGCAGGAATCTCCTGCCACTTGATCGGAAATTGGAATGCAATACCATCGTTATAGACGGCATAATTGTTCTGAGCCGCAGCGATCGACCCCTCTTCTCCGGTCTTAGGCGCCTGCTCCTTCACACCGAAATTTTCGACATTGACTTGAGTCGGCGCCCAAGGGAGCTTTCCCTCTGCGACGCTTTTCGTTCGATCATCCCACTGGATAAGGTATACAACGTCTTTGTCGTTGTACAACGATCTCACCCAGATATCGTCGATACGATTGACGAAGTTACGCGGCTTATGGGTGATCTGACCGCCCATTGCAACATAACGACGGCCCTGCTTCTTCCACATCTCATTCTCGGGGTCGTTTGAAATTTCACCTTCGACCGGTGCGGAAGGAACCACGAAATTAATTTTCGGCTTGTCTGTGAGTGGATCAATGCTAAGGGGCTTACCCTCTGCATCACGCTCGCAAAGGGAGTTCACGAAATTGGCAATGCTCCAACGATCTTCAACAGACGTACTGTCCGCAAATGACGGCATCGGAGTACCGTTTACACCCGTGGAGAAGGTACGGAAAATATTCCGCACGTTATACGGATCCTGCCGGCTGCCTCTGAAGTTCCAGCACTTATGCCAATCGGCCGGTTGAATAGAAAATCCCCAGTCATCTTTCAGATTGAAGGCATTTCCATCCCCACGACCTTCCACACCATGGCACTCAATACACTTCTTGTCGACGATCAACTGAGCACCCTTCTTGATACTCTCCTCAGTTGCCTCCACAGGCTTGATCGTACCAAGCTGGAGTATGGTCTGACTCTCAGATTCCTTGTCCGTGAATTTTCTATCCTTCACCAATTGAGTCGTGACGAAGGACAAGACCTGGATACGCTGCTCTTCCGTCAGAATACCTTCCCATGGGGGCATGGCCGAACCAGGAAGACCATGCGTGACCGTGTCCAGTAGGTCATTTTTTCCAGAGTCAGGATTCTTCTCGTTGTAATTGAACAGCGGCAACTCTCCGCTCGCAGTATGGCGGATTTTGAATGTGCCCTGATTAAAATTCCTCGGACGTGGCCACAAGCGATCAGCACCAGGCCCGTCCCCGGCGCCGTCCACACCATGACACCACACACACTTAGTAAAATAGACGCGCTTCCCCGCTTCGATCATTTCGGCAGGAGGAGCTGGCGACAAGTCCCCTTTTGCAAAGCCTTCCGGAAGATCTTCAGCCTGGCCCACTCCCACCACACATGCGGAGATGAGAAGGGCACCTAAGGCTGCCCCGATAATCGGGGCCGCCTTTACGTTCATACGAAGTTTGCTCATTGTTAACCTCACCACCTGTTCTCCCAGGTTGTTTGTAAGATTCAGGATTAGTCCCATGTCCGAGGATAGTATCCCGTGTGCCAATATTCGAACAGGATCACCTTCCAAATTTCATCCGTTGTCAGGTGCTGTTCCCATGGTGGCATGACTGAGGCCCAAGGGAATCCTTCGTTCGGCAAACCGATTCCGCCCTTCGCGACACGCCAGAAAATGAATGTTTCCTGCAGCTGTGCGATGGTTCCTGGATCTGTGAAGTTCGCCGGAATCGGATTAAACGCAAAGGCGTGGAGACCCCGGCCGTTCAGGTTGTCTCCGTGACAGAAGTGACAGTTCTGGAAGAATATTTCTCCGCCTTCCCGAACGTATTTGAGATATCCTTCAGCCTTGTCATCCCAGGGATTTGCGTTGGGGGCCATCAGTCTCCCCATTCCCTGCTCAACGATCAATTTATTGCTGTAGTCTTGGTCGTACTTCCCTTCGAGATTCACCCGGTAGGGATTCTGTGATGTTTGCAGCGTGTACGTCTTACCATGCACCTTTGTACTAGCAGGTGGGGCAGGATGCACTGTTCGCAACTCGATCGGCTCATCAATACTTGGCTTCATGGTCATGAATGAGAACCCACCGATGAGTAACGGCAGCAGAATCAAATACATCGTGCGGAGGGCTTTGTGGAATCCAGTATTCGCATCCAGAACATTGAGAATCGGCTGACGAAATTTCTTCCAGTCTTCTTCGTTTGCTGAAACCCACATGAATACAGCCACGAACGAGACGGTTCCGTACATCGCACGCACGCTGAATGGAATCGGCGGATAGATACGGAACTTGAGATAGGTCTGGATAAAGACCCAAAACAACACACCCTGCCAGAACCTAGGAAATGCAACTCCCATTGAATTAGCCAAATAACTCAGGCCAGCGAAGCCAGCCACGAAGATGGCCAGCTCACTCAATACCTGCATGGGCATGTAGCCCTCAACGAGCCTGATGGTGTTCGAGGGAATTACTCCGAAGATCATACCGATCAACATGAGCAGTCCCAGGACGCCGATCAATGCCACGACTGACATTAATGCTTTCATGTCCTCATCTCCCTTTCTTCCGCAGTAGCAACCTGATCCCTATACCTCGCAGCTAGGAAGCCTTGGGGGGCTCCTTCCCTTCCTGCACTTGCGAGAGGTAATCAACAATCTTCTTAAGCGCGCCGGCGCTGAGCTTTTGTCCGAACACCTTAGGCATCGTATTGTCAGGGAAGCCCTTCACGACATAAGCGCTGGGCTCGATGATGGATTCCATAATGTAGTCGGAAACGCTCTTAGCCTTGCCCTTATACTCCTTGTCTTTGATTCTCAGAGGAGCGTTCGTGCCTTCGACCAGCTTCGGACCGATTGTTCCGACCGCACCAGCAATACCAGGAATGGTGTGGCAAGCTACACATTGGCCCTTGGCAAAAATCTGATCCACTGGCTCAGTTCCGTCCGCCATTAAAGCGCTGGCTCCTGGCTTAGCATCGCCCTCTGTCGGTGGCTTCGGGCGATCGGACTCTGGGATGAACTTCTCATAGGATTTCACGATTTCATCAAAACTAGGAGCCTCTCGACCTTCCCGGACATAGAGCCAAGTGTCAACTGCGGCAAGCTCAGCTATGGACAAAGAAATTGGTGGCTTATGAATGGCCGGCATCGGGCTGACTTTGTCATTGGTTCCTTTGACACCATAACCAGCGACTACGAAGCAGCTCGGGCATGAATGGGATTCAGCGATATACTCCTGAGCATTTTCTGCTGTACCGGAGCCTGGAAAGGCCTCCTTCTGGTCCGAGTCACGAGCGGCTGGGTTGCCCTTGTGATACCGCGGGTCATCGATCTGAGTTCCGGCGCGCTCGGGAAGGCCATCGAGATTTGGCGCGCGTTCACCCAACATTCCCTTATGGAAAGCGTGGCACAATGGGCATTGACCTTTACCGATGGCACCCTGAACCTTATTCTGACCGACCCCCCCGAAAATGATCTTCTCACCTTCGTCAGCCAGTTCAGTTTGCGGCATGTTACTGAAATCTTTCTTCTCTTCAATCGGCGGAAATCCACCCTCTACCTGGGGCAACCAATTTCCATATCCGGAAAGAGCGGCGGCGATGAAAAACATGAATCCGCCAATTTTCAGCAAGGCGCTGATATTCGTGAAATAGAGCGCCATCATGAAGGTCATCGAAGTAATCAACACCAGAGACACAGGCAAAAGCCTGGACTCTGCAAAGAAATTCATCTTGTAATTGGCGACAGCCATAAAAAGGAGCATAGCGCCGATAATGCCGATGAACGTCTTGAAGACCGCACGCTTGTTTGCAACAGGGTCTGAAATGGAGGCCTTAAAATAAAACAGTAGGCCCACCAGGATCCCTAATGCAGGCCAGCCCATCGCTAAGGCCGCTTTAATGAGTTCAATCACAGCTCAAACCTCCTGCAGGAGGGGAAGGCTCCGGCTGCGCGAGCAGCACAGATACCTTCCCTCATTGATTGGTTTCTTGCACTTTGATTAGTGACCAACCGCTGGTGCTGCCGCTCTACCAGGCACTGCAGCCTTTGCCTCGACCGGCGCCTTCTTTGCAGCAAGGGCCCCCAACCAAAATACGAACATAATCGAAATCCAGAAGAACAGTACGTTGGCTGAAATCATGTTCGCAGCAAATCCAACCGTATGCGTATAAGCCCATGGGGAATTGTCACGCATGATTTCGTTGACGTGCCAGAACAGCCTGACAGATGACCTAATGTACCCCATAAGCCCCATCATCCATGTAAAGGCTGTGGCCAACATAATGAGCGCGTATTGAGAGCGGGCTGAAATTTTACCCCACTCAATTGGCCCCATCTGCTTGGCGCCTTTCATCATGACGCTGTTAAGCGCGAACATGAAGAACAGGCAGGATAACGTCGTAGCCACCTGCGGAACAGAGAGTCCGACACGCACGTTGGCTGGAATGTAGTAGCCATAGATAGCCAACAGAATGATGTTGAGGTACGCAAAGAAGAAGAAACATCCCATGAAGATGTTCCCGAACTTTGACCACGACACCGTAGAGACCTTATTGCCTCGCATGTACCATACAAAGCTCAAGACGGTTGTTGTAATAATGACGTTGATGCCGCCATTCTTAGCTGACATAACACCGTAATTACCAAGCACCGGGTGCTGCTGACCACCCATGGCCTTCAACTCCGCCGGAGTCATGACGATGGTGTGCGGAGTGATAAAGACCAGAAATCCGCAAGTCAATAAGAATACCAAGTACTTAATGTAGCGTTGGTATTTTTCCGCACCACGCATCCGACCAAGCGCCTGCCAGAGATAATAGTTAGTGCTCAGGAAGAGAATTCCGATCATGGTTGCCTGAATGATAAACAACCAAGCAAGCAATCCACCCATCAGAGTAATACCCATCTGTTGACGATAGGCATAGACCTCACGCATCAACCAGTACCCTGCAAATGGCAAGGGAATCAGAAAGGCCACACCGAGGGCCATTGCGATATAGCCCATCCAGTCGTAGTGAGCACGCTCCTCGTCCGTTTTTGCCGACAAGAAACGGTAGGCCGCATATGCCGCCACAACACCACCACCAAACGCCATGTTGCCAAGAATTCGATGTAGATTGAGCGGGTTCCACAATGCCGTGTGAATCACATGCCAAATGTTGCCAAGATACCGACCCTGTTCGTCCACGCCGGCAGGCGACATCATGAAACCGATCCAGGAATTCGCCAAGAACATCAAAATCGTGCCGATGACGTTCAAGACCACCGACATACTGAGGTGGATCCACTTCAGAAACCCCTCCTTCATCTTGTCCCAGCCGTAATAATAGATGTAGAGGGTTCCACTTTCGGCCACGAACATCAATGCATAAATATGCATCACCGGCCTAAAGATACCCGACAGGTACTGGAAGAAGGCTGGATAGAGAGTCAGGAAGGTAAAGATCAGAATTCCGCCCAAAATGGCTGTCAGAGAGTAGGCTGTGAGGCTGATCTTAATAAAGTCATAGGCCAGCTGATCATACCGCTTAGCCATGGCCTTATCCTTGGTCACAACACCCATGAACTCGATGACCATACAGAAAATAGGCACAGCCAAGACGAAGCTGCCATAGTAGAGGTGCTGTTGATTGGCGAACCACAGCAGGACCCGACTTTCAAAGTTATATCGCGGATAGTCCTTCTCGCTGTCCGTTGTCTTGGGAGCCGGTGGCCCCGAGACAATCCCTTCGGTCTTGTAATAAACGTCCTTGCCCTTCTCAACCTTTGCATCACCGCCCTCTTTTTTCTCGTCGGCAGCAGGAGCGCCACCGTCGCTAGCAAGGGCAGGGATCGCAACCAGAATAGGCAAGAGGAGGAGGCCGATCATTGCGCCTAGCGCCATGATCGACATCAACTTCGTGCGGGTTACAGAGCCCATGGGTTACCTCCTTGATACATCGCGTACATGAACAACAACTTCAAAACCTTACTCCTCGAAAGTTACTTCCGAAGGAGATACCAAAAGTCCAATCCCTGCGCATCCATTAAAAAATGATCAACTGCCGCAAAAAACGAGACGCAGATCAGCACGGATACCACGACATACACAATTGTTTGGCCCATCTCGAACCCCCCTCAACAAAATGAACAACTTCCCAGGCCAGAATACCGGATCAGCATGGGCACTGAATCCCGGCGAACCAGTAGAAAAACCACAGACCCACTGCACAGGTGATGTAAAAAATCATTTTCCCGACCTTAATTTTGACGTCATCCTGAGCAGCTTCCATCGTGATTCTCCCCAACAGTTTAAGTACGTATTTTAAATTGACACACGAACTACGCTGTGCTAATCAAAATCCCTCACGCAACTGATTTTAAACGGGATTTTTATGGCAAAAAATTCAAAAGTGTTCGACATTATAGTTTTGGCTGGAATGGTTGTCAATATCATTTTGGCCGTGTTCCTGATCCTCTACTACTTTGATTTCCTGTGATTTCCCCCACGGCCGCTCCTTCTACTGACTGCGCACTTCCCGCACTCGATTGAGCACAACGAAAGCCGATGGTTTCATCTCGAAAATCCAGCATCAACTTGCTGCGAGTAGTGATGCGCAAGTCTGATCCGGAGCTGGTATAGGCTGCCCCGCGTATCACCTTGTAGGTACCGTATTCGGGACCGACCGGATTACGATCTGCCGCTTCGGCGTAAGCACCCTCAAGATACCAATCATCCACCCACTCCATCACATTGCCCGCGCCATCCATGACCCCATACGGACTCACGTCGCTCCTCACCTGGCCAACAGGCGCCGCTACCTTAAACCCGTCGTCCACCCGAGCCCAATTTGCACCATTCGGCACTTCAACGTTTCCCCACGGCCATAGACGCCCATCGGTTCCACGCATGGCCTTTTCCCACTCGGCCTCAGTCGGCAATCGCCGTCCACGCCACTCGCAGTAGGCCTTCGCATCTTCCCAGGAAACATAGACTGCCGGCTGATTTACTCCTCGCATCCGCATCGTATTTTTCGCATAGCGCGAGGGGGGACCTGACTTCCGGTGTCCTGTCTCTTTCACAAAAGCGGCATACTGTGTGTTGGTGACTTCGTATCGATCGATGAGAAACTCGTCAAGGTAAATCGTCCGCTCGGGGCGTTCATCAAAGCCTCCCTGATTGGTTCCACGCACAAACGGCCCCGCAGGAATGGTCACTAACTCCTCTGCTAACGGTTCTTCTGGTATCGAGGACTCAGGCGTCGAGCTAGCCGGCGCCTGCTCTGCAGACTGAGGTTCGGCTTCAAACGGAGTAGAGGTCGTCCCGCGAAAAATGGCAATCAGAGGCAAGCTGGCAGCGAACAGCACCACAATAAGAAAGATCACTTTGAATCGCGTTTCGAGCATGAGGCGACCGATTACTTAACGACCACATCGGCCTCGAGGTCTTTCGCGCAGCGAAAGCCGACCGTAATGTCATGCCGCCACGGTTTTGCCTGGAATCGCTTTGACGAACGAACGTTTCGCTTGGTTTCTCGCCAGGACCCGCCACGAATGACACGTTGTTCACCTTGATCGGGCCCTTTCGGATCGCGATACGGCGATGTCCGATAGAAGCTCTCATCGTAGAAGTCCGCGACCCATTCCCCGATATTCCCCGTCATATCGTAGATCCCGTAAGGACTGCGTCCCGACTCGAACGACCCCGGAGGAGCCAAGTAACGAAATCCATCTTCACTTCCATCGATATTGGCGTATCCCACCCTGAAGTCATCACCCCACGCGTATCGACGCTTTCCCTCACCGCGAGCCGCCTTCTCCCACTCGGCCTCCGTTGGCAACCGCTTCCCAGCCCATTTGCAATACGCCTCCGCATCATCCCACGTCACGGCAATCATCGGACTCTCCGGCTTGAGCAGTTTAGCGGGATCATCTTCAAACACTTCGATCTTTCGCTTGAGCCGTTTCGTCATCTTGGCAAACCGGTCATAGGAATCCTGCGTGACTTCGTACTTATCCATAAAATATGCTTTGAGGTAGACTTGGTGTTCAGGTTTTTCATCCGGATCACTATCGTTGTCCCGACTGCCCATCACAAACGGTCCCTCAGAGACTTGCACCATCTCACGGCCGTCGTCTCCGATAAGCGTCTTATACATCGAAAAGTCTTGCGCGGCGGCCACTGGAACCGGCGCTGTCTCCGTCGTGATCGAGAGCGCCAACTGGCGCATCTGCTTGGCCTTATAGGACTCATAGACCAACCCGCCAATCATCAGGATAAACGACCCAAACACAAAGATAATCGACCCGATCAACACGTTCCTGTTTTCCATTGCGTTACTCGCACCTCATGATTTGGTGGCCGCCGAGTGAGTCGCGACTGCGCCATCACTCGCTTCCTGTGCGGCGGCTTTTCGTGCCGCCCGCAAGTCCAGCAACATCGAAATTTGCACACCAAGAAATCCGCCCATCGCGGCACCGGCGCCCGCCCCAAACGAGATCTTCTCAAACCCCGCAAGCACCCATGCCAGCACACCACCCAAGACCGTGCCGACTAAAATGCTGACCAGGAATCGACGCCCACCAAGAAAACCAACCACCGCACCGAGCGCCAACCCTAATCCAGAGGCCAGGGGAATGGACGAGCCACCCAGAATCGTCCCGATCAATGCCCCGACCGTGCCCATGACGACGACACCAAACACGACATCGAACAAGGCCCGAATCGACGGTCGGCTCATAGCTGCCATGGATTCCTCATCTGTGAGGGAACGCGCACATACTCAGTTGGCGGCACTCACCGTCACCGCGCCGAAATCAATTTCCACGCCCGGCCCGGCAAAAAGCGAGATTCCCCAGGCCTTCTCAGCCGGCTCATGTTTATGGATACGCTTGAAGTCCTCGTAGACGTTGATTCGCTCCTCGACCCATTCCCCGATCGGGAGTACCCCACTCTGCACCACCAATTCTGATCCACTGAACATACCGCCTTCGATGAACGTCCCCTCCGGCTTGCCGGCGCTCCAGATGTATTTCGTAAACACCGGAATGAACATAAGGTCGGTATCCAGAGAGGCGTAGAGTGCCGCAATCGGCTCCGCATTGCTCGGTGCCTTATGAAGGCGCCATCGCCAAGTCAGGACGGGATAGGCCTTCGGGTCCCAATCGATTTTTCGTTTTTTTACACGTTGCCCCGCATCCCTGGCTGCGAGAAATTTTTTCCCATCCTGTGATTGGATTTTGTACGCGTCGCGGCCCTTGGCTTGGCTGCGCTGATTCTCATGTTGCCAATCGATCGGAAACCCGTCCTGATCAGCCGCCTGAAAATCCTCCAGCACCAACACCCCCGCTTCCCCTGCAAATGCCGGAGCATGCCCCCCCATCACACCATACAATCCCACCAAACCTAACACCCCGATTACCGCAACCAACATTCTCATAGTCATCTCACATTCCCTCATCAACCTGCCTATGCCTCATGCGACGGAGACGGCAGAAATCCTGCCTCCTTCTCCGCACTTACATCTTCATGCATCACCGGCTGCTGCCCGCGCTGACAGACCCAGAACAGGAAGAAGACCGCCCCCCAAAACAGGACCATGTTGATCGTAACCATTTTTGCGGCGAACCCGAGCGAGGGCGTAAACGCCCAGGGAGACGTATCCGGCATCAAGTCGTTGACATGCCAGGCCAACCGACCGGAAGAGCGGATGTACCCCATCAAGCCCATCACCCAGGTAAATGCCGCAGCAAGCCCGAACAAACCGACCATTCCACGAACCGAAATCTGGCCCCACCGCACCGGACCGTGAATCGTGGCGCCACGCAACATGCGACGGTTCAACAGCAAACCCAGCGTCACGACCAGCAGCGTCGTCAGGGCCTGCGGACCAGACAACCCCACGCGCAGACTGGCAGGAAGATAAAATCCATACACCGATAACCCGATGATGTGCGCCCCCCCCAGACCGAACAAGGCCCCCAGGATGACATTCCCGGTTTTGGCCCATGAGATCGTCATCGTGCGATTCGCGCGGCGATAGTAGATATAGCTCAAGGCGGTGATACAGATCATCACATTGACCGCTCCGTTTTTTGACGACATGACGCCATAATTTCCGATCACCGGATGCTGGGCCCCGCCCATCGCTTTGACTTCCGTACCGGTCATGAGAATCGTGTGCGGCGTCAACCAGACAAACAAGCACCCCGTGAGCGCAAGCAGGAGATATTGATAGTACGACTGATAGCGCTCCCCTCCGCGAATCCGTCCCATGCTCTGCCAAAGATAGTAATTGACGCCGAGAAAGAGGGCGCCGATTAACAGCGCCTGCACCACGAAGAGCCAGGTCAGCAACCCGCCCATCATCGTCACACCCATGCTCTGACTGTATGCATACACGGAACGCATCAACCAGTAGCCGGCAAACGGCATCGGCAGCAACGCGCAGACCGTCACAAACAAAAACACGTAGCCGACCCAATCGTAATACGCCCGCTCTTCCTGACTTTTGCCGGAAAAGAATCGATAACAGGCATAGGCCAACACCACCGCGCCGCCCGACATGATGTCCGCGAGGAATCGATGCAGGTTCAAGGGGCTCCAGAGTGCCGAGCGAAGCAAGTGCCAAGGATTACCCAAATACCGCCCCTGCCCGTCGACACCGGAAGGCGCCATCATAAAGGCGGACCAGGCATTAGCCAACAACAGCAGCGACGTTCCGAACATGACCGCCAGTATGCCGATCGAGAGATGGACCCACTTCGATCCCGGCGACGCCATGCGATCCCAACTGTAGTAATATGCGATCGTCAGAAACGTCGTCCCGACGAACACGAGTGCATACAGCGGCATCATGACCTTGAAGGTGCCCCCCATGTACTGCATGAAGCTGGGATACAGCGTGATGAACATCGTCAGCATCACACTACCGACCGCTGCGGTGACGGAAATCGCCAGCAGCGCCACCTTCAATAGATCTTGCGCCAACCCGTCATAGCGCAAGGCCATCGCAGGATTTCGTGCCATCAACCCCAGAAATTCCAACAGGACGCAAAAGATCGGCAAGGCCAGCACGAAGCCACCAAAGTAGGTGTGCTGCTGGATGATCACCCACATCAGCAACCGGCTGTCGAGTGAGCCGACTTGCGGATAGTGGTTCTCGTTCGCCGTAGGCGCCGTGGGACCCGTGGGCACGCCGGGCGTATGGAAGTACACATCAGTGGACGGGTCGGCGGCCGACACTGGTGGCGGACTCAGCGACAAGAGGTTTGACACTAACATCGACCCGCACGCCAACAGCAGGAACACGGACAGAAGCGAAAGGCGTTTAGTCATGACGACGCTCTCTGGCTGTTCTTTTCAAAGACAGCCGCAGATCCACTCAATGCCGTACCTGCCGTTTCGCGTGACTTGCCGAGAATGCCCATGACGAACGGGCAGCGCAACAAGGCACTGGGCACTCCTCCAGGCTGGCGATTCTCTATATCGCGCCGATGGCCCAAGTAGTAGCAGTACAGCGCCATCACGCCCCCGACGAGGCCGGCGACGCCAGCGAAGAGTCCGATCGAACTCATCGGCTGTTTTAGGACATAGAGACAAGCACCGACTAACACCAGATAATAGGTCGAAGCGAAGGCCAATCCCGGCCACCACCAAAACTTTACCAATTCACCCCAACGCGTCGCCGACAATCCGGCCATCCAGGGCTCTCCGTTTTTTTGCCCGGCAAAAAACGCCAGGAGGCCGACCGTTCCCGCCGCCATGCTTACGACAGCCCCTTGCACCAACACGGCCATATCGCCGCTGACGACCGTCGCCGTGAGCACTGCGAGACTCACACAACTCAGCGCTCCTACCACGATCCATGCTACCAGTGTCGGGGTCACTCGGGTGAGCAGCGTCCGGAGCCCCGCACCATCCGGAAAAGTGACGAAGGGGCGCCCGCTGGCCTCAAGCCAACGAACATACCCAATCTCAAATGCATCGCGCGCGACCGCCGTACTGGGAATAATCATGGCCATCATCGCCGGCCCATCGGGATGCTTCGCATAGTCGTACCCCACCAGCCACAGCAGCGCCAGCACGAGCAACGACAACTGCACCCCGTAGACAAAACCGATCCACGTCAGAATCCATCCGACACGTCTGGCTCCATCGGCGCTCACGATGCGCGAGAACGGCAACGTCCGGCCGACGCGATACGCACAGATCGCCGTCACCAGCGACACCACCCCACTGAGGAGCAGCAGCGTGATTGGATCCGCCAGCGACAGGCCTTGTTTCGCCGCCCGGTAGACCGCAAAGGCCACCAGCCCAGGAAAAAACATCACCAGACGCTTTCGCGTGCGAACCGAATCCTCCGTGACGGCCAGCGTCAAACTTGGAAGCACTCGCAATGCCAATCGATGCAACATGGTGTCATTCGCCTAGAAGTTAAGAGGAGAGGCCCTGCAGCAAACGCGAAATTTTTCTACCATCGACTCGATGCTTACGCCTCATCCCGCTGTGCCGCCATACCGAAATATCGCGCCTTCACCTCTTCCATCAGCGCGACGGTCACAGTGGGCTCACCGCGATCGACCGCTGTCCGTTCCAGTTCGACGCGTGCCATGGCACGGACCGGCGCCGGAACATTGGCGAGGCGTTCCTCGGCCTCAGGATCCCACGACACGATATCGCCGGTCTGAGCTTGATCGATCAAATCATACGTAATGACCCGTTGCCGTCTGATTCGGGCGAACCCTTCCACCAGCTCGCGCAACACCCAAACCGCATAGGGCGGCACACGATCCAACCGATGTCGGGCATCATCACTCCACATCAGACGATCGACAAGCCCGTCAACCTGTCCTACCGGCACATCGACTCCGACCGTCCAGCGGCATGGCCGACATTCCGACCGGACGAACCAGGTAGGCGCGCCGTCACTGTTGGCCCGCTCCTCGACCCCCTCGGTATGCATCCATCCACCGCACCCACACACAAGCATGTCGGCTTTCAGCCCCTCATCATCTCCGGTCGGCGCTGCTACCCGATTTTCCCGGGATACAGGACATACAGCATGGCGTAGGTAAAGGTTCCGGTCAGAAAAAGAATGCAATACACGATCATCGTAAAACGGCCCAGCGCACGGTGTCGCTGCCCGCCATCCGGCCAGATCCGTTGAATGCCCATCTCGACCGCAAACACGATCGCCACCAGGGAAAGAAAACCGAGATAGACCTCCAGCTTGCGCATGGAAAACCCTGCGGACATCACGCGTGTGCCGAAGAGCAGCATCACGACCGCCAGGAGGACCGCAAAGATCAAGCCGACCTTTTTCCACGATGTCCGCAGCAGGGCCGTACTGAGCACCCGCGTCCCGTTCGTGAACTGTTGCGAACGGAATCCCAGCACAATCATGTAGACCGCCATGACCAACCCGATAATCACCAGAATAATATGGATCGTCAGCACCGGAATAAACACGTAGTCATACAGGGCCTGGGAGCCACCGAATCCCTCTTTGCCTTCAAACGCCAACACCCCCAACTGCCGAAACAGATAGTAGGCGGTGAAGAATCCGACCATCGTCACCATCCCGCCCAGCATCAACCAGTGGTGGTGATGCCCGCGATGCTGCTTGGCCTGAAACCACCCGATGATGAAGAGGCCCGTAAACAGTGTGGCCATCAGCTGACTGAGATCGGCCCCCATCGTCGCATGGGTCCCGAAAAAACCTGGCTGGCGTAATAATTCAAACATGGTGAATCCTATCCGGCAGGTTGCCTGACACCTTGTACCACTGCCGTGCGCTCGATTTCCTCAACCGAGACATATCCCCCATCGTGCATCCACTGCATGGCCTCGGCGGTGCGGTAGCAGGCGCCCTGTTCAGTATTGACAAGAATATGAACCGCAAACGCCGCCGTCCAGGCGGGGCTTGTACCAGAGGCATCTAAGAACCGATCTTTAATGATCAAGCGTCCGTCAGGACGCAGGTGGTTATAAACTTTCTTCACCAGCGCGGCATTGGTCGCGAGATCTTGGTAGTGAAGAACATCCGACATCAACACCACGTCGTAGGGACCGCCTAACGGATCGCGGTTGAAGTCACCAGGTTTCAGCACAATCCTCCCCTCAAGCCCGGCATCCTTGACGGTCCGTTCGGTCAATGGCAGTGTGGTCTGCAGATCAAAAACCGTCGCCGAGAGCTCGGGATAGACCTGGCAAAACGCGATCGCATTCGTTCCTGCACCACCGCCGAGATCAAGCATCGTCCGAGCCTGACCCAACGCAAGCCGTTTTGCTAACTCGGGGCCACTCTGCTTCCCGATCCGGTGCAAGACAGATAAGACATTAGCGCCCAGGCCTGGATCCGTCTCAAACACATGTTGGGTAACAGGAGACCGTCCGGTTTGAATGGCTTCTTCCAGCTTCCCCCAGTTGTTCCATTCAGCATCGTGCAATAGGAGTAAGTGTCCGACATACTGAGGTCCGTGCTTGACGAGATGGGTCGCGGCCACCGGCGTATTGCCATACAGGTCCCCGGCTTTGGATAACAACCTGATGGCTACCAGCGCATTCAACAGCAGCTCGAGCGCCCGGACGTCGACACCGAGTTTTTCGGCGGCTTCCGAGGCCGGACGGCCTCGTCCGTCCAGCGCAGAAAAGACATCTAACTTCACGGCGGTTAAGAGAATTTTCGTCTCCCAGTAGTATCCCAGCTGGAAGACTTCGGCCAGAGACAATTCGCGAGGCACAGATCACCCACTCAGACAATGTGTGGTTGAAATTGGGCATCTTACCCAGTTCAGAAAGAGAAACGCAAGGCGAGGAGCGGGTATGGAATGACCCTTAAACACCAATGGCGGCGCATGTTGGACGGGGCAAGGATACAACCGAAATCAGGCGACTCGGAAGCCTGAAAGCAGGGGCCATGCAGGGCTGGACGATCACGTGGTGCGACCAAACAAAAGGGGCAGTGGTCCGGTTTGAACCACTGCCCCTCCGTCGCGAAGCGATCCGCGGTACAGAAACGAGATTACTTGAGATCGGCCTTCAAGTTAGCCGTTCCACCTTCGGTAACCTCGACCTCGAATTCATTCAGCTTTCCTCTGCCCACGAACGGATGGAAGACAACCACCTTGTGCTTCCCAGCCGGAACGCCCTTGAGCTCGAACGATCCATCTTCCTTCACGATCGCATGGTAGGGATTGGCGACTGGGAGAAAGAAAGACTGCATGAACTCATGCTGGTCACACTGCAGGCGATAATAGCCCACCTTGTCTGCACCACCACGGAACTGCACCGGCTTGTCCAACGTGTCACCCTTCTTCGCCAGACCGATGTTGAAACCGGTGGCCGAGGAGGAGCCCTTCACCGTAAAGCTATGCGGATTGTGGAGCACACCCTGCGTGGACTTGGGATCATCAGGATCGGCATCGTGGTTTTCGACATGGAAGTTCTTGGTGTTCACCACCACACCGGCAAACGGCAGGAATTGGCAGAACTCTGCGATAACTTCCGTGCCCTTAAAGCCGTCGATGAATGACTTATCCTCGACGTCATGGACAGAAACGATCGCGTTCTTCAAGCCGCCATCCTTGCCTACTTCGATGGTCTTGAGGATACGCTTATCCCCTTGCACCAGGCTCGTGTCCGGAAGCTTGGGGCAGAACTTGGGGTTAGGGAATTTCGCAAAGGAGAACTCCTTCTGCTCTGCTTTCCCGGCATAAGTCACTTTCCCGGAGATCGTACCACCGGCAAACGAGGCGAGAGGCGCAGCCAAAAATGCTGCGGCCGCAACGCCAAATGCTAATTTCATTGCACCCTTCTTCATGTCACTGCCTCCTTGTAATGAACATTAGACCGAACAACCACTACCATCAACACTCAGTCGCAACAATTTCTTTCAAATGGACGTGGCTCAACCTCGACCGCGTTCTAGGCCTCTGAACTTTTCTCTATACTGGAATCATACTCGCACTGTCAACTTGAAATCCAGCCTCCCTCAGCACTTAGGACTTCGCATGCTTGGGCGAGGGTTTCGCATGGTTGAGAATACGCGCGATCGACCCGCCCACAGTCGCCCGAACCGCATCATCTTCATCATGCAAGGCCGCCCTCAGGATCGGCAACACTTCCTCCCCACCGATTTGGCCGAGCGATCTGGCCGCAGCGATGCGAGGACGCGGAATCGGGTCCTTCAGCATGCCGGCGAGAAACTCAACCGCAGCTTTTGTGTTGGCGCCATGGGCCCTCCCCGCCGCTTTACCAGCCGCGGAACGAGCGCCAGGATCATTATGTTGCGCCAAATCATACAGCTCCCCGCCAACAGCTTCAAACGGCTCCTCAACCCGCAACAACGCCGACACCACGGCCGCCTTTACCACCGGGTTCGGATCGGCCAACGCTTTCCTCAGCGCGGGCAGAGAATCCTTTACTCCCAATTCACCCAAGCTGATTGCCGCCGAGGTTTTAACCGCCGGAATTTTGTCCTCAAGCGCACGCTCCAGCGGAGGAATACCTTGCACCTTCCCAAGGTCACCCAGGGCCGCGGCGGCGGCTCCCCGCACAGAAGGTTGCGTGTGCGTGATAGCCTCAAGAAGAATCGACAACCCGCGCGCATCCTTTACTTCCCCGACCATCCGCAACGCCGTCGCACGCTCTTCAGGATTGGGGGCCGAAGCGGCCTTCTGCACCGTGTCCCACATCGTCGTCTGACCCGTATGATAGAGCGCTCCCGCAGCAGCAAGGCGTACAGCCGGCTGTTCATCCTTCAACGCCCGCTCAAGCAGCGGAATCACCGAACGGTCCCCGCTTTTCCCCAACACCTTCAGCACGGTCGCCTTCACGAGTCCAGCCTGATCTTCTAAGGCATTCCGCAATCTGGGCGAACGCCGCCCGGCTTCCAGTTTCCCCAAGGCTTCTGCCGCCAGCGCACGCACCAAGCCTGATCCATCGCTTAATCCATCCTCCAGGGCGGGGATCGTCTCCGGAGAATCCACGTCTTTCAATGCCGTGTAGGCAGCGCCTCGCATTTGCTCCCGCATGTCTTTCAGGAGCACGTACACGAACCCCAGCGCCACCTCTTTCAAGAGCGCGCGGTCTTCCCGCTTCATGACCTGTTCGAGTTGCTCGTACTCGACTAATGCATCCTTGGGCTTCCCCAGATAGATCAAGGAGCGAATCTTAAGGCGCCTGGTCTCCGGCTGAGGCCCCTGCTCTTTGGTCACCTGTTCGACGAGATCCAGAGTCTCCTGATACTGTCTCTTGTCGAACGCCGCCTGCGCCTCCTTCACCGAACGCGCAACCGCAACGGACGGCCACAGACACACCAGTGGCCCGGACAAGGCCGCCAGTGCCATCCACCCGCTCACTGTCCGAAGCCAGCCCAACTTACCGTGCGATACCATGCGATTCTTTCCTGGTCGTGCCACAGGCGCTACCCTCTCTCTTGTGTTGCAGATGTGGGAACCCAACGTTGATATCCCGTCGGTTCCTCAAAATAGTATTCAGGTTGGGAAGACAGCCGGAAGCGCACGTACTCAATGGACCAATCCCGATCCTGGCTTACCAATTTCAACACCACGCCTGTCTCGTCATCCACCCATTCATAAAACCGCTCGTTCCGGCCGTTGTAGTCCACCCGAACCTCGTAGAGCTTGGATGTACGCCCAACGGTCGTGGCATCGCCCACTAAATTTCGATTCGTTTCTCCCGGGAGAGTGGGCTGGATCGGCAGGATTTCTTCGGGCTTCACGGGCACCGGAAGAATTTGCCGGCGCTGCGCCAGCAAGAACCAAGACTCACGCTTATCCAATCGAATGATTTCTATACTGGAATAGCCCAGCTCAGTCTTGACCGCATACTTGTACTCCAGGCGGATGCGGTCGCCTTTTGCAAAAACCTGAGCCTCGAAACGACGTCCCTCAACACGCTTCACCAGCGAGGCAGAAAACTCAACCTGCCCCACAGGGGATCGGCCATCCTCTTCCGAGGCCTGCCCCACACCGGACAAACAGAGGATCCCTACAAGACCAGCCTCCACGAACCAGCCTGAGAGCCGCCCCCATCGTTGCTTAGTGTTGATGCTCCACCAACGGCCTAATCTCCACCGGATGACCGAGAGACTCCAGGCCGAAACGGGGATTGTCCATGACCCTGTAGGACGTGCGAGTACCCTTCGGAGCGGGCAGCGCCACATGTTCCGCAGTCGTGCCGTCAGGACCGACCGTAATCGTCCGGGTCACCCCCGGCCCTGCCTGCGGATGCCAGACCACCAGCTGATACGTCCCCGGAGGCACGTTCTCTATCTTGAAGGCCCCTTCGTCATCCGTCACCGCATAGTACGGATTGTTGACGGCCATCGCCCAACTCTCCATATAGGCATGAAAGCCGCACTGCATGTAAAACGTCCGCCGCCCCTTGTTCAGATAGACCGGTCCGAGCAAGGATTTCCCCGGTGCATGGTTATGGATGGCATGAATATTCCCTCGTTGATGCTGATGGTTCAGGATCAGCGGGGTATTGAACAACACGCGCGCCCCGGCCTCCGGCGAGGTTTCATAGCCCTGAATGTCGTGCATGACCGGATCCATGTTCACCACTTCCACCGCATGACCATTGCGCACAATCGTCATCCAAGGACCGAACACGCAGTCGCGCGCTTCGATCAACGGCACCGAGAGATCAAAGGGTTTTCCGGCTTCGATTCCCTCAAGAAGCACGACGGCATTCTTCAGTCCGCTCTCAGCATTCACCACAAAGTCACGAAGCAGGCGCCAGCCCTTCCCGTTTGAAATCCGGCCGCAATAGGCGGGGTCCGGAAAGGTAATGAGATTGAACGCCTTAGGATCCGGAACGGCGCCCGACAAAGTCACTTGCCCTTCAACCGTTCCACCATGCTGCACATCGATGATGTCATAGGCTGAGACCGGAGGTGTAATCTGACACAACCAGACGAGGAGTGCAAAACAACTGAGCCAGCAGGAATGAGTCACCCTCATAGTGTCCCTCTTTCTCATTCGAATAGACCGTAGGGAATTTGCCGCTGCAATGCGTGACAAATATCCACCACCTTTCCAAACGATTCGGGCCCGCGGTGCCGATTTCCTCGATCGCATGAAGGCTGCGTCGCCCATTGAGAGGCTGAACCAAGCATCAGCGGGAGACCATCCACTTTTCAGAGATGGTTACTTCCTGCTTTACCATCGTGACCAATTCGGAAAGGTAGGCTTGTCACGCATGTTGAGAATGCAACGAGTCGGGCCGTTCACCTGCCTGCATCCAATCACAAATCCATTGTCGGCAGAAGCCAGACTCCGACGGCTCCAGGCACTTCTTTCATCATACACAATCATCGCCGCATAACAAAAGGGGGGAGCCCTTTCAGGCTCCCCCCTTTCTCACCACACCTCCTGGGAGATGTGACCAGTCAGCCTACTTTGCCGCGACAGGCATCGCATGTGCGGTCGGCTGTTCCACCTCAGCACTCTTGGTGCCGGAGCCGGCTCCAGCTAACGGCAACAATCGCGTATCGCCGGATGGCAATACCCGGACATAACCCCACTGGCCGGATTGCGAATATGGCAATCGCTGATTGCTATACACATAGTCGCCCGCCAAACGGTACGGACCACCAGCCGAGGGGAGGAATGCGTCGAGCACTTCTGACCCGGAATATTCGACCACACTGATTTGGTCGGCGCCGCGCATGAAAGGCTCGATCGGCCATTCATGTTTCTCGACGCTGAACATTCCGTTCTGTTCATTGCTGACACCCAACACATGGATACGCACCGGGTCCCCGGCATGCGCCTCGATGATCGGGGTCACCGGATCTTCCGGCTTGTCCGCCTTACACGGCTGGAACACCTTACCGAGCGAGCAGCCCTCCTCCTCGCGGAACTTGTAGGGTTCCGACCGGTAGTTAACGCCGGTCAAACCCGCCACGTTCTGCACGTAGGGCATAAAGCTCGTGCCGATGATGTTGTCTTCATCCTGAAAGAACAACGCCACGTCACGATAATTCGCCCGCATTTCATTGCCCGGCACCGAACGATCGATAATGACATCAGCCGCCCAGGCATTTTTATTGGACAGATCCGCGCCGGTCTTAGGATCACGATACTTGGATCCCTTCGGTCCGACCACGACGGCTCCGAACAAGCCGTTCCTCGGATTGAGCATGACATTACCCCAATCCCACACCAACGAGGTCGTTTCCCCATTGAATGGATCGGCGTAATAGGTGTAGTCCCGCTCGGCCCCCGGAGCCACGGTTTGGTCACCCGGATTGTTCCCCACGTTCGCGCCCAAAGAATCCTTCGGATCGAAGGCCAGGCCGATCGCAGAGAAGGAGGCCTTGCTGTCCTTCATCTTGTTTTTCAAATGGACCTTGACGCAATCACCCGTATTCACACGAAGCGTCAACGGCATCGGATGCATTCCCCCTGCCACTTTCGCCGTGTCTTCCTCCAAAGCATAAATCTTGGCTTGGGGATTGGTCATTAGAATTTTGCGTTCGAAGTCTACCTCGATGGATTCCGGCGCCTTCGGGTTGAACTTCATGCCGGCATAGTCCATCGCAACCACATTGAACTGCTTGACGGGAGCATCGGCGGGACACACCGGCAAAGCCTTCGGCATCACGCCCTTGCTTGAGAAGCCCGCGGGCAACTTCTTCAAATCACCTTGCTCCTTATCGTGCACTCGGATGATTCCCCAGCCACCCTCGGAGAATTTCGAGGAACGGCCGTTAAAGTGGATGTAGTCGCCGGCTAGATGCCGTGACCCGCCTGCCTCAGGAACCACCAGGTCATACCGCTCTGCAATACCGATATGAATCGAATTCTTTCGATTGGCATCCGACGCATACCGCTCGGTCCAGAACGTATGGCCGGACAGGGTCCAGACCATCGACTCGTTCATGAGGGTGTGCAACAGACGAAAGACCATCGTGTCCCCGACATACGCGCGCAAGGTCGGCGTATAGGGATCGCCATGGACCAAGCTGCTGAAAATCTGTGACGAATCAGGATTCGTCGCCAACCGCTGTGCAACCGGCGCCGCCCTGAAGTTCAAGCCGCTGCCGGTGGTGTGCGTACCACCGTTCAAGAACGGCATCGGCGTCATGTAGATCTTCTCCGGCATCATGAACGACACGGTCTTTCCTGCCTCAAGCGCCACTTCGATCGGCTGCCCGGGAGGATTGCCCGCTGTCACGATGTTGACGGTGTGTGGCACGGTGTCATGCACTTGCACCATCAGTTCGCGGAAGCTGTTGTTCACGCCATGGCCGACCGGCTCATTCGTATGAATGTCTGCGATCGGACCGCTGCGGATCAGCTTTCCGGTCTTTGGATCATGGTAGGTCGATCCGACCGGCTCGGCAATGAACGTCCCGAAGCCGCCGTGTGGCCACGTGGTCGCGCCGAATGCATGGTCATGCCAGAACACCGTGCCCACGTCCGCGTCGACCCAGAACCGCTGCCGCACGAACTCGACCGTCACGATGTCATTGGCAGGATGATCGTGCTTCAGCCCTTTGGCCAACGTGATCGTATTGCCATTGATCGCCTTGATACGGGAAATTTCATTGCCCTTTACATTGTCGGCACCCACGAGGATCAGCGTGCCAACGTGATACTGCTTGGCATTCTTCACCGTGATCGTGTTCGCGCCTTTTTTCGCCGGCGCGGTGAACACGGTGTTCATCGGGACAGGGAGTCCCTTCGCATTCTTCTTCTCCAGCATCGTGAACGGACGCACCGATTGCTCATAGGAGAATCCGGTGATCACGCCGTCGGACGCCTGATTGTCGAACTGTAAGAAATGCCAGTGGGTGTTGATCTTCGACGACTGAAAGTTCGTGTAGTCGTCGTCGTCCCACTCGCTGGTCAAGGTCCAATCCACGCAATCGTAGATATTGCCGCGGACGACCAGCGGATACTTCAGATCGTCGTTCTTCCGGATGTCGGCCTCTTCTTCATGCAACACATAGATCAACCCGTTCGGATCCACCACCGGTGGCTCCTTGCCGATCTTTCTGGCGATGGTGATCGGGAGCTTGATGAAGTGGACATTGTAGCTCTTTCGGCCGGCGTTTTCCGGACAGAGGCTCCAATTGCCGTTTTCACCAGGCAAGGCCTGATCGACGCTCTCCTCCCCGTTGGCATCTCGGCGGATCATCTCCAGCCAAGGCGCACCCACGTGGTTCGGGGAGAACATGACGCGCTTTCCGAAGTGCGGAGTGAGGTGAGGCCAGGCAACCTTACCGGTCAACGGCTCAAAGGTGATCGGGTGCCGCTTCCCCGGATGAGTCGATTTATACTTAGGATTATCGATCGTGCTTTCCGGTTCACTCAACGCACGGGTGCCTTCCCAGGCCCAATCCAACACCGTGGCATCGTAGGAGACGATCTGTCCCTTTTCGTCATTCTTGTGTCCCGGCTTGCCCATCGTCGGGAGTTGCATTTCAACCCAGTCCTTGATCGTGACAGTGGCTGGATTGGACTTCCAATCACTCTTGCCCTTCTCAACGATCTTGAACGACTTGCCGAACCAATCCACGGTCTGACCGACTAACTTATCCGAGGTGATCGGCCCTTTGATGCGACCTTTCCGATCGGGCAACTCCAGCAGATCCGGCATGATGTCATTACGCATGTCGCCCTGTTGAAGGGTGTTGTATACCCGCCAATACCCCCACATGCCCGCCACATAATGGTGAGCCACGTGGCAATGGAACAGGAAATCGCCGGCCAACTGCTGGCACAGGCCGGATCCGCACTCCGTCTCGAGATCCAACGCTTCTGACGGCCCGATGACTTCGACGTCGACACGGTCCGTCTTGGCACGGATAACCGGGTACTTGACCGGTCCGTTTCCGGCGGTCGTCCACAGATTCATGTCATCGATGGCACGAGGGCTGCGCGGCCACCGAATCGTACCGCCATGGGGATGGTGGCTATGGAACACTTCCGACCCGCCATGGACCAGGCGGAACTTCGCCGGATCGCCCATGTAGGAGCGCGGGATCGTGGGAGACGGATCGCCAAAGGTGTACGAGCTGTACCCCATCGACTCGTCTTCAAATCCAAAGTATTCGTGCTGCACGTGCATGTTGTTGATTCCGAACGGCTCGCTGCGATAGTTGATTGCACGACCGCCCGGACGATACGCGTCGGTCAGGGGATCACGCTGAGGCAAGAAGTCGCCCTTCTTATTAACGGGACGGAATGCTTCATCGCCGACCTCGTGATAGTACAGGACGAACTCACGAAAGTCCGGACCTGTCCCGTTCTTGATCATGACCTGCCAGCCGCTTTTGGCCGGAGTCGCATCACCGGTTCCCAACGCTTCCAAATACTCGGATCCGCGTGGCTCGACGACAAAGGACCCGAACAGGCCCATCACGGTCAATTCGCGGTCGTTGGCGAAGGTATGGAACTGCCGGACACCTTCCTGCGTGCTCGGGTGGATATACCACTCGAACTCTCCACTCTTCTCCGCGGGCACGATGCTGTCGGAGTTCGTCGTGGCGGCTGAGGCACCTGTGGCGCTTACCACCATGCTGGAGCCATGGATATGCAGGCTGACGTCTTCCCCGCCCTCCAACTTGTTGCTCAACTTGATCTTGACGCAATCACCCTGGTTGCCGCGAATCGTCAGCGGCTGAATCCACTGCGCTTGCACGCCAGGGATCACTGCGCCCGGATCAAACCCGTCCACATCACGCGCCACCCGGTTCTTTTCTTCCTCTGCGCGAACCTTCTCGAGGTTCTCATCCAACGTGTACATGTAGCCAGGATAGAAATCGAGCCACTGGTTGAGCGTGATCTCGACGTTAATTGCGGAGATGTTGTACTGCTTCACCGGAGCAGTGGCCGGGCACTTGCCTCCATTGCTCAAAGCCACCGGCTCCACCCGTGGGTCGGACATCAATAAGAGGTCCTGACCGCCCGCCCCATACTGGTGCATCATGGTCTGGGTATTGAACATACCTGTATTGACCTGTTGCGCCTGCGGATCATGGGCTAAATGCTCCATAATCCGTTGGTGCTGTTGCTCGACCATTGCGGAACGCTCCGGCTTTCCAGCCATCGCATCTTCAACGATCGTTTGCCCCTTCAACTGCTCCGCCCACGGCGGAAGTTGATGGGTCATCGCCGTTTGTTGCGGCGCCGCATGATCCGCATGCGACTGAGCTTCAGCCGATGCGGTCAGCGGAAGACACACAAGCGCGCCGCCAGCGATAACGCTGAGGGCGCGCGATGTGACACGGGTGAACCAATGGCAATCCATGGACCGGCCTCCTTGGATAGAGTTTGGAAAGGAATTGATGAAAACGTTATGAGCTTTTACGAGCAGAACATGACAATCCCGACCGAGATACGCGTTCTAGCTGTAATTCTGCGTGATACGGCACGCAGCACTCCATGTAAAACAAGTGTCGGAGACTACTGAAGTTCTCGGTCTCTGTCAACCCCCTCATGGCTTCCACGCGCGCAGCATCCCATCAGCCAAACTGGTCGGTGCGCGCATCCTCATCATCGCCCCAATCGATCGAGAGCACATGAACCTGGGGGGCACTCGCTCGCTCATCACTCACGCACCATTTACACTACACTGCATTGTCTCTCATCCGCAACTTCAGGCATAATGACGCATGATCTTGAAACGCTGGCTCGTTGGCCTGCCACTCAAGACGAAGGAAGCCGCTCACGAACGCCTTTCTAAGCGACTCGCCCTAGCCGTCTTTTCCTCCGACGCCTTATCCTCGGTGGCCTATGCCACGGAAGAGATTCTGCTCGTCTTGACGCTGGCCGGCGCGGCCATGATCGGCTATTCCATTCCGCTCAGCCTGTCCATCATCGGCTTGCTCATTATTCTGACCATGTCCTATCGGCAGATTATTTTCGAATATCCGGAGGGCGGCGGCGCCTACATTGTCGGCAAATCGAATCTCGGCGAATGGCCGGGACTGGTCGCAGCCGCGGCCTTGATGATCGACTATGTCTTGACCGTGGCCGTCAGCGTCGCGGCCGGAATGGCCGCGCTTACCTCGGCCCTGCCAGACCTTCTCCCTCATCGCGAAGCTCTTTGTGTCGCCGCGATCCTCCTTGTCACCGTCGTGAACTTGCGCGGGGTCCGTGAATCGGGACAGTTCTTCGCGGTACCGACCTATATTTTCATCGGCACCCTCGCGGCCATGCTCGGCGTCGGCACGATCCAGATACTGTTCGGCCATGCGACACGTTTCGAGCCGCTGCCCAGTACCGCCCCGACGGAACCGTTGACGCTGTTTCTTCTTCTCCGCGCGTTTTCTTCCGGCTGTACGGCCCTCACCGGGGTCGAAGTCATTTCAAACGGTGTCTCCGCGTTCAAGAAGCCTGAACCCAAAAACGCCGCGTTCACCATGATCGGCATGGCGGCGATTCTCGGCACCCTGTTCATCGGCATCACCGCCATGGCCTACTACTTCGGCATCGTGCCCAAGCATGACGAGACCGTCGTCTCTCAAATCGCGCGCGCCACCTTCGGAACAGGCCCGCTCTATTTCCTCGTCCAGGCTTCGACCATGACCATCTTGATTCTGGCGGCCAACAGTAGCTTTAACGGCTTCCCGCGCCTGGCCTCGATCCTGGCCCGCGACAGCTACATGCCACACCAAATGTCAATGATGGGCGACCGGCTGGTCTTCTCGAACGGGGTGATCATTCTCGGCGTCTTCTCCTGCCTGCTGATCATCCTGTTCAACGGCGACACACACGCCCTCATTCCCCTCTACGCCGTCGGCGTCTTCCTCTCCTTTACTATCTCGCAGGCCGGAATGGTGAAACGCTGGCTGGTCAAGCGGGGGCCACATTGGGAGAAGAAACTACTGGTCAACGGCATCGGCGCCGTCACGACCGCCATTGCCACCGTGATTATCGCCAGCACCAAATTCGCCCACGGCGCGTGGATCGTCATCGTGCTCATCCCGCTGCTCATCATGCTGTTTCGCGCGATTCGCTCCCACTACAAAGCCGTCTCTGAGCAAATCGCGCTCTCGCGCGGGCATCGCCCTCCCATGCCCCGGCGCAACATCGTCGTGATCCCGATCGGCGGAGTCAATCGTGCCGTCATTCGCGCTGTAGACTATGCACGGAGTCGCTCGGGAGACATTCGGGCGGTGCTGGTCGACGTCGATCCTGAAGAGAGCGCCAGGGTGGAAATTCAATGGGCTCAGTGGGGCTGCGGCGTGCCCCTCACCGTACTGCCGTCTCCATACCGATCCGTCTTGAGTTCGCTATTGGACTACCTCGAACAAGTGCTACAGAAAGATCAGGAATGTTGGGTCACGGTCGTGATCCCAGAGATTCTCCCCGCCCGCTGGTGGCAAAACATCCTGCACAATCAGCGCGCGTTCATGCTGAAGGGCGCCCTCCTGTTCAAAGATCGAGTCATCCTAACCGACGTCCCCTACCACCTGACGAGGTGAGCATGCGACCTACAACGTTCATAGACACACATACCCGGCGGCAACCGAGCGCCTACCTGCTGCCTCTGTTCCTCTTCATCTGCTTGTCTAATTCCCCGGCGTACGCTTTTAAGATTGTCGCGCCCGTGGATGGTGCGAGCCTAACATCCGGCCAGACGATTCCGGTCGAGGTCGAGGCAGGCAGAGAAGCAGGCCTCGTCGAAGTGCGCTACTACTGGTACCAGGAGCACACAGAGGCGCTCGTGGAACAGGGGGAAGATCAGTCCGGCAAAGCGTCACGGGGCGCCACCATGTCGATCGGGAAGTATTGGCAGAAGGACAGCATCACCGAGGCTCCCGTGGTCGCCCTTCCGGCCAAGACCTCCACCATTAATGATATACCGGCCTACGGGGGCCCCTTGCCCATTCCCTCGGACGCGATCGGTCGCATGCGCCTCCTGGCCATCGCCGAAATTTCCCAAGGTCGCTTGGGCCGCAAGACCGACTTCGATGAGGTGTTTGTCATGGTTCAGCCTGAGGCCGAGCTGGTTTCGATCAGCTTTGAAACCGAGAAACCGCTGCAGCTCGGACGAACCGGACAATCCTCCGCCTATGGGCATGTCGATTCGCTCGGCAAGATCTTCGAACTTCCGGTGGTCGGCGAATTTGCCGACGGGATTCCCCGGCCCCTCTCTGCACCCAGCACCGGCACGCGCTACACCTCCGGCGATGAACACATCATCAAGGTATTGCCCGACGGGCTGCTGCAAATCGTGGGGAATGGGAAAACCTCTCTCACCGTGGCCAACCGTGGGAAACAGGCAACCCTCGACATACGAGTCGACGTAAATGAGGAACCGAACGACCCTCCTATCGCGGATGCCGGGGCGTCCATGACGGTGAGGGCTGGTTCGAAGGTACGCCTGGATGGATTGCGGAGTCGCGACCCCGAGGGGGAGTCGCTGTTTTACTCTTGGAGCCAGGTCCGCGGCAGCAAGGTGGCCATGCTCGACGTCAACATGCCGAACCCGTCATTCACCGCCCCCTACGTATCTGAGAAACGCACCTTTCGCTTCAAGCTGCGCGTGACGGATAAGAAGGGCGCGGATGGGGTACCGGCCTATGTGGACGTGACGGTCGAACCCTGAGCAGGCTGTTGAACAAGGCCCCCAACTTCCTTCTCGGCTTGAATCGATCCTCAACGTAGCTCAGAGGCTACGCCTCCGGTTTGTTCTCGCCTGCGGC
>CABVRW010000015.1:0-18505 GCA_902500785.1 uncultured Nitrospira sp.
GGCGGGTAGGCATGGCGGCACTCTGCACGCCGAGAATAAAGCCGCAGCAGCGTTCGGCACTGAGGCGAGCTTTGGCGCCTCAACTTGCTCCGTCCGTGCGCAGCACGAACGGAGCTGCGAACAGGAGACGCCACCTGCTGGCGCAGGACAGCTCACCCCACTGCCGAACGAGTTCCTGCTGCCGCTTTGAGGGCGTTCCAAGCGCCGCCATGCCTACCCGCCAGTCACACGTTCACGGAAAAGAATAGTGAGAGTAACGTTTCTCGCACCACACTGCCCTCACGCGCACCTCTCAGTTTTCTTCCGCCGTTATGATACGCTGACCTCGTCACCTTGCACTTCACAGTCTAAACCTCCCGCATGACCGACCGTTCTATCTCACCCACCGTTCTCACCGCCCTCGAGATCAAGCGACACCTGCTTGGGCTCATCCTGTTCATCGGCCTGCTGGGGCTCTGGTATTGGCTGTCGACCGGAGCGCGGGCGGTGCCGACGTTGATCGAGATGCTCCAGGACGATGATCCCTCGACACGCATCGTCGCGGCGGAACAATTAGGGCAGATCGGTCCGGCGGCACAGGCGGCCGTACCATCCCTGCTGGCGCAAGCCATGCGAGACGGCAGTCAACATGCCAACACCACCGCCGCCGGCGCACTCAAGTCGATCGAGCTGTCAGCGGCCCGACAAGTCATGACCCACTTCATCGCGCGTCTGCACAATCCGGACGCGCAACAACGTCGCACCGCCTGCGCGGTGCTCGGGAGCTTGGGGCCTATCGCCAAACCGGCAGTCCCGGCCTTGCTGACCATGGCGCAGGATGCCGACGAACTTGTGCGACGCAATGCGCTGATGGCCTTGGCGAGTATCGGCATTCCTTCCGCCCCGATCACCGCCGCCTTGTTGGACGGCCTGCATGATTCGTCTTCGCTGGTTCGCCAGTCGGCTGTCACTCAATTCGCGTTTACCGTTCCCTTAACCCAGCCCGTCGCCGCCGCATTGACGCCGCTGCAGGAGGGCCCGGACAAGGCGATGGCGACTCTCGCCCGCAGTGCATTGGACAAACCGAAACCAGACGATAGGACCCAGATCGAATCGCTCGGCATGATGGTTCAACATTCACCCGCCAGAGATTATGCCTTGCACCAACTCGCCCAGCTTGGCCCAGCGGCCGGCGAGGCTCTGCTCCCGATCCTTCCGCTGCTGGGCGATGAACAGCCACTGGTCCGATATCTCGCGGCAGAAGCCATGGGCGCGATGGGAGCTGTCGCGAAGCCAGCGCTCCAGCCTCTGCGAGAGCGAATGCAGGATTCTGATCTGGTCGTTCGAGAAGCCATCGCCGACGCGGTTGCCTCAATTGAATCCGGAACAACGGTCGTCACGAAGCCCCCCGCAAAGGAGGCCCGTCCATGACCACCACGGCGTCTGAAATGTCGACACGCCTGAGGGTCCTGACACGCCTCGGATTCTGGGGCAGCTTACTGGGGGGGCTATTGCTCCCCTGGACTATCATGCTCTCGGTCGACGTCTTCGTGCGGCACATTCCCTTTGCGCGAGCCTGGCGATCCTTCAGCTTGCACCTCTTCACTCCCGGTTATAATTTTTTCCTCATCGGCGTGTTGACGGCCGTCCCCTTCGTGGTCCTGGCGGTCGTGATTCTGCTGCATCTGGGGACCGCTCCGATTCAGCATGCACTGATTCCGCGTCGGCGGGCACTCGGCCTCGCCTGCGCGGGACTCGGCATGCTGGCCCACGCAGGGCGAACCCATGCTGAGGTGTTGATCCATCCCGACGCGCAAGGCGCCCTCGCCTATTTGTATCTGCCGATCGTCCTGCTCGCCATCCTGCCGCTCGGTTACGGATTGGGGCGAATCCTAGCCACAATGCTCCTGCCGCGGCCCTCCGCATGAACGACACAGGCTGGACAGCATCGGCGACGTGAGTATAATGTGGGCCATGCGTCACTATGCCGTGAGTGCGTCCCGATGATCCGTCTCGTATCGTGCCTCGTGCTGCTCATCCTCTGGCACGCTTCTGCCCACGCCGCCTCGAAATATGAAGACAGCGTGAAGGAATTGGCCGAGGGGGTGGCCGCCGAGGCCATCAAGATGAAAAAGTCTCGCCTCGCGCTGCTGGATTTCGTGGACAGCAAGGGCGAGGTGACGCCCATCGGCCAATTCCTCGCCGAGGAGCTGGCGACTCATTTACTCGTGGCCGGGGAACTCAAAGTCGTCGATCGCAAGCTTCTGATCGCCACCATGGAGAAACACCAGCTCACTCACCTTGACACGTCACAAGCCAAAGCGGCCAAGAAGGTGGCGAAGGCCTTACGGGCCGACCTGTACGTCACCGGCGCCTATCTCGAAATTCCCGAGGGCGTTCAGGTCACGGCCAAGTTGATCGGCCCCTATACCGTCTACCCGGTGGGTGCCGCCCGAACGATCATGCCCAAAGCGGGCCCGCTCGCGGCGCTCCTCAAGCAAGCCAATGCGCCTAAACCACCGGCCCCGATCGCCGAACCGGAGCCCAGCACTCCACCCTTGGGCGCCCATGAGAATGAGTTGTACAAAGTCAGCGTCATGGCCATTGCCCGGCAGGATGACCAGATCGAGATCGACCTCCTGTTCGTCAACAGCGCCCCTCATCCGATCAAAATCGGATGTCAGCTCCTCGACACCTACCTGCTGGACGAGCAGGGCGAACAGTGGCAGCAGGATGTCGCCCAGAATCGCGAAGGGCTCTGTACGCGCGGCATGGAACTCAATCCCAGAAGGCAGCAGCACGCGCGACTGTCGTTTTTAGCGACCAACAAGCCGCCTCAGGGACTCGTAACCCTGCATTACCACGAAACATCACCGAGACCGGATCGGGTCATCACCCTGGACGGACTGAAGTTCGAGGCCGCTCCAACTGCCGACACCGAGACACCTGCGCCGCAGGAACCAGGCCCTCCCTCACCATAAATTATTATCTCCGGAACTGTTGCACAGGGAATCTTCATGATTAAACAAGTCTTGACAATAGCGGGTTCAGACTCGGGCGGCGGAGCGGGCATTCAAGCAGACCTCAAGGCCATGTCTGCCAATGGAGTCTATGCCATGTCGGTCATCACGGCCATCACAGCCCAAAATACGGAAGAAGTCGCCGACGTGTTTCACTTGCCCACCTCGATCATTGCCGCACAGATCGATGCCATCTTCGACGATTTCGACGTGGCGGCGGTCAAGACGGGCATGCTCTCATCGACCGACATCATTCTGACCGTGGTGAAACTCTTGCACCCACAGCAGGTCAAGAACCTGGTCGTAGACCCCGTCATGATTGCGAAAGGCGGACAGCCACTCTTGAATCCGGACGCCATCGACACTCTCAAGAAGGAACTGTTTCCGATGGCCTTGCTGGTGACTCCGAACGTCCACGAAGCGCAACAACTCTCGGGCATCGAAATCGCCTCCCTGGCCGACGCCCGCCGGGCCGCCAAGATTATTCACCAGTTCGGCTGCGCCAACGTCCTCATCAAAGGAGGACATCTGCCGAGCGATCCGGCGACCGACCTGCTGTACGACGGGCGTTTCTTCACTGTCTTTAAAGGTGAGTTCATCGACACGCCCCACACCCACGGCACCGGCTGTACCCTTGCTTCAGCCATCGCGGCGCACATGGCCAGGGGAAAATCCATTCCCGACGCCGTTCAAGCTGCCAAGACGTACCTCACCGAGGCCATCAGGCACAGCCTAGCAATCGGGCATGGCAAGGGTCCCACCAACCATTTCTATTTCTTGAATCAGGATTAAACGCCATGAGTCGAGGGCTCGGATCTCCGCTGTCGTTTCTTCTGACCGGATGGACCTGGCTGCTGCTGACGTCGCTGCTGGGGCTCGCCACATTTCTCGGCATCGTGCGCGGCGCCCCGCTTCCTCCGGGCCTGCGTCTGTTGCACGTCCATGGGGCGCTCATCGGTGGACTCATACAAATGATGACCGGCTTGGCGCTCGCCGCTGTCGACCTCGCCGCCCACGGGACCGTCCGACCGAAACACCGCCTACTGTTCATAAGCATGAATTTGGCCGCCCTCGGACTCGCCGCCGGCGCCTGGATGCACGACTCCAACCTGACCATAGGGGCCGGGCTGGTACTGACAGCGCTATGTGTCCCCATGGCACGCCATATGATGATGGGACTTCGGACCTCTTCGGGCTGGAGCCCGCTGTCTATGTTCTTCTTCGGTATCACCCTCACCGGGCTGTTCGGGAGCTTGGTTCTGGGAGAATTCATCGCCGGATCCTGGTTCCCCACATGGCACGGCATCGTGCGCCTGGGCCATCTGCATTCAGGCCTCTTGCTGTTCCTCACCTTGGCGACCGTGGGAACGATCCAATTGGCGCTGCCACCGTTACTGAATCGCCCCCTGCGAAGTGCAGGTCTCGAACAGGCGGTGTTGCTGCTCTTGCCGGCCTGTGCCGCGGGACTGATCACGGGATTTTTACTCTCCTCCGTCCCTATCCAACTCGTCGCCGGCGGCGGCCTCCTCTTGACACTGGGGCTCTGCAGCGTGAATCTTCTCCGCACCTGGAACCAAGCGGGCCAACCGGGCTCAGCCGCCACCGACCACCTCATGATTGCCCTCTGCTTCCTGCTCATCATGACAGGCATCGGCATGGCGGTCGGGATCAACGTATTGTGGACTCCGCCGGCGATGCCCTATGGAACCCTTCATCTGGTCGCCTACACCCACACAGCATTCCTAGGCTTGTTCCTGCAAGTGAGTGTCGCCGGGCTTTCCTGCACGTTGCCGGCGCTGCTCGCGCAACGCGTCACGAGTCGCAAGAAACATGCTGCGTATCGAGAGAACCTCAGTCACATCATGAATCGATGGCGGGCACTGCAGGTATCGACCCTCAGCTTTGGAACCCTGGGGCTGGTTCTAGTGGCCTCGCTGACCTGGAACCTCCCGCTTTCCTCGACCTGGATCCAAGCCGTCGCCTGGTCGAGTCTGGGACTTCTCCTGCTCCATCTCATCCTGGTGACGATGAAAATCACACAGGTGGTAGGGACAGCGCCGACCGGAGACCGCGCGGCAACGGACTAATTGGGATCACATCACACATGGAAGAAACGCTTTTTTTTCATGACGCACTCGGCCATCGCATCGCAGCCATCCTTGCCAAGCCGGAACAGGCGACCGATCACGTCGCAGTACTCTGTCACGGATTTCTGTCCCACAAGGACAGTACGAGCAACCGAGCCCTGACCGCGCTCTTGATCGGCCGAGGGATTGCAACGCTCCGATTCGATTGCTTCGGGCATGGCGACAGCGATGGGCCCTTCGCCAAATTGACGACTACGATCGGAGTCGGCCAGGCGCACGCGGCACTGAATTTTTTGATGAATCGTGGGTATCATAGGCTCGCACTCGTCGGCTCCAGCTTCGGCGGTCTGATTTCTATTCTCGCCGCCGCGGACTGGACAAGAATGCATACCTCGAAGCCGGCATCCATTCCGCCACTTGCATGTGTCGCACTGAAATGTCCAGTCGTCGACTTCGGAGAAGAACTTCGCCTGGAGCTTGGAGAGGAAGGTCTTCGCCAATGGAAACAAACCGACACGATCCCAGATCTTCACGGAGGTGTCACGCGCCTTTCGCTCGACTATGTATTCTACCAAGACTGCCTCAACCAGATCGGGTATGAACCGGCACGAACGATCACCGTTCCCACTCTGATCGTGCAGGGCGATCGTGATGAATACGTGCCTCTCCACCAAAGCCAGCGACTCTTCGAGGCGCTGCCGGGCCCAAAACGGCTGGAGATTCTCCCAGAGGCCGACCACCGCTTCACGAAGGCTTCCGATTTTCAACGAATGTTGACGCTCCTCACCGAGTGGGTCTCCCGACACCCCATTGCCTGACTCCGGTCCCTTCAAATAGTGAAGGTCGAACCACTCCTACACGCGATCCTCCGACGCTCTCTCGTTCGCGCAGCAATATCGGTGAACGGAGAGGCGCCGAAGGCTTTCTCCTGCAACCACTGCTCCATCTTGCACAGCCAAAAATAACGAGCACGAATTTACTGTTCGATTGCCTGCAAAATGGCTCCTGACGTGGCTTTCTGGCGATAGCACGATTTTTAATCGTGGCACGCCGGTTGCTCATCCAGCCTCTCGCTTTTTCTCGGAGGAAATACAATGAAGACGTCAACGAGTGTATTCGTCATGGGTGCCATCGGTTGTTTGTCTTCCGCGCTGCTCCAAACAGGGTTGCCTGCTCCCGCGGCGGCTGCAGACAGCACCGCCACTATTAGCCTGCTGCAACAGCCCTCAGTTTCCGCAGCGGTTACGAAAGCCCAGGGAAGCGGAACGGCACCCATTCTCCCCAACCCGATGGCGTTGGTGCTGACGGCGCAGAAGGGACAGACTGCGGTCGGCACGCTGACACTCAAGAAAACCAGCACCGACCAGCACACCTACTACCTCAGCACGAACCAGTCGTGGATCTGGATGAATCCACCCTATGGCAGCACCCAGTCTATTACCTCCGAAACCGATCAACTGGTGATCACCGCGCAAACCGCCTCCCTGTCGGCCGGAACGCACTCCGCCGTGGTCTATGTGGTTGAATCCGGCCCAAATAATTTCTCCAACATGATCCGAATCCCGGTCACCCTCACGGTCACCGCCTCGTCGGTCGCCACACCACCGCCCCCGCCGCCCGCCGCTCCCCCGGCCGTGACCCCGCCGGCCCCCAAACCCGTGGTGCTGACGCCGCCCCCGCCGCCGACTCCCGTCGTCGTGCCGCCGCCGCCAGCCCCAGCTCCTCCCGCACCCCCAGTGGTCTCTGGTACGGGAATCGCTGTGAGCCCGATGGCGATAGTGCTCACGGCAGCCAAGGGGAATACGGCCGTCGGTACCGTGGCATTGCGCAAGGGCGGCACCGACCAACACACCTACTATCTCAGCACGAACCAGTCGTGGATCTGGATGAATCCACCCTATGGCAGCACCCAGTCTATTACCTCCGAAACCGATCAACTGGTGATCACCGCGCAAACCGCCTCCCTGTCGGCCGGAACGCACTCCGCCGTGGTCTATGTGGTTGAATCCGGCCCAAATAATTTCTCCAACATGATCCGAATCCCGGTCACCCTCACGGTCACCGCCTCGTCGGTCGCCACACCACCGCCCCCGCCGCCCGCCGCTCCCCCGGCCGTGACCCCGCCGGCCCCCAAACCCGTGGTGCTGACGCCACCCCCGCCGCCGACTCCCGTCGTCGTGCCGCCGCCGGCCCCAGCTCCTCCCGCACCCCCGACAACCTCCTCGGTGACCACCGGGCCGATCCAGGTAAGCCCGGCTTCGCTGGCGCTCACCAGCGCCAATACGGTCGGTACGTTGACGCTGCGCAAGACAGGAACAGACCAGCATGTCTATTCGATAAGCACCAGTCAGTCATGGATCTGGATGAATCCGCCCTACGGCAGCACCCAGACCATCACCTCTGAAACAGATCAGATTGTCGTGACGGCCCAGGCCGCCGGCCTCGCCGCAGGAACCTATTCCGCCGTGGTCTATATCGTTGAATCCGGCCCGAACAATTTCTCCAACACCCTGCGCATCCCGGTGTCGTTTACGGTGGCTGCAGGCCAAACAGCCGCCGCACCACCTTCGCCTCCGACACAATCATCGGTTACCTCGCCGCCCCCGCCTCCTCCCAGCCCGTCGGCACCGGTCCCGGTGGCGACCACGCCGGCGGCTTCTTCATCGACACCTACGACCGCCAGCGCCACGGTGAGTTGGAACGCGAACACCGAACAAGACCTGGCCGGATACCGGATCTATGTCGGGACGAGGTCGGGCAGTTATGGATTTGCCGGTCCCTTCGAAGTGAGCAACCGCACCAGCTTCACGATCCCGAATCTGCCGGTCGGCGCCACCTATTTCTTCGCCGTATCGGCCTTTGACACGACGGGAAACGAGAGTGCTAAGTCTGCGGAGGTCAGCAAGAGCCTCTTTTAGAGCGCTCGTGATGAAGCGGAGTGAGATGCCGTGAGCTGGCGCGCAGTAGGCGCCAAGCTCACGGTGAAGAGGTTAGAGAGGTCGTCCTGGCACAACGGAATCCCGTATAACTATTGCGGGTCTCCGGCGGTAACTTGAACCGGCCGTACGTCAAAAGATACTTCGGCAAATCTGACCAGGACCCGCCGCGCACGACGCGAAACGATCCACGCTCCGGCCCCAAGGGATTCTTCGTCGCACTGGTTTCATAATAGTGCGCTCCGTACCAATCGGCCACCCATTCACCGACATTCCCTGCCATCTGATACAGCCCGTAGGGGCTGCGACCGAGCTCATACCGCTGAACAGGGGCAAGTGTCTGGTTATAGCTGAATCTGGCACCGAGCCCGAAATTCGCCAACCCATCAGTCGGGCTCTGGTTGCCCCAGGGAAATAAACGACCATCGTCACCCCGTGCCGCCTTCTCCCACTCGGCTTCGGTCGGAAGACGTGCGCCTCGCCAGCGACAATAGGCTTCCGCATCAAACCAATCGACGCCAATGACCGGACGATCGTGATGCTGCAACGGATCCACCGCCTCCCATTGCCAGGGCAGCGCTCGTTTCTCCTTCGACAAGAATGCCCCATATTGCGCAGTCGTCACTTCGGACACATCTATCTCATATCGATCCAGCCACACAGGGTGTTGCGGCCGCTCGTCCTCCAATGTGTCCGTTCCATCGGCCCCCATGAGAAAGTACCCTTCAGGAATCGAGGCCCGCGGCGTCTCGGAAAGAGTTGCTGGGTTGGCGTTCCTGCTGTTCCGGAGCCGGTCGAGCTGCGCATGCACAGAATAGCCGGTGGTGAAATAGGCGAGCACCAGGAAAGGGAACAAGATCCTCATGAAGCCACTCATGGCACGGAAGCATACACAAACGCTCCGCTGGGCGCGAGCGCGATGCCACGCCCCTGAACGAGTCGGCAGTGCAGGAGCGGGTCAAAGGAGCGTTCCGCCGACGACCCAATGTCGGTCATCCGGAACGTCGATAAGGAGTCGAGACAGGTTCATTTCGGCCAATTGTGCCGCGACATCATCCTCCGTAAAGGCGGCCAGCAACGAGTTATAGAAGTCTCGTTTCAGGATCGGATCTTCGTCCGCCGCATACGTGTCCACCACGGCCTGGGCCGCTTCAGGCGATTCCGGCCGCAGTAAATCCATCACCAGGACACAGGCTCCCGGCTTCGCCAATTGCTTCAAGTGAAACCAGAATTGCAGCGGATTCGGCACATGGTGCAAGAGACTGTTGGACAGCAGGGCGTCGGCCGGCTCCGGCAAGGCCAGCGATTGAAACCGTTCACAACAGAGGGTAATGCGATTCGCCAGGCCTGCGCCGGCAATGACCCCTGCCGCCAGATCCAGCATGGGACGGCTGGCATCCACGGCAGTCACGCGCGCGTGCGGAAACGCACGGAGAAAACGAATGGGAATATCCCCCGGCCCACATCCCAGATCGACGACATGGCCGCCGGTCCAGTCAGGGAAATATTCGCGAAAACGATCGACGAAACCCTGATTCTCCTCGGCGAAATCTGCCGCCGCATAGGCACGGGCCTGCGCCACATCATCCATCAGCTCCGGCTCAAGCACACGCTTCATGCATTCACCTACCTGTTGAGGGCACCCGTTCCAACAAGACGCGATCACCAGGCCGCACCGTCCCTTGGCGAAGCACTCGCGCGTAGAGCCGGCTCGACCCGGGATGCCTGTTCTCTGAAATTCTTGCGTAGTCCCCGTCCTTGAACCACTGCGCATTCAATCGACAGGGCGCCGTATGGCTCATAATCTCCAGCTGCACCTGCACGCCGATCGTGAAGCGATCACCGGGTTTCACCTGCCGCCAATCGAGCCCCGTCAGAGTCAGATTCTCCACCGAAGAACCAGGGCGGATTGAATGGCCTTCCGCGCGCAAGGTCTCGATGACCTCCAGGGAGAAGAGACAGATCGCCCGATCCGGCCCGCCGTGATATTTTCGGTTGCGCTGTCGATCACCGACCAACCCGTCGATGGTCACCAGCGCGGACGGCACCGCCAGCTTCGGCACCCCGCCGTCGGACAGGCTCACCTGATGCACCGCTACAATCTGCGACGACTTCATGACACCGTCATGAGCAGAGGCCACCCTCGCAGGATTCCATGCCGGTCGCCTCCAGGGCAACCCATCCGTCTTGTTCCCGTGCCGCCTTCACATAGACTCCGTGCGAGGCATAGGCCTCTTCAATCTCGGCCCGCTGGTCATTCAACAACCCGGAGAGCAAGAGGCGCGCACCGCCGGACGCATATCCGCAGAGCGTCTCAGCAGCGCCCAGCAGAGTCTGTCGATCTAGATTTGCAAGGACCAGGGTGGGTTCGAACCTGTCATCCGCTGTCCGCGCTTGGGCATCGCCCAACAGCCACGTCAACCGCGCATCGAATCCGTTGACTTGGGCATAGTCGCGCGCACAGTCGATCGCCACGGGATCGAAATCCTCCCCGACCACGGCAGCAGCCCCAAGCCGCAGTGCCACCATTGCCAAGATTCCGCTCCCGGTTCCCAGATCCAGCACACGATCGGCTGGCGTGACAACCTGTTGTAGCCATTCGATCAACAATTGGGTCGTCGCATGGTGGCCGGTGCCGAAGGCCTGCTTGGGATCGATAATCAATTCGATGTCGCCGGGGTTCAGCGCCACCTCTTTCCAACTGGGCCGGATCACCACTAGACCGATCCTGATCGGTTCCACCAAACGCGACCACTCGGCGTTCCAGTCCCGATCCGCCAAATCATTGATGGTGATGGTACCGGCCGGTTCCGTATGGCCAAGCTGGATCAGCGCAAGCCTGAGGCCCTGCCAGGTATCCGGGCCGCAACGGGCGGCGGGCCAATACAGATGGATGCACTCCTGTTCCTGCCAGGCTCCGGTCACATTCGGGTCGTTCAGAATACCCAGGAGCTCGCCGGCATCGAGGGATGTCCGCACATCGACTTGAATCCAGTCGCCTGGATCCGACGTTGCGGAATCGTCGGCGATGAATTGATCTGTCTTCGAGGTTGACGCCATCTCAGACTCCCAGTATCGTCTGCAGTACGATGAAACCAAACAGAGAATCCACACCATCGCGATGCGCGCCGGCTCGCGAGCGCAGTCTCGACCGCGTGCTACGCCGCGCGGCACGCTTCGAAATGAACGGCCGCCGCGCCAGCGCACGGTTTACAAGTTGGCGACTCGCAATCTTTGCCGTCGGACTATTCGGCTCCATCCTCCCGCACAAATTAGGCTGGACCCTCTTCGGTAATGCCACACTCGCGGCGAGCGTCATCCTGTTCCTCATTGTGGCCTGGTATCATAACAGGCTCGAAGATCGCTTGCACCGGCTCCGGCGCTGGCAGGGCATCAAGCAGATTCATCTCGCGCGCATGCGACTGAACTGGCCGGACATTCCGTTTCGGCCGGTGACAGCGCCTGAACGACACGCCTATGCCGCCGACCTCGATCTCGTCGGTCCCCATTCACTCCTGCACCTGATCGACAACACCATCTCGTCGCAGGGCCAAGACCGCCTGGCTTCGTGGCTGTTCGATCAGCCGCCTCAGCCCGCGCAATGGACCGGACGGCAGGCCCTCATCAGGGAATTAACGCCCCTCTCGCTGCTCAGAGACCGATTGTCATTGGAAGCCCAGGCGGTCGATGACGCCGATATCGACGGACGACGGCTCCTCTTGGTGCTCCGGAAGCGAGTGGACCATTCCAGCTTCATGCCCATGTTGTTGACCGAAACCGTCCTCGCACTCGCCACGGCCGGCCTTTTGCTCGCCGATCTGTTGTACGGTCTCGGCAACTATTGGATGTTGTCGTTCGGTCTCTACGCAGTCCTGTTTCTCTCGGTGCGCAGCCGCTCGGAAGAAATCTTCGACCATGCCCAATCGTTGCATCGGCAACTGGAGCGACTCAGCGCCGTACTCGGCTATCTGGAGCGACGATCGTATCGTGACAGTCCTCGCCTGGCTCAACTGTGCCGGCCGCTCCTGCAGCAACACAGCAGACCATCCACCTCGCTGAAACAAGCCGCCTCCCTCATGAACCGGCTCAGCGTGCGGGCCCATCCCTTGGTGCATTACCTCATCAACGCCATCGGCCCCTGGGATCTCTACCACACGTATCGCCTGCAGCGCTTGCAGGACAGGATCGCGGCCGTCGCGCCGCAATGGTTTGAGCTGCTGGCCGAATTGGACGCCGCCGCATCCTTGGCGACCTTCGCGTATCTGCACCCGGACTACCCCTGGCCCTCGTTGCATCAGCCGGATGTGGCCGGCCACACCAACGGTGCCGGACCGATCCTCGAGGCGCAGGGACTGGCGCATCCCCTCATCCCTGCAGGGGTTCGCGTGGCCAATCACATTGCGCTCCAGGGACATGGACGCATGTTTCTGGTGACCGGGTCCAACATGTCCGGGAAAAGCACGTTTCTCAGAACGATCGGCATCAACACCTGCCTCGCACAGGCGGGCGGACCTGTCTGCGCCACATCGTTCCGCTGGTCTTTGCTGCGAATCGGCAGCTGCATCCGCGTGGATGACTCGCTCGACGGCGGGCTCTCATTTTTTTATGCCGAAGTCAAACGGCTCAAAACCATTCTCGACCGCGCACAGGATATGGAAGGCGCTCCCGTACTCTGGCTGATCGACGAAGTCTTCAAAGGTACCAACAACCGGGAGCGGCTCATCGGAGGTCGCGCCCTCATTGCCGCCCTCGCCGGACGAAACGGCTTCGGTCTCGTCACCACCCATGACCTGGAGCTGACCGAATTGGAGCGCCAACTCCCCAACGTCACCAACGTGCACTTTCAGGAAACCGTGGCGGAAGGGGCGTTGCACTTCGACTATCGTTTGAAACCAGGCCCTTGCCCCACGACCAATGCCCTGCGGATCATGGCGCTCGAAGGACTGCCGGTAGAAAGCCCCCCGGCCACGCTGCGATAACGCGTTGCATCATTCCGACAATTTCGGCAGACTGCGTCATCGATTGTAGATTCACGGGCGATTGCACATACTCACAGGAGGCGCATATCGATTCCCAGCCAGACTCCTCACCAGCACCCCGGTTGCCGCTGCGTGGACTGCTCATCGCGCAGTTTTGCGGCGCCTTCAATGACAACGCCTGGAAATTCATGGTCGCGCTCTTGGGCATCAGAACGGCGGCGGACCTGCTCTCACCGGGACAGCAGCTCGAAACGGCTTCCCAGACCCAGACCACCCTCGCCATGGTCGTTTTCACCTTACCGCTGGTGCTGACCTCATTTGTAGCCGGGTTTTTTGCCGATCGCATGAGCAAGCGCACCATCATTATCACGATGAAAGCGATGGAAGTCCTGCTCATGGCCGGGGCCACCCTCGCCCTGCTGTTCCATCCGACTGGAGGCCTCTGGGCCCTCGTGATCCTGGCTTGTATGGGCGTCCACAGTGCGATCTTCAGTCCCGCCAAGTACGGCATTCTTCCCGAACTGCTCCCGCATGAACAACTCGCGCGCGGCAACAGTATCCTGGAGTTGTTCACATTCCTCGCGATCTTGACCGGCACCACCGCCGGAGGCTTCCTCTTGGCCGGCGCGGGCGAGCAACCCTGGATCGCTCCACTCACCTTGACCCTCCTCGCCTCGATCGGGTTCGCCGCAGCCTGGGCAGTCCCTCACGTGCCACCGGCCCGGTCGGCAGGCGGCTTGTTCGACACGTTGCGCGGCGCCTGGTCTGCATTACAAGCCGATCGCCTGCTGCGTCTGGCCATCACCGGCGCAGTCTTTTTCTGGACCATTGCCAGCCTCGTCGTCCAGAACGTGCTGGTCTATGCGAAGGCGGTGCTGGGTCTCTCGGACGCATTGGCGACCGTTCCCTCCGCGTTGATCTCCGTGGGCATCGGGCTGGGCGCACTCGTCGTCGGACGACTCTCCCGATCTCGTGTCGAATACGGGCTGGTTCCCCTGGGGGCCGCCGGGGTCGCCCTCTTCCTGTTGATCCTCGGCTGGTGGACGCCGCCGTTCAGCGGCACCCTCGCCCTCATGCTCGCATTAGGCATGTCGAGTGCGCTCATCTTCATTCCCATCAATGCACTCGTCCAATGGCGGGCACCGCACGACCGGCGGGGATCGGTGATCGCCCTCGAAAATATCTGTGTCTTCACCGGTATTCTGCTGGGCTCGCTGAGTGGCGGCGCGCTGGCCAACGCAGGCCTCTCGACCGTCGGCATTTTTCTCGCCACGGCCCTCGCCACCACGATCGGAACAGCTTGGGCGATGTGGCTCATGCCCGAAACATTCCTGCGCTTGGTGCTCGTGCTGCTGACGAATACCATCTATCGGCTGCGCCTCGTCGGGCAGACGCACGTGCCGGTCACGGGCGGCGCCCTCCTGGTGCCCAACCACATCTCCTTCATCGACGGCTTTCTGCTGATCGCGAGCCTGGATCGCCCTATCCGGTTCGTGGTCGATGCCCAGTACGTGAATCATCCGATCTTCAAGCCCTTCATGCGGGCCTTGCAGGTGATTCCGATTTCGTCCGAAGGAGGGCCCCGTGTGATCCTTCGTGCCCTGCGCGAGGCGGGTCACGCACTCGATGCCGGCGACCTCGTATGCATTTTTCCTGAAGGCCAAATCACCCGCACCGGCAATCTCTTGCCGTTCCGCCGTGGATTCGAACGGATCGTAAAAGGACGCGACGTTCCGGTCGTGCCGGTTCATCTGGATCGCGTCTGGGGCAGCATTTTCAGTTTCGTCGGCGGGCGCTTCCTCACCAAATGGCCGGAACGTGTTCCCTATCCTGTCACGGTCTCGTTCGGCGCTCCGGTTCCCGCCGAGACACCGGCCCATGAACTCCGTCGCCTCGTCCGCGAACTCGGCGAAACCGCCTGGCAGTTGCGGAAACCCACGCGGCGCCCCTTGCACCAGGCATTTGTCATCACGATGCGACGGCATCCTTTCCGCCTGGCGATGGCCGATGCGACCAAACCGCACGTCTCTGCGCTGCAGGCCTTGATCGGCGCCATCGCCCTGGCTCGCGCGCTGAAACTCCACTGGCAAGGCCAACCGCATGTGGGCCTGCTGCTGCCGCCGACCGTCGCGGGAGCTTTGACCACGGTCGCCGCCACGCTCGCCGGTCGTACCTGCGTGAACCTCAACTACACCGTCGGCAAAGCCGGACTGGAAGCTGCGGTTCGACAAGCGCAGCTCCGCACCATCGTCACGAGCCGCAAGTTTGTGGACAAAGCCAAACTCGAACTCCCGGAGGGACCGACGATTCTCTGGCTGGAAGACATCGGCGCCGCCATTGGAACCCGCGAGAAAGCCATGGCTGCCGCCCTCGCCGTGCTGGCCCCGCTCCGACTCATCGAATCTGCCTGCGGCCAGACCGAACGGGTCACGATGGACCATCTCGCCACCATCATCTTCAGCAGCGGCAGCACCGGCGAACCGAAGGGCGTCATGCTCTCGCACTTCAGCATCGACGCGAATGTGCAGGCCGTGTCGCAGGTTCTTCCCTTGTCCGCGGATGATCGGATTCTGGGCATTCTTCCGCTCTTCCATTCGTTCGGGTATCTCGTGTTCTGGTACGTGACCCTCAACGGGGCCGCAACCGTCTTCCACCCCTCGCCGCTCGACGTGACGGCCATCGGTGACCTCTGTGCCAAACATCGCTTGACATTTCTGGTCTGCACACCCACGTTTCTACAACTTTATCAACGGCGCTGCACCCCGGAACAGTTCAGCACGCTACGAGTCGTCCTCACGGGAGCGGAGAAGCTGTCCCTTCGCCTGTGCCAGACCTTCGAAGACCGATTCGGTATCGGCCCGATCGAGGGTTATGGCGTCACGGAATGCGCCCCGGTGATCGCCGTCAACTGCCCGGACTTCCGAGCCGCGGGCTTCTTCCAACCGGCCTCCCGGCGGGGAACCGTCGGCCAGCCGCTGCCCGGCGTCTCCGTCCGCATCGTCGATCCGGACAGCTTCGCGATCCTCCCACCCGGCGCGGCCGGCATGTTACTGGTCAAAGGACCGAACGTGATGAACGGCTATCTGGGTCGGGAGGATTTGACGGCCCAAGCCATCCGTGACGGATGGTATATTACCGGTGACATCGCCATGCTCGACGACGATGGATTTCTGACCATTACGGATCGGCTCTCGCGCTTTTCCAAGATCGGCGGTGAAATGGTGCCGCATCGGCAGGTGGAAGAAGCCCTGCAAATGGCGTCAGGCGAAGAGCTTCAGGTCTTCGCGGTCACCGGCGTGCCGGACGAGCGGAAAGGCGAACAACTGGCCGTCCTCCATACGCTCGCCGAAGGCAGGATTCCGGAGATCCTCGCCAAAGCGTCGGCCTCGGGGCTCCCCAATCTGTTTTTGCCCTCGCGCACGCACTGCATCAAGGTCGAGGCCCTTCCGATCCTGGGAACAGGCAAACTGGATCTCCGAGCCCTCAAGCGGATTGCGATGGAACGGCTGAGCGCGCGTGATACGTGAACTGTCTCGAACGAAAGAGGAGCAGCAGACTCTCCCACACAGGATGACGAACCCGGTTACAAAATCACTGATCGACTGCCATGTCCATCTGGCCGCGCTGCCGGACGGCGACAACGGCTGCTACATTTCGCCCAAGATGCTGAAGAGCCCGCTGTTTCGATTCCTCCTGTGGAAGCATGGACTCTCCCCGGACCAGCCCCGCGAGGCGAATCAGAAGTATCTCGCCGACCTCCTGACAGAACTGAAGGCTTCACGCCACGTGCGCCAGGCGGTGCTCCTCGGCATGGACGGCGTCTACGACCAAAACGGCCGGCTCAATCAAGCCCAGAGCGACTTTCTCATCGGCAACGACTATGTGCTGAAGACGGCGCAAGCCCATCCCGATGAATTCCTCGCAGGCGTCTCCATCAACCCGCAACGGCGGGATGCCATCGATGAGTTACATCGCTGCGCGGATGCCGGGGCCGTACTGGTCAAGGTGCTGCCGAATGCAAAACAGTTCGACCCGGCCAATCCGAAGTACAAACCTTTCTATCGCGCCTTGGCGGAACGGAAGCTGCCGTTTCTCAGTCATGTCGGCTACGAATTCAGCTTGATCGGCAAAGATCAATCCGTGGGCGATCCGGATCGCCTTCGCCTGGCCTTGGATGAAGGCGCCACCGTCATCGCGGCCCACGCCTGCAGTTACGGGCTGATCATCTATGAAAAATTTCTTCCGACCTTGCGCGACCTCGTGGCGCGTTACCCGCATTTTTATTCGGACATTTCCGCCCTCACCTTGCCGAACCGAATCCGGATGCTCCTGCACCTGCGGAAGTATCCGGAGATACATGAGCGCCTGCTCTTCGGCACCGACTATCCATTGTCGGTCTTCCATGTGGCAGCCTGGGGCCGAGTCGCACTCGGCTCGTTGTGGAAGATGATGCGGACCAAAAACCGCTTCGACCGGCAAGTTGAGGTGTGTAACGGACTGCGCCTCGGCTTCCGCTCGTTCGGAGACCTACGTTCCCATTCGTCGCCGAAGACAAGCCACTGAGCGACACCTCCATGACGCGAGACGAGATCATCAACAGCCTGCGCGAAAGGATTCTGGCCTTCGCGACATCACGTGTATCGAAGGAACTGGCCGAAGATCTGACGCAGGAGGTCCTGGTGCTCCTGCATGAAAAGTACGCGCGCGTCACCGAACTGACTGAACTGGTTCCTCTGGCCTTTCAAGTGCTCCGGTTCAAAATGCTCGATGCCCATCGCAAGGCATTGCGTCGGGGCGAGTATAATCAGGAATCGGTCGATGATCTGCCGCTGGCCAATCCGATCGAGGATCCGGCAGCGCACCTTGATCAGAAGCAACGAGTCGATCGTCTGTTGTCCGCGGTGACCCGACTCGGGGAACGCTGTCGAGAACTGTTCAGGTTGAAACTGGAAGGGAACAGCTTTCTGCAGATTCAGCAGCTCATGGGCCAACAGTCGATCAACACCATATACACCTGGGATTCGCGTTGCCGGAAACAGTTGTTGAGTCTGATGGGTGACTCGTGGGAATGATACCCTCCTGCTCAATGTGAAATATTCAATCGTGCATTGAGCACAGAATATTTTTTTAGAACATGAGATATCGTTTACGAATGACGACCTGCGATGCCTGAACAAGAACTCGAAAAATTGCTCGGTGGCTTTGCGGCGGATACCCTGACGCAAGAGGAGCGCTTCCGGCTCTATGCGGCGGCCTTGCAAGACCAAGCCTTGTTCAACGCCCTGTCGGATGAGCAGGCCTTGAAGGAATTGTTGTCCGATCCCGCTGTGCGTCGCAGGCTCCTCCAGGCTCTGAAGCAGCCCGCCACATCCAAAGCCCGCGGTGAGCGCTCCTGGTGGGACTGGTTCAAACGACCGGCAGGACTCGCCGTTGCGGGCGGTCTCGCCGCCACGATCTTCGCGGTCGCGTTCGGCACCAGAATTTATCAGGAAAGTCTCGATCGA
>CABVRW010000015.1:18605-61257 GCA_902500785.1 uncultured Nitrospira sp.
GGCAGCAGACAAGACTGCGGAGCAAGCGACCGCATCCGCCGACAAGAAACCATTCGCCGGTTCTCCAACTCCGGCCGCGTCAGCGCCGGCGGCCGTGCAATCCTTCAGGCAGACGCAGGCCGACTCTTCAGCTGCACGCCTCACCACACCGAAGCTGAGCGCCCGAGCGCTCTTCTATGGCGAAGCCCACCCCCGCGTAGAGGGAATGGCGCAGGAGAATGAAGGCGCCATGCAGCAGCCAGCCGAGCCAGCGCCGCAGACCAACCGGATGGAAAGGAAAGTGGATCAGTTTGCGTTGGCGGGGAAAGCAGCGGGATCTGCCGACCGACCGAAACCGTTAGGATTGCGCTACAGCTTCGTGACGCGGGGACCCGATGGACAGAGCCAGGAAGTGACTGCGGCCACCGCTGCCGGAAGCACGGAACCGGTCCGCATCACGGTAGAAACCACTCAGGATGCCTATCTGCAAATCCTCCAGAACCTCGGTTCCGCCGGCACCAGACTCTGGTGGCCTTCGCAGGAAACGGGAAAAATCTCCCTCAAGGTCCTCGCTGGAAAACGAACCGAGATTCCCATGCCACCACCGGCGGAAGGCGGTTTGCTCAGTCTCACCGTCCGGCTCTCCCTCAAACCATTTGCGCCGCTGACGATGCAGGAAGTCGGCATGCTCGATCGGTTCTCGGCGAATCTCCTCGTCGAATCGATCTCTCCCGGTGGACCGGCCGACCTGGATGAAACGGCGACGTACGTGATGAACAACCGCTCGTCTCCGATCGCTCAAATGGCGGTCGAAATTCCCCTCGCTCGTTAACCCTGATCCGCGGTCTATGCCAATCGCATCTGCGCCAAGGACGCGACCGCGTTCCCCCGGCTGGTGTCAGGGGTAATCGCCAATTCCAGCACCGTCACGGCCGGGAGGTCGACATGGTGGTCTTCCGCCTCTGAGGTGGCGCCTTGCGGGTTGAAATTCCACTGCTGCCGCACGATTTCTCGAAACGACTCCCCGCCATCCGACGACCAACGGACCACATACTCCTGCGTGCGTTCCATGTCCGGCTCCACAAAATTGAGCCAGATGCGCTTGAGCGACTGGGGCTGCGAGAAGAGGAGCCGGATCGTCTGTTTTCCCGGTCCTGCGGCACGCCATCCCGAGGTACGACCAAGCACCAACGCGGACTCGATCGGATGGGCCACGTCCTCCGAGGAGATCTCCACTTCAGCCAGCGCCTCCACATTCAACCACTGCTGGTCCCCGGGCGTTCGGCCTGGCTGCACGGGATCGATAATTCGCTTGCGCATAGTGATGCCTCCTCAGTTCAACAAATCAACCAGAAGCCTGGCTTCTATCCAAACGGTAGTATGCGCCATACAAGAGATGGTAGCTATGGTGGCGACTCCCAGGCATTATCCTGATCCAGGGTGAGCGAACGGCATGACTCCGCTCCGCACCTGAGGAGAGTCTATCAAGAACTACGACCCTGGACCACCCACGGGCGAGACGATGTGATCCTACTGTCGTGGCCGCTACCGAACATGCGTATCAACCCATACAGAACCACCCGTCAGGCCGAGGTCTCAAGGCCAGTCGCGAACCGGCACCGAAGGGTGTTCCGCTCCGCCGATGTTCGGACCCCATTTACCTCACATCCGATCTCACGAGGCACACAGATCTCGGTCTGCCTCGACTCATCGTCGACGCTTCCGCGTTCCTTCGGTAGCGCCTTCAGTCACGGTCGATTCGGCTCTGATTCCAAACGTCGCGTAATAGTCTACGCCATCGAACGGCGCCCTGATATCGAGGATCCACCGCACTGCATCCGGTCGTCGATTATATGCAGAGATCTGTTCGGTGCCCGGCAGGCCATACTCCACCAACATCCGCTTCTGTATGATCGATGCTGAGTCCATGGCGCGCTCCAGCGATTCCGCTACGGGCAGCGAGAACTCGAACGGAATCCCGTCACCTGACTGTGCGGTCTCTGCTGCAATCGCCTGAGTCGCTTCCCACCGGACGTGATCGATATTCCGGTATATGGGCTCGCCCCGATCGCGGTCTCGCACACGAAAAGTCTCAACCAAGCAGATCCGCACGCGGTATTCGGCCGTAGGTCTCAAGTTCGGAGGGCATCGGATTGTTCCGGCAAACGGTTTTCCCATCTTCGGACCGGGAGGCGGGAACTCCAGCACCGAGATGCCGAATCGCCGTCCACGGATCGTTTCGTACAGGCCTCGGCCCAGATACACCGTTCCGGTGACCGCAAGCAGCGCCACCAAGAAAACGGCCGGATTGAAGTCAGGCGAATCGATGTCGTAGGTCAGCGGTTCTCCAAACAACCATGGCAGAGCCGCCGCTCCCACCAGCGCCACAACCCCCATCGACCAATTCACAAAGGTGTCCGACCTGGCTCCGTCCTCGATCCGAATCAGCGCGGGTGAAGCATGTTTCATTGTCGCCGGCACTAGTGAGGAGAACAGCGCTCGCTCGCCGCGCCGGTGGATCGGCATGGTCGAACAGCACATGCGCATCGTGTCGAAAAATCACCTTCCCGCTTCCTCGTGTCGACGGATGTCCAGCACCGACTGCCGGCGTCTCGCGAAACCAAGAGCACCACGCCATGCCGTTCGACCCCGTTCCGCGCCCTCCCCGTCTTCCGACCCGACGCCCCCATCAGCGGCCGGGCCTCTCGGCAGGGATCAGCGTCATCTCCGCCGGCTGACCGGGGTTGTGACTTCTGATGTTGAACTCGTCCCGACTCAGACTCAGGACATCCACCTGGTACGGAAGACCCTGTTCAACCATCGTCAAGACTCCTGCGTCATCCCTCCAGGTTCCGAGCGTCGGCTTATTATCGGGAGCAGTGACCACCAGGGTGCCATCGGACAAGAAGACATAGAGCGTCCCGGGCATGACACTGGACGACTGACTCACCGCCCAGACGATGTTGACGAATCCGACAGCGGCTTCCGGTGCTTCCTGATGGCTGGTTGCGGACGGAGCCGGTGGCTCGGAACAAGCGGAGAGAAGGACCCCTGCCGTGACGAACAGGGCAACGAGTCGAAGCTGTTGGGCAGGCCCTGTATTCATGATTGAAGCACGACCATTCCCGGTCGTGAGTTGGAGCCCATCGGTCTCGAAGCCAAATGGGTCACCAAGCCGACCCATGGGCACACACAGATTACATCATTCGGCATCACGGATAGAACCGGATCACCAACATTCCGGCGATTGCCGACACTCCGCCGGTCAGACATAAGAAGAATCCTAGCGCACCCGCCACAAACCAGGGACGCACACGCTGATACTCCTCCGGCGTGAGACACGGATGCAACTCGACGGGCTTGCGCCACCAACGAGGCGGAAGCGCCATGCGTGCGGCAAGCGCCCGATAGAGCACCACGTGATACCACCAGCCTGTCGGGATCCCGATGAGCAGCCCGACGGCCAGCCCCCACAACCCCACCTCAACCATGAGGGGTGGGGTGACGACGACCGCCAGCAAGCCGATCAGGCCGATCACTACCAGGCCCCCGAGCACGAGAAGCAACTCAAGCATGGGGCGGATTATACCGGAGGAACGGCAGGGATGGCAGGCAATGAGCACGTCGTCTAAGGAAGGACTTACACTCCATTGCGATCCTTCAGTCTCAACATTTCGCCTGATTCTTCGCAGAAGAGGATCGACCCCAGAGACGAGCTGGTCCCGCCGGCGAATGTAAGAAGGGAGAACCTTGATGGGTCGGTCAAGTAGCCTAGCTAAGGATCGGAGACTGTCCGCAGGCACATTCGAGCGGTACTCTTGCGCAACGCGAGGAATAACGAGCGTCACGGTTGGACACGCCGGCGAGATGGTGAGCCGTCAGGACCTGTGTAGACCGGCCGACTCGCCTCCCTCTCCTTGCACGTACGCGCCATTCGTAATACTCAGGAACCAGAGAAGACATCGACTATGGAACGCCCACTATCACAATTCTCGACCAAGCTAGAACGACAGCTGATAGATGTCCTCACTCACTATCCCTCTGTAACTATGGCATTCCTCTTTGGTTCGCTCGCAGCCGGCCATGACCGAATGGAGAGCGATCTTGATCTCGCAGTCGCAGCTACCACACCCCTCACCTCTCAAGCCCGGATCGATCTGATCGAAAATCTCGCGGTCGCAATCGGTCGCCCTGTTGATCTCATCGACCTCGCTCAGGCGCATGGTCCGTTGTTGCAACTCCTCCGCCCTCCACTTGGTGCGCGGGCAGCAAACAAGAAGGGAGGTTTGGTCGCGGCCCTCCTAACCTCCTACAATCCCGCATGTTTCCTACCCCCTCTGATGCCTGAAAGGATTCTCCGCCTCGCGCCATAACCTCCTATGAACGGAGGACACTATGGCGCAAGGGAGCAAACCCACTCAACCAACGACGCCCGCGACCTCATTCGATCCCCGCCTCTACCAAATCGCTAGTCTGGGGACCTTGCTGACGTACGGTCTCTTCTGGCTCCACTTCGACGTGAGCATCTGGCAGATCGCCGTTACGATTGGAACGGCCCTGCTCACTCAATATGCGGGAACGCGCCTCGCCAAGCTTCCAAGCTTCGATCCCAAGAGCGCCCTTATCTCCTCTTTGTCCCTCTGCATCCTGCTCCGCACCAATGATCCGGCCATCTCGGCTGTGGCGGCTTGTGTGGCAATCGCCGGCAAGTTCCTCTTTCGCTGGAGAGGCAAACACCTCTTCAATCCCACCAACTTCGCCCTCGCGGTCATGCTCGCTTGCGGACTGGGCTGGATCTCGCCGGGACAATGGGGGCAAGTCGCCTGGTTCGGCTTTCTCATCGCCTGCCTCGGCAGTCTTGTGGTCACCCGCGCGGCGCGAGCCGATGTCACGCTGTCCTTCCTCGCCATCTATGGAGGGCTCCTGTTCGCACGGGCGCTGTGGCTCGGTGATCCGCCGACGATTCCGCTCCATCAAATCGAAAACGGCGCGCTTCTCATCTTCGCGTTCTTCATGATCTCCGACCCGAAGACGACGCCGGACTCTCGCACCGGACGGATCGTCTACGCGCTCTGCGTCGCCCTGGCCGCGCTCTACGTCCAATTCGGATTGTTTTACCCCAATGGACCGCTCTGGGGGCTTATCGCCTGCGCCCCGCTCGTGGCTGTGCTGGATTGGCTGTTCCCCGGGATTCGTTACCACTGGACCGACACGAGGCTGAGCAATCCCACCGGCTGCGTTCGCGCATCGCTCAACGTCGTGTCATCCGCCGCTCATCGGCCGTCCGTTCTCGTCCCTGTTATGTCATCAACCAAGGAGGTGCTTATGAGACGTGTCATCGTTCCCTCATTGTTACTCACCCTCGGCTTACTCGCATGGAGCGGCGACGCCTCGGCCTTTTGCGGCTTCTACGTCGGCAAAGCCGACACGAAACTCTTCAACAAGGCCTCCGAAGTGGCGATCGTGCGCCACAAGGATAAGACCGTCATCACGATGGCGAACGACTTCACCGGCGACGTGAAGGAATTCGCGCTGGTGGTGCCGGTTCCGACTCTGTTGGAGAAGGATCAGATTCACGTCGGCGATCCGGCCGTGCTCAAACACCTGGCCGACTACTCGGCGCCGAGGCTCGTGGAGTACTTCGACGAGAATCCCTGTCTGCACGACGAATTGATGGAACGCCGGAGCATGGACGCGATGAAGAGCATGGCGCCTACGGCAGGTTCACCTCGCGAGCGCGAGAAGGCCTTGGGCGTCACCGTCGAAGCGCAGTATACCGTCGGCGAGTATGACATCCTGATCCTCTCGGCCAAGGAAAGTAATGGACTTGAAACCTGGCTGACCGAGAACGGCTATCGCCTTCCGAACGGCGCATCCTCAGTCCTCCACAGTTATCTCAAACAAGGCATGAAATTCTTCGTAGCGAAAGTGAATCTTGGCGAGCAGGCCAAACTCGGCCTGACCCACCTGCGGCCGCTTCAGATTGCGTTCGAATCACCGAAGTTCATGTTACCCATCCGACTAGGCACGGTGAATGCCGACGGAGCGCAGGAACTGTTTGTGTACTTCTTGACGAAACAGGGCCGGGTGGAAACCACCAACTACCGGACCGTGCGGCTGCCCGACGCGCAGGAACTCCCGCTCTATGTCAAGGATAGGTTCGGCGACTTCTACCGCGACCTGTTCACGCAGCAGGTGAAGCGCGAGAGCGAACGCGGCGTGTTCATGGAATATGCCTGGGACATGAATTGGTGTGACCCCTGCGCGGCCAATCCGCTCTCGGCTGAGGAACTGCGAGGGCTCGGTGTCTTCTGGCAGGATGGGAACGGACGGATGGGGAAAGGGATACCGATGGCGCAGAACGTGTTCCTCACCCGACTGCATGTCCGCTACGACGCCGCCCATTTTCCTGAAGACCTGATGTTCCAGGAAACTTCGGACCGCGGCAACTTCCAGGCTCGCTACATCCTGCGCCACCCCTGGACCGGGACCGATGCATGCCCCGCCGCCACGGCGTACCGGCGGCAATTGCAGGAGCGGTATGAGCGGGAAGCGCACACGCTGGCTTCGCTGACGGGCTGGAACATCGCCGACATTCGCCGGTCGATGAACCTCGCGTCATTGCCGGCCGGCGAAGAAAAGAAATGGTATCAACGCCTGTGGGTGAACTAGCAGGAGAAGGCCGTCATGCGGGGGCCGGGCCCACTTGGCCCCCGCCTGCATGGGTGGATGGTAGGTTCCAGACGGACACCCGAGGAACATTACTTGCCGGAGCATTCCCCGGTTCGTTTTCCGTCAACTTTCATCGTCACCGACAGCGCTTGATCACCCTTGGGGGTCGCTTTACGCACAACGGAAAAGCCAGTGGGGGACACCATCCCCTCCACGCGAGTGATCGCATAGACGCCTTCAACGTCGTAACTGATATTCCCGCTTTGTATCGACACATTCATCACCCTGCTCGAGGGATTCGGCTGAAACCCGTTCACCGTGTAGTAGTTGAAGACGGCATCCGGATTGGCGAGATGCTCTTCTCTCACGCAACGGGTGCGAGTGTCGGGCTTGCCCGCCTCTCCGTTGCTGGATTCCGTGACAGCCGTCACTTGATACTCGCCTGGCTTCAGAGGAACCGATTCCGCCCGTACCGGCGCAGCCCACAGGGTGACGCCGACGACCACATATAGTAGCCTGCATACTTTCATCTTCAAGCCTCCTCATCATACCGGGGTGCGCCCGCTCCTGGGTCTCTGATTGTGCCCAGACCGCCTCGCCCGAAGTTCCGCCCCATACAAGGCCTCGGCGATTGTGCTCATGCCTGTGATTATTGTCAACGGGTTTGGCGGCGAAACGAACCGGCGTTTTCCCACCATACCTGGGCATCTCTCCAGGCTCAATCCGGCCGCCACTATGATATAGTCTGGCATCATCGCATCGATGATTGTCGCCTCGCAAAGGAGCGTACCTATGATCGCCGATTATCGCCCGATCGTCGCCGCATTCGGCGGGCTCGCCCTCATGTTGCTGCTCTCGGCCTGCTCGTTCAAAGCAACCTTCAAAGAAACCACGGACACAACCTCCAATATTACCGGGACGACATCCGGACGTATCTGGTGGAACGAAGACGGCCTGCTGAAACCAGAACATAAAGTCGCCGCCTTCACCGCCTACAATGCGCAGAATCTGGAAACGGACGCGGCGCGTGGACAGGGCGAGTACCTGGCCTCGCTCGACAGCCTCATGGGAACCTTTGACACGGCGCCGTTTCACCCACTCGCACAAGATTCCTTCAGCCGGTGGAGCCGGTCCGGACACGCCTCGACCAGCAACTTGGTGAACGACCTGCAATCCACGCCGCACTGACCGTTCCGGTCGATCGGCAGACCACCAGCAGACAGCATCATGGCACCTCACAGGAGTTCGAGATCGACATGAACGAGCCGCGCCCTCCGCTCACCATCCATCGCATCTTTCACCCCACAGATTTTTCGGAAGACAGTCAGGTGGCATTCGCTCACGCCCTCAAGCTGGCATTGCTCTATCGCGCTGAACTGACGATCATGCACGTGGATCCGGCCGTCTCGCCTGAAGGATTCGAGGATTTTCCCCGTATCCGTCCGACACTGGCGAAGTGGGGACTGCTCCCGGAATCCAGCGCCAAAAGCGATGTGACGAAACTCGGCCTTCGCATCCGGAAGGTTCGCGCCCTCGCCGCTGATGCCAAACAGGCCATCATCCATCATCTGACGGCGTCGCCGACCGACCTGATGGTCCTGGCCACGCACCAACACGAAGGCTTCGCCCGGTGGGTGCACCACTCGCTCGCGGAACCAATCTCACGTGAAATGCATGTCAAAACGTTGTTTGTGCCGTCACACGTAGAAGGGTTTATCTCGCGCGAGACCGGCCGGCCCTCGCTCCATCGCCTGCTGCTGCCGATCTCCATCCAGCCGCCGTCGCAACCCGCCATCGATGCCGCGAGCGCACTGATCTCGCAACTCAGTGCGCCCCCCGTCACACTGACACTCGTCCATGCAGGGACAGAGCCCGACGTCAACACGCTGGCGCTTCCACAGAAAGCAGGCTGGTCCTGGAATCAACTGTTCGGGAAAGGCGATCCGGTGGAATGGATTCTTGCGGCCGGCGCCGAGTTCGACGTAGATTTGATTGTGATGGCGACGAAGGGACAGGACAGCTTGCTGGACATGTTGCGCGGCAGCACTGCGGAACGCGTACTCCGAGGCGCGCGGTGCCCGCTGCTGGCGATTCCGGCCCAACTCATCTGATCCGAACCGGAGATTCGGCAGGCTGTGCGCTACCCGCTGATGCGACCCGCCTCAACGACCGGCGGCGCTTGCCGATCGTTCGTCTGACGTCCCGTCACCGTGCGGACTACCATGCCGTCGCGAAAGACCACGAAGTTCGACGGCACAGCCGCAATGCGCGGCCCCGGCAGAATCAGTCCCGCAAGATTCAACGGATCGGCGGCCGAGAGCGTGATCTCCTGTTGAGTCGCGAGACCCGGCCGCTTCTTGAGCGCACGCAGAGATTCCAGCGCTCCAGGCAAGGCAAACTGCTCGCCTGTAAATCCGCTCACAAACCGGCCGCCGCGAATGTCCCCGGTCAATTCCAGCCGTCGATAACAGACCAGCAGATCGCGCCAGGATGAGACCATCGACTCGCGCCCCAACAGGTCCCGAAACACCACGCCATAGCGCTGCAAGAGTTGGCGTGCCACACGCTCGACCGAGCCGGCATCCGACGGCTGATGGCTCTCGGCTGGACGCAGCAGCGACCAGCGCCCCCCCACATGGCGTGGCCGACGGCTTCGATCCGACGCCTCCGCGCGGCGCCGCTTCGGGTCGATCAGCGCGCGCAAGTTATCGAACCCGTCGGCAGTCACCAAGCCGGCCGCCACCAGTTCCCACAATCCGTCTTCCACTTCGGAGGCCAACAGCCGGGTCCCTTGCAGCAGCTCGCTGAAAAAACTCGCGCCACGCTCCTGCAGGCAACGACGAATGGCCTGTGCCGAACCGCTCACGCGCAACGACAAATCCAGACCTGCCAACGCCTCACCGGCGGCAGCCAGCAGAACCGGCGCATCCTCCCGCGCAAAGATCCCGACCGGCGCGACCCGGGTCGGGACCACTCGACGCCCCGACGAGAGACTCAGCTCCTGCATCAACCGGGGATGCGGCGTCAGGCGCCCCCACATCAGCGCTCCGCTCAAACAGAGTCGATCGAGCCACTCAGGCTGATACTTGCCCATCCGAGCGCGCAGAATCTGGGATTCCCAAGCCGACGCGGCAGCCTCAAATCCTCCGAGTTGTTTGACGACTTCTAACAATCCGGCCTCGCCGTGCAGACGCGCGCCCGGCGCGGCATGTTGCCACTGCAACAGAAATCGCATGAACTCGGCCGCCGTGACCGGTTCGATTTCCTTGCGCAATCGCCCGATCGTCAGGCGATGAATTCTGGCCAGCAATCGTCGATGACAAAATTCCACCGCTGCCGCGGCGCCGGACTGTTCGAGGTTCGATGCTGAAGGATCCATAGTTCCGGCCGGTCTGAATTGACCACGGAGCAGATGGCCCTGGGATTCAAGCCGCAGAAACGTACCGTGGATCTCCGGCTCGGACAGGTGCAATTGCCGGGAAAGTTCCCCGGCCGTCGTCGGCCCGATACTCTCCATCCATCCCAACACCACACGGTTCAGCACCTCTTCCTGGTCCACCTGGTCAGCCGGTTCAATCGGGCTGTCCGCCGGATCGATCCGGGTATCGGGAAAGAGCAGCCTCCCGTAGTGGTGATATTCCGCAGCCAGCCAGCCCAACTTCGTCTCTCCCTGCCAGAGCGTGGCCACGCGGCCAACGGTTGCGAGCGCCGGTACGAGCAGGGCCCCGCCCGGCATGCGCTCGCAGGGCAGCCAACCGAGAGACAACAGCGCATCGTGGAATTCCTCCGCATCGCGCACCACCGGCCAGGATTCCTCCATGACCTGATCGATGGCCGATTGATCCAGCGCGCCCATTTCTCCGGCCAATTCGGGCGGCAAACTGCGGCGCATATCCACCGCCCGCGCCCGACGCTCCTCCAACGGAGCATCATCGAGGAAGGCATAGGGATTGGCATTCAAGATTTCGTGGCAGAACGCGGAGGGCATCGGCGTATCGACGGCTAGGCACGTGATCTCGCCGCGATCGATCTTCTCCAGCACGGCACTCAATCCGTCGAGATCCATCGCCTCCGTCAGACAATCACGGATCGTTTCCTGCGCCAGGGGATGGTCCGGAATCTGCCGTACGGTTCGTTCCCCCTGAAAATTGTCCTGACAGGCCATCGCATCGGGAAACACAGCGGCCAAGAGATCTTCGGCGCGCATCCGTTGGATCTGCGGCGGCACTCGCTTGCCGCCGACAAACCTCAGCAGCGCCAGGGCCCGCGAGGCATTCCACCGCCACCGGGTCATGAACATCGGCGCTTGCAACACCGCCTGCGTCAGCACCTCGCGCAGCGTCTTGGCGTTGAGGAACGCAAACACCGTGTCGAGCGGGAAGCTGTGCTTTTCTCCCAATGAGAGGACAATACCCTCATCCGTGGCCGCGGCCTGCAACTCAAAATCAAAGGTCACACACAAACGCTTCCGCAACGCCAGTCCCCAGGCTCGATTCAGCCGCCCGCCGAACGGCGCATGGATGACCAGCTGCATGCCTCCGCTCTCGTCGAAAAAGCGTTCCGCCACAATAGTGTGCTGAGTCGGAACGGTCCCCAAGACCGCCTTGCCGGCCAGGATGTACTCGACCACTTCTTGGGCTCCCCGTTGATCGAGGGCACATTCCTGCATGAGCCACTGCACCGGCGGCATGGCGGACGGCGACTGGTCGGCGCCAAGACGATGGTCGATGTCGGCCTTGAGTCGCGCAACTTCCGCGGACAACTCCGCCGTGCGCGCCGGCGCCTCCCCGCGCCAAAATGGAATCGTCGGCGGAGCCCCCTGCGCATCTTCGACCCGCATTTTGCCGGTCTCCACGCCTTTGATCCGCCACGACGTGTTGCCCAGCAAAATAATGTCTCCCGCCAGACTCTCGACGGCGAAATCCTCGTCGACCGACCCCACGACCGTGCCGTCCGGCTCCGCGATCACGACGTAGTTCGCCGTATCGGGAATCGCACCACCGGAGGTGATGGCCGCCAGGCGAGCGCCGCGACGGCCTCGAATATGATGATTGATACGATCATGATGGAGATAGGCTCGTCCTCGGCCTCGGCTGGTCACAAATCCGTCGGCAAGCATCGTCACCACAGCGTCGAAGGTCGGACGAGCCAAATCGCGATAGGGCATGGCCCGGCGACACAGCTCGTACAATTCCGTCTCATCCCACGATTGAGTCGCAGCGGCGGCGACGATCTGCTGCGCCAACACATCCAACGGCGCGGATGGCACGTCGATGCGATCCAGCACTCCGGCTCTGATCGACCGGACCAACGCAGCGCATTCGATCAATTCGTCACGCGTCGTGGCAAAGAGACGCCCCTTGGGGATGGCATGGATCCAATGTCCGGCCCGACCGATCCGCTGCAGGCCGGTCGCGATCGACCGAGGAGACCCGATCTGGCAGACAAGATCCACGGTCCCGACATCGATACCGAGTTCCAGCGAGGCCGTGGCCACCACCACGCGCACCACCCCCGTTTTCAACCGGTCCTCGGCCGACAGACGAATCTTCCGTGACAGGCTGCCATGGTGCGCCGCCACCACTCCTTCCCCGAGATGGCGCAACCGTTCTTCCAAATAATGCGACACCCGCTCGGCCAGACGCCGCGTATTCACAAACACCAGGGTGGAACGATGCGCCTCTACCAGAGCCGCGACACGGTCATAGACATCGCTCCAGATCGCATTGGTCGCGACGGCCCCAAGTTCATCTTTCGGCACTTCGACGGCCAGATCCATGTCACGGCGATGGCCGACGTCGATGACGGTGCATGACAAGGAACTGATAGCGGATGGCGGATGGCGGATGGCTTGACCATTGACGATTGACGGACTTCTGTTTCCCACCAAGAACTCCGCGATCGTCTCGATGGGCCGCTGCGTGGCCGACAGGCCGATGCGCTGAACATGACCACCAGCGAGCGCCGCCGCCCGCTCCAGGGACAAGGCCAAATGCGCTCCTCGCTTATTGGGAGCCACGGCATGAATTTCATCCACGATGATCGTGCGCACGGTCTGCAACATCGCCCGGCTTTTTTCCGCCGTCAGTAGGATAAAGAGGGATTCGGGGGTGGTGATCAGGATATGCGGCGGACGCCGGAGCATCTGCTGCCGCTCGGTCATGGGCGTGTCGCCGGTCCGTACGACCACCCGCAGTTCAGGCAGCAGTAATCCGGCCGCCAGGGCGGCCTGGCCGATCTCGGTCAGCGGCTGTTGAAGGTTTTTCTGCACGTCATTGCTGAGTGCTTTCAGAGGCGAGACATACAGCACCTGCGTCTCATCCCGCAATTCGCAGTGCACTGCCTGCAGGAAGAGTCTGTCGATACAGGAGAGGAACGCCGCCAGGGTCTTGCCCGACCCCGTCGGGGCTGAGATCAGCAGGTCACGACCCGATTGAATCGCAGGCCAGGCCTGCATCTGGACATCAGTCGCGCAGGCGAAACGGGTATTGAACCAATCGACGACGATGGGATGAAACGGCAGGGCAGACATCAGAGAGTCATCGTAGCACAACCGGAAAAGACAAAGAATCGCACCGATCTTCCCGAACGACGCTGGAGCACAGTACAGGCGTGGGACGACGTCGGTCCCGAAGAGAGGGCCACGCAGCTGGACGACGCCACCATGATCAGAACTCGAGCGGGATCGTCCCCTGGAGGGGCCCGATCATGCGCTCACGAGCGGAATGCGGTGTGGAATGGAGCTCGCTTCACTGTCCCCCGTAGGTTTTAAGGATGTCGTAGGACAGCCGGCACTCACTGCAATAGTCCGTGGAAAACCGGACCTGAGACGGCGCGACCACATGCCGCGCAAGGTAACTGGGAAAATCGACCCAGCTGTTCGTCCCCCGGGTCGAAAACCCGACGTCGCGAACTCGGCGACACAACTGACACATCGGAACGACTCGAACCATTGTCGGTCTCCCCCTGCGCGAATCCGCCTTCTCGCCGGACAGCTTGCGGTCACGGGTCTTTCGATCGAACCACCCGTTTCTGAAGATCATCCGGACAACAGACCCGTTCCCCTTCCAGCACCCGATCAAGATAGTAGGCCAGATCGACCGTGAGTTGCTTGACCAGATACCCCATGGCTCCTGCCTCAAACGCGGCTGTGACATAGATGGGGTCTTCATGCGAGGAGAAAAACACGACCTTGCTGTTCGGCATCGTCTCATAGAGTTGCCGAGCCACTCCAAGCCCTTCGAGAAATGAGAGGGAAAAGTCCAGCACAACCAAGTCCGGGCCGAGTCTTTTGGCAGTCAGAACCAGTGCCTCGCCCTCGGTTTCTGAGGCAACGACCTCGAACTGAGATTCCAGGAGGATCTCCAGAAAGGCCAGCATGGCCCGCGACGAATCGCCGATGAGAACACGTGGTCTTGGCATCTTCTTTCTCATAGTCCTACGAAGCACTGCGTAGAAAAAGGAGGCGTATAGTAGGCAAGTGAAGGGAAAACCACACGCGTAAAAACGCGAGCCTGTCACGCGAAAACATACCTGAAATGCGACTAGTAACTCAAGAAATGAAGAAGAAACCGATGGAATCGAGCGGTCAGGACTGGCTGGTCAATCCCTGGGCCAAGGCATATTTAACGAGTTCGACAGTGGTGTGGAGATTGAGCTGTTCCATGATTTGCCCTTTATGGAACTCGACGGTGCGAGGGGAGATTTTGAGCGTGCCGGCGATATCTTTGACCGTATGTCCTTCTGCCAGCAATTGTAGCACCTCGCGCTGGCGTGTCGTCAGTTCGGGACCGGCGGGTGCCCCGCCATCGATTCCGCGCAGCATACTTTCCACCACGTCCTTCGTCACCAGGGGGGTCACGTAAAAATTCCCGCTTCGCACGGCACGGATCGCCTGCGCCAATTCTTCGCCCACGCACCGCTTGAGCAGATAGGCGGAGGCACCGGCCTCAAACGCCGCCCGCACATAGGCCGGATCGGCATGCATCGTGATGAACAGCACTTTGACGTGTGGAAACTTGACCTTCAAGACGCGGGCGGCATCGATCCCGTTCAGCACCGGCATCGAGATATCAAGAATCACAATATCCGGTTTCAATTCCGGAATGGCCTCCAGCAGGGCACGCCCGTCCCCCACGGTCCCGACCAGCTCACACTGGTCATCCAGTAATCGCCGAAATCCCTCCAAGACGAGGGTATGATCATCTGCTAGTAACACACGCGGCAGGGTCATGTTGTCACCCGTACCAACGGTACATACATCGACACCGTGGTCCCTCTTCCCGGAATGGATTCCACCTCACAGGATCCGTGCACCGACAGCAGGCGTTCTCGCATGTTCAACAAACCCAGCCCGCATTCAGCCCCTTCGATCGCCACCTGATCGAACCCTCTGCCGTCATCGCGCACCACCACGACCAGCCCCTCCTCTTCCATGGTGACTTCCACCTCCACCCGGGAAGCCTTGGCATGCCGGGTGATATTGGACAGACTTTCCTGAACGACTCGGTATAAAGCGGTCGAGATGGTTTTGTCCAGTTGATGGTCGAGTGGCTGATGCACAAACAGCGCTTTGACTCCGGTGCGACTCGAAAAGTCATCCAGCAACCGCTGCAATGCCGCCTTCAACCCCAAATCATCGAGGATGGAGGGATGGAAACGATACGCCATAAATCGCACGTCGTCGGACAGTTCTTCCAGTCCGTTCAGGGCGTTGCGGATGCCCTCCTGTGCCATCGCGGGCTCACAACCAATCTGCCGGTCGACTTCCTGAAGATCCAGCATGAGTAAGGCCAGCCGTTGGTTGACATCATCATGCAAATCCTGCGCGATCCTGCGGCGCTCCTCTTCTTGCGCCGTGAGAATCCGTCCGGTGAGCGTGTGCAGCTGTTCTTCACTTCGCTCCAGCGCCAGACGGCTGGCGGCCAGGTCTGCCGTACGCTCGTCCACTCCCTGCTCAAGCCGTTCGTTGACCTCCTTGAGCAACAATTCCGTGCGACGCCGCTCATGGATAAATGCAACCGGCGCCCAGATACCGAACAGGCTGAACAAATGATTCCCCCATTCAAACCACACGGGAAGGCCCGGCACCTGCGGACTAAACGGGGCGGCCACGATGGTTAACAGGGAGCAGGCCGTCGCGGTCGCAATCGGCAACCATCGGTACCGACTGGCAGCGGACAGAAATACGACGGCACTGTAGAGCACCGCATTCGCGACTCCGAGCGGCAAGAGGAGATCCAAGGCGAAAAAGATGCAGGCCAACAGGCCCGCTGCTCCGACCATGATACGCTGCCGCCGAAGCGCCATGGCCGCAGCCGACCTGCCCGCACACTCCTCCGTCTGTTCCTGTCTGGGGTCGAACGGCGCCATAGCGGGAGGATATTAGCATGCGTCTCTCCCCCGAGACCACAACCAGCCTAGCCGGAATCGATTGCGGCAAACCGAACGACAGGTCGGGTATGATGCGCCGATGACGTCCCCTCGCACCATCGTGATTCTCGGATCCGGCTATACCGGCCACTGGATCTATCGGCTGGCCGCCCAACGATCCTTGCCGATCCAAGCCAGCAGTCGCCGGCCGGATCACCATCTGATCGATATCGAGCCACCGGCGCGGATTCGATTCGACTTGGAAGAGCCAACCACGTGGGCTGCCCTGCCTCCCGACGCCGACCTGATCTGGACCTTTCCCGCGATCCCGCTCGAGCAGGTACAGGCTTTCGCCCGACACTGTTGCCGCCCGCAGAGAAGATTGGTGGTTCTGGGGAGCACCTCCGCATATGACACGGGTGGCACGGCCGTGGTGGATCCCCCCCACTGGATCGATGAGACACATCCCATCAATACCGACCTGTCCCGCGTCCAAGGAGAAGAATATTTACGAACGCATCACGGAGCGACCATTTTGCGAGTCGCCGGGATCTACGGTCCGAATCGGAATCCCGTGGAGTGGATCCGGCAAGGGCGCGTCGGTCCGTCGAACAAATATGTGAACCTCATCCATGTCGAAGACCTGGCGCACCTCTGTCTTCTCGCGCTGCAACACGGGCGTACCGGAGAAACTTACAATGTGAGTGATGGTCACCCGCGGCGCTGGGCCGATGTGTGCGCCGAAGTCTCCGGCAGATGGGGAATTGTGAGTCCTCGGGAGGCGGGCTGCAGCGAATCAGGAAAACGTATCCACAATCACAAAATCCTCTCGCAATTCGGCTATACGCTTCGACACCCGGATTTCTACCGCGCGCTCCAATCGATTCAACCGGACACTGACCGTACGCTCAGCCTGTGAGGGTCACACCAGGCGACGACTCGGCCCCGCAACCGGCAGACCCAACAGAGAAGAACATGGTGAACGGCTCAGGCCCTCAATAAGGCCATGATGCTCAAACACACCAACAGATTGTTGACGGCATGTCCGATCATCCCCGGCCAGAGACTGCCGGTTCGTTCATAGGCCCACGCCCAAATCAGACCGCTCCAGAATACGCTGAGAAACCCGATCAACCCATAACCATGGGCGAGCGCGAAAAGCGCCGCGCTCAGCATGGCCGCTGCTCCCCACTGAAAACGCCTGCGTAGAATACCGAACAACAGTCCACGAAACGCCAGCTCTTCAAAAATCGGCGCAAACAAGACATATTCCATCAGGCTGACCATGAGAGTCGACGACGTTCCCCACACGAGATCCGCGTCGAACCACTCGGTCCAATGACTGATCAGATTCAACGGTTCCGCAATCCTGCCCAACACCCACTCGCCCACGAGGCCGGCCGCCACGACCGCCAGCACCGCCAGTCCCAATCGTCCTATACGGCGCGGTTCGATGCGCAATCCGAATCCTCGCCAAAACGTCTGTCGCTGCGGTCGAAGGAGATGGTAATAGGCCAACGCCAATAGGGGCAGATTCGACAAGGGGACAGCCACGGCTCGTAATGATGGGTAGTCTCCGGCGGCATAGAGAAACGCCACGGTCAGCAGCGCGCCGACCGCACCGCCGCGCAGTAACACACCCGCGCCCAAACGACCGGCCCACAAAGGCGGAAGCTCGGCGGAGCCGACGCGAAACGTCGCGGCGCCCCTCCCCCGCCGCACCCACGACACCAGCACGAGCAGGCCCACGATCATGAGCGTCAATTCGAGGAGGGCAAACGTGCGAGAACGCCATAACAACGCCTCCTCGCGCTGCTGAGATGACATCTCGATCGTCAGAAGCAACGGCCGATCTCCCGCTCGTTCGGCAATTCGAGCGGCCAGACGGCTATAGAACCATCCGTTCACGGGCAGTTCCGCGAGGTGGGCTTGCAGGTCGAAACCGGTAGCTGGAGACACATGCGCCTCCACGTATCCGGCCTGCAGGAGCCCGGCAAACACCGGGTACGGCGCACTCTGGCGGGACCATCGTGACACTTTCTGCCGGACAACCTGAACCTGTCCCACCTCTCCCTCAAGAATGGCCAGGTGCAGATCTACAAAAGGATCGGACGATTCTTCGGCTAATTCGCGATACCATTCAATAGCCTGCTCACGATCATTCGTGTCACTACCCATCGTGGCTTCGTAGAGAAACTGTTCCCAGACCGGCAGGGTTTTCAGCCCCTCCGCCTGATCCATCAAACGGCCGACCATGTGACTGAGAGCTCGCTCGGCATCCGGCACCCGCTCCACCCGCGGTACATCGAACGACAACCACGCCACCACGGCAATCGAGGCCGAGAGGACGATCGCCGACAGCAGGGTGATCGCTCGGGAAAACCCCGGATCGTAGGCGTGCGGCGGAGGCGGCGCCCCGACGCAGAGCAGCGGAGGTGCGGCCATCTGCGCTGTCGAGCCGGTTGAGTCGTCTGCGTCCACAGGTACCTCCGAGGCGTGATGAGCGCCGGAGTATACCACCGGCTTTCGAGCGGCGAAACTGGAGGCCGGCGCGAGAAACAAGCCCCTTAGGGCGAGACCGACAATCCCATGGCTGAATCCCCTCCGGTTTCGTTATACTACGCCCCTCGTGCTGACAGGCCGTTGAGCAGATTGTGATATCTCCCCAGATCACCAAAGACGTTCACCTCCGACAATGAGTACGGACGCTCCGTATCATGACTTCGTGCCGCCGCATCGGGTGCTCATGGGCCCGGGGCCAAGCATGGTCCACCCCCGGGTTCTACAGGCCCTGTCGCAGCCGCTGCTCGGACACCTCGACCCGGTGTTTCTCGGCCTGATGAATGAGATCCAAGCCTCGCTCCGCGCCACGTTCCAGACACAGAACGAGTTTACAATCGCCTTGTCCGGAACCGGATCAGCCGGAATGGAAGCCGTGATCGCCAATCTGATCGAACCGGGTGACCGGGCGATCGTGGGAGTCAACGGCGTCTTCGGCACACGCGTCGCCACCATGATCGAACGAAGCGGCGGCATTCCGCTCCCTATCGAATCGCCCTGGGGAACCCCCATCCCCGTGGAGGCGCTGCACGATGAACTCGTCCGTTCGGCACCGGTCAAAGCCGTGGTCCTTGTCCATGCGGAAACTTCCACCGGAGCTCGCCAGCCTCTCCAGGACGTAGGGGCCTTGTGCCGCAGCCACGACGCGTTATTCATCGTCGATGCCGTCACCTCTCTCGGGGGCATGCCGGTCGATGTCGATGGCTGGGGAATCGATGCGTGCTACAGCGGGACTCAGAAGTGCCTGAGCTGTCCGCCCGGATTGGCCCCGCTCACGGTGAGCCCGCGAGGCATGAGCGCCATCCGGAAAAGACGCGTCCCCTGCCATAGCTGGTACCTCGATCTCTCCCTGATCGCGGAGTATTGGAATGACCACAGCCGTGCCTATCACCATACAGCCCCGATCTCCATGCTCTACGGACTTCGCGAAGCCCTGCGACTCGTGCACGAAGAAGGACTCGCGGCGCGCGCTGCTCGCCACCAGTGGAACAGCGAGGCCTTGCTCGCAGGGCTCCAAACTCTGGGCCTTGCCCCCCTGCCTCAAGCTGGCCATCGACTCCCGATGCTCAACTGTGTCACGCTACCCCCCCAGATCGACGAGAACACAGTGAGGCAACAACTCTTGCAAGACTACGGCATTGAGATCGGTGGCGGACTGGGCCCCCTACGCGGACGAGTTTGGCGCATCGGCCTCATGGGAGAATCCTCTCAACAGGCGCACGTGTTCACATTGCTGAACGCCCTGGAAGAAATTTTTACCAGCCACGACTGGCTCTCACAGCCGGGCCTGGCCGTGCAGGCGGCGGTCGCCACTTATACCCATTCGGAGGGATCGGCGAGGAGGAGTCCATGAGTCGAAACGGGTTATGGATCATAGCGGCAGGAGTAGCCGGCTTCGTGGCAGCCATCACCTACTGGGTCATCGCCCTGGCGATCGCCGAATCGCGCAAATCGGAAATGGTGGCGCCCGAACGGGTCACCAGCTTCATTCATGCGGTCATTGACGCGAATCGCGCCAACTACACGCAAAACGTCGTGGATAAGTTGCACGACCAAGGGGTCGTGGAAGCGCTGGAGCATTGGAAAGAAGAAAAGGGCCTTCCCCTGCCGGCCCAATTCCTCCTCGAATCCGGGCGCCTGGTCGCGAAAAAAGATATGAAACTCAGCTTCCGTCTGGCCAGCCTCACTCCGATTTATGTGTGGAACGGACCGAACAGCGATTTCGAGCGGCGCGGACTGGAGGCCGTGATGAAAACACCGGATAAACCGTATACGGGGTTCTATCAACAGGCCGGCATGCGCTACTTTCAAGGCATCTACGCCGACCGGGCGGTGTCCGAAAGCTGCGTCGCCTGCCACAACGCCCATGCGAACAGTCCACGGCGAGACTATAAACTCAACGACATCATGGGCGGGGTCATCATTACCATTCCCATCAACGAGGCGTCATGACCATCGCCATCCGCCAGATCCGAATTCTCGATGGTATCGGCGGCCGGATTGAGCGAGGGACTGTCGTCATCGAGGGCACCCGCATCCTGGCCGCCGGACCGGAACAGGCTATCCGTCTCCCCAAGGGCGCGCGTCGAATCGACGGTCGCGGATTGACGGTGCTCCCCGGCCTCATTGATTGTCACGTCCACTTTTGTTTGGGAGCGGAAGCCGATGTGGTTGCCGCCGTGGAGGGGGAATCCTCGGCCGTGACGCTGCTCAAGGCCGCCGAGCTGGCGCGCCGCACCCTGCGCGCCGGGTTCACGACCGTCCGAGACGTGGGCTTTCGCGACCATGCCGTCTTCACGTTGAAACGGGCCATCGAGTCCGGACTGACGCCCGGTCCCCGTATCCTTGCCGCAGGTCTCGCGATCTGCATGCCCGGTGGGCACGCACGCTTCATCGGACGCGAAGCCGCCGGGGTGGAGGCAGTCCGGGCGGCTGTGTTGGACCAACTTGCCGCCGGCGCCGAAGTCATCAAGGTCATTGCCTCCGGCGGCGTGCTCACCCCCGGCACCGCTCCGGACGAAGCCCAAATGACGGTCGAAGAACTGACGGCGGCTGTTGAGGTGGCCGTCGCTCATGGACGTCATGTGGCCGCGCATGCCCATGGCGCCACCGGGATGAAGAATGCCCTCCGAGCCGGCGTGCATTCGATCGAACATGCCACGTTGATGGACGAGGCAGCAGCCGAGATGATGACCCAGCGGGGGGTCTTTATGGTGCCCACCCTTTCCGCCCTTGCTACCACGGGGGCCTGCCCGACCGGTTGCGGCATTCCTGACAGCGCCCGCTCCAAAGCCAAGAATATGGTGAAACAGCATGAGAGAAGTTTCCGCTCAGCCATGCGACGAGGTGTCCCGATTGCGCTCGGGACGGATGCCGGAACCCCGTTCAACCATCACGGAGAAAACGCACAGGAGTTCGAACGAATGGTCGCTCTGGGGATGACCGCGATGGACGCGATCATGACAAGCACTTCGGCCGCCGCACGCTTGCTGGGTCTGGCTCAGGAAATCGGCACCATTGCGGCGGGCAAACAGGCCGACTTACTGTTCGTGGACGGCAATCCGCTGAGAAATATCGGGGTGCTGCTGAAGCAAGAACGGATCGCTGGAGTGATGCAACGCGGGCGTTTCGTGGCCGGCCCGCTCTCAGGAACGTGAGACGTTGAACTGCACGACATGCGTCGTGCGTGCCCTTCTGCCGGCTTACCTCGTATCTTTCACGTGTTACCGCCTTTCGTAGAGGAGTTCCAACGCCGTCGTAAAGCCGTTGATCCGGCCTTTGCGAAACATCTCATCTAGACGCCCCCGCAGCGCGCGAATGCCGCCCTCGTCTCCCCGCGCCACCACCGACTGAGATTGCATCATCTGCAGCGCCACTTCGAGCAAACGCTGTTTCCGTTGGTCCATGTCAGGAGTGACGAATTCCTCCAGCACTTCCGCCGCGCGGGCTTCCACGATCAACTCCTTGAACGTGTCATACCCCTGATGCGCCACCGTGCGCTCACGAATGAGAGCCAATTCCGTTTTTATGCGTGGAACCATCTTCATCAGGACGGCAAACACTTCCTTTCGCCCTTCGTCGAAGAGCTTCTTCTCCATCTCTTCAAGAATGAGGGACGGGTCGACGGTCTCCACCCGCACTTCCTCACCCCAATGCAAGCGATCATAGGTCCTCCGACTCTCGGGATCACCCAAGACCTCATAGGCAGAGTTGATCTCACGAATCTTCTCTTCCGCCTTGCTATTGTTCGGATTCCGGTCGGGATGGTGCTCGAAGACGAGCTTCCGGTAAGCTTTTTTGATGTCGTCATCGGAAATGTCGCGCGACAGACCGAGGACTCGATAATAGTCAACCCGAGGCATACTGGAGGAGACTATACCATGTCCGCTTCCTCACCTTCACCTTGACAGTGCCGCTTCTCCCTCGTAGCCTGGCACGGACTCGATCCGCTCCCAGAACAGGACCTTACCAGGCTGACGAAATGCGTTCCTTGGACCATCATGGCACTCAGTGAGGGCGCCTGGTTCGGATAGCTGGGATTGGTACTCTTGGCCGAACGATTCGGACGCCGGCCCTTCTTCGGATTGATGTGGGTCCGCAGCCTGATCACGCTGGGGGTCACCTACCTGGCGGCGCATATATTTGCCGAGGTATTGCTGTTGCTATCGCTGCTCGGATTTTTCACCAATAGCCCGTTCAGCGACTTCCCAATCTTTTCGCCTGACCTGCGCCCCACGCGATTCCGTGCAACCGGCGCCGGTTTCTGTTTTAACGCGAATGACAGGCTCGTTTCCGCTGTACCCCTTGCAATAGAAGCCAACGGCCTGAGCATCCTACTATCGTGAAACCACCTGTGGATGTGCCCCCTCGCATCGTGCCGCTGAGTGAGTCCGCCCTTACCGTCGAGTTCGGGGAGACCATTGCCCCTCACACAAACGATTTGGTCCTGGCCTTCGCTGCAGCAGTGGAACAGGCCGACATTCCAGGCTTTCGAGAAGTCGTGCCGACCTACCGGTCCGCCACTATCTATTTCAATCCGTTACTGGCCGACTCGAGCACCATGACCGAGCGACTACGTGCCCTGATGACGAACGCGCGAACGGCACCTCCTCGTCTCCCTGTGACTCACACCATTCCCGTTTGGTATGGGGGCGAAGCGGGACCCGATCTGTCCGTCGTCGCCGCGCGAGCCGGGCTGACGCCGGAACAAGTCGGCCCCCTCCATGCTTCCGTGGTCTATCGCGTCTACATGCTGGGGTTCAGTCCAGGTTTTCCTTATCTGGGCGCAGTACCGGATCGCATCGCCACGCCGCGACTCCCGACGCCACGCAACCACGTGGCCGCAGGATCGGTCGGAATCGCCGGTGCGCAAACCGGCATTTACCCTCACGCCAGCCCGGGCGGTTGGCGCATCATCGGACGAACTCCCGTGGTCTTGTTCAGTCTCACCAGATCCGCGCCGTTTTTGTTGGCTCCCGGAGACCGGGTGCAATTCGTGCCGATCGAGGAGACGGAATTTCATCACCTTTTTAGAGACCACTTATGAACAACGAACGCAGCATCGACCTCAATTGCGACCTGGGAGAAGCCGCAACGCCGGAGCAACTGGACGTGGAGGCCCATCTCATGGCGTACGTGACCTCGGTGAATATTGCCTGCGGGGTGCATGCGGGTGATGCGGCGTTGATGCGCAGCACCGTCCAACTGGCTCGACAGCATGATCTGGCAATCGGCGCGCACCCCGGCCTGCCGGACCGAGACTCTCGCGGCCGTCGCGAACAGCCGCTCACTCGTCCGTTCGTCCAAGACTTGATCCTGTCACAAGTAGGAGAGTTGATGGCCATCAGCCAGGCCGAAGGTCTCCACCTCGTTCACGTAAAGCCACATGGGGCGCTCTACAACATGGCGGCACGCGACCCGGCGCTCGCCGACGCCATCGCGAACGCGATCGCGCAGATCGACCCACGATTGATCCTCGTGGGCCTGGCCGGCTCCGAACTCCTCGTGGCCGGCAAGGCCTGTGGGCTTTCGGTTGCCGCCGAAGGATTTGCCGATCGGGCGTACCAGGCCGACGGCCATCTGGTGCCGCGGAATCAGGAGGGGGCGCTCATTCACGATGAATCGACGGCGGTCTCTCGCGCGCACGCGCTGATTCACGACGACCGGATCGCCGCCATCGACGGTTCATCACTTCACCTCCATATCGACACCCTCTGTGTACATGCCGACACCCCGGGCGCAGTCCGGCTGGCGCATGCGCTGCGCACCATGTTCGATGATGGAAGGATTTCCGTTGTACGGCTCGATCATGCCGTCTAAACCGCCGACTATCCATGTGTTGCGTCCCGGTCTCTTTACGACCATTCAGGATCTCGGTCGTTACGGGTACCAACGGTTCGGGGTGTCGGTGAGCGGCGCGATGGATCCTTGGGCCATCACGGTCGGGAATCGCCTGCTCGGCAATCCTGACCAGGCGGCCGGATTGGAGGTGACGATGCAAGGACCGGAACTCTTGTTCGAGGAAGCGCTGTCCATCGCCGTCACCGGCGCAGACCTCTCCCCAACCATCAACGGCGTCGCGATGCCCATGTGGACTGTCGTCGTCATGCCGGCGGGAAGCCGGCTCCAGTTCGGGATGCGACGAGGAGGCGTCCGTGCCTATCTCACGGTCGCCGGCGGCATAGACGGCCCGCTGATCCTCGGAAGCCGATCGACCCATGTGCGTAGCGGATTGGGAGGCCTTGCAGGCCGCGCGCTGAAGCAGTGGGACCGACTCGATGTAGGACCGGCACGAACGGCAGGGTCGAACTACGTAGGTCGTACGCTTCCGGAACCGCACCGTCCACGGTACCGGACCTCCGTAACGGCACGAGTGATTCGCGGGCCGCAAGCCGATCGTTTTACCGACGATGCATGGCAGAGATTGGCCAGCAGTCCCTATCGCCTGACCCTTGAATCCGACCGGATGGGCTATCGGTTACAGGGACCGGCGCTGACACCTCGGACCTCGGCCGACATCGTATCCGATGCCGTGAGCGTGGGAAGCATTCAAGTGCCGGCGGACGGCCTCCCGATTTTACTCATGGCCGATTGCCAAACCACAGGCGGCTACGCCAAACTCGCCACGATGATCGCTGCCGATCGATCTCTCGCGGCACAGTTGTTCCCCGGAGACAGTCTTTCATTCAGGGTCGTCACTCCAGACAAGGCATCTGAACTCTTTCGGTCGTCCCATGCCGAGCTTGAGCGAGTGTTGCCGCCCCATACAACCTGAAGAGGTTTCCCTAGTCCGGACTATTCATGCCTGTCGTTTCGAAACATTCCCGAGCCATGCCCGCTGAACGAGGGGGATTGGTATTGCGCTGAGTCCTTGACATTGCCCTGAAGCGATCTATTATTATTCGTATGGACACCACACTGACTCCTCGACAGATTACCCACGATGAGAAGAAAGCGGCGGAAGCCGCTTTCGCTGGTCGCCCATTCAATCCGAAATGGTCCGACGCGGCTCGCATCGTCTATGACGGCCTCCTCGCCGCAATGGGAAAAGAGGCTCGGACCGTCGATATGCACGACGAACTCGAGCCGGTTGAGCCCGTAGCTTAACCTCCGTTGTGTCGTGTCATCGGCCGGGGATAGATCCCCGAGCGCTCCGCTGTGGGGCCGCCGATGTTGCCGGAAACCCCGCATCGCGGAAGACTCTATGCCTTCGCTTTCCCCCGACCACGATCCGTAAATCGTTTCACCAAATCGCGCTCTTCCGTCTCACTTTTCACCTCACCATCCAACCTCGCTTCGGTCAAACGCGCCAGGATCGTGCTGTAGTAGGGGCCTGGTCTGAAACCGAGCGCCTTCAGCGCCTGTCCGGTCAAGTCCGGCTTTACATACCGATAGGTCGTCAGATACAGGGATAGATTCCGCTTTGCCGATTCTGATGCGTTTTTCGCCACCAGAAACACGAGCGTTTCATCCGACAGACCGGTCAACAACTTGACCGTTTCCGAAGGCCGAAGAGGCGCGCGCCGACTCAGCGTCCGGCAAACCTGTTGCGTGAGAAACCGGGAGGCGGTGATGGCGCCTCGTTCCGGTTCCGTGAATGGAAATCGTTCGAGCATGTCACGGACGGCTTGATCCGGCATGACCTCAGCAAGCGCCATCGCATAAACCACCCAGCCGCTGATCTTCCGATCGAAACAGGAGAGCTTATACCAATCCAGCGCCGCTTCCACCGCGATCAGCCGCCGGTCCAGTCGATTCGACCACAGCAGCGTCGGATGAATGAACCGCAGGAGATCGAGGTCCGACAGCCGTCGGACGGCATGCCGCGGCGCCCGTTCAGAAAATAACAAACGCAGCTCATCCAACAAACGCCGGCCGGAGAGTCGATGGAACAGTGCCATCTTCACCGCGCCTTTTATCAACGCCAGCGTCTCCTTGCTCAAATTAAAATCGAAACGCAGTTCAAAACGAATCGCGCGAAAGACTCTGGTCGGATCCTCCACGAAGCTGAGACTATGTAGCACGCGGATGAGGCGTTCTTTGAGATCGCGTTGCCCGCCATAAAAATCGATCAACTGGCCCAATACCTGAGGGTTGAGCCTCACCGCCAGAGTGTTGATCGTAAAATCCCGCCGGTAGAGATCTTTTTTGATGGAGCTCTGCTCGACCGTGGGCAACGCGGTCGGATATTCGTAATACTCTGATCGGGCGGTCGCCACATCCACCTTGAGCCCGTCCGGCAACAGCACCACGGCCGTGCCGAATCGCTCGTGAACTTTGACCCGGCCTCCCCGCTCCTTGGCCAGGGCGCGCGCAAACGCAATCCCATCACCCTCCACCACGAAATCCACATCAAGGTTGTCGATGCCGAGCAACAGGTCACGCACAAATCCACCGACCACGTAAGCCGAATAACCGAGACGCTCTCCCAATTCGCCGGCCGCACGCAGCAGGTCATACACGTCACGAGGCAGCCGATCGCGCAACAGTCCACCGACATCGCGCCGACGCACTCCTCCAATGGATTCCAGCCCCATCAACGATTTCGCTTTTCCGCGCGCAGCCGCGATCACATCGTCATGGAGACTTCGCAGCAGATCAGTCCGCGTAATCACGCCGACTGTTCGTCCATCAGACAGCACCGGCACCAAACGTTGATTCAATTCGATCATTCGCGTTTCGATATCATGAAACGGCGTGTCCGGTCCCGCACTATAAGGATCGTTCTTGGCGAGATCCTCAACCGGTTGCTGCCCTAGCCGATGAAAGAGGGCTTTTTGCACAATCTCGCGGGAGATGATCCCGACATAGCGGCCCTTCCGGTCCACCACGGGCAGCACATTGACTCCGTACATGGTCATCGATCGCTCCGCCTCCGCCACCGTGGCATCCGCCGCGATTGATTTCACCGGCTTCGTCATGACATCCCGGGCCAGCAGGGTCGGACGATATCGTTCCGTCAGGAGACGCGCCAGTTGTTGGTGAACTTCCACGAGCGTCCGCCCTTTCACGCTGGCGGCTGCCGCCACGGCATGGCCTCCGCCGCCGAATTCGCGCGCGATCCACGCCACGTCGATTTCCGGCCGGCGGCTTCGTCCGATGACTTCGACCTTCTCCTCCAGCGCGATGGCGACGATGACGGCATCGAAGCCCTGCAACTCCGCTAACCGCTGAGCCGCCTCAGCGAGGTCGCCTTTGTAGCGATCGTAGGTGCTCGATGCCACCAGAATCTTGCGGCCCTCCAAATAATAGATCTCTCCCGACTGGAGTAAATCATTGAGCAGCGCGATCAAATCAGGATCCAACGGATGCCGTAACACCTCCGCCACCACGTTCAGATCAGCCCCGGCCCGCAGCACAAACGCGGCTGCCTCCAGATCGCGCGGGGTCGTCGACGGAAAGGCCAGCGAACCGGTCTCCTCGTACAACCCGAGGGCCAACACCGTCGCCTCAGATGCGGTGAGCGTCACCTGCTGCGCGTTCAGCCGCTCGACCAACAGCGTGGTCGTCGCGCCGACCGCTTCCACGTGCCGTTGCGTGATCTGCGGCCAGTCGGGCTGAGACTGCTCCTCGGGATCGGCATCAACCCCATGATGATCGAAAATATGCACTTCTACGTCGGAGCGCGAGCGAAGGGCCTTCAACATGCCAAGTCGATCCGGCTCCTGGACATCCACCAGAATCAACCGTCGCACCCGTTCCAAGGCCACATCCTTGAGGCGATAGAGTTCCACATGGTGAGTTGCCAGAAAATTTCGCACCGACTCCTGGGCACCGCCGGGAAACACCAGTACTGCTCCCGGATAGAGTTTCCCAGCCGCAATCATTGAGGCCAAGCCGTCAAAGTCTGCATTCAAATGTGTCGTGATCAGATCCATACCGGCATTCTAGCAGGATCGAGCGAGCCGATTCAGTCCTGGCCGGATGCGGAAGAATCCGCCGGCGGCATGCTGAAACTCCGTGAATCGTATCTCGTTGGAGATACAAGCGTGCGGATCCCAGACGGCATCTGAGCGAACGAGATCAACGAATATCCTGAAAAAACACCCGCGGGAGGCAGGGCAACTTGAATTCCACGTGCAGAATGATCAACAGCACGCGAATGAAACTTCGCCAGACCCCCATCTTCAGAAACTTGCGGGCATCCGTGACCACAGGAGGAGAGAGGATCATCGGGGTCGTGACGGTCAGCAGTTTCTCACAGAACGCCACGTCTTCCAGAATGGGCTGATCGGGAAAACCACCGAGTTGTTCGAACAACCCCTTCCGCACGAACAACGCCTGATCGCCATAAATGATCCGGCTCCTGACACAGCGAAAATTGTCGAGCCACGAGATCAGTTGCAGCCGCCAGTCCGATCCTGAAAATTGGTGGCAGAAGCCGCCGGCCTGGATGGCTGGATCTGCCTCCAATGCGTTGAGCCGACTCAACGCATCGACCGGCAGCCACGTATCCGCATGGAGAAAGAGCACCCAATCACCCCGTGCGAGCCTCGCACCGGCATTCATCTGGGAAGCTCGCCCTTTCTCTGCGGTCACGAGCGTGAGTGGAATCGGAACCGGGCTCCGACGAGCCAGGACACTTTGTCGAACCATCTCGCAGGTGCTGTCGCTGCTTCCTCCATCGACGACGATCACTTCATACTCGCCGGCTTGATCGAGCAAATGCCGCAACGTGACGGGCAGCGCTCGTTCTTCGTTATAAGCCGGGATGACGACGGAGATCATGCCGTCAACCAAACGGGTAAAAATGTGCGCACGTCCGCCGCCCAGACGGAGGCATCCTCCTCGATCGTCTCGAAGAGATCGCCGAGGGTCAACACCATCGAGTCGATCAATGCCAAGTAATCCTGCGTGTGCAGACGAAGAATCTCCACATCCCGATGCCCATCCTCCATTGCTCGCTCCAACACACGCCGGCCGAAGTCATGATGAGCTTCTTCCTGGTGCAGGAGTATCCGGCCTAACCGGCGAAACGGGACCTGCCGCTTTTCTAGGCCGCTCTCGATACGAGTCAGAACCGCCTCTCCCAATCCTTCCAGAATCACCTGCTCAGCCAGTATACTCTCCAGCCAATCGCCACGTTCAAGCGCCTCCGTGAGCAGTCGACGATACTCCTCAAGGGCGGGCAAGAACGGAGCGGCACCGAGGTGGCGGGGAGCGAGCCAGCCGATCGCGCCGCGAAAGATCAGGGCATGCATCGCCTCCTGCCGCGCCTGCGTCATGAGAAAACGCCGTGTCTTCGAGTCGGGAGCCAGCGCCGCCTGACTCTGGGCACAACTGTTGGCCATTCGTTCGCCATACTCGAGAAACGTCAACAACCGTGCAATGGGCACTCGCTCACCGGGCAATACCACCATGCGTAACTCCTATCGTGCTAAGGGGACGGTCCGTTCAGATGCCAATCGTAGTCGAGAAATTGCACGGCGTAGTCGCCGGCTAACAGCTCCAGCTTGAGCGATGGGTCCTGCACATAGTCCGCAATGAAGCGCAGGACTGACCCGGAACGGGCCTCAAAATCTTTGGCGAACCACTGGAAGATCATCGACAGTGAGGCCACTTTCCTCGATCGATCGAAACGATTGCGCAAAGGGTCATTCACAAACTCACTCGTGACCCGATTCAGTTGTTGATCGAGTTCCTGTCCTTCGTAGGCCCACGGTTGGAGCTTCGGACAGGATGCCGACGCACAAACAATGGCGAAATGCATGCGCGGCTCGTGAAACTGAGCGATAAGAATCTCCCGTTCCAAATCATAGAGATTCAGGGTCCGTCCACCGACAGGATACTCTCGCGCGATGAAATACCGGTATCGACCGAACAAGGTCGCCGGGGAGTAAAGGTCTAGAATGCCTTTGACGGCAAAGGCATTGTATGCATTGATCCAGAATGCGAGACGATCTGCTCTCGACAAGCCGGACGGATCCATCCGGTCCAACAACTTCAAATAGGAGGAGAGTCGCCCTTGGAGGTGGATAGCGGGATAGTCAACCGCGCCATCATGAACATGTGCGCTTAGCACCTCTTCCCACAACCGATGGGAAAATTGCTCCGGAGGGACCGGGTTCGACGGCATGAAGGTGGTCGGCACCGACGAACACCCCGCCTGTACCATCATTAACAGGCTGACCAACAGGTACCACATCACGATCAGCCTCCTATGAAAATCGCACGGGGGTCCGCCATGCCGTGATGGGATGCCGCAGGATCGTCCCGACCACGCGCCCATCGAGACGGTTGCAGGAAGAACAATCGGAACAGGCTTGAATCTGAGTCCGGTTGAAGCGGCTGAGGATCTCCTGATAGGACAACTCACGGAGGTTTCCCACTGGCGACATTGTCAAACAGGGTGACACCTGCCCAGACGCATCGATCGCGATACTATACCGTCCTGCATCGCAAGGCTCGAGCTGTTCGCCGCGCAGCCACAGGGCATTGTCTGTGACGAATTGCCGGAAATACCCGGGAGGGATCAGGTCCTCTTTCAGGAGAAGCTCGAACACACGAACGGCGGCAGAGCGATCATACATCAGTCCGGCATCCTCTTTGCCGTAGAGCCCCACGTTCCAGTGGTACGCTCCTACGACGGGAATAAAACCTCGCGCCTTAGCGAATCGCACAACGTCCGGCACCTCTTCGCGATTGACCTCGCTCACGATACAGGTGAGGAATTTGGGGTGAGGATACTGCGACAAAAGATTGAGTCCCGACAGAACCTGAGGTAACTGATCGGCTCCGCGGACCTGTCGGTAGCGGGCTCGATTCAGTGTGTCCAGACTGACCGATATAGGAAGGCGTAGCGAGGCAAACCGTGCGACAAGGTCGGTCGTGAGCCTAGTGCCGTTGGTGACCACCGTCACATGCAACCCCGACGAGGAGAGGTCCTCCAGGATGTCGATGAGATCGGGACGCAGGAGCGGTTCCCCGCCCTGCACCAGAACGAACCGGATACCGGAGGCATGGAGGGTTGTAAAGATGCGCCGGATTTCCTCTCGGGTCAGCTCGTAGCGTCCCTGGTTCAGGGGAAGGTCACAGTACCCACAGGCGGAGTTACAACGAAGCGTCACCTGAAAAGTAGCCAAGACCGGCCGTCCTCGCCAAAGATTAATCAATGGCTTTACCCGGCCGGAGATCAATGCGAGGGTGCCTGCCAGTTTCACCATGACTCACAGGGCCCCGGTGACCATATTTGAACAGATGTTGCCATTTTCCTCCGGCCCCGGCGTTCTCGTTTCAGCACAACACACTGCAATCGGCAGGAATCCAATCCATTCGGCACATTGAGTACCTATTTTCCAGGCACACGGCTTGCTGAATGACTCTCCAAACTGCAGCCGGACTCATCGCAAGGAGGATCGTTATGAACGCCAAGCTCACGCCCTCACTACTCACCCTCGCCGTGGCAACCCTCGCGGCCGTCGCCTTCGTCGTGGCTCCGGCATCGGCCAAGGAGAAAGAGAAGGCCGGCAAACACTCGAAGCATGCGACCACCACCTCAGCAGCGGCAGCCTCTTCCCTCTTGGGATCGGTTCCTGTACAGACGCCTGCCCCGAAACCCGGCCAGCATGACTCCAAACCCGGCGCAGCCTGGAAGACAGTCGGCGGCACCGTCAAAGAAATCCACGGAGAGACCTACACGGTCGAAGACTTCGATGGGAGACAAGTGAAGATGCATGTCGGACAGGGCACCAAACACCTCCGAGGGAACAAGAAAGTGGGCGACACCATTCGGGCTGAAATTACGCACGGTGGCTTTGCCAACTCAATTCAATAACCCACTGACGCTGCAAACCCACTTCAGCCAGCCGGTGTCCTGGAGCGGCCGACCCTGTACAGGTCGGCCGCTACTCGGTTAAGCTCTTTCTCTCCCCTCGCTTCGCCGCCTTGACGAACACAATATCGCCATAATAGGCCACGGCACGCTCCTGGGTGTTATCCGTGTCGCTCATAATCGCGACACCATTGATCAACGGCGGCTCCTCGCCGAAAGCCAGCTTATAGTCCTCATAGACATTGCGCTCTTCCTCAACCCAGGAACTGATCCGCTGAGCGCCGCTCTGCACCACGATCATCTTGGCAAAGTCGGTGAAGGCATTGTCCACAATGGTGCCGACCGGACTGTTGCCGTCCCAGATGTAATTGAGCGCCCCGATCGGAATATCGCCGAACAGCGCCCGACCAGCGTGGTACTTCAATTTCCGTCCAAAACTCACCTTGTCCGATTCATAGGCAAAGGTAATATAGAGCCGCGCCGGGTAGTCATCACCGTCCTTGCGGTTCACATCGCCCTTTTGCAACAGGTTCTCCACCTTCCACCGCCAGCGCACGATCGGGTACTCATGTGGGTCGATCGTTACAGCTTTGGTCAATCCTGAAGCAGAGGCCTCACTCACGGCCTTCACCACGGAGATCGGCCCATCTTTCACCACTTCGTACGTCGTCTGCCGTTCGACCTTCTTGAACGTGAGCGGCTTCCACCCATCCGGCAACGTGCTCCCTTCGATCGCAGCCGAAAACTTTCCGACCTCCAGCACCAGAGGGCCTTGCGCATACCCGACCATCAGCGTCGCCAACAACCAGGTAAACAGCGCAAGCCCGATGCGCACCATCTGTCGCCTCATCGTCTCATCCAGGCAAAGAGCTTGGTCAACACCAATCTGGTCCGCGCAGTAAAATGCGCCTTGCGCCAGAGGTTGACGACCTTCTTGTTGACTTCCGCCTGGGTTGGATAGGGATGGATTGTGGCGGCGATCGTTTTCGCACCGACACCAGCCTTCATCGCCACGGAAAACTCGTTGATCATGTCGCCGGCATGCGCCGCTACGATGGTCGCGCCGAGAATCTTGTCGGTCCCTTTTTGAATATGAATGCGGGCAAACCCGTCCTCCTCCCCATCGAGGATGGCTCGATCCACCTCATCGAGTTTATACGTATAGGTTTCGACTTCCATCCCCTTCTGCTTGGCATCCGCTTCGTAGAGGCCCACATGCGCGATCTCCGGATCGGTAAACGTGCACCAGGGCATGATCAGCGAATCCATGCCGGCATACCCTAGCCCGAAGGGATGCGGAAACAACGCATTTTGAATGACGATTTGGGCCATCGCATCAGCGGCATGGGTAAATTTGTACCGGGAGCAGATATCGCCGGCGGCATAAATACGCGGGTTCGTCGTCTGAAGGCGGTTGTTCACTTTCACGCCGGACTTGTCGTACTCGACCCCGATAGTCTCCAACCCCAGGCCATCGACATTCGGCGTGCGCCCCACGCCGACCAGAATTTCGTCCACCGTCACATCGTAGTGCCGGTCGTGCGAGTCGAGAACAAGCCGCTTGCCGGCGGCCGATTGTTCGACTGTCACATCCTTCCCGCAACAGAGCACAGTGACACCGTCTCGTGCCATCGACTGATGCACGAGCGCCGCTGCGTCTCGATCTTCATTGGGCATGATGCCGTGCATCGTCTCGATGAGCGACACATGGCTGCCGAAGCGGGCAAAGGCCTGAGCCAGTTCGCAACCGATCGGCCCGGCGCCGATGACACCGATGCGCGCCGGCAGCTCCGTCAGCGAGAATACTGTTTCATTGGTGAGATACCCTGCCTCCGCCAACCCTGGAATAGCCGGCGCAGAGGCTTTCGCCCCGGTACAAACCGCTGCTTTCACGAAGGTCACCGTCCGATTTCCCGCAGGGCCTTCCACCGCGACCGTATCCTGGCCGGTAAACCGAGCCTGACCGATGTAGACATCGACACCCAACGACTTGTAGCGGTGCGCGGAATCCGTGCGGCTGATCCTCGCCCGCAATCGTCTCATCCTGGCCATGACCTCGCCGAAGTCATGTCTCACCCCCGGCGGTATGCGGACACCGAAGACCGAGGCATCACGCAACTGCGCCCAGGCGTTGGCCGCACGAATGAGCCCCTTGGAAGGCACACATCCGACATTCAGGCAATCTCCGCCCATCAGGTGGCGTTCGATCAGCGCAACCTTTGCACCCAATCCCGCCGCGATCACCGCCGTGACCAACCCTGCGGTGCCGGCGCCGATCACCACCATGTTGTAGCGACCATCGGGCTCGGGATTCATCCAATCGGACGGGTGCACGTTTTCAACCAATGTCCGGTTGTGTTCATCGTCCGGCATGACCAAACTCTGGGTAGGGAGACTCAACGGAGCCGACTGCTCTCTCTGGATAGTGGACATGCGCGCTGCCTTTCGCTCCGCCCGGGGTGTATCTCGGTGGAGATCCTCGTGCAGTTCAAGCCGACTTGCCGGCAACCTTCTTATAGAGCATGGGCACCAGCGCCAACAGGCCAAGTAACGTAAACGCCAGCAACACGTTGGGCGAAGCAATTTGTGTCAGTGAATTGATCGTGCCCAGTTGGCGCCCGGCGTAGGCGAACACGAAACTACCGGGAATGATACCCAGTGACGTCGCCACCATGTAGGTCCCGACGTTGACCCTGGTCAATCCGGATACCAGATTGACCAGAAAAAACGGAAACAGCGGAATCAGTCGCAAGGTCAAGAGATAACTGAACGCATTCTTCGCAAATCCCTGCTGAATGGACCCCAACCGGTTGCCGAATTTCTGCTCGACCCATTCCCTGAGCAGATATCGTGCGACCAGAAACGCCAGCGTCGCACCCACGGTGGCACCGGCATTCACGTAAAGGGTTCCCAAAACACTGCCGAACAGAAACCCTCCGCCCAAAGTCATAATCGCCCCACCGGGCAGCGAAAGCCCGACCACCACACAGTAGGCAATCACAAAGATGGCCACCGATGTCGAATAGTTGGCTTCTGTGAACGCGAGCAGATCATCCCGGTTGGACTTGAGCCCATCCAGGGAAAGGTAATGACCGAGGTTAAAATAGAAAAAGGCCGCGATGCTCAGCCCGACGAGAAGTCCCAGCACCAGTTTGCCAAGGCCGCCGTGCTTCGCCGATGGGGACCTGTCAACAGAAGTAGTCATAGCACCCTGGGGCGATATCATCGTGTCTCCTCACTCATGTGTCAATTGCTCGCTCACCCGAACAGAACAACGCACCTATCACATCGTCGTAGGAACGTCGCCAACCTTACAGCCAGACTTGTCGGATTGTCATCACAGTGGGTGACCGACAAGTGGCAAGAGGAATGGATCGCCGAACCAACCGCGGGCACTCCAGGGGCAATGAAACGAGGGCATCGATCGCTCAGCGTGCTCGATTGCATGCCATTCCGGCAGGCTCTTGATGCCTTCGCTCGCTCACAGACGGGCGGTGGCCCTCAAGTATGCGCCTGGTCCCTCCGAAAGAACTCTTGAAGGTTGGGTAGCAGTGGAGGTAATGTCTCAGGTGCGTGCGCTGATTGGACTCTTGGACGAGGCTATGCCGACAACACACTCTGTCCCACAGCAGTCTCAGAACTCACACCCCATTTACGAGACCACTTCACATGTGTGGATGCGACCCTGCCCTCACTGCTCCTCTCGCTTGAGAAAAAAATCACCTGAAGAATCATGGCATTGTGGATGCGGTTGGCATGCGGCATGAAGTGGTACAATTAGACCATATTAGGAGGGTGACGTCATGGGACTGCTCTCGGTACACGATATGAAAGGTGGATTTTTCCTTATCGCTAGCTTCCTTCTCTTGGCGACGATTTGCGCCATCGCTGCCTTGGGCACGTTGATGCGCCCGCAGCGTTGGTGTGAACGAGAGACCAGACTTCACGTCTGATCCTCGCCGAGCCGAGCAACGGCCATGGTTTCTGCCATGGCTTGGCTTGCCCGCGTCGTTCGACCTCTCAAAACTCCCCTCCTCGTGTCTTTCGTCTCCTCACCGCCATTCCGATAGGGCCAACACCCTAAGGATGCTTGATCTCCTCGCTCTGAGGCGTCAAAGGCCCACGATCACCGACACCAATCGGTCGACGACACCAGTCTTGTAAGATCCTAGCCTCTTGTCCTACTCTATCTTTAGGGAGGCTGGGCATGGATCACAATGACCGCTTAATCAAAACGAAGGAACATTGGGCCAAGGCTAGACGCGGCGGAGAAGAACGCGAGGTCTTCTACGAGGGAGACGAGCGACTCCCTCCAGGCCAACATCTCGTAGAAACCTGGCCGGTACTCGACCTGGGTCAAAAGCCTGATATTCCGCTCTCGGAATGGACGCTGACCATCGGAGGTGCGGTGACGACCCCCGTCACCTGGACCTGGGCAGACTTCCTTGCGCAACCGCAATTCAAAAACGTGTCTGACTTTCATTGCGTGACGTCCTGGAGTCGCTTCGACAATGAATGGGAGGGGGTCAGTTTCAAGCAACTGATGACCGTCGTTCAACCGCTTTCGTCCGCTCGATTTGTCTTGTTTAAATCCTACGACGATTACACCACCAATTTACCGCTGGACGCCTGTCAGACGGACGACGTGCTCCTCACCTACAAATGGAATGGGCGACCGCTCACGAAGGAGCACGGCGGCCCGGTTCGCATGATTATCCCGAAACGTTACGCTTGGAAAGGCGCCAAATGGATCAAAGAAATCACCTTCTCCGATCGCGACGAGAAGGGTTTCTGGGAAGTGCGGGGCTATTCCAACAGCGCCTTCCCCTGGCAAAACGACCGGTACGGATGAGCACGTTATCCACGCTGAAGGTCGACGTTATCCAGCGCCTCGAGATCTGGCCGGTCGATATCCCGATCACTGATCCGTTCGTCGTCGCCACCGGGGCACGGCTAACGGCAGAGAACCTCTTCATGCGAGTGACCTTGAGGGATGGAACTCAGGGCGTCGGGGAGGCCGCCCCGTTCCCTGAAGTCGGAGATGAGGATCGGACATCCTGCCTCGCGGCCGCTACGGAGCTGGCCCGAACCTTGGTGGGACAATCCGTCACGGACTATGAGGTCCTGGCAGATCGGCTCACCGAACAGGCCCCACTCCATCCTGCTGCCCGTTGCGGATTAGAAACGGCGGTGCTCGATGCCTATTGTCGATCGCACGCTATCCCATTCTGGCAACTCTGGGGATCAGCCGACGTCCGAGCGCGGGAAACCGACATCACCATCCCGATCTGCAGTCTGGAACAAACGCTGGAACTCTCACGCAGTTGATATGCCAAAGGATTTCGCCTCTTCAAGATGAAAATCGGAACGGATGTCGAACAGGACATTCTCCGGTTACACGCCGTACACGATGCACTCCCCGACATCGGCTTTATCGGCGACGGGAATCAGGGCTTTTCCCGAGAAGACTGCATTCGCTTTGTCAGCGGGGTGAAACAATTCGGAGGGCGTCTGGTCCTACTCGAACAACCGGTCGTTCGGGAGGATCTCGAAGGCCTGCAAGCGATTCGACACCTGACAGGCATTCCCGTGGCGGCTGATGAATCCGTTCGATCACTCGAGGACGCTCGCCGGGTCGTCCACTTGCAGGCAGCCGACTATATCAACATCAAGATCATGAAAACCGGTGTATTGGAAGCTCGCAGAATCGCCGCATTCGCTCTCTCCGCAGGACTCCGCCTGATGATCGGCGGCATGCTGGAAACCCGTGTCGCCATGGGGTGCTCCTTCGGACTCGTGCTGGGACTTGGCGGCTTCGACGTACTGGACCTCGATACACCACTCCTCCTCTCCACTGACCCGGTCATGGGCGGTTATCGGTATGACGGCCCCTTGCTTCACCCCTGGCATCAGCCAGGCCTCGACATGCAGGTGCCTGGTCAGACGGACTGCATGACCATCCAATAACCCCTCCATACCAGGTACGTGCCGGACGTCACTTCCCCCGCCGTGACACTGTGCTGCAGGTTTCCCGAAATATTTTGCCGTTTTTCTACTTTTCTGAAAAATTAACCTCAAGTAGATCGGCTCCGCAGAAGCGGATTCCCTATCGCAGTTACTGGCACTGTACGTACCTGGGAGGAGCGTCCCATGCAATCCATCACCCCTCGTCCGACTCTCTCGACCGCTTCCCCTCGGAACATCCGAGACCTTGCACTCTGGTGCATGGTTGGAAGCGCTGCCTTGACGCTGGGAGGTTGCGTCTCGCAACAGACCTACGACACAGCCCGGCACGAAGCACACACGCATGCCACTGAACTCGCTCAGACTCAGGCGGATATCCAACGCCTCGAACAACAACGGGATGCGGCCCACTTCGCCAACCAGCGTGAGGAACGCACACTCGCCAATCTCAAGAACGAGTTGACGAAGATTCAAAGCTCTTATGACCAGCTCCACAAGACCAACCAAGCTAAACTCGTGGCGCTCGAGCACAACATCGCCGTGTTGCGCGGCCGGCATCAGGCCATGTTGAAGGAAATCAGCGAGACGAAACGGAATGAAAAGCGGTTGGAGGCCCTCACGGCGCAGCATGAACAGTCCATGGCGACGACGCAGCCGGGCTCGGAAGACCATGTGACCAAAGTGGACGGCAGCCCGCAGGAGTCGCACATGGTCGCAGTCATTACGCCTCACTCGCTCTCCGGTGAAGGCACGCCGACATCTCCGGTCCCTGCGCCGGCTGCGTCCGAGGCACCTACTCCAGCCGTCGGCATGGCTACGACATCGGCCGCGCCTCAGCCCACATCGGTCCTCACGGCGCCTACGCCTCCAAGCGCGCCGGCAAAGGTCGTCCAGGCACCCGCTCCCTCACCGACCCCGCACACCCCAACCGCATCCGCCACTCAAGACGAATCCTGGGTCTCAAGTGTGACGGGATGGTTCACGTCTCTCTTCGATTGGCTCTGGAGCTAAGTGCCGTCACCAGCGCTTATCGTCGTCGATTCTGATCCGGGCATCGCATCACCCGCATCCGCCCCACCGATGCCCTCAAGATAGGGCATCGGTGGGGCCGCTCCCATCGCCCCCCTCCTCACACTTCTTACAATTTAACTCGGTGCCGAGGAACGCGCACCGCCCCTCTTCCGTCAGCACCCACGGACGGCTCGTCAGGGGTGGCTGATGTCGCACATGTTGGCCATGGCCACAGCGAAGATCGGCCACCCAATGGCCTTCCTCGTCCAGGTGATACCCGACAATCGACTGTTGCATACCGGACTCCCCGCGTTTCTTGTTGCTCTCGTGAACTAGCCCCCGCACCTGACACAAGCAGACGTCAGGGTACCTGCATCAGAAAGGACTGTGGTACACTTCCGCGCCCGCCAGAGTAGCATGTTTTCAGGGAGGTCGCGGATGGCACGGTCAGGCTTTCGTATCGGTATCGTGGGAGTAGGACGCATGGGGGCCAACATGGCCAGGCGGCTCCACGATCTCCAGTATCCAATCGTCGCACTCTACGATATCCACGCACAACGCGCGCAGGCACTCGCCGCGGAATTGAAATGTGTTGCCGCGCGGACGCCGGCGCAATTGGCTGAGCTGGCCGATACGGTGTTGACGGTGGTATCGGACGATGAGGCCATGCGCCAGATCTATGCAGCCGGAGGGCAGGACAGTCTGTTGCGTCACGCCCCCGGTCGCCTCTTCATCAATTGCGCCACCCTGTCCCCTGACCTTCAACGAGACGTCCATGCGCTGGTGGAGCAACAGGGCGGCCGGAGCCTCGAAGCTTGCATGGCCAGCAGCATCACGCAAGCGCGCCAAGGCACGCTCTATTTGATGTGCGGCGGGCGGCCTGATGTGTTTGAGCAGGTGAAACCACTGTTGCAGGATCTGAGCGCTCATCTCCGTTATATCGGACCAGCCGGCGAAGCCGCCAAGGTGAAGGCTCTAGTGAATATGGTCATGAACGCCAACACCGCCGCGCTGGCCGAAGGGCTCGGACTGGGGTCGGCCCTGGGTCTGGACCTCACGATGCTGCGTGAAGTCTTCTCTCAGACCGGCGCAAACTCCCGCGTGCTCGAAACCGACGGAGAAGACATGCAACAACGAGCCCATGATTGTTACTTCTCGGCTGCCCACGCCGCCAAAGACTCGGGCATCGCCTGCACATTGGCGCAACAGGCGGGGCTGAATCTGCCTCTCGCGCAAGCCACCTACGACCAATATCGACGGCTTATCGACCTCGGCAAAGGGGAATTAGACAAGTCCGCAATGGCTGAACTGACCTTCAAAGACCGGCTGAACGAAACCGATCGGACTCGCCCCCGTCGCTCCTGATGGAGAGAGAACCGTCGGCGCCCAGGCTTGCTATCCGACACCTGGCGGAATTCTCGATAGGTTACTCCGCACATCGTGATGTCCGAGCCACGGCGCCCCCAGCACCTGCCGATCTGATCAACATTTCGCCGCTCATCGACCTTCTCGGGCTCTGTCTTGTGATTCCGAATGCAGCCACCCTTAAGAGCCAGCGGTGCCAACCAACGTCGTAACCCTTCACCAGGGGATCTTCAGCTTGGGCGTCGGCGCACCCTAGTGCTTGTCGAACGACCGCTCCGGCCTCATGGACGCGGGAAGAAATCGCCACCGTTTCTGAGCATCGACGTCGAACGCGCCGAGAAATATCGACTGACCGACCAGCGACTGAAACTCTACTAGGCGGATACTGCAACTAATTCGATCGAACACCCGCGCATCGTACTGTCCCAAGACCGTGATGGCACCGGACGGCTGTTGGTAAACATTCCGTCTCCCGGCATAACCTGTATCGGGGAATAGCTCAGCCGTGGCCGAACAACCCTGTGGCCCTTCGATCTGAAGCGTCAACCGGTAACGGGAAAGAAAGGGGTGAGTGGCGACACGAGTCACATTCAGTCGAAGCCCGGCCGAGGGAAGCTCGACCTCGGCCGGCTCAGGACGATCGTTATTACAGGCCGACAGGAGGAGGACCAGACTGATCAGGCCCCAGCCTGGTCCTCTCCCTCGTACCAGAATCATTTGGCGGCAGGTAGTTTCGGAGCCGCGCCGATCGCATCAAGGCCCGCCTGAGCGCAGGCATCGTCCAGATGCGCGCCCGGTGCCCCACCGACACCGATCGCTCCAACCACATCTCCGGCGATCTCAATCGGCAATCCGCCTCCGACCATCAGAATACTCTCATTCATTTCGCGTAGCGCCTGCAACGTCGGCTGCTTGGCAATCATTTCGGCCAAGTCGCTCGTCGCGCGCCGCAAGCTGGCGGCGGTATAGGCCTTCTTTCTGCTGCTGTCGACCGTGTGTGGTCCAGCCCCATCGGCCCGCATCATGGCACGCAAGATCCCGGCGCGATCCACGACGGACGCGCTGACCCGATACCCATCCTTCTTGCAGAAATCGAGCGCCGCCTGCACAGCCTTTCCGGCCGAGACCACGGGCAAGACGCCTTCTTTGGGTAATTCGTCGGCCGCGGGCGCCACAATCGGCCACCCGCCGACCACCAAGAGAACCCCCGCAAGCATTCCGATCCAGCCCGCGCTTCGTTTCATCAATCGCAGTGTCCCCATCATCACTATCCTCCGTATTGTCACATACCGTACGCAGTGGACCGACCGCCCACACCCACATTCCGACGTGCGAGGGTACGGCCATCAACCAGCTCTGTCAATACTCAGATCACGAGTATCCAGCAACCTGCGCAGACACCGGTTGACGAAGAGCGTGCTAAGAATAGAGCGCGAACTTCGCTGCGGGGGACAACTGATTGTGGCCAACCGATCGAGGGAGGGAATAGCGGGCGGCATCGAGCCCGGCATTGGAGGTGTAGACACCCACAAGGACGATCCGTGGACGGGTCAGCGACCGGCCCCCTCGATGCAGTCCGCTCGAGTCGCAGAGAATGACTGTGCCGGCCGGCCCGATGCAGGATACCGATGGCAACGGCGTGTCGGTGATCAGCCGGTCGACGATATCCTGTTTTGGGTAACGCCCGATAGGAGGAATCGCGGGAAACAGGGAACCATACTCGGCGCCCACCTGCGTCCGTTTCAGATACGTGAACGGGCCCATAGTCGCATCAGTCGCATCGACATCCGACAGCAGCACAAAGACCTTGATGAGTCGCTTGTCTTCATGGTCGCGATGCCAAAACTCCGCAGAGATCGATGGCTCGTTCTCCCGAACGGGAATATTCTGCCAGACATCCGTATAGTTGAGGCGGACCTGCAACCCGAGATAGCTGCTGGCGATACTCAGCAACTGCGG
>CABVRW010000015.1:61357-65149 GCA_902500785.1 uncultured Nitrospira sp.
CCAGTTGAGCGGAGTAAGAAACGAGACGAGATCGACAGCAGGTTAGTAGGTGGAGATGGGATGGGCGACAGAATCGAGCGTACCGGGGCGATGCAGCTCCTCAATCCACACCCTTGCCTGCGCGACATAGAAGGTATAGTCGTTTTCCGGATAACTCAGCACCACGGCGTACAGGAGCTGCTCTGCTTCCTGTTCCCGCCCGGCGCTCAAACTCGTTTGAGCTGCCTGCAGGGTACACGATGCCGCCAGCGCCTTCGGATCGACGGTTGTGCGAACCGGCTGTCGCGTGACAAATCGGTCCAGACTCTTCGGAACATCGGGCGCCGGAACAACATGGGTATCGGCGGACTGCTGCAGTTGTTTCGCCGCAGACAAGACTGTCTCGACATCACTGCTGGATCGACAATGCCGATACAACTCCCACATCGACATCACCGAAGCCGATCGTGGCGCGGATGTGCGCGTCGAAGAGTCGAGCACCTGGCAGCCCGTTAAGAACAGCCCGATGGACAACAGCGCACAAGATTTCACAGACCCAATCTTTCTCATCACTCCTATCCTTACCGGATCGGTTCTTTCACTGTCAAGATTTCGAGACAGAATCGTGAAAAACCATGACGGCAGTCGAGCAATCTCCGACAGCATCGTCGAGCATGTGATGAATCACCTGACCGGAGAAGTGGAGAAGAACCGGAAATGACTCAACGTGGAACCGACGACTGGTCGCGAGCCACGCCGATATCCTCGATGAGTGCACGGAGAGGTTCAGCCACGGACCAGGCCTGCGCCACACAGCCGCGCGCACGGTACGGGTGTTGACCGTCAAAAATTTCGGCCACCTGGCCCAGGCACGCCTCATCCAGATGCTTGAGCAGCCCGTCGAGAAACAGGCGCGCTTCACACCGCACCGAGGGACTGTCGCCGTAGGTCTTCATCCAGGCCGTTACGAACGGACCCAGCAGAAACGGCCACACGGTCCCTTGATGATACGCACCATCCCGCTCGTACACTCCGCCCTCATACAACCCGCAGAATCGAATATCCTCCGGCGCCAATGTCCGTAAGCCCATCGGCGTGAGCAACCGCTGTTTCACGACCTGCAACACCTGTTTCGCCTGCGCGTCCGTCACCAGCTGATCATCCAACGCCACGGCATAAATCTGGTTCGGACGGAACGAGGCATCATCTCCCATCGGCCCGTCCACGACATCGAACAGATAGCCCCCGGTGCCGTACCAAAAGCGATCCCGAAACGACGCCGTGGCGCGGGCGCGATCCTGCCGGCACTGGGCCGCATAGTCCGACTCGCCGAAGTGCGCCGCCAATTCGGCGGCAACCGCCAACGCCCGGACCCAGAGCGCCTGGATCTCAACCGGCTTCCCATGCCGCGGGGTGACCACCCAGTCGCCGAATTTGGCATCCATCCACGTGAGCTGAACGCCTTCCGCACCTCCGGCGATCAGTCCATCGTCATCCATGCGAATGCCGAACCGGGTGCCTCGACGATACCCGTCCACGATCTGTTTGACCGCGGGCCAGGCGATCTGACGCACCCCGGCGAGGTCGCGGGTGTAGCGGAGATACCGCTCCACGGTGTGGATGAACCACAGCGACGCATCGATCGTGTTGTACTCAGGCTGTTCGCCGATGTCGGGAAACCGATTCGGCACCATCCCCTCTGAGACATGGGAGGCAAACGACTCGATCACCTGCCGAGCCGCGTCGTAGCGACCCGTCACCAGACAGAGTCCCGGTAACGCAATGAAGGTGTCTCGTCCCCAGTCGGCGAACCAGGGGTATCCGGCGATGACGGTCTGCCGGTCTCCCCGCCGCACAAGATAGGCACTGGTCGCAGTCCAGAGTCTTCGCGCCAACGGATCATCGGTCGGCACCGATTCCAGGCACCCAGCACGACGACGACGCTCCTCCTCGACCAGCTGAGGCACGTTGACAGAGGTACGCGTTTCCGTCGTGAATACAAGTTCGGCCGCCGTTCCGGGAACCAGGGTGAACACACATTCGCCCGGCGACCACCAGTCCTCCATGTGGTCGAGGCCGCGCTCGCGCTCGACCCGATAGTGAATGTGGCGATACCAATCCGGTCCATGATGGTAGTGTCCATTGTGGAACGCCTGCACCGGAGGCAGGGCATCATAGGGTTGCCACGTCACCCGGCCGTCGAGAATCGTGGCCTGGCTATGGACCCCGGCGTTTTCCTGATGGGTAGCGTGGAAATCGCGGCCGGAGAGCATCGGCCTGACCCGCAGTACCACCGCGGATGGTGCATCGCCCAGCAGCCGCCACCGCACAACCACCATGTCACGTCCATCGAGGCACAACAGTTCACGCTCCAAACAGATTCCATGGGATGCAAACCGCCAAGTCGGCCAAGGAGATGCGGAGAACCCTTCGCAATACCGGTAGCCCTCCGGATAGACGACGCCGTCATACAGATTCGTAGACAACGGAAAAGATTGGCCGCCGACCTCCACCGAGTCTTCAAGGTGATTCACCAAGACCACGCGATCGACCGGCGGATGTCTGGCCACCAGCAGCACCGCGTGGTAGCGTCGGGTATTCCCGGCGACCGTGCCCGAAGCATACCCGCCTCTCCCATTGGTCTCCAGCCATTCCAAGCTGAGCGCTCGGTCAAGGTCCTGGCAGCGTCTCGAATCGATCGTCATCCCGTCTCTCCGGTTCACTTACTCGCCCGACTGTTGAATCAACTTGGCGACCAATCCGGTCCAACCGGTTTGGTGGCTCGCGCCGATACCGGCGCCGTTGTCGCCATGGAAATATTCATAGAACAGGATGAGATCGCGCCAGTGCGGGTCCTGCTGAAACTTCGTCGTCCCGCCATAGACAGGACGACGGCCATCCGGTCCCCGCAGGAATGTATGCGTGAGGCGCCGGGAGAGCTCGGCCGCGATGTCGGCGAGCGTGCGTTTCTGCCCGGATCCCGTCGGATACTCGACCATAAACGAATCACCCAAATAGTAGTGAAACTTCTGGAGGGATTCGATGAGGAGATAGTTCACGGGAAACCAGACGGGTCCCCGCCAATTTGAATTGCCTCCGAACAGACCGTTTGCCGATTCCGCCGGCTGGTACTCGACGCACTGATGCATGCCCCTCATCGAGAACACGTAGGGATGGTCCTTGTGATAGCGAGAGAGGGCCCGCACGCCGTGCGGCGACAAGAACTCATTCTCATCCAACATGTAGCGCAAAACCTTGGTCAATCGATGACGGTTGACGAGCGACAAGAACCGGCGCACCTCGCCATCGTGCGACTGGGTCTCAATGTGCAGACTGAAATCCGGCCTATTTTCGATGAACCATTGCATCCGGTGCTTAAACCGCGGCAGCTGATCGATGAGTTCCGAATCCAAGGTCTCCACCGCAAACAGCGGAATCAGTCCGACCATCGACCGCACCTTCATGGGAAAGGTCTTGCCGTCGGGCAGGTGCAACACATCGTAAAAAAACCCATCCTCCTTGTTCCAAAGCTCGATCTTCGCATTGCCGATGTTGTTCATCGCCCGGCAGATATAGACAAAATGTTCGAAAAACTTGCTGGCGACATCTTCATACGCCCGATCCTCGCGCGCGAGCTCAAGCGCGATGGACAACATATTCAGACAGTACATCCCCATCCAGCTCGTCGCATCGGATTGTTCGATCTGTCCGCCGGTGGGAAGCGGCTTGCTGCGATCGAATACGCCGATGTTGTCCAGCCCCAGAAATCCGCCCTGAAAAATATTCTTCCCCTCGGCATCCTTCCGATTCACC
>CABVRW010000016.1 GCA_902500785.1 uncultured Nitrospira sp.
TATCCCCGCAGCCCCAAAGTGCTTCTTGGCGGCATTGCCCATTTGGGGCGCTTCATCGACAAGGTTCGTCTGCGGCATGCGGGCCAGATTCAGGATTACAACTACATCACGGTGGGGTTTGATAAGTACCTGATCGATTTTTTGCAGATCGATGTGAAGGCCTTCGAGCAGCAGGTGCTGGCGGGTGGAAGCGATGAGTCGTTACTGACTTGGGTCAACACTCACGGCCGCAAGCATTCGGATGAAGAGATTGCCGAGTGGTCGAAGGGCATTCTCACTGGAGGGCCGAAAGACGAGGCGGCGAAGCAGCGGTTTCAAGGTCGTCTCCAAGACATTGCGACTAAGCGCGGCCTGCCGGTGGCCTCTCTGCCCCCTGCCACCACTTGGGTCGACGTGATCGAAATCGACGAAGGTCGAATGTAAGGTCTGGAGGTCTGCGCGCCTGGTGAGGTTTTACCGTACTTCGGTCCACCCAGTCGATTGTGACTTGAAGATGACGGTGCGCGATGAGGTGCGGACGACCATGCCGTTCTGACTGCCGTCGACGGACAGGACTCGTTCCTCTGGGGTCCAGGCGATATTGAAGAAGCCGCCGGTATAGGTGGAGAACCCCAGGGCGCGTTCGTTGGTGATCGCGACGGCGACGTGTCCATGGCCACTGAGCTGAGCGACCTTCTCACTGGGACCCAGTGACACCGTCGTCCAGTGCCCGCGCGTTTCTTGAAAGCCGTACACCTGCTGATTGCTGTGCGCCAGTATCAGAAACGGCAGCAATTGGTGCCGCCCGATCCGTTCTTCGACTCCCATCGACACTTCACGCCATTGCCGTAAGCCGGCAGAAAATCCTAACAACCTGGTCGAGGTTTGGACAAACCCCGTATGTCCTCGCGCTCCGGAGGTCACGACGGACTCTCCCGGTTGCAGCGATTCCTCGACGCCGCCACCTGCGGCCGACCAGGCAATGACTTTGTCGGCGGTCGGAGTCACGGTCACTTGGCCACCCCCTCTTTGGCCCTCAGAGGGGGCAGTGATCAAGAGCTGCCCACCCAGCATTGTCCCGAGGAGCACCATTGCATTGAGCCATCGCCGCATGAGATCCCTCTCGAGCCACTGCGCGTTAAACTAACACAGCGCGACGGATAAACGCAGGCGCTCTGTGCCAATCATCAAGCTGTGTCAGATTCAGACAATCCGGTGGAGCAGAGAAGAGAGGGAAAAACGGGCAGAACCATCGCGCGATGGTTCTGCCTGGACTCGCCGATGATGGGTCTATGCTCGCGGCTTCACCGCGAGAACGACGACATCCAACACGATTTGTTTTCCGGCGAGGGGATGGTTGAAGTCGATCACCGCCGAATCGTCCGCCAGCGAAATGACTGTAAAGGGACGGCCATCTGGAGTCGAGGTGACTTCGCCCGTCGTAATATTCTGCGGAAGTTGGGCGCGGGGAATGGTGGTTTTCTTACTGGCGTCGTATTGACCGAAGGCATGGTCCGCATCCAGTTCGATCCGCTTCTTGTCGCCCTCATGCAAGCCGGTGAGAGCCTGTTCCAGGCCCGGTATCAGTTCCTTCGCCCCATGGGTATATTCGCTTTTATGCGGAGGAATGATGAGACGGTCAGTGGGCACGCTGATCGTCATCTCAAGCGTCACCTTTGATCCGTCCTCTATCAAGGGCGGATTCGATTGCGCGTGAAGCGGACCGCTCAGAATTGTGCAGCCTAAGAAGACGGCGGCCAGGCATAGAACCGATGATCGTGACATGGAGCACCTCATTGTTTCGACCAATTATCCTGGTTCTTGGTGTAACATTTTTCGATTCCGAGCGCAAAGCTAAGGTGAGGGAGCATCGACCCGGACGATTTTAGTCACTCGGTCGTCCAGATCCAGTTCCACGCTGCAGGTATCACCTTTTCGCAGCCCTTTCAAGATATCAGTCGAGCTGGCAGTCAGTGTCCAGACTTCACCCTCCGTGGTTCTGAACGTGAGACTGGGAGCTGACTCATCGACCGCCTCGATGATCACGCGAGTATAGGCCAGCGACGCCAGGCTGATTTCGGGCGTTGCAAAAGGCGTGGCTATTCCGGATAGAACAAGAAAGCCGGTCAGGATGAACGGTCTCATCGTGTCACCTCCTTTTGATACGAGAGATGAAGCGCTCTGTTCTTCTGCCATTCAAGCAACGAGCCTGGATTGTATAATGAATACTTCTCACCAGGATCCATCGAAGTTCTCTGCGTTTATAGACCGGACAGCTTGAAAAATTAGTACAGAGGACATACCGTTCCCGCGCGCATCTTGTCCATGGAGGACAAAGTGTCCCAGGAAGCGTTCGTTGTTTTTGCTCAGTCCCGACCGAGCATGTCGCAGGGTAAAACAATCTCTATGCGTCGGAACCATCGCTGGATCACCATCACATTGGTCTTGACCGCGATCATCATGCTTCCCCTGGTCGGCCCATGGCTGGCGGGTCGATCTATTCAGCCGTATCTCGAGTTTCCCCCGATCACCCACGCTGTCACGCATGAACCATTTTCCTGGTTCCTGTTCTCCGGTCTGGCGTTGCTGATCGCCTGTGCGATTGGAATTGGTCTCGCGTGCCGTTCGCCCCTCACACCTCGTGAAGTTCTTTCGAAATCAGCAGTGGACAGTTTCCCCTGGTGGGGCTGGCTGGCAGTTATCTGGACGCTCCTCGCGTGGGTTCTGGCCTGGACCAGGTTCGAATGGATGCGCCCATTTCAATCCCTGACGTTTACGCCGTTGTGGCTGGGGTACATTGTCGTGGTGAACGCGCTGACGTGTCGCCGCATTGGCCGTTGCATGATGCTCCATCGTCCCCGCTATTTTCTGCCGCTGTTTCCGTTGAGTGCCGCCTTCTGGTGGTCGTTCGAATATCTGAATCGCTTTGTGCAAAATTGGCACTATCTAGGCGGCCAAGAACTGACCGCATGGGAATACGTGTGGCAAGCCACCTTGCCTTTCGCGACCGTCCTTCCCGCCGTGCTTGGCACGGCCGAATTGTTGTCTGTCTCTCTACGAATTCCAACGGGTCTCGAGGCTGGCCTCTCAGCGGATTCCATCCATCGCGTCAGGTGGGGGTGGGGTCTATTCGTTGGGGCGGCCGGCGGACTTCTGGGACTGGGACTATGGCCGGACTATTTGTTCTTTCTGGTGTGGGTGGCGCCGCTAGTGCTGATCACCGGGCTGCAGATGGTGCGTGGTGAATCGACGATTTTCGCTAAGGCCGCGCGCGGCGATTGGCGCACGCTCTGGGCGGTGGCTCTGGCGGCGCTGATGTGCGGATTCTTTTGGGAGCTATGGAATTTTTACAGTCTGGCCCATTGGGAATATACGGTGCCGTTCGTGCAACGATTTGAATTGTTTCATATGCCGCTGCTGGGCTATGCCGGATATCTCCCGTTTGGATTGGAATGCCTGGCCGTGGCGGACTTGTGCCTCACGCGAAAATTTTCCGGCGGCGCAGCCTATTACCGTGCGCGCGCGGCAGGTACCGATTTAGCGCAACGAAAGCCGACGGTGGCGGAGCGTTGATCGGACCGCGCGCCGCTGCGGGTGGCCGTCCTCAGCATGATCCGCTTGCTCTTCCAGGACCCCCCACGCAGGCCCTTGTAACGACCGCTGGTCGGCCCGGGCGGGTTGCGCTCAGGCATGTAGGCATAATAGTCGAAACCGAACCAGTCATTGACCCACTCGGCCACGTTACCCGCCATGTGATGCACTCCGTAGTAACTCTTTCCCGCTTCCCCGTTGCCGACGGCGGCCAGGATGGGAATTTCGTGCACATGATGTTGATCGAACATGGCCAGCGAGCTGTCCGGCAGCTGTTGCCCCCATGGGTAGAGATTCCCGTCCGGCCCACGCGCCGCTTTTTCCCATTCCGCCTCAGTCGGGAGCCGCTTGCCCTCTGCGCGACAGAAGCCGTCCGCTTCTTTCCACGTGACATAGAGGGCCGGCCATTGCGCCAAGGTCTGGTCGTCGACGGAATGGACCGTAATCACGTGCCAGATGAGTTTCTGCAGTTCCACAGGGGGATGAAGTTTGCGTGTGTGAAGATAGGCTAAGTACTCACTCAAGCTCGCTTCGTCGCGATCGATCTCGTAGGTGTCCAACCACACTCGGTGCTGCGGCAGTTCCGTGTCATCGAACTGCGTCTCCTTGCCGTAGGGATCGTCATCCACTCGTACGCTACCCAGCAAGAACGGTCCTTCGGGGATTTGAATGGTCGGCGAGCCCACGGCAAGTGCGGTGATTGACCTCAGGTGTTTGGCCAGCTCGGCGGAGGGCGGTGGGCTGGGAGGGCGACCGGCGGCAGAAACGGTCTCGCTGATTGACGCGCAGGCGAAGGCCAGGATCACGACGCGCGCGTAGCGTGGAACGGCGGCCATTCCCGAGAAAAACGAGGGAGCAGACATTACAGCTTGCTCGGAGAGGCGACGGCTTTTCCGATTTCGGCGATGAGCCGGCGTTCGATCTCAGCAGTTTCCTCCGCACCCACCGGGAGGACGCGACCCCCTTGCACCAGCCTCTCGAAGTCGGCTTTCACACTCAGCCGGGTCACGTTGGAAGGCAGGGCTTGGAGGGACACCACATATTGGTTGCGGGAGCCTGAGGTCTCCAACGAGGTCGGGGTGGAGACTTTGCGTTCGGTGACGTAGATCGCTTTGAGGTCTGTTTTGATGCTGACCTTCACGCGGTAGCCGTTTCTGGCCAAGGCCTCTTCCGCGGCTTTTCCGACGGCTGCCAGCGGACGTGGGAGATCCTCCACCTGCGAGCCCTTTTCCTCGACGCGGATATTGTCGGTGGCCTGAGCCGCCTTCGCGGCGGTCCGCTGAATTTCTCCTGACAGCTTTTTCGACTCGGCCAGTTGGGAGTCAAGTTTCGTCCCGAGCGCCTTGGCCTCCGCTTGCAGCGCTTTCGCCTCGGCCTGGGCATGTTCCGCCTGCTTCTTGGCGTCCCGCAATTCCTGGTTGAGTAGATCGATCTGCTGCTGCATGACCTTGTTGCCGTCCTGCAGCGAATTCATGACCGATTCCTGCTTCGCTAGTTGCTTGCGGAGACTTTCGTTCTCTTGTCGAAAGGGTGACTCGTCCGGTGTGCATCCGACACACCACGATAGTACCGCGAGGATGAAGAGAGGTGCGAGCGATCGCTGGGGAGGCTTGATCATAGTTTGGGTAGAGTCATCAGACCAATACCAGAGTTTGGCCCCCCTTGTCCATCTTCAATCATGTTCCCGACGGTTTGACCCATAGGGAAACAAGCGGCTATTCTGTGACCATGGCGTTTTGGCGCGGGATGGTTTTGGCCTTCAGTCTGGTGCTGCTTCAGCCGGTGACGGCCGCGGTGTTTGCCGCGACATTGTCGGAGCAGTCGGAGTCTGTGCCCGCCGACGAGTATCCGTTGTATGACCTGGCGGTCGATGCCAAATTTCTCACTTCCTACACCAGACTCGTACTCATTGAACGAACCACAACGACACGCCTGCATCCGGACGAGCCGCAGTTGCCGACCGTGGAGTGGTTTGCCGAGCAGGCATTGTTTGATGGCCGGTTGCCCCAGGATCTCATTCGAGATTTCGTGGGCAAAGCTCAGCGCGCGTTCCGATTAGATACTCGTTTTGCTTTTGGCGTGCGCTACCGGTTCGTCTCCGGTGAGGGAGAGACCGAGATCGAGGCCGCCGTTCCGATTGTTCCTGCTGCCTGGTCGGTGCAGGACGGTGGAGGTCCTCCCGAGACCCTCGACCGGTTGGCCTTTTCTCGCGTGGGGTTGACCGTACGGGGCGACCAGGCATTGCTCTATGTGGCGAATCAGCGTCCTGATGGGACCGGTGCCGGATTTTTGTTCTGGTGCGTTCGCCGCCCGAAAGGCTGGGAGCTGTACGACACGGAAGTGCTGTGGGTCTCGCAACCGGACCAGAATCCTTCGGGACGCCGTTAGCAGTGATCGTTTCGTGCGTGAGGGAATTCGTCCGATTCACTGAGGAGCGTGCATGATTCGCAAGACATTTTCCGTTCCGCCGCTCGGCTGTAATTGCTCGATCATCGGAGACCCGGTCACCAAACAGGCGATCGTGGTTGATCCGGGCGGAGCGCCCGAGCGCATTCTCCAGGAAGTGCGCGCAATGGGTTTGACGGTGGTGAGCATTCTGCATACCCATGCGCATTTCGATCACTTTCTCGCGTCGGGGGCGATGAAGCAGACGACCGGCGCCGTCCTCTGCCTGCATCCCGATGACCTTCCGCTGTGGGACATGTTGGAGACGCAATGCCGCATGTTCGGGGTGCCCTATGTGCCGGCGCCGCCGCCCGACTATTGGTTGAAAGACGATGAGCGGTTATCGGTCGGTGAGATCGAAGGGGTCGCCTTACATACGCCTGGACATACGCCCGGCTCCATGAGTTTTCATTTTCCCGCAGCGAAGCTCTTATTGGCGGGGGATACGCTGTTTCGGGGCGGGATCGGCCGCACCGACCTTTGGGGCGGCGATTTCGATGTCATCGAACAATCCATTCGGGAACGCCTGTACACGCTTGATGAACAGACCGCCGTGGTGACCGGGCATGGAGCCGAGACGGAGATCGGCAGGGAGCGTGAGACGAATGCTTTTGTGCGGGCGTAGTCGACCGGCCGGAAGTCAGGCCTCGATACCAACCACAGGAGGACACCATGAGTGCGACGAGACGATGGTGGTCAGTGCTTTCGCTCCTCTCGCTGCTGTTGACGGTTCCCACATCCGGTCCACCGGCGCGTGCGGATGAAGCAAACCCCTCACCGCAGGTCACCGTCGATGAGGTGCATGTCCGGCTCTCCGACCACGGTCCGGTGGTTCTGCTCTCGGCGGAAGGCAAAACCATTCCCATCTTTGTCGACCATACGGTGGCCGGATCGATTCAGGGGGCCCTGACAGGGGTGAAGCTGTCACGTCCTCTTTCGCACGACTTGATGCATACGATTCTCGAGGCGCTCGGCGGCCGTGTGGTCCGGACCGTGATTACACTCAAGGCGGGAACCTACTATGGCAGTTTGACCGTGGCGTTTCAGGGGCAGGAGAAGGTGTTCGATAGCCGTTCCTCAGACTCCATCGCCCTGGCCATTCACTTCCACGCACCCATTCTCGTGGCGCGGGACACGTTGGATGCCGCTGGTACGTCGGTGCGTGAGCCCAAGCCTGAATCTCTGTAGGTGTCCTGGGCACTGCCCCTGCCGGACAAGGCAGATCGCCCTGCCTCCGCCGGACCTCTCCCGCCAAAAAACAGGCAGTGCTGGCCTTCTGAGGGGTTCTGACCTATCGTAGGTCTGATGGGCAGAAGCCTGGTTCTCGACCCGACTCGGAGGCCGAAGCGGCGATGAAAAATCAACGCAAACATGAGCGTGTCCGCGTTCAGTTTCGCAGTCATTTCTCGATGAAAGGCAAGATGCTGGCCGGCGACGGGGATCTGACCGATCTGTCTCCCGGTGGCTGTCGCATCCTCACCTCGATCCAGGTCTTGGTCGGCGCTGAAGTGGAATTGTGCATTTTCCCCGGTGACAACGCGAACCCCATCCTTATCGACGGCGCCACCGTGCGGTGGTGTCGACCGAATGAATTCGGTCTGTCCTTCACGAAGATCCGTGGTCCCGTCCAGCGTCAACTCACCGATGTCTGGCGAAAACTCGCCAAACCAGCCTAGCCGCGTTTATTGGAAGAGCGTCCGCACCGGTGCGCAGGCGAGCCTAAATCTTCATGGCGTCGCGCACTTCGGCCATGGTTTGGGATGCGACCGCGGTGGCCCGGCGGCGACCTTCCTCGGCAATCTCATCCAGGCGAGACGGATTCTGTGTGAGCGTGGCGCGGGCTTCCCAGATAGGCGCGAGGCGTTCCACCACTCGATCAGCCACCAGCTTTTTGCAATCGATACATCCGATAGCGGCGGTCCGGCACTCTCGATTGATCTGCTCGATCACCGGCAGTGGCGAGAATATTTTGTGAAAATCGTACACTGGACACACATCGGGATTCCCGGGATCGGTGCGACGCACGCGGGCCGGGTCCGTGATCATGGTCTTCAGTTTCTGACGGACGACCGGTTCCGTATCCGAGAGGTTGATCGCGTTGCCGTAACTCTTGCTCATCTTGCGCCCATCCGTACCCAGGACTTTCGGGAACTTGGTGAGATGCTCCTGGGGGTCGGGAAACACCGGGCGATAGAGGCTGTTGAAGCGGCGCGCGAGTTCGCGCGTGAGTTCGAGGTGCGGCAGTTGGTCTTTGCCGACCGGCACCAAATCCGGCTTGTACAGGAGGATGTCCGCCGCCTGCAGGACCGGGTAGCCGAGAAACCCGTACGTGCTTAGGTCGCGTTCCTTGATCTCTTCCTGTTTCTCCTTGTAGGTCGGATTCCGCTCCAGCCAGGACACGGGAATGATCATGGAGAACAACAGATGGAGGATGGCGTGGTCCGGTACCTGCGACTGGACGAAGACGGTGGCGCGTTTCGGGTCGATGCCGGCCGCCAGCCAATCGATGAGTAATTCCCGCACGAATTCACGAATGCGGCTGGTGTCGGCATAGTTGCTAGAGAGCGCATGCCAATCCGCCACGAAGAAGAAACAGTCGTAGTGCTCCTGCAGCGCTTTCCAGTTGTCCAGTGCGCCCAACCAATTGCCGAGATGGAGCAAGCCGCTCGGCTGCATCCCGCTGAGTACCCGTTTCCGGCCCGTCGTCATGCGATCACCCCTGTGTGCTTCATGCGGTTCTGGTGAGACCGTTGTTTGTGGAGGCAGTGTCTCCCTGGTTGCCGTTCGGACTGCGGCGCTGCGCGCTATTCCAGGGGGACGAATTTACCCTGTTTGACTTGAATGAGAAAGACGTGGCGATTGAGGATGCCGTCGGGGCTGAATCCGCTCGGGCCGCTCAAGGTCGGCAGGTCGTGCTGCATGATCAAGTAGTCGCGGATGCCCTCTCCGGTGGTCGCGCCGCGCTTGATGGCTTCTACGGCCAATCGGGCGGCGTCATAACCCTGGGCGGCGAACAATGAGGGGGTGGCTTGAAATCGCTTGCGATACCGCTCCACGAATTCCTGCACGACGGGACTGGCGCTGTCTGCGAAGAACCCGTCGACGAAGACACTGCCCTCGATGCTGCGGTCAGCCACGCGCGCGAAGTCGGGAGTGTTCCAGCCGTTGGCGCCGAGCAGCGGAACGGCGATATCGTAGAAGGCCAGCTGCGCCGCCAACAGCCCCACATCGAGTGAGCGTCCTGGGATGAAGAGCGCGTCGAATCCCGGCGAATAGAGCAGGCGCTTGCGCTTCTTGCCGATCGGTTTGCCGGCCGCCTTCGCCGGATCATTTTCGACCAGCACCTCAACGCCGTATTTCTTCAGGTCTTCGGCCTTGAGTCTAGCAATCACCGCACGAAAGTCCGTATCGCCTTCCTTATAGGCTTCGCTCGTGATGACTTCTCCATCTTGCTGCTGGATTTCTTGCGCGAACAGGCGCGCCAGGTCCCGGCCATAGGCGGTATCGGGATGGAGAATGGCGACGCGTTGGTACTGCTGCTCTCGGATCGCATAGTCCGCCATGCGTTTGGCTTGGTGTCCGTAGGTGAGGGCCGTGCTGAAGACGTACGTCCCAAACCGCCGAAGGTTCAGGGCTGTCGCACTGGGTGTGATCAGCGGAATGCTCGTCCGTTCGGCCAATTCAGCCATGACCGGCAGGTTCTTCGACAGGAGCGGGCCGATGACGGCGAGGGGGCGATCGTCGGACAACACGCGCGAGAGTTCATCGAGAAATGTTGCGCGGTCGGATTCCGTATCTTTGACGATCAAGCCGATCGATGGGGCTTCGCCGCCGTCTTTTGAGCGTTCCAGGGCGAGTTGAATACCGTTCAACACCTCGGTTCCGAAAGGAGCTAGTTTTCCGGACATGGGAAAGATGGCGGCGATGGAGTAGGGATGCGATTTAAACTTCGTCCTGACGATCGACTGGAGCTCGGCGGCTTTTGCGGCATAGGGATGGGTGGGAAACCGGTTCAAGAATAGGCGAAGGTCCCGCTCGACCAGATGATCTTCTCCGGCGGCGGTATGGAGCTCAATGAGTCTGATGGAGGCCACGTCCCCTGGAAATGTTCTCGGGTAGACTTCGCGGACTCGCACGAGCGTCCGGACATCGAGCTGCTCGTTGACGAGTTGTCGGATCTGGCCCTCGGTTTCGCGGGCCTGGTCGTCGACATCCAGCGGCATCTCATCCAGCCAGGCTTGGATGGCTCGGAGAAAGTCTTTCTTCTGCGCCTGGAATTCCCCTGTGAGCCGCAACGCGTCGCGCTTGACGCCAGGATCCGCGGACAGGCTGCGGACTTCCGAGAGCAGCGGAAGCGCCAGATCGAGATTGCCCGCCCGCGCATGCGTTCTGGCGAGCAGGAGTTTGGCTCGATCGACGAGCTCTGACGCAGGAAATTCGCCGAGCAGCTGATTGATGTAGCGAACCGTTTCCGCGTGCTCCTTCATGCCGAACATCGCGGCGGCCATCAGCAGATAGGCGTCGTCGAGGAGGTCCGGAGCGGGGCTGCTTTCGATGAATCGTCGCAGCATGACCGCCGCGGCTTCTGGCTGTTCAGAATCGATCAGGCGTTTGGCTTGGTCGAGGGAGGACTGCCCGGTGGCAGCGGGTGATTTCGCCTGGCCTGAACGGGGCGGCGCTGGAGTCTTGGGTGTGGGGGCTGCCTCGCCGAACGTGACAAGACCCGCGAGGAACGCCACCGCGAGGGCGACGCTGCACGCGCGGAGACGCGGGGCGCGAGGTACTGATCGAGAAACCATTGACTCCTAGGCGTGGCGAGCGCTCTCGCCGCAAGTGAGGTTACTATAGGAAACAGGTGCGGGGGTGTCAAGGTAAGTCGAGGACGTTGCGTTGTGTTCGGAAGGATGCTTGGCTATAGTCGGTCCTGCTTGGTCCTGGTCGCGTCCACCAAGGGTGTTTTCCATGAACAGTGAGTCAGAGGCACTGTCTTCGCCGGTCTCGGAGCGACTCCCATTGGAGCCGTTCATCGACCGCTACTGGGACCATCTGCGCATCGCGCGCGGCTTGTCGCGCAATACACTGCTGGCCTATCGGCGGGATGTCGCGACCTTCCAGCAGTATCTTCGTGAGCAGCGCGTCTATGACGTTCGCGAGATGTCTCCGCCGCTGCTTTCGGGATTTCTCGAACACTTGCATCGATCCGGCCTGGCGTCCTCGTCCCGCGCACGATCGCTCGCCGCGGTTCGGAGCCTGTGCCGCTTTCTGAAGCAGGAAGGAATGATCACCGCCAATCCGACCGTGAGCCTGCGTAGTACCGCGCAGGCGCGCCGGTTGCCGAAAACGCTCAGTCTGGAAGAGGTGACGCGTCTACTGGATCTGCCGCATCGTCCCCTGCCGGAAGCGTATCGCGATGGGGCGATGGTGGAGGTGCTGTATGCCGCCGGTTTGCGTGTCTCGGAATTAATCGGGCTCCGGATCGATCAGTGCAATCTCGACGTTGGATATGTCCGCATCACGGGGAAGGGCGATAAACAGCGCGTGGTTCCGATCGGGCGACCGGCGGTGGCGGCGTTGCAGACGTATCTGCTCGCTGCTCGACCGGCGTTGTTGAAGCAGCGGTCATCACGATTCGTTTTCGTGACCCGTCGCGGCACGCCGCTCACCAGGCAGGCCTTCTGGAAATTGCTTCGGGCGCGTGCACAGCGGGCCGGAATCGCCAGGATTCCCTCGCCTCATATGTTGCGACATTCCTTTGCCACGCATCTGCTGCGAGGAGGGGCTGATTTGCGGTCCGTCCAGGCGATGTTGGGACATGCCGACATTGCGACGACGCAAATCTATACGCATCTGGATGCGTCACAGTTGAAAAAAGTCCACACTGCGTGCTTCCCGCGCAACAGATCCCGTCGTTGAGCGGCTAATCGGGTCGTGCGCAAGAGACGTCGTACGCTCGCCGGCAATTCCTCAGAGAATCTTGCAAGAACAATGCATGATTCTTGGTTGACACTTCTTTGTGGAGTTGATAGCATCCAAAAAATCTGCCGAGAGCGAGAAAAATCGGGCGGATAGCTCAATTGGGAGAGCGCTGCCCTTACAAGGCAGAGGTCACAGGTTCGATCCCTGTTCCGCCTACCAATTAAGAAATACAGGGAATTGCGCGTAAGGCATTGCCTTATCCATTAGTAGTGATGTACAAGAGTACACTCTACCGTATTTAGACTGTTTGATTCTGAAGATCTGAATTCTTCTTCCGCCATCTTGGGTTGCGTGGGGCCGTCGTTCAGCCTGGTTAGGACGCCAGATTGTCAATCTGGAAGTCGCGGGTTCAAATCCCGTCGGCCCCGCCATTCCCCCAGCTTTTGGTACAATCCATGCTACCGTTTTCATTCGACGCCATGTGAAGGGAAAGGTCTAGGCTCATGTTCCAATCAGGGGTAATGGGGTTGGTGGGCTCGCTCGGGGCGGTGTCGAAAATCGTGCTCTTGATGCTCTTTGCCGCCTCGATTCTTTCCTGGGGTGTCATCTTCTACAAATGGCGAAGTTTCAAGGCGGCTGATCGCGAAGATCAACGATTCTTCAATGCGTTTACGAAGATTCGCGACCTCGATGAATTGTATCGGCAATCGAAGCGTGCGGAAGGCAGCCCGAGCGCGCGGGTGTTTCAAGGCATTATGGATCGCGTGGTGACGGTGTCGGTCGATGGCGCAGTGAGTAACTCTCTGATGGGCGGCGCGTCGAAGGATCCGGTGGCCACCATCGATCACCAATACATGGACAAGACCGTTGCCTATCTTGTGCAGAATCAAGTGTCGCACCTGGAATCATATCTGCCGGTGCTGGCCACCACAGGGAATATCACCCCCTTCATCGGGTTGTTAGGGACGGTGCTGGGCATCATCGACTCGTTTCGCGAGATTGGGACCCAGGGAACCGCCAGTATCGCGGCCGTGGCGCCCGGCGTGTCGGAAGCGTTGGTGGCGACGGCCGCCGGATTGTTCACCGCCATTCCCGCGGTCATCTTTTACAACTACTATCTGACGCGTATTCGTAAGACCGTGTTTCGGATTGAATCGTTCACGGTTGAGGCTATGCGTTCGTTACAGACTCGATTGAAGCAGACGACGGTGGGGGCGCAGTGATGCTGTCCGAAACCCGCCATAGGCGGTTCATGGCGGAGATCAATGTGATTCCGCTCGTGGACGTGGTGTTGGTGCTGCTCGTGATTTTCATGGTGACCGCGCCCATGCTGTATCGCGGGATGGATATCAATCTTCCTAAATCTGCAAGCAATACGATTAAGCCTGAAGCGAGAGCCGTTTTGTCCATTGAGCGCGATCAACGATTGTATTTGGATAAGGACGCGGTCAGCGTGGTTCAACTCGAGCGAAAGCTGCGGGCGTTGAAAGATCAAAGCCCGGAGGTGTCGCTGTATTTGCGCGCCGATCGGGACGTGCCCTATGGGATCGTGGTGCAGGTGATGGATAGTGTCAAGAAAGCCGGGATCGAGAAGCTTGGTATGGTGACGGAGCCTACAGGTGCCGAACGCGTGAGTGAGTCGGTCGCGACCCCCACGCAGCCACGCAAAAGGTAGTGGCGCCGCGACTCGCGCGCCACACGGTCGATATCGCAAGTCATGACGTTCCAAGCCCTGCCAAGACATCCCGCGCTGTTCCTGATCGGGAATTCTGGTGAAGCCGGAAGCGGCCGTTTGCGCAAGACCGTCGTCGTCTCTCTCCTGCTGCACCTCTGTCTGCTGTCAGTAATTATGGGCGCCAAGTTCTTTAAGAAAACAGAACGCCCGCTGTCGGCGGTGGAAGTATCGTTGGTCACGCTGCCGGCCGTGGAAGCGAAACCTGAACCCAAGATTGAGAAGTCGGTTCCCCGTCCTACGCCGAAGCCGGTTCAGGCGGCTCCGATTCCCGTGCCTCCCAAACCGGTGCAGGCCCCGCCTCCGACTCCACCTCCGGTTCGGGCCGCTCCGGTGGCCAAATCGGCGCCTCCGGCGCCTGCTCCAGCTCCGGCGCCCCAGTTGCAAGCCCCCGTGTTGGCGGCACCACAGCCGATTCCGCAGGCAGCGAAGTCGCCCTCTTCCGCCCCCATGACAAAGCGAGCGGATGTGCTGCGGGACGTGATGAAGGATATTGAGTTGCCGCCGAATGCACCGCAATACGGTGATCTGGCGCCGATGAAGCCGGCAGAGATCAGGAAGTCTGCTCGGCCGAAAGTGGGTGGACCGGAGCGGTCGGATCTGGATGCGATGCTCAAGAAACTGAATGTGCCGGAGATGGCTGCCGCCCAGGTCGGAGCCCCGCAGGAGCCTCCCAAGCCGGCTATTACCCCGACGAAACGCGCCTCTCTGTCGGAAGAAATGAACGACGACCTCGATCGTGAACTGCAGGATCTGAAGAAGCTGCCGGCCCTCCCATCGCCTAAATCGACTGAGCCGGTGCGAGAAGTGAAGCCGATGTTCCGCGAACCGCAGCCTCTCGCGAGCGCCCCTCCCGTGACTGCCAGCGTCTCTCGAGCCAAGCCCGATACTCGGATGCGAGTGGCGGGCATGCCGGGATCGAATCAGTACCTGGCCCGGGTACAAGCGCGGATCAGCGGGTTTTGGACGGCGCCGCCGGTCGATCTTTCCGGAAAAGCCTTAACGGTGACCGTGCGGTTCCGACTGGAGCGCGATGGTCGGGTCGGGAGCGTGATCATCGAGCAGTCTTCCGGCAATGATTATTATGATATGGCGGCGCAGCGGGCCGTGCAGAGCGCGATTCCATTGCCGCCCTTTCCTCCCGATTTGAAGGATACGTATTTTGATGCTCACTTCACTTTTGCCGTAGGCGAGGCTGCAGGATGAATCGGATGATCATCGGTCTTATGATTGCCCTCTGTGTCGTGGTGGGAGCCGGACTCTTCGGAATTCTGGACTCCCGCGCGACCGACGTCTTTCTTGAAGCGACCCGACCGGATTTTCAGAAAATTCCCATCGGGGTGTTCGGCTTTCAGAATGGCGGCGGTCCCGAATGGTTGGGCGGTCGTATTGAGGAAGTGCTGAAGGCCGATCTCCAACGCTCGCTGGTGTTTTCGTTGGTGGACTTGCCCGGAATCGGGGTGAAGACGCGCGAAGTGACGACTGCCGACAAGGCGGTATTTAAGCAGGCCGCTGAGAACGGGGTCTCCGTTCTGGTATGGGGGAAATCAGGCCAGAAGAACGGCAGCAAAGACAGCGAATTATTGATGGACGGGTTCGTGTATGACAGCGGCAGCGACGAAGTGGTGGGCGGGAAGCGTTATGTGGGCACGACCTCGGTCGTGCGCTTGATGGCGCATCGGTTTGCCGATGAATTGGTGTTTCGCTATACCGGAGAACCGGGTATCGCCAGAACGAAGATTGTATATGTCGCTGAGCATGGCAATGCACGCGAGCTGTTCGTGATGGACTATGATGGGTACGAGCCCAAACAGATCACGGCGGACGGCTTCCTGAATCTCATGCCGCGGTGGTCGCCGGATCGCCGGTTCATTGTGTTCACGGCCTATCGGAGCCGGAATACCCAAGACATCGACATTCTTGAACTTGCGACCGGCAAACGATGGACGCTGGTTTCGATGGCGGGGTTGAACATTACTCCTGCGTTGTCACCCGATGGAAATTTTCTGGCGTTCGCCAGCAGTCAGGACGGGAATTCCGAGATCTACAAACTCGATACGCGGACCAAGACCTCGCAGCGATTGACGGTCAATCAGGGCGGCGATTTATCGCCGACCTGGTCTCCCACCGGACGAGAGATGGCGTTTACGTCCGACCGCGGCGGGGCTCCTCAGGTATTTATCATGAGTGGCGACGGGTCCAATGTCCGTCGCTTAACCTATGAGGGTGACTATAACGCCGCCCCGGCATGGTCGCCCCGCGGGAACTGGATCGCCTATGTGTGCCGAACCCCTCAGCGCTTGTATAAGCTCTGTATTGTGTCACCTGACGGGCAGAAGCGGGTTCAGGTCACGACGGGGCCTGGTATCGACGACTCGCCGTCCTGGTCTCCTGACGGCCGGCATCTGACGTTCAGCTCGACCGTCGATGGGAAGAGCCATATTTATATGGTGGATACGGACGGGAAAGGGTTGGAGCGCATCACGTTCGGCGGTACCCACAATAGTTCGCCATCCTGGTCGCCGGCGCTATAGGGACGATTTGCATGCAATTGTCAGTGTCTACGATAGAGTAACCATTCACCAGCCATGAGGAGTAACGATATGAGGATAAGGGTAGCGACAATGGGCCTGACAGTGGCAGTCGGGATTCTGTTGGTCATTCAGGGAGGTTGTTCGAAGAAATCGATTCAGTCGGGTGGCGACGCGCAGTCTTCGGAACGCGGCATGGCGAAATCGGGCGGACCCGCTCCGGCTCCGCTCGGTTCGAGTGGCGAACTGGGATCGACCGGTGGACTGGGGTCCGCCGGTGGAATGGATGCGCCCAGTGCCACCTTCCCGGACTTGTCTCTCTCAAGCAAACCAGATGATTTGGAGAGCGGCGGTTTGCGCGGATTCGATTCGGTGTCCGGCGGCAAGGCTCCATCTGAAGAACGGCTGGGCGGTGCCGGCACCATGTTGGCCAAGGTGGAGCCGTCTGAAAGCACGGCGCGTCAGATCGAAGACATCCGTCGCGAACAAGCCAAGGAGCAGGCGGCGTCGGCGGAGGCCGGTTTGAGCGATGTGTTTTTCGGCTACGATAGCTGGACGATTACGGAGGAAGGACGGCAATCCCTGACGCAGGATGCCCAATGGATCAAGGCGCATGCGGGAGCGTTGGTCAAGATCGAAGGCCATTGTGATGAGCGTGGCACACTGGCGTACAATCTGGTCTTGGGGGAAAAACGCGCCAAGGCCGTGCGAAACTATCTGGTCGAGCTTGGTGTGGGAGCCAATCGGTTGGCGGTGGTGTCCTACGGGAAAGAGCGGCCCTTCTGCAATGAACGCAATGAAAGTTGTTATCAGCAGAACCGGCGCGGGCATGTGGTCGTCCGGTCGAAATAACTGTTCTGATCAGGGATGATGTGACATGATTCTCCGGAGTAACGCCGATTCAGGGAGACCTGTCATGGACAGTGCATGGCCATATCGAAGTGAAATCGTGAACCAACCGCTGGGCGGGCGCCTGGTACAGGCCGGCGGCAAGGTTGTGCCTGTCCGGCTCGGCATCCTCGTGCTGGTCGCGTCAGGGCTGACCTTGTTGTCGGGATGTGTGGCGCAGCAGGCTGACCTCAAACAGACTGAACGCGAACTGCAGCGTCGTATCAAGCAAACGACGGAAGAGCAGGCTCAGACCAGGGCCCGTCAAAACCAGGAAATCGTGTCTCTGCGGGAGCAAGACATCCCTTCCTTGCGGGGTGACGTCGATAAGGCTATTCACCGGACCCAGAGCTTGGAGGCGCGACAAGATGACCTGTTGGCCAGAATGGCTACGCAGGAGTCGAAGCTCGACCGCCGTATCACCGAAAGTGAGAAGCGTTCCAGCGAGGATAACAAGCGATTGGGGTGGGTCGAGAAGCAGCTGGTAGATCAGGATGCCCTGCTGAAGGGCGAGCGGGATCGGAGCCGGTCGGAACTCGCGGCCGTGACGGCTCGCCTGGATCAAGTCGCCGCTCGTACCGACGCCATGCAGAAAAATGTGCTGGAGGCCATGCAGAAGACGACGACGGTGCTCGCCCAAAAAGTTGATTCGCGTCTCGATGAGCAACAGAAGGCGTTGCACGGCCTTGAGACTCGATCCCAGAATGTGGCGCAGCTCGATTCGCAGAACAAGGTCTTGGCGGACCAAGTCTCCAGGTTCAACCAGGCGTTGGTGGATTTCAAGCAGGCGTTGGGCAACTTGGGTGAACGTGTCGTGCAGCAGGACCAAGCTGTGAAGAATCTGGCCGCTTCGCTGGAGCAGGACACGGCGGCCTTGGGCAAACGAACGGATGCACTGGCCGGAAAGATCGACGCAGACAACAAGGTGACGGCCGAGCATTTGAACGAAGTGAACCGGAGCGTGGCGTCGGTGGCGAAGGCCTTGGAGAATGCCGGTGGAAAATTTGTGTCCCGTGAGGATGACCATGAACGCCGCATTGATGAGACGACGCGAGAACTGACGAACGTTCAGGCGCAAATTCAGACACTTGACAAGAACATGGAAAACCAACATGCGTTCTTAAAGCAGGTCGAGCAACACCTCTCGGCGCTTCGCGCCAGCGCCTCGCAACGAGTCGAGCAGGCTCCGACTGTCGCCGAAGTGACGCCGCTTCCTCAGGGGCAGGCGAAGGCGCAGACTGAGGTGACCTCGCCGATGGCATCCATCGGGTCCGGTTCCCGATCAGAAAGCCGAAGCGCTGCGCTGATGGCGGATCGCGAGTCTTACGAACGGACGTTGTCCCGTTTTAAAGAAGGCGATTTGGAGGGTGCACGCCAAGGATTTGCGGAATTTATTGTGCAGCATCCTCATTCAGACCTGGCTCCCAACGCCCGGTTTTGGTTGGGGGAGTCCTATTATGGGAAAAAGGATTTTTCGCGCGCCATCGACGCGTACGATCAAGTGCAGTTGAATCATCCGGCCAGCGAAAAGGTACCGGCCGCCCTCCTCAAAAAGGGGTATGCCTATCTGGCGCTGAAAGACCGAAAGAAAGCCGCCTCGGCGCTGAAGCAGGTCATCGACCTGTATCCGAGATCTCCGGAAGCCAATAAGGCGATGGACAAATTGAATCAGTTAAAGGAGTTGCACTAACGATGAAGCTCCGACTCGTGACGTCATTGCAGGTGGGTGCAGGGCTGGTTTGCGGGCTGGTAGTGGCAGGTTGCGCAAAGCACGCCGATTTCTTGGAGATCCGGGATCAGATGTCCATCATTGCTCGGACCCAGGATCAGGAACAGAAGCGATTCGAAGCGATGCAGCGCCGGCTGGAATCACTCGAACGGGTTCGGGAGCCGGAGGGCGGGAAGCTGCGATTCGACGATACGGTCGTTCGTCTTCAAAAGCTAGAGGGTCGCCTGGCAAAGATTGAGGAAGCACAGTTTGCTCAATCCGCCACCATTCGGTCGGATCTCGCGCTCGCGGAAGCGAGTCGTCAGGCCCGTGTATCGAGGCCGTCGGGACCGATTGAGCCGCCGCCCATCATGCCCGGGGTGCCATCTATTACGCCGACGTCCGCATTCAACTTGGCCTACAATGACTACCTCAACGGCAAGTTTGATCTCGCAGTCAGTGGGTTTCAGCGCTTCATCAAGGACTTCCCCTCGACCTCGCTGACGCCGAACGCGCATTATTGGCTTGGAGAATCGTACTACGGCCAGAAGGATTATATTCGGGCGATGCAGTCTTTCGAACACGTCGTGAACGAATATGCGGGCAATGAGAAGGTGCCTGCCGCGCTTTTTAAGCTGGGCTTGTCGGCGGCGGAAACCGGCGATACCGCGAAATCGAGGAAGTACCTCAAGCGTGTCATCGAGGAATACTCGACCTCGGATGAGGCCAAGCTCGCGAAGGCGAAAATGGCCGAAATTCGATGACCCTGGGTCTGCCGCGCGATCCTCTCTCCATCCGCTCATCCTCGATTGGAACCTCAGGGGGCGTTTCTTCCCATGGACATAGCGAGTAGGGTGGGAAAGATTCAGGTTCTTCCAAGCGATGTCATCGGTCGCATTGCGGCGGGAGAGGTGGTGGAACGCCCGGCGGCGGTGGTGAAAGAGCTGGTCGAAAATAGCCTGGACGCCGGCAGTCGCACGATTACCGTCGAGATCAAAGACGGGGGACTTGGGTTGATTCGCGTCACCGATGACGGAGAAGGGATGTCCCGCGGCGATGCCTCGTTGGCTTTTGAGCGGCACGCTACGAGTAAATTGCACACCGACCAGCAGCTGGGGGCCATTCGGACGATGGGCTTCCGCGGGGAGGCGTTGCCGAGCATCGCCGCCGTGTCGAAAGTGCGGCTCATGACACTGTCTCGCCACGATCAGGTGGGAACTCAGCTTTGGCTCACGGCGGGAACCATCACGCGGGTGGAGGATGCGGCGGCGATTCCCGGGACATCCATCGAGGTCTCGGAGCTGTTTTACAATACGCCGGCCCGCAGGAAGTTTCTCAAGTCGACCACGACGGAGTTCTCCCATATCAGCCATGTCGTGCAGCAGGCTGCGTTAGCCTCGCCGCAGGTGCATGTGCGCTTGCATCATAATGGATATGAGGTCTTTGCCCTCCCCGCCGTTTCCTCTCCGCGCGACCGTGTGCTGCAAGTCTATCGCGCGGCATTCGGCGATCGCGCGTTGCCCGTCGATATCGATCAGAATGGCCTGTCTCTAAAGGGGTTCATCATTGATCCGGTGCGGGCGCGCACCGGGCGTACGCCGCAGGAGTTATTCGTCAATCGCCGGCCCGTTAAAAACAGCACCGTGCAACATGCCGTCATCGATGGCTACAGTTCCTTTCTTGCGAAGGGCCATGTTCCGCTTTTTGTGCTGTTTCTTGACGTCGAGCCGCAGCGGGTGGACGTCAACGTCCATCCGACCAAACGAGAAGTCCGGTTTGCCGATACCGAACAGGTGCATCAGTTGGTCCGTTCCGCCGTGCGGCAGACGCTCGGCCGTGCGCAGCTTGAATCGTCGATGGCAGGGACCGCCCATGCTCACCTGAGCGGCGAGGGCTCATCCATCGCGTCATCGCCCGTTGAGTCGATAGGCATCGAATCGGGAGCGGAGCCGTATCGATCAGTCGGACGCATGCACGCCTCTGCTGCGCCCAATCCAACGGGTGCGCGGCAAACCTCTTTTGTCGGGGAGGGGAGCACGTCCTACGCGTCGAGTGAGGCTCTGGACATTCTGCCGCTCGGCCAAATGAACCGCACGTTTTTGATTGCGCACGTGGGCGATGAGCTACAGGTGATCGATCAACATACGGCGCATGAGCGGGTATTGTTTGAGCGTCTCTTGCGAGCCTGGCACGACCGGAGTTTGCCGGCTCAACCGCTCCTGTTGCCGGAACCATTGGAGTTGCCGGTTCAACAAGCCCTCAGCCTCCATCGTCATCTGGAGGAATTGGAGCGGCTCGGGTTACTCATCGAACCATTCGGGCCGTCCACCTTTTTGATCCGCAGTCTGCCGGTCATGTTGGGGCATCCGGACCTGGCGGCGCTGGTTCAAGATCTGATTGAAGATCTTGAGCAGTGGGATTCGATCTCCTCGCTCGAAACGAAGGTCCGGCCTATCCTTGCGTCGCTGGCTTGCCATGGGGCCGTTCGAGCGGGCAGGACGATGGCGCTTCCCGAGATCAAGCAATTGGTGCAGGATTGGGTTGCGGAGGGACTGATCATGACCTGTCCGCACGGTCGTCGCGTGGCGTTTCGTCTATCCGGCGATGAACTGGCTCGTTTGTTCGACCGCGCATAGGAAGGGGGAGTGCGGCCATGGTGCGGCTGTCGGAATCGCAGGCATCGTCGCGGCCGCTGGTGGTGCTGGTCGGACCAACGGCGGTCGGAAAGAGCGAGATCGGACTTCGCCTGGCGCGCGCGCTGGACACGGACCTGTTGGCGGCAGACTCGCGCCAGGTCTATCGCGGGATGGATATTGCGACCGACAAGCCGACGCCGGAACAGCGACAAGGCGTGCCGCATCATCTCATCGATCTGGTCGATCCCGACGAGTCGTTTAATGCCGGTCAGTATCGTCACCTGGCGCTGCAGGAAATCGAACGGCTGTATGGCGAAGGACGGGTGCCGTTGATCGTTGGTGGCACGGGACTGTACGTTCGGACCTTGATTCATGGTTTGTGTGACGCCCCGCGGGCAGATCAGGCCTATCGTGCGTTGTTGTTGCAGGAGGCCCGCGCGCAGGGGGGCTATTTTTTGCACCATGAATTGACGCGTGTCGATCCTGAACTGGCCGACCGGCTCCATCCTCATGACGAAGTCAAAATTGTGCGAGCGCTCGAAGTGCACCATCTGTCTGGGCGACGCCTGTCGGATATGCAGCGGCAGCATCGTTTCGCCGAGCAATCGTTTTCGGTGCTCATGATCGGACTGAATCGGGATCGCGCACAGCTTTACCGCCGCATCGACGACCGAGTGGAAACAATGTTTGCACGAGGTGTCGTTGAGGAAACCGAACGGCTCCTGGCGAACGGGTATGGGCGAGAGTTGGGTGCGATGAAGGGACTGGGGTATCAGCAGGTCGCGGGATATCTGGCGGGCGACTACGACCGGGCTGAAGCCCTTCGCCTGCTGAAGCGTGATACTAGGCATTTTGCTAAACGGCAGCTGACATGGTTTCGGAAGGAGCCAGGCCTGCGCTGGTGTGCGCTCAGTGAACACGAGAGTTCGGAAGATATTGCCGGGCGGTTACTGAAGATGATTCGTTCGTTTATGCGGGCCACCGCGCATGGACGGCCGGCGGATAGTTCGCGTGCGCCCCTCACCATGGAAACGGAATCGACTGCATGAAAAACACTACAACGGCCGATCAGGCCGCAATCGGTATTCTCGGCGGCAGCGGGTTGTACGACATTGACGGGTTAGAGCGGGTCCGGGAGGTGCGCGTCCGCACCCCGTTCGGGACTCCATCAGATGCCGTTTTCATCGGTTGGCTGGGTGGTATCCGGGTTGCGTTTCTTTCTCGACACGGGCGAGGGCACCGAATCAATCCCAGCAGCATTAACTATCGCGCCAATCTCTACGCGTTGAAATCATTGGGGGTCACACAAGTGATTTCCGTCAGCGCCGTCGGTAGCATGAAGGAATCCATCCGGCCCGGAGATGTGGTCTTGCCGGATCAGTTCATCGATCTGACGAAGCGTCGGGTGTCGACCTTTTTTGACGAGGGCATCGTGGCGCATGTCGGGTTCGGAGAGCCGGTCTGCTCGTCGGTGGCGGAAGTTTTGGAGCAAGCGGGGCGATCCGTCGGAGCGAGACTTCACCGTGGTGGGACGTATGTGTGTATGGAAGGGCCTCAGTTTTCGACCAAGGCTGAGTCACGATTGTATCGCCAGTGGGGGGTCGATGTGATCGGCATGACCAACATGCCGGAAGCCAAGCTCGCCCGCGAGGCCGAGCTTTGTTACGCGACGGTCGCGTTGGCGACGGACTACGACTGCTGGCATGACACTGAAGAAGCCGTGACCGTCGAGGCCATTTTGGCCACGCTGCACAAGAACGTGGCTCTCGCCAAACAGTTGTTGAAGGCGGCGGTGCCCAAGCTGGCGCCAGGTCGGTCCTGTGCCTGCCATCAGGCGCTTCGAAACGCCATCGTGACCGCGCCGGATCGCATTTCTACCACGACGAAGAAACGGCTGAGATTATTGATTGCTCCCTATATGCAAACGCGGAAAGGAAGACGGTGAGACATGGGTAAATTACTGGTCGTGGGATCGGTGGCGTTGGATACCGTGAAAACGCCGTTCGGCGAGGTGAGCGAGGTGCTCGGAGGATCGGCCACCTACTTTTCGACGGCGGCGAGTTATTTCACGTCGGTCGATCTCATTGCGGTCGTCGGGGAGGATTTCCCGGACCAACATATGGCGTTCCTAAAGAGCCGGAAGATCGATTTGGCAGGGTTGGAGCGACGCCCCGGTGCAACGTTCCGCTGGAAGGGGGCCTATTCTCACCAATTGAACGAAGCGCAGACGCTCGATACCCGACTGAACGTGTTCGAGACCTTTCGCCCGAAGATTCCCGCTCAGTACAGTTCTCCGGATGTGCTCTTTCTGGGAAATATCGACCCAAATTTGCAGCTGGATGTCTTGCAGCAGGTGAAGCGGCCGGCTTTGGTCGCCTGTGACACGATGAACTTCTGGATCAACGGCAAGCGCGATGCGCTCTGGAATGTGCTGCAACACATCGACATTCTCATTATCAACGACGGCGAAGCGCGTGCCTTGGGGGAGGACACGAACCTGGTCAAAGTCGCGGCGAAAATCCTTGCGCGAGGGCCCAAACACCTGATCGTCAAGCGTGGGGAATATGGCGTGCTGATGTTTAACGACAAGCAAGTGTTCGGGGCGCCGGCTTTTCCGCTGGACGACGTTAGAGATCCCACCGGTGCGGGCGATACCTTCGCCGGAGGATTTCTCGGGTATCTGGCCGCGACGGGAAACCGCTCTCCCGAGGCGATGCGCCAAGCCATCATCTTCGGCAGCGTCATGGCCTCGTTTACAGTGGAAGCCTTTAGCCTTGACCGATTGAGGATCCTAGATTACAAAGAGATTGAGGCCCGCTTCAAAGAGTTCAAGCGGCTCACTCATTTCGAGGACATCGGGGCATGATGATCAGTTGCCAAGAGCAGAGCCGGACAGGGCACAGGACTCGCTCCGGTAACGGATTGCGCTGGCTGGTGGTGGTGCTGGGTCTGTTCGTGCTGGGCGGCTGCGCCAATGAAGAGAATTTGCGCAAGTCGAAAGGGTTTTACCAAGAGGGAATCGCGCGGCTGAGTTCCGATCAACAGCAGGCCTATGTGTCGTTTCAAAAAGCCGTGAAACTGAATCCTGACAATAAGGAAGCGCACTACGGATTAGGGCATATCTATTCCTCGCAGGGACGATTCAAGCTGGCCGAAGAATCCTTCCGTGAGGCGATTCGCATTGATGCGGACTACGCTGAGGCGAACACCTATCTCGGGCAAGTACTCGCCAGTCAGGATCGTTGGAAAGAAGCCATTGCCGTGTATCGTCAGGCCCTCAGCAATCCGCTGTATTCGACACCGGATCTGGCACGGTTTCACTTGGGGAAAGCGTTGATGCACGAAGGCGACTTGCAAGGGGCGATGGAGGTGTTGGAAGACGCGACGACCGTCACGCCGCCGAATGTCCCTCCCGCCATGCTTCAGTTGGAGTTGGCGCGCGTCTATCACAGGCTCGGATTCGATGTGCGGGCCCGTGAGGCGCTCTCGAAGGTCACGACGCTAGACAAGGGCGGAGAACAGGCCTCCGCGGCGCAGGAATTGCTCAGTCAGCTCAAACCATAGGCGGATATCATGGAATCAGTGGGTGATTTTTTTCGGCAGGTGCGTGAAACCAAAGGCCTGACGGTCGATGAAGTGGCCTCGAAGACCCGCATTCGCACGGATTTCGTCAAAGCGCTCGAAGAGGGCAACTTCGCCAAGCTGCCCGACCAAGTGTTCGCGCGCGGGTTTGTGCGGTCCTACGCGCGGTCACTGGGGCTCGACGAAGAAGATGCGATTCATCGGTTTGTTCAGTCCGCGGGTGCGTTTTATGAGAAACAGGGTGAACGGGAGCGGTTGAGGCAGCGGCAGGTCGAAGAGGAGCGGCGACGGAAGGCCAATCGCAAAGCGGTCGGTATTGCCATCGCCGTGGCGATCGCGACATTGGTGTTCTTGCTGAGCCGGGAACAGTCCTCGACATTAGTGCGACGAGCGGGTTCGGACGCACAGCCGTCGAGTAAGAGGAGTGCGCCGTTTGCCAAGGATACGCGCGAGGCGCCGCGTCAGGGACTCGAACTTCCGCCTCCCCTGGTGCCGTCAACCAAATCGGTTGAGCCCGCGGCTATCCCCTCGAAGCCTGTCCAGGAAAAGGTCGCCGCCCCGGTGCCGCCCCCTCCCGTCGCTCCGACCAAGGCGCCGGTGCAGTCTGAACAGGTTGCCACCCAGTCCTCTTCCTTCGCGGGGTCTGCGGGATCCGATGGCCCGCTGGCAGGGCTGTCGGTGGACGGGCCGGCCGGCCCCGAGGGCCCGCTCGTGCTCGACCTCGATGCCACTGAGCTGAGCTGGGTGGTGGTGCAGGTCGATTCAGGCAGTCCCCAGGAAGCGTTGCTCCGCCCTGGCGAAAAAGCGCAGTGGAAGGCACAGGATCAGTTTACGGTCACGCTCGGTAACGCCGGGGGAGTCCGCGCCGAATTGAACGGCAAGCCCCAGAAGGCGTTTGGTCCGAGTGGAAAGGTCGTGCGCGACGTCGTGCTCAAGCGCTGAGTCGTTTGCGTAGACCGGTGTCCTAGTGCCCGCCCCCGGTTTGACTACTTGTGATCGCGCTCCTCATCCTCGCCATCCTGCCGAATGAGTGTCGTGACGCCAGCCCGGCGGTGCTGTATACGCACAGGAATGAGGCGGGTCGGGGAACGCTGGGGCGCAAAGGTGTCACGGATGAATAGTCGTACGTATCTGCCTCCTGCCTGATCAATTCAGAACTGCCTGAATTCTTGCCGTTTTCTTCGCTGCTACTCCTGGCACGCCCCTTGAGTTCCTATGCATTCAGGATAGGTGGAAAGGGTGCCGAACAGGCGAGTCGTTCCCTTGACAAGACAGAAAACGCGTTGCTATAGTTCGCCTGCTTTATCGGCCTTGTAGTCTGTTTTCTTACTAAGTTGTCTCAGATAAGCGAGTCGTTGTTCACGCGGTGGGTTCAACACAAAGGAGGAGTTCTGATGGGGTATCTGTCTAAGTTTTTTGGAGTGTGCGCGGCTGTCACATTGTTGTCTGTGACAGTGGTGGGTGCAGAAGAAAAGGATCCGACCAAGGCTCGCGTCCCGGCGGATCAAATGGCGGAAGCTAAGGCGATGAAGAATCCGGTTGCGTCGTCCCCGGAAAGCATTGCCAAGGGCAAGGCTCTCTATGAGGGCAAGGGCACCTGCTTTAATTGCCATGGGAAAGAAGGAAAAGGCGACGGACCTGCCGGCGCGATCCTGAATCCGAGCCCACGCAATTTCACCAACTGCAAGTTCCACAAGAAGCGGAAAGATGGTGAGCTGTTCTGGGTGATCAAGAACGGCAGCGCGGGCACCGGTATGGTGTCCCTGGTCCCTGCCGCGATCACCGAGGAAGAAGCTTGGACGATCATCAATTATGAGCGCAGCTTCTGCAAGGGTGGAGAATAGTAGTCGCGACATTCAGCTCATCGGCTGAATTCTTGGGGGCGGCAAGGGTATCTTTGCCGCCCCCATTTTTTTGCTTTCGTGATCGGTGCAAGCTTGAGCTGAGGAGGGGGGCGAAGGTGATGAGTTTCTCTCCTCAGACGTTTCTGGATGAGGCGTGATGTGATTCATTCCAGAGCGGTGGAGGGATTGGGTTGTTTGGTCAGGGTTGGCCGGTCGCAGGGATGGTCGATGGTTTCGTGAGCACCACGTCAAGGCTTTTATCCTGGGCGCGCAGCGCCGGTAGGACCTGCGGTTGTTGCTCCTGTTTGAAGTTGCTCTTGGCCGCCGTCGGCACCTTCCGATTCACGAAGGTCGTCACCTCGCCGATCGTCACTTCGCCGTTTCCATTGAGGTCGGCTTCACCACGCAGGCCCCGCAAGAGGTAATAGGTGAATAACCCGTGTCGTAACGTGTCTGATTCCAGACTCTTTCCAAAACCCGTTGTCGCGATCACATGAAGGACTTTCCCTGTCGTTCCCGGCCATTTCGGTGTCGGTACCTTCGCCCGCCCGTCGACGCCACTCTTGAGAACGGTTCCGTCGAATATAAACAGCACGTGCTTCGCTTTCAATCTTCCCAGGGCCATCTCCAGATCTTTCAGCGGATACAGACGGGTGGTCGATGCTAAGGCACCATCGTAGGGGATGAGGAATGTTTCCCCGGCCGGTGAGACGGTGGCGTGCCCGGCAAAGTAAACCATTACGACTGAGTCCGGGGTAATTCTTGACGGCAGCCAATCGAGCAAGGCTTCCTCAATGTCCGGGCGCAACGCGCTCCAGTCCTGCAAGAGCCGAACGTTATTTCTGGGTAATCCGCCCAGCGATTGGAGGTAGGTGGCGACCATTTCGGCATCGAGGGCGGCATGCTTACGTGGGTGAATCTGCGGGTCTCGGTAGCTACTGAGGCCGATCGAAATCAGGTAGTCCTCCGGTCGTTGAAATCCGGCTGTCACAGCAGGAGCCTGGTCTATGTCGTCGGTTCTGAGGCCGGTCGGCTGCACCGACGCGAGCAATGTTTGCGGCGAGGGAACCGGCTGCCCGGACCCGCTCACCAACGAGACGTGGAACTCCGCCTGCTGTGGGCGCAGGGATTGCGGCAGCGTGGCGATGAACTCCAAGGACTTGGAACCGCCTGCTTGGATGGCACCGGTCGATAATGTCGTAGCCGGGAATTGCGTGATTAAAGTCGGCGGGCCGGCCAGCTGAACGGAGATATCTTGCACGGTCTGGGAACTGGTGTTGACGACGTCTACTCGCACGCGGATGCGTTCACCGCCCTCGAGGATCAGATTGCTGTTTTCATCCAGAAGCGTGGCTTTGAAGGACAGGGCGTGAGCCGGCATCGGAGCAGGGACGGTCGTAGCCGGAAGCGAGGTCGTCTTCGAGGCTGCATCGGCAGCGGCGACAGATGGTCCGGCCGGCGATACCGCAGCGGCAGGGGCTAAGAGCACTCGTGCTTCCTGCATAAACTGTGAGGCCAACATTGTAGACGTGTTTTGCACCAGGGGGTCTACCAGATAGTCGCATCGTTGCTGAGTCAGCTCGAGTTGCAGACGCTCTTTTCGCGTGGCTTGTAATGGACGTTCAGCCAGCAGCGTGCCTGAGGCATCGTAGAACTCGGCGAAGGCATCCAAGTTGAGTTCGGCCGGCGCGCGATCGTAGAGGCCATCGGATTGAATTTTCAATCGAGGGTCCAGCATACGTATCCGCACGGTCACGTCCGGTTTGGCCTCGGCTGTATGACCGCCTGGAACGACCACGGCACGAAATGTTTGGTGGGCGGCTTGCACCAGCATGTCTTCAAGGGTTGAGCCGATGGAGAGCGGTCGGATCTTGCTGCAATTATCGATGTATTCGGTCTTGGCTTGCGACAGCGACGGGTCGATGTCCATTCGAACGATGAGGGGGACCGGAGGGCCGAGGTCCGGCAAGGCCTGCTGGGAAAAGCGTGACTTAATGGTTTCGCAGCCTGCGGAGCCCAGCACATGAATGAAAAGCATTCCGAGAATGAGTGCGCGGTTCGTCTTCAAGCCAAGGCCTCCTCTACGTCGCATTTCGAAGAGGGAACGGTACAGGAACGGAGGAGCCTTTGCAACCGAACGCCCGGTCCGGGTTGCGGCCCTGATGGGGCTCGTTTATTCTAACCGCCGCGCACCTATCGGATTGTGAATGAGAAGGGCTGCGGAGTCATCGTGTTGGTGCTGGGACTTTCCAATATGAGAGATGCGGCGGCGGCGCTCGTCTCCGACGGTCGCATCGTGGCGGCGGCCGAGGAGGAACGATTCGTTCGCCAGAAACATGTAACGGCACTGCCGGTGCAAGCGATTCGTTATTGCCTGCGCGAGGCCGGAGTCGCTCTTTGGGACGTTGAGGCGATTGCCGTACCCTGGAAATATTGGCAGGTTGGGCGGCGCGCCTGGCTGGCGCTGACGTCGATGATGCGGTCTCCTCAACTCTTTCGGGTCAAGGGGACCCGGTCGCTGGAGCGTATGAGCCGGGAGTGGATGGAATTGGGCCGACTGCGTGAGGCACTGACACGTCGAGTGGGCGTGGGTGCAACCAAGCCGGTGTTTCTCGATCACCATCTCTGCCACGCGGCCAGTTCGTTTTTGGTGTCGCCCTTCGAGCGGTCGGCTATTCTCGTGGTGGATGGCGCGTCTGAGGCCGATACCACTCTGATGGCTGTCGGCGAAGGCAATCAGATCACCGTGCTCGATCGCACCCCGCTGCCCCATTCGCTGGGGCAGTTCTATGGGGCGATGACCGCGTTCCTCGGGTTTCGCCCGGACCAGGATGAATACATTGTGATGGGCCTCGCGTCTTCCGGGGAGCCGACGTTTGCTTCGGCCCTGCGCCGGGACATTGTGCGGTTGCTTCCTCGGGGCCGATTCGAATTGAATGTTCGTCTCCTCGACTTTCATCTCGCCCGGGCCGGCTTCTTTGTGGAGGAGTTGGTGCGCCTGTTCGGTCCTCAGCGGCGTTCGTGCGAGGAGATCACGCAACGGCATCGCGACCTTGCCGCCAGCGCTCAAGTCGTTCTGGAAGAGACGTTGTTGCATCTCGGTCGCCATGTGCGCACGCTCACACAGGCGGAGTCGCTCTGTCTGGCGGGCGGGGTCGCCTATAACTGCGTGGCCAATGGCCGTTTGCGTGCCGAACTCGGGTTCAAGGCTGTCTATGTGCCGCCGGCCGCCGGCGATTCCGGAGCCGCGCTCGGGGCGGCTCTGTGGTGGACGGCAAGACGTGGAGAGGCCACGACAAGACCCCTGTTGCCCGATGCGTATTGGGGGCCGCAATTCGACGAGGCCACTTGTCGAATCGCATTATCGCAAGCGGGTCTCGTCGCCGAGTCCCTGACCGATGCGCAGTTGTACGAACGCGTCGCAGCAGAACTCGCCCGCGGCCGCCTGGTGTTCTGGTATCAAGGTCGGATGGAATGGGGACCGCGCGCGCTCGGGAATCGCAGTCTGCTGGCGGATCCCCGACGGGAAGACATGCGGGAGTTGATCAACAGCAAAGTGAAATGTCGGGAAGCGTTTCGTCCCTTCGCCCCTTCGGTCCTCGATGATCGTGCGCAAGAATTTTTCGATCTGCCGGCCCCGTCACCATTCATGCAGTTCACCGTGCGGGTGAAGGCCTCTGCCAAAGGAATCCTCCCGGCCGTGACGCATGTCGATGGAACGGCACGGGTCCAGACCGTCACGCGTGAGGCCAACCCACGATTCTATGATCTCCTGGCCACCTTCGGGCGCCTCACCGGAGTCCCGGTGCTGCTCAATACCTCGTTCAATGTGCAGGAGCCGATCGTCTGTAGTCCCGACGAGGCCGTGCGTTGTTTTCAGCGGACCCAGGTCGAGTGGTTGGTCCTCGGCAATTTACTGGTGGGACGATCTTCTTCACCGTCTATTCCGAATCATGCGTGCTGAGGCGGCCCATGTCTCAAGTTCTCTTTCTTTGCCTCTTGTCGGATTTTTGCTCGAACTCCTGCTGGCCGGATTTGTCCTGAATCTCACCCTTCAACCGCTCGTGGAACCGGATCTGGGATGGCATCTTCGTGCCGGGCTGGATGTAATCGCCGAGGGATGGCGGTTGCCGGACACCGATCCCTATTCCCATACGATGCCGGAGTGGCATTGGGTCGAGCATGCCTGGTTGACCGATGGTGTGTTGGGCGTGATCTATCGCGGGATGGGACCGTTCGGTGGGGTGGGGCTGATTCTGTTCTTCGGCGGCGTGACGGCGCTGGCCTGGTGGGTGGCCGCATTGCCGGCCGCGGTGCATCGAATCTATCGATGGGTCGCCATGGTAGCGAGTCTCTGGGTGGCGTTGCCCTTCCTTGGCGCCCGCACGCAACTGGTCAGTCTTCTCGGTATCGCGATCCTGCTATGGGGGTGGCGCCGCATTCAGCAAGGGCAGCGGATATGGATCTACGGACTTCCTCCGCTGTTCCTGCTGTGGGCGAACCTGCACGGCGGATTCACGGCGGGGCTCTTTCTGTCCGCCCTCCTGCTCTCCCTGTCTGGCCTGGTGAAGGTGTGGGCCGGGCGGCCGGCGGTCGAGGCGTTGCTCGATGAGCCGGTGCTGAGCTGGGAGGATCTTCGTCGCTGGGCGATTGCGTTGGGACTTGCGACGGCAGTGACTTGTCTGAATCCTTACGGATGGCGCCTCTATCTTGAGATCTACGAGTCCCTGACCGATCGATTTATGGTTGAGACCCTGCGGGAATGGCAGCCGGTATCTTTCCGTGGGTGGGCCGGTCAGGCCTATGGGTTCTACTTGGCAGGCGTCGCCTGTCTAGTGGGCGGATGGTATCGCCGGGTGGAGCCGGTTCGATGGGCCATGCTGGCGGTCATGTTGGGGTTGTCGTTATTGCATTGGCGAAACGTCTCCCTGTTCTTGATCGTGAGCCTCTCGCTGGTGGCGGAGTTGCTGGCGCTGGCGGCGTCGTCCTGTACCCGGTGGATGCCGACGTTGAGAACCCATGCGGCCCTGACGCTGGGTGGGTTGACGATTGGGACCGCCGGTGCCCTCTCTGCCTTGGGGACGGAACATCTGGAGCATGTCTGGTTATCGGGCCACGCGCCGGACGTGTATTTTGAACAGACGGAATATCCCATCGAAGCGGTGCGGTGGATTAGGAGTCATCGGGACGAGGTCGGAACCAGGCTCTACAATGATTACGGGTACGGCGGGTTTCTATTGTGGCAGCTCCCCGGCGAGAGAATTTTTATCGATGGCCGGATGCCGGCCTGGCACCTCAAGGATCGGCGCATCTTTCAGGATTATGCGGATCTGAATCGCGAGGATTCGCCCCGGTTGGCGGTGTTGGATCGGTATGCGGTCGATTGGGCGCTGATCCAACGAGGCAGCGCACTTGCGTTGGCATTGGCAGCGCATCCCGCATGGCGGACAGTCTATGCCGATGCCAAGGTGGTGATTGTGCGTCGGCAGGGGTGATCGGCCGGATTTGCATTCGTCGGCAGGCTGTGGGCTCTTCTGGTGCAGGCAGGGCGCATGAGCTGATCGCAGCGTGCTGCGCCATACCCGAGTGTGTCCGCAACTTGTTAGAAGTGAGTCGGTTCGATGGAGGCTAAGGCCGGCTCGGCGCTGTTCAGTGCGGGTCGACAACGAGGCATGTACAGCCCTTGGGTGTCACGCTTTCGGATGGCCAAGAGTTCACGCAACATGACCAGTCCGTCGCGCCATGGCCGGACCTTCGATCCTGGCTGGTCGATCCAATTGACCGGGAGTTCTGCAATCCGATAGCCGCGCTGCCGGGCGATATATAGCAATTCAAGATCGAATGCGTAGCCGTCGACGCAGGCGACCGAGAACAGGTCCTGAGCGACAGGTCGACGAAAGAGCTTGAACCCGCATTGGGTGTCGGCAATGTGTCGAAGGCCAAGGTGCTGGACGAGGCTGTTGAAGACGGTTCCTAGTACGCTTCGATACCACCGTGCCCGGACGGTGAAGATCGGATTGTGAGAAGCCAGCGCCCGTGACCCGATGGCGAGATCCGCTCCGGCCGTGAGTGCCGATTCCAGGCGCGCCAGTTCTTCGATCGCCGTGGCCCCATCCGCGTCCACAAACAATTGAAAGGTGCCTCGTGCGGCCTGCATGCCGCGGCGGACAGCCGCTCCCTTGCCTGCATTGCAGGTCAATTGAATGAGTCGCACCTGAGGGGAGTGATGCGCCACCAGCTCGACAGCCTGGGCGGTCCGGTCTTGACTGCCGTCATCCACGACGAGGACTTCATAGGACCGGCCACTCTGATCCAGGTAGGCGACAACACGCTGCAAAAAAAGCGGAAGGCGACGGGCCTCGTTATAGGCTGGAATGACCACGGTAAGGTAGGGTGCCTGAGTCGAGCACGGTGTCACGATTGGACAGCCTCGTGTCGGAGAGTGACGCGACCGATCCGCCTGGTGATGACGAATGGTGGACCACGGTATCTGAGCGACGATCGAAAAGCAAGCAGTGAGTGACGGGTCTTGACAGACCCATCGAGCGGGGGCGATCGTGATCACACATGCCCTCGGTCTCCGTGGCGTACGTCTGTCCGGGAGGGTTGCGATGGGGCGGAACCCGAGTTGGTTGGTGTCCCTGGCGGGTCTTCTGTGGTTGGTTGGGTGCGCGGTCCCGACTCCGCCGAGTCGGCTGGCTCAGTACGTGGACGCTGTTGCGGCAGTCGAAGCAGTGAGCCCGGGGCTTCCGTCGCAACGCCCGGTTCGAGCCGCCCTGGTCGTCTTAGCCGATCGGTCGGATCCCGAGGCGGCACCGAGCTTGCCTGAAGAAGCTCAGAGACGGCTTGTTGAGCACCTTGGTACGCAGATCAACCACGGATTCCCCGTCCTGATTGAACGGGTGGTGAATCTGGGGGAGGTCCCGCCTGGACAAACCCCTCCAGACTGGACCAAGGTTGCCAGACAACAGGGTGTGGACCATGTGTTGGTCGTGGTCCTGTCGAGTACGGAACAGGAATATCCGGTCTCATTGTTTCTTGGCTGGACGACCCATCGGCAGCCGGGGTTCCGGCGCGATAACTGGTCCTTGGCTGAAGCGGCCCTGGTTGATGGGCGAACGGGTCGGCCGCTTCTCCGCGCGGAGGGGCGAGCCATGGCGACCTTGGACAGCCCCACGGCGCCCGGGATTTCGCAGTGGTATCCGGTCGTGTATCTCCGGCCGCAGGATCCGGAGCGACGTGTCTGGCCGCCGAGTTATGAAGGCGCCCCTGTGACGCTCCGTGTGGTGTCGATGGAGCAGGCTGCCAAGCGATTGGCCGGGAATCTGCAGCGAGCCTGGGTCGAACAGCGGAATCTCGACCTGGCGTCGATGCCGAAGCCCTGAATGCCGCGCCATTGTGACGCGGAACTGACTGAGGGATGCGGTCATGAGCCCTGTCCTGTTTTTTCCTCTTTGAAGGCGATTCTGTGATTAGTGTAGAATGATTCGTTCAACGATGGCGCGGAGGATGGTCCCTCAATTTCAGTCTTCCAGAGGAGTACACATGACGTATCGACATCGGCGCAGGAAAGTACTGTCCATGCTAGCAGTGATCACCATGGTTGCTGCCATGTTCTTAGCCGGTGGATTGCAGGCCGGTTATCAGGCTGAGGCGGCGGGGGTACCCCCGGCGTTCGCTCAAGGGTTTTCAGAGATCGTCAAGGCGGTCACGCCAGCGGTCGTCAATATTGCGGTCACTGGTGGAGGGGAGAGCCGACGCGAAGGCCGTCGCCAACTTCCTCCGGGTGGTCCATTCGGTGGTCCGCCTTCTGGTCCTGGCGATGAACCCCCCGGCATGGAGCCTCCCGGCGGTCCTGGTGGACCTCCCGGCCCTCCAGGTGGTGGTCCGCATCGTCCCGAGCAGAGCGCCGGTTCCGGTGTGGTCCTGGATCCGAACGGATATATCGTGACGAATAACCATGTGGTCGAAGGTGCGACCCAAATCACGGTGACACTGTCGGACCGTCGTGAATTTCCAGCCAAGATCATCGGAACCGATCCCAAGACGGATTTGGCCATCATCAAGATTGAAGCCAAAGATCTTACCTCTATGAAGTGGGCGGATTACGACGAGCTGCATGTGGGCGATCTGGTCCTCGCGGTGGGCAGCCCGTTCGGGCTCAGTTCAACCGTCACCCTCGGTATTATCAGCGCCTTGGGTCGAGGGAACGTGGGGATCGCCGATTATGAAGACTTCATTCAGACCGATGCCGCCATCAATCCCGGCAATTCAGGTGGCGCCTTAGTCAATATGGAAGGCAAACTCATCGGCATCAATACGGCGATCTTCTCCCGCACGGGCGGATCGGAGGGTATCGGCTTCGCCATTCCGAGCAGTATCGCCACGGATATCGTTGAGAGTTTGACGAAGACCGGCAAAGTGGTGCGCGGGTGGATGGGTGTGGCGATTCAGGAAATTACCCCGGCGCTGGCGAAATCCTTCAAGTTGCCCGAGCAACGCAAGGGCGTGCTCATCAGCGACGTGAATGAGAATGGGCCCTCTCATACCGCAGGAATGCGGCGGGGCGATGTGGTTGTTGCATTCAACGGCAAAGAGGTGCAGAGCGTCAGTCAGCTGCGGAACCTGGTGGCTCGCATGGCGGTCGGTAAGGACGCCGAGATCAAGATTTTGCGCGAAGGAAAAGAGCAAAGCTTGAAGGTCAAGGTCGCCGAGCGGCCATCGGATGAGGTACTGGCGAAGCGCGAGCCTGGTCCTGCTACCGCTCCGACTGAGACGGTAAAGCCACCGGACAATGTGCTGGCCGCGTTGCGTGTTCAGCTGCTCGATGCAGCCATGCAGAGCCAGCTGAATATTCCGGCGAAGACCAGCGGTGTGGTCGTCAGTTCCGTTGAGACCGGCAGTGCCGCTGAGTCGGCGGGCCTGCAGCGTGGCGATGTGATCCAGGAGATCAACCACGAAGTGGTCAAGAGCCTGGAGGACTTCCAAAAGGCGTCGGCCAAGGTGAAGAAGGACGAAATGGTCGTACTCTTGCTGAGTCGGCAGGGGAACAATCTGTTCGTAGCCGTCAACCCGAAGTAAGGCATTGGTGGGATGTGATCCGTTGAGTGAGTGACCAGGGGATTCTCCCCTGGGCTCATTTTCCGGATCACTACCTCATCAGTTTTGTGAATGCGCATGGCTGACGGGTTCAAGTTTCAAGAGTGGCTGCAAGATACGGTCTTCGAGCCACTTGAAGATAAAAAAATGCCGGTCATGGAGCACCTGGTGGAGCTCCAAGTCCGGCTGACCCGTGCGGTCATCGTGACGGCGATTATTTTTGTCGGCACGTTTTTTTACGCCGACACATTGGTGAAGTGGATTCGAGTCCCGCTCCAGAACATGTTCGTGCCGGGATCCCTGGCGTGGATTCCAACGGATCTTCCCACCGTGCCGTTCGTGTTTCTCGCTCCGGCCGAGGCGCTGTGGCAAAACGTCAAAGTGGCGGGCCTCTTTGCTCTGGTGTTGGGGACGCCGTATATTCTGGCGGAGTTCTGGCATTTTGTAGTGCCGGGATTGCATGCCCAGGAGCGGAAATTCGTCGGTCCATTTGTGATTTTAAGTACCCTGGCCTTCTATCTTGGGTTGTTGTTCTCATTTTTCTTTGTCCTTCCCTTTGCCTTGAATTTTTTGATTTCGTACGGGGTGAATGCGGGGTTCATTCCACAACTGTCTATTGCGCAATACGTCGGCTTCGCCCTGTGGTTCCTGCTGGTCTTTGGCCTCATCTTTGAAGTGCCGTTGGTGATTACCCTTCTGGCTAAACTCGGCTGGGTGGACGCCCCGCTGTTGAAGCGTTATCGCAAGTGGGCCTTCCTCGCGGCGTTTATCTTTGCCGCGATTCTGACGCCGACGCCAGACCCCTTCAATCAGTGTCTGATGGCTCTGCCGATGTATATTTTCTACGAAGTCGGCATCGTGAGCGCAGGAATTTTCAACAAGAAGAAGGCTGCCGATTCAGAGGAGACACTTGTTCCGGCGGTTGCCGGGGCGGGGCCTGGTATGGGGAAGACGGGTCCGTCCGTCTCGCCCGGTGGCGGCGATGGAGATTATGTCGGTGTGCCGACTGGCCGTCGAGGGTAATGCAGGGCAGGATTCAGCAACACGACGAAAGCGGACTTTCGTCCCACGCAGCATGATGCACGCTTTATGAGGAGTCTAGGATGCCACGCGAGTTAAACGTCATTTCACAGCCCGGTTCCAGCAGCGGCGGAGATGCCTGTACCTATATGTGGGCCTGCGCCATTTGCGACGAGAATGAAACCTGCCAGAAAGACAAAGAAGGCCACAGCCGGTGGCTCGTCGCCAAACGCATGGAACGAATCGAATATAAGGTCCTGGTCATGAGCAACAAGGGGGGAGTGGGGAAGAGCACGTGCACCACGAACCTCGCCGTCAGCCTTGCGCTGAAGGGGTGGCATGTCGGGATTTGCGACATGGATATTCATGGACCCAATATTCCGAAGATGGTCGGGGCGGAAGGTCAGAAACTGAAAATCAGCACATCGGGAGGGATCATTCCGTTTCAGGCCTACAACATGAAGATCGCGTCGATGTCGTTCCTGTTGCAGAATTCCGATGATCCGATCATCTGGCGCGACGCCTATAAATACGAGTTCATCAATCAACTGCTCGGAGGGGTGGAATGGCAGGATCTGAATTTCCTGTTGATCGATCTTCCTCCCGGCACCGGAAACGAGTCGGTGACCACTATTGATCTCTTGGGCGGTGTCAGCGGAGCCGTGATTATCACGACCCCGCAAGAGGTCGCGTTGCTCGATTCCCGCAAGTCCGTTACTTTCTGCAAGGACAGTGAAGTGCCGATCATCGGTATCGTCGAGAACATGAGCGGACTTGAGTGCCCCCACTGCCACAAGGAAGTGAATGTGTTCCGCAAGGGCGGCGGCGAAGCATCGGCCAAGGATATGGGCGTTCCGTTCTTGGGCCGCATTCCGCTGGATCCCGATGTTGTGACACAGAGTGATGCGGGCGAGCCCTTTGCGCTCTTTAATTCCGACTCGGCGACCGCGCAGGCCTATCATGATATCGCCAACCAAGTCGAAACGTTCTGCAAGAAGAGCGGATCGCTGGTCAAGCTGGCGCCACGTCAGCAACATTGATGGGACGGTAACCTGTGAAAGCTCCCGATGCGATAACCGGATTGACTCCGCTTCACGAGGCTCAGCGTATCGTGCTGGAAGCCGCTGTCCCGCTAGGGCTGGAAAAGATCTCGATTCTGGATACCCTGGGCCGCGTGCTCGGCGAAGATATCATCGCCGAACGCCATAATCCGCCGTGGGATAATTCCGCGATGGACGGTTTTGCGGTACGCGCAGAGGATATCAAGCAGGAACATGCGATTTCCAAGTCCGTCACGCTGGCCGTTATCGAAGATGTGCCCGCCGGGAAGATGCCGACCAAGTCTGTCGGGAAGGGGCAAGCCATTCGGATCATGACCGGTGCGCCGATCCCCGATGGGGCGGATGTCGTAATCAAGGTCGAAGACACAGAGCATACGCCCGATTCGGTGCGCGTGTTCAAGCCAGAACCTCGCGGGTCGAATATCCGGCCGCAGGGTGAGGATGTGAAAAAAGGCGAGTGCATCATTGCCAACGGTACCCACCTTCGTTCCGGCGAAGCGGGAATGCTGGCCATTCTGGCCAAGTCCTTCGTATTGGTGTATCAGCGTCCACGGGTCGCGATTTTGTCCACCGGCGATGAGCTGGCCGATCTCGACGAGCGGTTCAGCGAAGAAAAAATCATCAATTCGAACAGCTACGGCATTGCCGCTGCGGTACAAGAGGCCGGCGGAGTGCCGATCTTGTTGGGGATTGCGCGGGATACGCCCGCCGCGTTGAAAGAGAAAATTTCACATGGATTGAATGCCGACATTCTCGTGCTGTCCGGCGGCGTATCGATGGGGGACTACGACTTTACGAAGGCCGTGTTTCGGGATCTGGGTGCCGAGATGAATTTCTGGAAGCTGGCTATTCGGCCCGGTCAACCGCTGGCCTTCGGAAAGATTCAGGGGAAACTGGCGTTCGGGCTGCCTGGAAATCCCGTCTCATCGATGGTGACCTTCGAGCAATTGGTCAGGCCTGCCATGCTGAAGCTTGCCGGCGCGCGTGCGTATGGGCGCCCGCTGCTTGAGGCGGTGTTTCAGGAGACGTTTTCCAAGCGGACCGATCGTCGGCATTTCCTTCGCGGCGTCTTGTGGCGGGAGGACGGGGTGTTCAAAGTCAGGACGACCGGCGATCAGGGCTCCGGGATTCTGACCTCCATGGTGAAAGCCAATTGCCTGATCGATATTCCCGTTGAGGTGGAGCGTATCAAGCCAGGCGATTTGGTGACCGTGCAACTTCTCAGCGGGTCGGTCTGGATGGAGCAGGTGGCTCCGGTCTCGTCGACAGATCATCGTTCGTCCTGCTGTTGAGTTGCGAAAGGACTGTGTTCATGTCCGTGCCCATTTTGTCTTTTGTCGGACGATCCAATAGCGGGAAGACCACGCTGATCGAACGTGTGATTCCTGAGCTGGTTCGGGCGGGGTATAAGGTGGCGACCGTGAAACATGCCGGTCATGGATTCGACTTGGATACGGAAGGAAAGGACAGTTGGCGCCACAAGCAAGCCGGGGCAAGCAGTGTCGTGATCATCTCGAAGAGCAGCCTGGCGATGTTCGCCGATGTCTCGGATCACATGAATGTCGAGGATGTCCGCGAACGGTATCTTGACGCGTCCTATGACTTGATCCTGGCCGAAGGCTGGCGGAGCGAAGGGTATCAAAAAATCGTCGTGGTTCGGGATCAGATCGGCGAGGTTCCGGTCTCGCAGGACGGCTTGCTGGCCGTCGTGTCCAACAAGCCGGTCGAAACATCCGTGCCGCTGCTTGACCCCGATGATGTGGTTGCCGTGGCGGCGTTGATCATGCGGCACTTCCCCAAGCCCCAGCGGGACGATGCGTAAGTCCTCCGTCATTGTGCTCGGAGCGATCGTGGCCGGCGCAGTGGCTTTAGGGGGAGTTGCGGTTCCTCTCACCAACCATCCGAAGTTTTGTGCCAGCTGTCACACCATCAAGCCCGCCTATGAGCGCTGGCTGCAATCGTCCCATAAAGAGGTGGAGTGCGTGGCGTGCCATGTCAGGCCCGGCGTCGCCGGCTGGTTGCACGACAAGGCCTGGCATGGAACCAGGGATGTGGCGATCTACCTCTTCGGCAAGCCGACCGAGCCTCATAATTTACAAGCGCATGTTGATTCCGGCGTGTGTCTGGGTTGCCATCGTCACATCCTGCGCGTATCCGAGGTCGCGACGCGGGACCTGCCCCCACCAGTGAGAGATGTGGGATTGATCATGAGCCATCGCAAGCATATGGAGGCCTTTGGCCAACGCGGGCAAGGCGAGGGCTGTACGACCTGTCACGCGGCCGTCGTTCATGAACAGCCGATCAAGGGCTATCCCATTGTGATTCCGCGCGGACACGTCTCGGCCGATAGCCAACCTTGGAAGCCCGACCACCCGGAAGGGTCCGTCCTGCACAAACGGGCGCAGGCGGATTGCTTTCGTTGCCACGATAATAAGACCGAGTACGACGGTAGAGTCCTGAGCCGGAAGTGTGAGACGTGCCATCTGCCTGAGAAACTCACAGAGTTCTTATCGTTTTAATCCACGGGAACACCTGCTCCATGTCATCTGCGGTCGTCGAAGTGCGCAACCTGGCCAAACGCTTCGGCGGGTTCACGGCAGTGGACGGTGTCTCCTTCGACATCGGTCGTGGTGAGATCCTTGGCCTGTTAGGGCCGAACGGGGCGGGTAAAACGACGACGTTTCAGATGATGTTGGGATTGGTCACGCCTACCTCCGGTACAATCCGGATGTTTGGGCTCGACCTGCAGCAGCATCGGGAGGCGATTCTCCAGCAGGTGAATTTTTCCTCCACCTACATTTCGTTGCCCTATTCCCTGACGGTGGAGGAGAATCTCAGCGTCGTCGCTCGCCTGTATGGGATGTCCGATATCGCCGGACGAATCGACGACATGGTGAAGAAGCTGGAGATGGGAGAGTGGCGGCACAAGCTGACGCGCAAACTCTCGTCGGGGCAAATGACGAGGCTGACATTGGCAAAGGCACTGCTCACCAATCCCAAGGTGCTGCTGCTCGATGAACCGACGGCAAGTCTGGACCCGGATATCGCGCACAAAATCCGCGCGATTCTCCTTGAGGAACGGCAGGCTACCGGACTCAGCATTCTCTACACGTCGCACAACATGCGGGAGATGGAAGAAATGTCCGATCGCATTATCTTCCTGCAGCGCGGCAAAATTGTCGCAGAGGGAACGGCCAAGGAAATCGTGGCTCGATTCGGGCAGGCTGATCTGGAAGAGGTGTTTCTCAAATTAGCCCGTGAGCAGTAGTCACAGATCGGGGTGTTTCGATGTGGAAAGGGAGTACGGACAGTCATGGTTGACGCAGGATTGTCGTTCGGAGCCGGCCTACTTATCGGCGGGCTGAGCCTCATGTTGGTCTGGGGATTGTTGTGGCTCGTCATCGGTGGTATCGGGTTGGTCCGGCAGACTTGTGGATGGGCGATATTCATGAGCAGTGTCAGTAGCACGACCATTGCTGGTCTGTCGATGGCGGGCCTGTTCTGGGTCGTCGACGCTACGAGGCTGAGCAGCATCGCATTGCATCTCGGCCTCGCTGGAGTTCCCCTTGCTCTGCTCGCGGCCGGGTTCGGTCGCCTGGAGGACGGACGTCGGATCGGTCCGGCCTTCGTCGAGGGCAGCCGTCTGATGGGGCATCAACTGCTTGGGGTACACGAAGATGGGTGCGGGCATTGTCACGAGAAGCCCTGTGAGGAGAAGCTGTAGCCGGCGATGGCCTATCATCGTATCGCAGCCCTGGTCATTCGCCACTTGTATCTCTACCGTCGCAGCCTGCCGCGGCTCATGGAGATTATCTACTGGCCGTTTCTGGACCTGGTCGTCTGGGGGTTCATCACCGTCTATCTGGCGACCTTCCAAGGGGAGATGCCAGCGGTGGTCACGTTCTTGCTGGGAGCGTTGATTCTCTGGGACGTGTTATTTCGATCGCAACAGGGCATCACGATTTCGTTTCTCGAAGAAATTTGGGCGCGCAATCTGATGAACTTGTTCGCCAGTCCCCTCACGCCGAGTGAATTTCTGGCGGCCACCATGGTGATGAGTCTGTTCAAGGTGATCGCGGTCTCAATCGTGATGTCGGTCTGCGCCTGGCTGTTTTATGGGTACAACGTCTTTATTATCGGACTGTGGCTCATTCCGTTCATTATGAATCTCGTGCTGACCGGCTGGATCATCGGCGTGTTCACGACGTCGCTGATCATGCGGTTTGGGCAGGAGGCGGAAGTGTTGGCGTGGAGCATGGTCTTTTTGTTTCAGCCGATCTCCTGCGTGTTTTATCCCATGGAGGTCCTGCCGTCCTGGTTGAGAGCGGTGGCCTGGATCAATCCGGCCGCGCATGTGTTTGAGGGCATGCGTGGCCTTCTGGCCACGCATGCGCCTCCCCTGACCAGTTTGAGCTTGGCCAGCGGATTGAATCTTGTGTGCCTTGGGGCGGTCATCTTCTGGTTTCATCGCACCTTCAATGTGTGCAAGGATCGGGGATCGTTGGTACGAGTCGGGGAGTAGGCGAAATATTGTGTGCGGCAGGTGGGAGTCGTGAGATGGACATTACATCAGGGCAAGTTATGCAGGCACGGTTGCCGTCCGGGCTCGATACGTTTTCCTTTCACAAGACGCCGGTCCTGGTCGTCGAGAATTTTTGGTCGGCTGAGGAGCGCGCCCAGTTTCGAGAGGCCATGGATCGGGCGAACTGGAATCAGTTGCAGGATTCGTCGTATCTCCGGCAGGATTTTCCCAATTCCGGGAACTGGGCGAAAGCCGAGATCGCCCCACCGCAAGGCCGACTTCTCTTAAGCCGCTTGGAACTGCCCTGCATTCAGCAATATGTCGAGTCGTTTCCAAACATCATCAGGCGTCACCTAGGGTTCAGCTATTATTCCTACGGTGCCGGGGACTGCCTCTTACTCCATGATGACACGGACCAAGGACGTCCGGTCGGCGCGAAGCCCCCGCCTCTTCGCCGTCTCGCACTGGTCAGTTATTTCCACGAAGAATGGGAATGCGATTGGGGTGGGGAACTGATGCTCTATTCAGCGACGGGTGAACGGCAAGGTGGAAAGCCGGATCTGGTCATCACGCATTGCATCCCTCCGAAGCCGGGATCCTTGGTCCTGTTTACCGTGCCGCGGTTTCATCGAGTGTCTCGGGTGGACCAAACAGCCAGGGATCACAAGCGTCTCTCCATCGCCGGCTGGTTCATGACCGAACATGCTTGACCGGTGCGTCCGTGAGTTTCACCCGTATAACATCCGTTCCAAGTTGATGTGCGAATTGGTGGGTGGTGTTCCTGGCGAGGCAGAGGATTGGGACACTATGCTTTAGAAACCTGAACGTGACGAGCGGTCTACAGATTTCGGTGGGCGGTCACGATCAGGATCTGGGCCGGTTTTCTGCTGTGGTTCCGCCAGCAATGATGGATTTCAGACGGAATACATGCGGCATCGCCCCGCTTGAGATTGTAGGCCTGTTCTTCCAATGTGAGTTCTACGGTTCCCTGAAGGACGACCGCCAACTGTTCAGCCCGTCGTACATACGGACGTGATCCGCTGGCGCCACCTGCTTCCAACGTAATGACCATGGGTTCCAGCTGACTGTCCTCGCTGATGGGCCCGATCGCTTCAATTTTGGCCCGAGACCATTCACTTTCCACGACCGGCCGCGCATCGGCGCGAATGACAGCCGCGTGGGATGGACTGGTGGTCCCGAAAAACTCCCCGAGGGTCACGCCGAGTGCGAAGGCAATTCGTTCGGTGGAGGCAATCGATGGTGAGGCTTGCCGGAGTTCGACCTGTGAAATAAAACTCGGGGAGAAGCCACACTTGTCGGCGAGTGTTCGGATAGAGAGGTGCTGGTTCTTGCGGAGGCGACGGACAATCTCGCCGACATGAATATTTTTGGGGGTTGAGCCCGGGTGGCTCCGCAGCGAGGAATGGTTTTGTTTCTTTTCCACTTGGTCCTGTCCTTAGGCGTCTTCGCTGGAAGCTGAGGTGACTCGTGTCGACTGTTTCCAGGCGAGCCGCAGATTTGGATGCACCAGGGAGGCGCATCTGACCCACAGCGGAAGATTTCGGCCACGTCTTGGCAGAGACGGATGATCGAGCGCGTTTTGACCATGAGGAAGTGAACCCTCACCGGGCGCGTGGCCGGGGTTCAACGAATGCCGGTACGACGCGGTCTTCGCGCCGCGTATTGCGTGCTCCATCGTCATAAGCTGCGCTTGTCGGATCGCCATTGATGCAGTTCCAAGTCCGGTCCGAAGCGAGCGTCCTCTCGCGCCGCCCTGATCCTTCTTCCCGAGAGAACGTTGCAGCAGCGCATCGCTGATGCTGTCATACTGCTTGCCCTTGCTCCGGTGAATAGCGAGTTCTCCATTCCAGCAAGGGGCGAACGACTCCCGGCCATCGGCCGTGAAAATCCCCTCGTGCGGAATCTCCATCCCCGCTGTCGTCCACACGAAATCCGATGGCTCGGGGCACATGGACGTGCAGGCGAAACGGAGTTTCGGTCATCATGAGGGATGACACGGACATCATCCCCTCGGAAAGTAAATTCCCTGGAATTCTCGCAGTGGAAGTATATCGACCAGTCGGACGAGGAGTCCGCTGCCAGGCCGGGTCTCTGTCATGTGCGATAAACACCAGGACATCTTCGTCGTTATATAGATTGAAGACCGGCACAAAAATACGCCCGGCTTTCACGACATCGAATTCCACTTCGAGATCAATCGGTTTTCGTATATCGAATCGATCTGTCATGACCCCGGCCTCAGTCCGGACCCGCACGGCGCGCAGCCGGACCACGTCATTGCCCGGAGCCTGGCCGGGATCGGGCCATTCGACGGAGGGCTGGATGTGACCGGCATGCAGATAGTGATTGACCACCTCATGCGCCGGCCCGGCCTGCACCACTTCCCCCTTGTTCAGCAAAATCGCGCGAGAACACAACCGAGTGATCGCCGGCATGTCGTGGGAGACCAGAATCACCGTCCGCCCATGTTTCCCCACATCTTCCATCTTCCCCATGCACTTCTTTTGAAACCGGACGTCCCCGACCGCCAGCACCTCATCGACGATGAGAATGGCCGGATCCATATGAGCCAACACGGAGAACCCCAGCCGCACATACATGCCGCTGGAATAATGTTTGACCGGAGTGTCGATAAACTGCTCCACTTCGGCGAACGCGACGATTTCGTCGAATTTCCGGGCGATCTCCTGCCGCGTCATCCCGAGAATCGCCCCACTCATGAAGACGTTGTCGCGACCGGTCAGTTCGGGATGGAAGCCCGTGCCCACTTCCAACAAACCGCAAAACCGGCCGTGAATGACCGCCCGCCCGGTGGTGGGTTCGGTGACCCGGGAGAGGATCTTCAGGAGCGTGCTCTTGCCCGAGCCGTTGGTGCCGATGACCCCGAAGACTTCGCCTTGCTTGATCTCAAACGAGACGTCGCGCAGCGCCCACAGGGTGTCCTGGGTCGGGGCGGCGGCCGGCCGGCGGCCGCTGAGACGGCGGAGGCCACGCGTCAAGGCTCCGGCGAGAGAGGCGTCCTGGGCATGTATCGCCCCCAGGCGATACCGCTTGGACAACCCGGTGACGCTGACGGCTGTGTCGCTCATCTATATCAACCTACGTTTGGCATCGCGGATGTGCTCGGCACGCGGTGTGTCCTGGCATGGAAGAGGTCGGCGTTGCCCTGTTAGGTTGATCGACTCGAGCTTGAATGAACGCATGGGATATCGCTCCAATAATTCAGCATCCTGATATTCGTCTGGCCCGTGTCGCATAGGGGGAACTCCCCTTAGCCGGCTCGGGTGAGAGGCCGTGGGTTACCGCGCGCCCTTGTCCACCAGGAAGTGCTTGAGTTCCCCGATATTCTTCATCTCGGCCAACTCATTGCCTTTGAAGCGGATTCCGAAAGCCTGTTCGATGCCGAACATGAGATTGATATGGGCCACAGAGTCCCATCCTTCGATATCAGTCGCCGTCATCTCGTCGGTCAGCGTGAGAGTCTCGTTGTCGAATACCTGGCGAAACACTTCTTCCAGTCGATCGTGCAACTCCATTCATTCCCCCAGATCAGTGCGGTGTGTGATCACGTATCCATCAATATGTAGTCGGCAAGAAGACCCGGTTCCAGGTCGCCTGTTTTGTGAGCCTGCCTCAGACGGCCACATCATGCGTCCGGTTTGCTTCGTTCTGAGGTGGTTCCGCCGATATCTAAAATGCCTCCAGTATCTGTACTCCCTGTGACGGCTCAGGGCAAGCCAGCCGATTGACGATCGCAGCGGCGGCCTGCTCGACCGGCATGGCTCCCTGCCGCCCCACGGTCGTGTTGGTCTGATCCGTCAATAATTTTGGCGGCCTGACAATCAGACTATGGACCTGTGGGTAGTGAGCGGCCGCCCAGTGCATCAGTCCCTCGATCGCACATTTTGCCGTGACATAGTGGGGCCACTCCGGTGGAAGGTCTTTCACAAATGCCGAGGAAATAAACACGTTCCACCCGGAACGTGGGGCCAAGGCGCTGAGAAGGGCGGACATGGGTATGCCGGCCATCGCGACACTCTGTGCAAGGAAGTCCTGAAACTGGGCGAATTTCTCCGGTACGAACGGCAGGGGGCGAATAGGCGGCGACGCATTGCATATCAGTAGATCGAGTCCACCGTACCGTTCGATAAGATTTTGCCGCACCGTTCGGCACCATTGGATATCCGAAGCATCTCCTTGAAGCAGCTCAATCGTTCCGAACGTGCTTCCAAGGCTCGTCCGAATCCGCTCCGCTTCCGTCGTGCACTGATGGTAGTTGAGAAACACTGTGCAGCCTTGTGAGGCCAACGCCTGAGTAATCGCAGCGCCGAGGCCTCGGCTGCCGCCGATAACCAATGCGATCTTTCCCTTCAGTTGTTCCGATCTCGGCAGCAGATCCGTGAGGCGACGGAGAGAGGGCTGCGGAGAATCCTGCCGTACGAAGGCCCACATTTCGGCGGCCGCGCAAACCGTGGGGCCGGCCGACAGCATGCCGGTGGTATGCAGCAGATCCAAGCGTTCGTCAAAGTCCTGAATGGTCACATCGTAGCGGAGCGGATTTTCCTGAGGGCCATCCTCAGGATGAAACGTGAGTTCCAAGCGCCAAAATACGGCGCGCTTTCCCGGCAGCTCCATCCCGACGACAAAACTTGCCCACATCATGGCTGAGATGTGCAGTGCGGTGGCGCCCTTTTGCGAAAGCTCCCAGCGACGAATCACTTCTGCCAATTCGGTGATCGCGGGCCCGTATGCGCCGGTCACGCGAGTTCCTGCGAGCAGGTTCTCTTTCTTCAGGTCTGCCGCTTCCGCGGAACAGGCCACCTCTTGCACGGGTGTTTCTCGTGCGTCCTCATGCCGAGGCACAAAGGTAAAAGTCGCCTTCAGCATCAGGCGGGTGGCATCATAGAATTTTACGACCGCGCGGTCTGTCGTTGGTTCGCTGACCTCCAGGCGGTAGGGAATTCCGACGGCGAGGGGATTGCGAAACTCAATCGAGATGCGCTGCAGCAGTCGATCGTGGCGATCGGAAAGCCGGCCGAGGGCCGCCAGCACGCCAAGCATCCCGAATACCACGGGCTCGCCGTAGGGTGTGGTCCGCGCATATTCCTCGGAGATATGCAGGGGATTCCTATCCCGGCTGGCTGCGCTGAATTGTGCAAGATCCTGAGTTGTGAAAGAGACCGTAGTCTTGCGCGGCAGGGAGGATCGAGACCCAGGCGACGGTTCAGGGAGCCCCATCAGCGATCTCCCAGGATTCGACGGTCTTCACAAACGTATTGGTAATCGGGCCTTTGACCCGGAGGTCATAGGTCCAGAGTTCAGGTCCGGCAGGGCTGTCGAGGCGCTCAAAGCCATGTTTGGCATAGGCATCCGCCGACATCGCATTCTTTTGCGTCGGAATGTAGGTTCCTCGGAGTGAGGTGCACCCGAGCTGCGCTGCCCGTCGACAGAGATGCTCCAGCATCGTTGCCTCAACGGTCCGTCCGATGACCCGGCAGCTCATAAGCCAGCTGTCTATCTCCAGAACGTCTTCGTGACGTTGCGCGATCATCACACTCACGAGCCCATGGTCGGTGTAGCGATCGCGTAACCGCAATGCCAAATGGACACACCTCGCATCCTGGACGAAGGCTTCCAATTGCGACATGCCATGACGCCGGGTGGTGAGATTGAATTGGTTGGTTTTTCCGATGAGCTGGGCGATCCGCGGCAACTGCGACGCATCGAACGGTGTGACGATGGCCTGCATTCGAAGGCTGCGGTAGAAATCTTCGATGGATCCGGCAGCCGCTTCCAGCTCCTTGATCTGGGCTCTGGCGCGATATTGGTCGGTCCGCTCATGATCTTCCGCGGTCAATGAGCTGGTTTCAAGCAGGAGATATTGCGACAGGGTCCTGACGTAATACGAGGGATCTTCCGGCATGGGGATGACATCAACCTCAGGCAGGAACTTGCGTACGATCTCGCGTTCGACAGGGTTGTCATCGACAAACACCAACGCATCCAAACCGATTTGCAGCGTTTTGGCGATTGTGCGGATATTGTCGGGCTTGGATTCCCAATTGGCGACGAAGAGGGCAATGTCTTGCATCTTCAGCCGCATCTCCGAATGCTTTTCGAAGGGTTGGAGGGCATCGGCGTGGTTGTTTTTTGAGCAGACTGCCAAGATGATGCCCTTGCGCTTGAGTTTCAGAAGATATTCCTGGAATGCTACAAACGCCTCGCCGTCCGCTCCGTGGCCTAATTTGATGCCCGCCAGTCCGTCTTCCGCAATCACACCGCCCCACAGCGTATTGTCCAAATCCAACACGAGGCATTTACGGCTTAACCCAAGATCCGCAGCGATCACTGTGGCGGTATGTCTGGCGAGCAAAGGGAGGGCCTCAAGTGCGACCGCTTGTTTCGACAGATGCCAATAGCGCGGATCGCACCAACGCTGTTTTCCGATGAGCGCCGACAGGCGCTCGCAATCGACCAGGGATACCGCGTTCGCGGCCGCTTCACCCAACCGCGTATTGACCGCCTGTGCCATCATGTATTGAGAGCCGGGAAGCCTGGTTGCCAGATGGCCGATCGGTATCTCGCAGGGCAATGCAAAGTTATGCTGGACGATTCGTGCACGGGAGCGGTCGGCAACCATCTGCCAGAGGCCGGTCCAGCGACTCACTTCCTTGCGAACATCCTCTTCCGGGGTCTGGCTGAATTCGGGGAGATGGAGCTCTCCGTCGTGAACCGCCAGGACGACGATATCCGGAGCAAAGGCATAGAGCCCGCTCTTGGGGTCGATGATGTCTTGCTGATATTGCCCGTACTGGCTTTCATACAGACCGACTTGGATTCCGAGTCTCGCCGCCGCCAGGCACAACACCGGGCAAAATTGGGTCGTGGTGTAGCTGCCGAGGAGTGCAATTTTGATCGACCTGACCGCCGGCCGCTCGGCTTTTAGGGCATTGCGTTGAAACAGGCCCCAGCCTGCTTGCCACGCTGTAAAGTCGTCGCCTGAATCAACAATGGAAAGAGCCCATCGACAGGCCTCTGCATGATGCTCAATCTGTTCGTAGCTTCGTGCAAGCTTGAGGCACAGGTCGGCCGTCGGCGGAGTGGTCACCCCATCCAGATAGGCTTGGATCGCACGTTCGATCTGTCCCTTCTTGCGGAAGGCATCACCACGGGCCTCCGGGGTGGCAGAGGAACTCGAGTACGGTATCCGGGCTGTATTCATGAAGGGCGGTCTACTTTCCTCTATGCAGGTTGATCGGATGCGAGGATTCTCCGACAAGGACAATCCCCGGATGATGGACGAAGCAGGGTTCCTTCTTAGGTCACTCTCTTGTCGGACGCGTTCATTTCTCTCGAACCACCTGCGGCGCGGTTCGCAACTGGATGACACGAGGGGCTTCAGCAAATACTCTCGCTCCGGCTGGGACATCCGACATCACGACCGCGTTCGGTCCAATGACCGCACCGTCGCCGATCTTGACTCCGGCAAAGATCACCGCGCCGGGTCCAACTTCAACCCGTTGTCCGAGTTTTGGGCCCTTGTGCAGGGTTTTTTCCCCGCCATATCCCGCTCCGATCGTGGCGCCGTGGCGGATCAGGCAGTCGTCCCCGATCTCGGATTTCCAATGAAAGACGATTCCATGTTGATGGACCAGCCATAGTCTTCGTCCGAGCGTGACCTCCAATGGAATTTCAATCCCATAATGATTCCGCACATAACGATACATCACATGGTAGAGGGTGAGCAGGACGGATTTGAGCACGCCGCTGCGCCGAGCCGAGAGCCAGGTGCCAAAGCGATGGATGGCGATCGCTCGAAAGCCAGGCATGGTCCAGTCGCGGCTGTTCACGGTCCAGTCTTCAAGGATCTGATTCCGTAGCTCTTGTAGCCCTTGATACAGCCTGACGAATGTCCCCAGCATCGGCACCTCGGTCACGTGAATGAATATGGTTCGAACGTTCATGTGGTGCGGTCGCGGCCCTGGATTCTGTCGGGCGAGGAGGTCGACGGTGTCTGCGCAAGCCCTGGTATTGTGGAGGGCGTGGCCGGACCAATCATGACCGGTATCGGGTAACTGATTTTGGAGTATGCCGTATATAGGGAGCTAGGCGTCATGATGCGGTAGCCGTGCGCGCGAGTGAGCAAGGGGGGCATAGCTAGGCAGAATTCCTCCGGTTCGCGGCCGGTCATCAAGCCTAAGACATACTCTTAGAAACATGGGCTATCTTAGCATATGTCCAGTACTACTGGACAAGGTAAAATCCATTTCACGGGAGTGAATCGGGTTGTCATTCTGAGTCTCCTCGTGCGCAAGGCCTTCCAGAGCCCGCCCATATGGCTCAGCAATGACTGGCCGTTGCACCATTGCCGGTCTGGCTGTTGATCGCGCATTGTGATGTGACCGTCGACTTCGATTCATGAGGGCGAACCCGCGGGGCGTGGGCGATGAAGGCGCCATGATTTGTTGTGCCGTATGGCCAGCCCCGTTCGGTCGAGTCCTGGAGAGTTCGTCATACGTGTCATGGTCCGATCGATGCCTATCGAGAGTGGGACGAGACCTATTTTCATGGCTTGTATGGCGGGGGGACGCATGGTACTATCCCGCGTCTCCCGCTGGGGCCTGGTGAGGGATGCGTTGAAATAGTTCAGGCCTGACTCGATGTTGCCTTGCCCGGGAATCTAATCGAAAGCCAGACCCAAGTCGCCCCGTTACGTCGCGTCTTCGGCCCGTCCTTTCCCTTTCTTTCCTTCGTTCAAGACAATGTCACTACCCAAGAGGAGGACCCACATGGGTTCTAAAATTTATGTTGGCGGGTTGCCCTATTCGGCAACCGAACAGCAGTTAAGCGATTTGTTCGCGGTGCACGGGGCGGTTGAATCGGCCCGTATCATCACGGACAAGTTTACCGGCCAATCGAGAGGTTTCGGATTCGTCGAAATGGCCTCTTCAGACGAGGCGCAGAAGGCGATTTCGGCTCTCAATGGGACGGACATGGGTGGCCGGACATTGACGGTCAATGAAGCGCGTCCTCAGGAGCCCCGTTCAGGCGGTGGACCAGGGCGGAGCGGCGGCGGCGGGGGATTCGGAGATCGTGGTGGCAAGCGCGATCGCTGGTAACGCCTGATTTTGTATCAGCCCTTGGGGCAGCCATCCTGGTGGTGGCTGCCCCTTTTTTATGCCGTGAGAACGGTGGAGATGTTGGGGGGATGCCGAGCAGGGCAAGGACCGTAGGGGAGGGGTTAGTCGAGGAGCCGAAGGACCAGGTCGTCGAAATAGGTGACGGCATCGGATTTCGTCCAGAGCCCGATCCGTCCGTTGGAAAACGTCTGGTCGCACACACGAAACAGCACCGCATTGTCGTAGAGCGCCTTGATCTCGCACCCACGTTGCACGATGCGCAATGTGTGCCACCCGGACGCAGGGAGCCTGCGGTCGATCTGCTTCACAATCTGCTGCATCCCCTTCACGACGCGGTAGAGGCGAATTTTTTGTTCCACCAGGCTGGCCCTCAGCAGGTAGTAGTTGCGGTCATCCGTCGCATGCCACAGCAGTCCGCCGCCGACATCGGCTTTTCCCGCCACGGCGAAGTAGGACACCTCGACATCGATGTCGGTCGTTTCCGTTCCCTCGATGAGGAGGATTTTGTATGTCTGATCCGCTCCTTTGTTCAGCAGTTGAGCGAGCACTTGTGAGGGGCTTTTCGCGCGGTCGGTGAGGAGGATTTTCCACTCGCCGGCCGGGCGACCGTCGAAGAGGGTGCCGATAGTGAACGAGCCGGGCAGCGATCCCGGAGCCGCACCGTCAAAGTCCCATTGTCGGGTCTGTGGTGAATCCGGATCTGCCGCCTCTGCTGAAAACGATGTGCCGGGCCACAGGCTGATCCAGCAGAACGCGGTCAGGATACCCGTTCTCACGTGCCTGTATCTGTCGGTGGCGGGGGCCGCGTGATGGATGCGCATCTATGTTCTCTGTACGATCGGAGGCGTAGAGAACTCTACCTCACCCGAGGCGTCGTCGGCGAGAGGCGAGTGAGATAATCGGATCAGGGCGGCGATGGTTGCTGGGTAGGTCGTCGGACACATGTGGAACCGCCGCGCAAGGCAAACGTTATGGCATCTCTAGTTCGCGGAGTTTGGCTTCGGCCTGTTCAAGCCACCGTCGATTGGCGGGTGTGTCGAGTTCAAGGCGAAGGTATTGTCTCAATTCCTGGGCCGCTTCCATACGTTGGCCCATACCTGCCAGGGCATTGCCGAGGTTGAGGCGAATCTTCGCATCGTTGGGCCGTAAGTGCAGGGCGGTGCGGAACTCGCTGACAGCCGCTTCGGGCTGGCGTTTCTCCATCAACCCGAGACCGAGATTGAAGTGCGCGTTCACATTGTTCGGCTGCAGGCTCGCAGCGGTTCGATATTCGGCGATGGCCCCGTCGAGGTCGCCCATGGCCTTGAGCACCACGCCCAGATTGTTATGCGCGTTCACATCGGTGGGGTTATGGCGTAAGACCGTTTTAAATTCCGTCATGGCGCCTGCCACGTCCCCCATTTCTTTCAGCGCGACTCCGAGATCATTGTGGAGTTTCGGGTCGTCGGGGTTCAGTCGCAAGGCCTCTTTGAATTCAACCATCGCCGCGTCATTCCGTCCGACATCGAGCAGGGTGTTCGCTAAGTTGAGGTGGGCGGCGAAATAGTTCGGTTGAAGTCGGAGCGCATGTTTGAATTCATCGATGGCCTGTCCCAGGTCTCCCTTAAAGACAAAGGCCACTCCGAGATCATTGTGGCGCATCGCTTCCGCATCGGTGTCCACCGGTTGTTCAATCTTGTCGGTGGTCGAAAGAATCTGTTCTTCCTCCAACACCTGATTGTCTCCCATGTCGGATTTGGCGGTCGGTTTGTCCGGAGGGGCGGCCAGGGCCTGCACTGCGAAGAGCGTCGTGAGCCCGAGTATCATGAGCATGAAGGTGACAGAAATTTGGCGATCCAGGTGATGGCCGCGGACGTCGTCTCGCATGGGAGGGTCCTTCCGAGCAGTCACACCTATAGTCCGGGGAGCGTGCGTGACCGGTGTCTGGTCCGCCGCTTGACCGAGGGCCTGAGAATACATCCCGTCAAATAGCCTTATCCGCGCAAGAAATTCAAGTTGAAAGTCCCCGGCGCCGTGGCAGCGGCTTCTTGAGCGATGACCGTAAGGCGTTCAATGTCCGCGCCGTCCACGAAAAGAAATAGCGGCGAGACCGATTCCTTAGCGGGCGGATGAGCCGAGCTGAGGTGCAGGGGGATTGTCACCCGGCGTATGCCATCCTCCGCCGAGCGCTTTATAGAGGCTGACCATGTCGGTGAGGCGGGCACGCTCCGTTTGCGCACGCTGGGTGTCCGCCGCCAGCATCGTTCGCTGGGCATCGAGGACATCGAGGTAGTTGACCAACCCTTTCCGGTAGCGCACCTCCGCCAGACCCACGGCGGCCGTGGCCGCCGCCGCCTGCTCACGTTGGCGCGTGAGTTGTTCCGTGCGGGCCTGTATCGACACCAGCAGGTCCGCCACTTCGCGGAAGGCGAGCAGAATCGTTTGTTGGTATCCTTCCAACATTTGTTGATAGCGCGATTCGGCGGCATCCAGCCTCGCGACGTTGGTGCCGCCAAGGAAGATGGGCAGAGTGACCGATGGGCCGATACTGAAGTTCGCGCTGTTTCCCGTGAACCAGTTCGCGAACTCGACGCTTTGCAATCCACCTTGACCCGTGATGGACAAGGTAGGGAAGAAATAGGCGCGCGCTTGACCGATGCGGGCATTAGCGGCCACGAGCGACGCCTCTGCTTGCAAGATATCGGGTCGCCGTTCCAACAATTGCGACGGAAGGCCCATAGGAATCTCCGGCTGTACGATGAGTTTCCGCAACGCCGCCGGTGCCAAGACCACGCTGCCCGGGGTCGATCCCGTCAACACTTCCAAACGGTGTACTTCGACGGCGCGCAGGCGAGTCAGATCCGGGATCTGTCCCGCGCTTTCCGCGACAAGGACTTCCGTTCGTTTCACGTCGAGATCGGAAGCCAGACCCACGGACGCCCGCTTGGTGATGATGTCGAGCGAATCCCGCCTCAGGGTGAGGGCGCGTTGGGCGATCTCCACTTGTTCGTCCAACTCACGGATACGAAAGTACGCTTGCCCGACGTCGCCGATCAGGGTCAGCGCGATCGCGCGGGCGTCCTGCTCAATGGCCTCTGCGTCTGCCGAGGCGGCTTCCAGCCCGCGGCGGATCCGTCCCCACACGTCAAGTTCCCAGCGGAGATCGGCCGCCCCGTTCCAGAGATCAAAGCTGCTGCCGGGCGTGGCGAAGACTTGCGGCCTTGGCTGCTCGCCCGTGGCTAAGCCCAATCCTGCCAATGTGTTCTTTGAGATGGAGATGTTGGTATAGCTGCCTTGTACGTTCAATTGTGGATAGAGTCCGGCGCCCGCTGTCGTGACGGACGCGCGTCCCTCCAGCACGCGCGATACCGCGCGGCGGACGTCATGGTTCCGGGCGAGCGCGCGTTCAATGAACTGCGTTAGCTCCTGGTTGTGAAACGCCTGCCACCAGTCGGCTTCCGGCACCTTATTGGAGGCGCCGGGAGCCAGAGAGACGGAGGCCATGTGTGTCCAGTCGGCGGGCGTCTCAACCGGTGGACGATGATAGTTCTGGCCTTGCAGGCACCCGGTGCCGGCAAGCGCCAGCATCGCGAGCAGGGCTGAACGGATACGCTGTCCGTTGTACACGACCCGCTTCATCGCGCCGGCTCCTCGGCGGGATGTTCTCCGGTCTGTGTCTGTGCGGGTGCTTCGACGGTTGTGCGATCGATGAACACGTCGACTTGTTGCCCGGCATAGATCGGAAATCTCGGCCGCTCAAAACGGTAGATGATCTGGAGGACACGCGTATCGACCCGTTCGCTGTTATCCCCAGTCAGGGATTTTTTGGGAACAATATACGGCTCGATGCGAACAAAGGTCAGTGGAATCGCCCGGGACGTATTGCCTTTCAGGTAGGCGACGCCGGGCCGATCGGGAGCGACCAAGGGAGCATTGACCTCATCCACCTCCGCACGGACTTGGAGCTGCTGCATGTCACCCAGGAGCATGAGTGGTTCGGTCGCGCCGGTGGTCAGTGCGAACTCACCGGCCCGGACATTGACCTGCAAAATCGTCGCGGCGCGCGGCGCGCGCACCGTCAGGCGTTCCAGGAGCATGCGGGTTTCGTCCCGCTGAGCCATGACTTGTTTCAATGCGGCTTCGAAACGGCTCATGGCGCGTTTCGCCATTTCCAAGGCATACCAGGTTCGTTTGACGTCGTCTTCACTGACCGCCCGGCTGTCGCGAACGGATTTCAGCCGTTTGAGTTGGGTGTCGAAATCGGCGATGCGGTATTTTTGTTCTTCGATTTGGGCCTCGGCTGGCGGAATCGCGGCCTGGCGAGCCACGAGTTGCGCGCGGAGGTCTCGATCGTCCAATTGCAGGAGCGGATCACCCTCATGAACCCGGTCTCCGACCGACACGAATACTTTCGTCACGAGTCCGGCGGCCGGCGGGCCGATGCGGACGTTTTCGTTGGCCGCTTCGATGATGCCGGTTGCGGCGACAGTCGTTTCATAGGGGGATCGGGGTGGGTCCACCAAGGGTGTCGGCATGGGCTGAGTTTTGCCACCGGTCAGGACGACCCAGGCGGCCAATACCACCCCGGCCCCGGCGAGCCAGACACTAAAGCGATTGAGGATGGTCATGCGGTCGCCTCTCTCTGAATCGGATGAATGCCGACAATACGGCCGTCGGTCAATTCCGCCATTCGATCACCAAACTGAAACACTCGACTGTCATGGGTGACGACGATGACGCAGCGGTCGGGCGCTCGCCCCACGTCTCGAATCAATTCCATGATCTTCTGGCCATTGGGGCCGTCCAGGGCCGCGGTCGGTTCGTCGCACACCAGCAGCTGCGGCTCATTGACCAACGCCCGGGCGATGGCGACCCGCTGCTGCTGGCCGCCGGAGAGATTCCGGGGCAGAAACTCAGTCCGGTCGCCGAGGCCGACGCGTTCGAGCATCAGCCGCCCTCGCGAAATCGCCTCTTTCTTGCCGGTCCCCTGGATCAGCAGCGGGATGGCGACGTTCTCCGCGGCCGTCAAGGCGGGCAGGAGATTGAACTGCTGGTAGATGAACCCCATCGTTTGTCCGCGAAAACGGGTGCGTGTGCCCGGTGACATCTTGGTCAGTGAGGCTCCGAGCACATCGAGGTCGCCGGCATCAATGTCTAAAATGCCGGCAATCGCCGACAACAAGGTCGTCTTCCCTCCGCCCGATTCACCGACCAAGAGCAGCAACTCGCCGAAATACACGTCGAGGTCGATGCCCTTGAGCACCGTGACCGTGGTGTCGCCGGACCCGAATGACTTGACGAGTCCTCGAACCTGCACGGCGATGGGAGAGGCCTCTCGCGCGCCAGATCCATCTTGCGAGTGTGACGGACCAACCCTAGTCGTCATCGAAAGACAATCGCCGGTTCAAGCCGGGCCAGTTTGATAATGCTGATGAGCGCCGACAACGTGCAAATCATGAGCAACGCGACAAAGACCAGCAGGAGCAGCGGCCAGGTTTCGACGAACGGCAGCTGTCCCTCTTGCGCGGTCAGCAGGCCGAATATAGTGGCGAGCCCGATTCCTACCCCGTAGCCCGTGATCCCCACGGTAAAGGCTTGGAGCAGAATCATGCGGGCCAGGGTGGAGGTGGAAGCCCCCATGGCTTTTAGCGCCCCGAACTGCCGCAGGTTTTCGACCGTGAACAGATAAAACGTCTGACCCGCGATAGCCATGCCGACCACGAAACCTAACAGAATCGTCGTGCCGAAGTTGATGCCGATCCCGGTATTCTTCAGGACCCAGCCGATGGTTTTCCAGCCGAACGCGTCGGCGGTGAATGCGCCCAACCCCGTATGGTCGCGGATGCGTTGGATGACCTCTTCGACCGGCGCGTCGTCTTTGGCCTTGGCGAGGACGTAGGACAGGGTCCGCCGTTCCCGAGGCACGTATCGCAATGCGCGCTCGTAGGTGGTGTAGACGACCGGAATGTTAGTGAATGTTTTTTGGGTCTTGGCAATGGCCACGACGCGGGCCAGTTTGTCGTTGAGTTCGAAGACCGTGCCGACCGCCATGACCTTCGGCCCGCCCATGCGTTCGACGGCCCATTGGTCGAGGGCCACGGCGTCCGGTTGCCGGAGGTCTTCGAATCGCCCGGCCAGCACTTCCGCGGGCTGGCCGATCAGGGTGGCAGAGTCCAGTCCCGTCAATGTGATCTGGTGATATTCTCCATTGGCGAGCCTGGCTCGCAACAGACCTTTATATAGAGGGACGGCCCATTCCACGCCGGAGATGCTGCGCACACGGTCGACGGTGGTGTCGGCGATCGGTTTGACCTCATCGACCTGCGCAATGCCGGGATCGGTGACCCAGATCGGCACGTTGAGATTACTGATACTGGATTGAGACCAGATCATGAGACCCCAGAAGATGGAGCCTTGCTGGACGATCAGCATGACCGCAAAGGTTAAGCCGCAGAGCAGCATGAGATATTTCGCGCGATCGCCGTAGAGCATTCTGAGGGCGACGTAGTTCATTCGTTGTCCTCATGGGCCAGAGTGGTCGGAGCATAGGCCACGACGCGCGGCAATTGCGGGAGGTTCACTTGATCATGCCGATGGAAAAAATAGGTGCAAATCCTGGCGATGGGGCAGCCATGGTGGAGCGCGACGGTCCAGAATCGCCGTACATGTTGGCCGTTCGGCTGTTGATCTTCATCCATGAGACGCAGTGGGCCGGGAAATGAATTGGCAAAGGTGATGCCTTTAGCGGCAAATCGCTCCACGAGTCCCTCGGTGAGAAAGTCGAGAATCTCTCCGCACCAAGAGAAGCGGCGCCCATCTCTGCTCGCCTCGCCGGAGGAGAGTAGCTCGGTCTCCCGTTCGGCGACATAGGCTTGAATCTCATGACCGACGATCTCGGGTGTCGGTGGCGGAGTCTCTTCTTTCATGGAGGAGGTCTAGAGCAGGGGCGATGCCAGGAGTGAGTTCCTCTTGATAACGACGATTAAGTGATTGAAAGCATGCGAGAATATTTGAGTTATGAGGAAAGTCCCACCGACGGGATGATTAGGGGGAAGTGCCGAGATCTAGGCAGGAGGAGATGAGAGTTGCCCACATATGGGCAGTTATGAGGGCAGTCTTGGAGGACGAGTGATTTCCAGCTTTTTCATGCGGTGTTGGAGGGTCGACCGTTTCATGCCTAATTTCTCGGCTGCCCCCTGCTTGCCCGCCAAGATCCAATTGGTTCGGGAGAGTGTTTCGACGATGTGAGCGCGTTCGGCCTCTGCCAGCGTGCGTGGCTCGGGAGCCTGCTCATCCTCACAACCTAGCCCATCCAATTCGTCGATGGTCAGAATCGATCCATGGCTCACGATGACGGCGCGCTCGATCACATGCTCGAGTTCGCGGACATTTCCGGGCCAGTCGTATGCAGACAGAGCCTTGAGCGCTGCGCTGTTGATTCGTGTGAGGGACTTTCGGTGGCGGAGACTGTATTTTTGTGTAAAGTGGCGCGCCAGCAGCGGGATATCCTCGCGCCGTTCCCGCAGAGCCGGCAGGCGGAGCGGAAACACATTGAGGCGATAGAACAGATCCGCGCGAAACGCGCCGCGTTTGATGGCTTGATCCAGATCGACGTTGGTGGCGGCCAGGACTCGCACATCGACACGAATGGTTTGGCTTCCACCGACCCGATTGAATTCTTGTGCCTCCAGCACGCGCAGGAGTTTCATTTGCAAATCGATCGGGAGTTCTCCCACCTCGTCCAGAAAAATCGTGCCTCCGTGCGCCAATTCAAAGCGGCCCAGTTTGCGGGAGGTCGCGTTGGTGAAGGCGCCCCTTTCATGACCGAAGAGTTCGGACTCGATGAGGGTGGGTGGAAGCGCGGCACAGTTCACCGTAATCAGCGCGTTCTGTTGGCGCGGCGAGAGTTGGTGAATAGCTTGCGCCACCAGTTCCTTGCCCGTACCGGTTTCTCCGGTAATGAGAACGGTGGAATCGGTGGGGGCCACCTGTTCAATGGCCTTGAGCGACTTCTGAAGCGCGGCGCTGTCGCCGACTAGGCTTTTCAGGTCCAGAGACGCGCCCATCTCGTTCCGAAGATAGACGTTCTCCTGCTCCAATTGATCCTTGAGCTGTCGGATCTCGTCGTACGCCGAGAGGTTGGCGATGGCGTGCGACAGATGAAAGCCGATTTGTTCCACCAGCGCCAGGTCGCGTTCGGAGAAGGCGTTTCGCCGTTTGCTCCCGATCGCCAGGAAGCCATAGGGCGCTCCATGCACCAGCAGTGGACAGAGCATGGCGGAGAACACGCCGAGTGATTCGAAATAACCATGTTCCGCAAATCGCTCCTGGTTGTGTCCGGTCAAGAGCAGAGGTTTGCCCGTGGCCAGGATTTCGGCCGCCGCCATGCGTTCGAACGGAAATTGTCGCAACGCATTCTGGTCGACCGCCACGCCTTCGCAGGAGACGATTTCAAACCAGCGGTTGCGGGAGTCGCCGACAAATCGCACAAGACCGGTCACGTCGTGGTGAATGACCTCCCGGAGAATCGGTTGAATCGAATGGATCAGGTTGTTGAGGGTCATCGTGCCGAATATGACCTGGCTGTTGATCGCGACTAACGTGTTGCGTTCTTCGGCGGCTAAAACGGCGGTCAGGACCGGGGCGACGTGGAGACCCAACAGGTCGAAAAACACACGGTCCTCTTCAGAAAAAGTGTCGGGCCTTCCCGGCGACACGGCCGCCATGATGGCTAGCGTCTTGACCATCGCGCCGGCTCCGGACTCCGAAGGCATTCGGATCGGGGAGACCAGGACTGAGGTGCCCCGGCAGATTTGTGGATCGAGGGCCTGCGCCTCGGTCCAAGGAGAGGCGCTGAGGTCGTTCGTCACTATGGCCTGTCCGGCGAGCACCGCCGCTTCCTTGATGGTTCCGGCTCCCGGCAATTGAGCGATGGGATAGGCGTGGGAGGCAGGGTCGCGTAAACTCTCCGATACAGGGGAGAACGCTGCGGTAGTTTCGCTGTACAAGTAGAGGCCGATGACGTCGCAGCTCAGGACAGGTGCAAGCTCACGTTGGAGGCGTTCGTCGAACTCGCGGAGTGTTTTCGCCTGGAGCAGTGCACTGAGAATGCGAAAGTGATCCCGCGTAGTTGTCGTGGTGCCCATATGTGGGCACATTAGCATGTCTCAGTTATCAATGGAAAGCCGAAGAAGGCCGAGTGGCAAGGCCTGAATGGTCAGCCTGGCAGGTTGCTAGCGCTCACGATCGGTATGTCGTGCCTTGAGCGCATCCAGGCGAGGTTTGTCGAGCGTGACGTAGATGGTTTTTTCTTGGGTGACGGTCACCGCTCCTGGTGCTTGACCCTTCGCCTTTTTGACCCACTTACGGCGCGTATAGATGACGTCGCCCTTGCCGCTTTTTTTAAGATCGCTATAGAGCAGCGCCAGTGTGGCTGCGTCCCGTATCGTTTCGGGCGGCGGTTCGGTGCCTTTTTCCAGGCGCACGACGACATGTGAGCCCGGTGTGCCCCGAGCATGGAGCCAGAGGTCTTCGCTCTTGGCTAGGCTGAATGTCAATTCGTCGTTCTCGCGGGCGTTGCGTCCGACAAAGATCTGATGGCCGTCGGATGAGATGAAACGTCGAAACGGTCCGCGGTGTGTCTCGACGGCGGCTCTCTTCCGACCGGTACGCGAGATGGGGGACATCGTGGTTCGTGGTTCACGATTCGGCGCCTGCCAGGTTCCATTCTTGATAGTCGCTAACTCGGTCTGCAGTTGCTGGACTTCCACCTCAATGGCCGCCACGCGCGGAGAAATTTCCCGCTGAGCCGATACGAACTTCCGATACTTGGCGAAGTAAGCATCCATGTTGGCCTGCGGCCCTTTGGTGGGATCGAGCGGAATGGTCAATTCCGGCAGTCGCTCATCGTAATAATCCACGACCGAGGCGTTGGTCAGCCCTTTCTTGAGCAAGCCGAGATTGGCTTTCAACAGTTCGCCGTATCGTGCGTAGGGTTCGTATCGTCCGGCCTGTTCGAGATCGCGACGGAGCGCTGACATGCGGCGCAGGAGTTTCTTGAGGTGCTTCCGCAGAATCGACTCTCGCTCCCGGATCTGTGTGAGATGCGACAGCTCGGCTTCGCGATCCCGGTAGAGGGTCTCCAGTCTCGATGAGAGCGGGAAGGGATCGGACTCGGTCGGAGGCTGAGGCTTCGACTCGGGTCCGGGCGTGGCCACGTCGGACGGCGATGATCGCAACGGCGTCGGCGACGGTGCCTGATAGGCCTGGCCCACCCGGTCTCTATTGTGACGAAGCGTCGCGAGCACGCGCGACTCTCCGTCGAGTAAAAGCAGGTCCGCATGACGACCGAACAGTTCTGCGATCAACGCGACTGGCCCGTCCCGACTCGTCAGGTCCAGTCGAACGATGCGATCGCCGGGTATTTGTGCAAGGCCATCAATACGCGCGCCCTGTATCCGTGCCCGCAGCAGTTGGCAGAATGCCGGCGGGGTCGGCGGGTTGGGAAGACTCTCACCAACGAGGTGTATCCGTGCGGTTCCGTCGCGCACGGAACAGAGCAACCGACGAGTGTGCCCGGGGACACGAACCTCCAACAACAGAGAGGAGGAGGACGGTTGGAAGATTTTCTGGATCCAGCCTTCGGCCAGGGCCGGCGCCAGTTCTTGAACAATGCAACCAATTTCTGTCGCGGTCAGCGCCATTTTCGGTACGTCGCTCCCAGCCCGCCGGCATAGTGCCGAACTTTGATTTGCCACGGGCAGATAGGTTTTCAGCAGTGTTAGCCGATTCTACCCATTTTGGTCCCATGAGACCAATTCGGTCACAGCCGAGTCAATTTGTCACGAGAGGATCGGTTTTGGCGTGATGGCATCATTCGGCCGGCGAAAGAAATGACGTCGGCGAATCGGTGGCATCTACATTGCTTCTTTCCAGGTCGGACGGTTGTTGAGTGGGTGATGTGGCAACGGATCTCTCAGGGCATGAAGGACATCTCAGAGACTGTCCGAAGGGAGGCGACTCATGACGTGCACGCGATGTGAAGGACTGATGGTGACGGATGATTTGGTCGATCTTCAGGAAAGTTATCACCCCATGCGGCTTCGTGGGCATCGGTGCCTGAGTTGCGGCAATGTGGTGGATTCGTTGATCCAGTGCCATCGCATGGTGCAGAACTCCCATCTCCATCCTGTCCCTCTATTGGCTCCGGAGAAGCCGCTGCTCTTCGATCTCATCAGGCTGACGGCGTAGGCCCGCGCGAAACCGGCGCCGTTTCGCGCGGGTGTCCGTCGGAGCCAGGGATTTCCGCGCGTACTCCTCTGATCAGACTTGACCGCCTCGTGGACTCCTGCCCCGTACTGTCCCCTTTTGACTCAGCGCAAGCGACGCCCTTTGTCGGTCCGTCAGCGTGTTGGCTTGTCAGCCGTCGGGCACTCGCGTAGAGTGCGCGCGCGACACCTGATGTGTTCCGGAAAGGCGATGGATCATGACGGTACTTGATGCGCCGATACTCGAACGGCTGATGTCGGAATTCCGGCGCTCGATGCGCGGGTTGCTCACGGATGTCTGCCAGGATTTCGAACAACATTATGCCGACGCTGTGCGCACCTTCGAATTGCCGATCGATTGGTTTCGCAGGCTGGAGCAGTCGTTCACATCTGCCGAATACAGCAATGGGAAGGTAGTCGGGTGGATCGAGTCGTTGAACGATCTGCTGTATTTTGTCGATATCCTGGTTCAGGTACGGCGGGAGCGATCGCGTGGAGACATCGCCGAGCAGCTCCGCGGGGAGTTTAAAGAAAAATTCTACGAGCACGGCTATGTCGATGAGATTTTCCCCACAGGTCGGCCTGAACCCCGCCTGCTTCTCTCCCGCCTCACCGCGTTCTGTCGACGGCTGGCGCGGGAAATCACGCAAGAGTCTGTATGTCTCGCTCCTCACTTGGCCTGCGCGTGGGTGGCGCAGCAGCGAGGGGAGGCATGGCTGGTGCCCTGTGATTTGAATGCGAACGTTGAACGCGTCGAGCTGCCGTGGGTGTGTGTGGTGGGCACGGCGGGCTTGTCCTATGCCGCACATGGCCAGGTTCGTTCGGCGCTCATGCGTGCGGGAGGGCAGGCGGAATTTATGATCAGGGCATCCGGGATCGATCTTCTGGTCGACGATCGGGCCTATCCCATGGTCGAATGCGGTGCGGACGTGCGGTGGTATTGGCGCCGCATCGAGCCCCTCTGCCTGCGAGAGAGTCAATACGGCCCGCTCGTTCTCGGGCCGACGCTGGTCTATGGAACGAACAAGGCGCCGGTGGCGGTGCGGCCGACCAGGCCGGAGGTGGCGGCGCGAATGCGGCGGGCGTTGTCTGTCATTGCGCAGGCCTGGCCGGAGGGTGATCGGCTGTTGGCGTTGCTGACCTCGCGGATCGTACCGCTCAAAGCCGCCGGTGTCGTCAGTTTCAGCTATCGGCATCGCCCCGGACTGTCCGCCATCAACTGTTTTGACCGTGACCGACTGGATTTGATCGACGATCTGATCCACGAGAACAGCCATCACCATCTGAATTTATTGCTACGCAAAGACGTGCTCTATCAGAACGATCACAATCAGGAGATTTTCTATTCTCCCTGGCGCCGTAGCCTGCGTCCGCTGAGAGGCATTCTTCACGCGACCTTCACGTTTACCATGGGGGCGATGTTGTTCGAGCGGCTGGCGACCTGGGGATCGGGTCGAGCAGGGAAGGTACGGTGGAAAAAGGCCGGCCTGAGGCTGCGTGATCTCGAGCGGGCTCGGTACCGCTGTCTCGAAGAAATCGACTCGGTTCGTTACTCGCTCAAGGATCTCAACCATGCGGGGAGGCACCTGAAATGGCTGACTCTGGGTGGCACGCGTGTGGTGGCGCAATTGGCCGATGCGCTGGCGCACATTGAACAACAGATGTTGACCCATGAGAAGGACGTGAGC
>CABVRW010000017.1 GCA_902500785.1 uncultured Nitrospira sp.
GAACGCTGCTGCGGCTTTATTCTCGGCGTGCAGAGTGCCGCCATGCCTACCCGCCTCCTCACACCGGCCATACCTCCTCGTTCCAGGCCATCTCCCAAAACATCCACTCATACTTCGAGCTGATCAGAAATGCCTGCTCCATCCGTTTCTTTTCCTCATGTCCGGCGGTGCGTGCCCAGGTATCGACCCTGGCCCGCATCCATTCTTGCACGGCCTCGAATTCCGGCGAGGCATAGAGCATCAACCAGTCTCGGTAGGGGTGCTTGGCCGGCGGCGGGCCGCTCTTGAGGAAGTGCTTGCCGACGACGCAGTAGATCCAGGCGCAAGGCAGGGCGACCACGGCGATTTCGGTGGCGCTCCCGCTTTGGGCGATCGCGAGCATGTGGCGTGTATAGGCATAGTTGGTGGGGGCCATCGGCTCGTTCAGCATGACCTGCGGCGTGAGTTTCCAACGTTTGCCGTAGTTTTCGTGGAGGCTGCGCTCGACCGTGATGGTTTCTTCGGCCAGTTTGGCAAAGCGGAGGGCCGATTCGGAATCCGGCGCCCGCAAGGAGCCGGCGGCAAACACACGGGCGAGATCCGCAAGGAAACGAGCGTCCTGCAGGATGTAGTACCGAAACTTTCGTTCCGACAATGTGCCTTTACCGAGGGCGATCACGAACGGGTGGGTCAACTGTGCGTCCCACACGGGTTGGGCCAGTTTGCGAAGATGGTTTGAAAACGACATGGGCGACTCCGTTGCGAGTTGATAAGGTGGGAATCCGGTGATGTGGCGAAGGAGTGACGTCACCCTCTCAGCGATCACCACATCGTACGTTCAGGCCCTGGGTGTCCAGGGCCTGGGCAACCGATTGATGCCATCCAGCGCGGCGACTCGGTAACATTCCGCGAGGGTCGGGTAGTTGAATACCGCATCCACGAAGTAGTCGATCTGTCCATGGTAGGCCATGACGGTTTGGCCGATGTGGATGAGTTCCGTCGCTCCGTCGCCGATGGCGTGGACGCCGAGTACTTCGTGCGTCCTCTGGTGGAACAGGAGCTTCAGCATGCCGATGTCATCACCGATGATCTGTCCGCGGGCGATCTCTCGGTAGCGGGCGATGCCGACGGCGTAGGGAACGCCGTTGTTTGTGAGCTCATCTTCGTTGCGGCCGACCATGGATATTTCGGGGATCGAATAAATACCGTAGGGCATGAGTTCCGATTGCGTCTGGATGGGAACGCCGAATGCGTGGCAGGCGGCATGGCGGCCTTGCTGCATGGAGGTCGAGGCCAGCGCGGGAAAGCCGATGATGTCGCCGGCGGCATAGATGTGAGGAACGGCGGTCTGAAAATGCTCGTTCACCTGGAGTCGTCCACGATGGTCCGCCACGAGTCTGATCGCCTCCAGGTTGAGCGCCGCGCTCGCGCCGGAGCGGCCGACTGAATAGAGCACGGTGGTCGCGGCGATTTCTTTGCCGCTTTTCAACTGGACGATCACTTGCCGTTCAGGTTGTCGCTCGATGGACACCACCTCTTCATTGAACCGGAGTGTCACGCCGATGCTGCGCATGTGGTACTGGAGGGCCTCGATCGTTTCCTGATCGACAAACTCGAGCAGGCGCGGGCGGCGTTCGATAAGGGTGACGTGGATCCCCATGGTGGCTAGGATCGAGGCATACTCCGTGCCGATGACTCCGCCGCCGATGATGGTGATGGATTTGGGCAGGGCTTTCAACGTCAGGAGACCGTCGGTGTCGATGACGGTGTGGTCGTCAAAGGGAATGTGCGCGGGTCTGGCCGGAATGGTTCCGCAGGCAATGACGAAAAAGTCGGCCGTATGTTCTATCTGGTCATCGGGGCGTTCAAGACGCAGGCGGTGCGGGTCGACAAAGCCCGCCGTGCCGTACCAGAGGTCGACATTGTTGCGCGTCATCTGGTTCTGAATGATCTCGATTTCCCGATTGATGACGTGGTTGGAGCGGAAGGTGAGATCCTCCATCGTGATGTCTTGCTTGACTCGATAACTGGCGCCATACAGGCTGCGCTGGTGAAACCCGGACAGATAGAGCGCGGCTTCGCGGAGTGACTTGCTGGGGATGGTTCCGGTGTTGGTGCAGACGCCGCCGACGACTTGTTTGCGCTCGACGATGCCGACCTTTTTGCCCAACTTGGCTGCCTGAATGGCGGCTTTCTGTCCTGCCGGGCCGGTTCCGATGACCAGCAGATCATAGTGAGCCATGACGCCTCTTCAATGACCATAACATATGACGCGTGACGCGTATCTCGTTCCGAGAGAGGGTTGACGCTCAATTCTCAATGAGCGGCCGATGCCTCACGGATTGGCGCTGACCTCAGCTGGCTGTGACCAGTTTGCGCGCGAATCGGAATGCTTCTTCCAGATTCGGCAGTTGCGCCAGTTCGGGAGTGATTTGGAGGTAGCGGACATTGTTGTCTTTGTCCACCACGAGCACGGCCCGACTCAGAAGATGAGGGTCTTTGAGCAGGAGCCCGTGGGCCTTACCGAAATCGGCGGCACGAAAGTCAGATAAGAAGGTCACATTGGCGATTTTGGCTTCTTCCGCGAAACGCTTTTGCGCGAAGGGCGTGTCGATGCTGATGGTGATGAGCTCGACCATTCGATCAAGGCCCATGTTCTTCTCGCTCAGGTAGTGGGTTTGTTGTTCGCAGACCTTGGTGTCGAGGGATGGCACAACGCTGATGATGCGGACTTTTCCCTTGCCCTTGGTCTCATTGATGGGGACCATCGACAAATCCGTTTGGGCGAGCTTCACATCGCGCAGCTTGTCGCCGACCTTGATGCCCATGCCGGAGAGCATCAGCGGTTTCCCTTGGAAGAGGATATTGTTGCCTTCTCCGGCCACGGCGCTGCCGTCGGCCACCGGCATATCCTTATACGAAAAACCAGAGTCGCCGGGGCCGGGCAAACTCTCGCAACCGCTGAGGCTCAGGCACAGCACGGCGGCCAGCAGGTGAAGAACCGACACGCTCGGGATCATGCGGACAGGGATTGATGCCATATAGAATCTCCATCGATGAGGGAAGGTTGTCTGCGGTTGCTCCGCCACTGTATGGCCGGCACGGCACGCTGTCAAGGCTGCAGGAATTCCGTAATGTATCGGTTGATCACCTGCGGCTGTTCCCACTGCGGGATGTGGCCGGCATTCGGGACCACGATGAGGCGAGACTGCGGAATCGTGGCGTGGAGGTGGCGGCCGACCTCGGGAGGGAAGAGGCGATCCTGTTCACCCCAGAGGATCAAGGTGGAATGCCGTATGTCTTTGAGCCTGGGCGCAAAATGCTGCTCCCACAAAGGCAGGCTGTCACGGAGCGAGAGCAGGGGGCTGATCATATCCTCCCGTTGCCGGTTCCGGTTGGAGCGGTCGAGTACCGCTGGTGTCACCAAGCTGTGATCGTAGACGATTTCCTTCAGCACGGCTTCCATGGTGTGGCTGCCGACGAAGAGGGCTCCAAAGCGGGCCAGCCAGGCAGGAACACGCGTGTTCACCGCGCGGCGCATCAGCGGGCTGGCGAGGCGTTCGCGCACATGGTCGGGCAAGCCGTCGATCAACACCAGGCGATGTACTCGTTCAGGGTGCGTCAGGGCCATGCCGCTGGCCACGCCGCCGCCCATGGAGCTGCCGATCAAGGTGGCGGTCGATAGGCCGAGTGCATCCATGAGGCCGCGTATCGATTCAATCAACTCTTCAGGCCGATAGTCGATCGTGGGTTTGTCCGAGAGGCCGGACCCGATCAGGTCAGGTGTAATGATGCGAAAGTGTGCGGCGAGGGGGAGCTGTTGATACTCCCATTGCCACATCGATCCGCCGTACCCATGGATCAGGATGAGCGGCGGGCCCTGGCCCTCGTCCAGATAGGCGATGCGATGGCCGTTGACGGACGCGGTGTGGATGGGAAAACGTTGGACGGCGTCGAACCAGCGGGGGATCTCCGTTCGTGCCGCACAGCCGCTCATGATGACCGTCGCGAGACAGAGGGTTAGGAAACGTGTCGACGCGACAGCGGCAAGCCGGAGATGCCACGCCGGGAGCGTCACCGGCTACTCCAGCTGAAGCAGGGTTTCGTCGATCTTAACGGTGTCTCCCTCGACGACCAGAATGGTCGCCACTCGCCCGTCCATCGGAGCCGGGACTTGGCTTTCCATTTTCATGGCCTCGATGATCAAGAGCGGCTCGCCGGTTTTCACCTGCGCGCCTTCTGCCACCAGGACCTTCACGACACGACCCGGCATCGGCGGGGCGACATCGCCTGGTTTGGTCGGCCTGGGACGCTTCGGTTTCGTTGCGCCACCGGCTTGGGGAGCTTCAGGCACACCGGCATGCACTTCCTGCAGCGGTTCCAGCGACACCTCCTGCAGCCGATCATTGACTCGGATATAGTAGGGCTTGCGGCCGTCGGTGGTGCGCCCCGAGCCGGAGACGACGACATGGTACGTTTCCCCATGTACCGTAATGTTGAATTCCGCCGGGGCGAGGTGGAGATCGTGCGCCACCGATGGCCCCTTGGTCTCGGGCGGCTCAAGCGGCTCGGGTTGGAGCTCGCCGCGTTCGCGCGCCTCGAAAAAATCCCTGGCGATCGCCGGGAACAGCGCGAACGAGAGTTGGTCTTCCGGGGTGGTGGCCGTCTCGGGCATGTCTTCCTTCAGTTTGTCGAACTCCGGCTCCAGCCGGTCGGCCGGCCGGCCCTTGACCGGCTCTTCATCACCGATCGCCCGTGCCATGATGGCCTTGTCGAGCGCGCCGGGCGCACGTCCATACAACCCGAGGAAGTAGTTCTTGGTCTCCGTCGTGATGACCTTATACCGCTCACCCTGTTCACCCGTCAGGACGTTCAATGTCGCCTGGGTGCCGACGATCTGGCTGGTCGGCGTCACGAGCGGGGGATAGCCCATTTCTTTCCGCACGCGCGGCACTTCATCGAGCACTTCCTTCATGCGGTCGAGGGCGTTCTGTTCCGCCAGTTGTGCGGCGAGGTTCGATAACATGCCGCCGGGAATTTGTGAGGTCAGAATTTCGGCGTCCACGCCGGTGAAATCGCTTTCAAACTGCCGATATTTTCGACGCACATTGCGGAAGTGTTCGGTAATCGGTTCGAACTGCCGCAGATCCAGTCCGGTGTCGTAGGGCGTATTGCGCAAACTGGCGATCAAGGTTTCGGTCGGCGGGTGTGACGTGCCGCCGGCCAGCGGCGACACAGAGGTGTCTAGCATATCCAGTCCGGCCAGCACGGCCATCAATGCCGACATCGACGCCATGCCTGATGTGTAGTGGCTATGCAGGTGGATCGGGACCTGCACGGCTTTCTTGAGTCGACGGACCAGATGGTAGGCGTCGAGCGGCGCCAGCAGGCCGGCCATGTCTTTGATACAGAGCGTATCGGTGCCTAGGTCCTCTAAGTGCTTGGCCATCGATACGAACCGATCGATGTTGTGGACGGGGCTCACGGTGTAGCAGATCGTCGCCTCGACGTGTTTCCCGCAGGCTTTGACTTCACGGATGGCGCGGTCGAGGTTGCGCACGTCGTTGAGCGCATCAAAAATGCGGAACACGTCGATGCCGTTGGCGGCTGAGCGTTCGATAAACTTGTCGAGGACGTCATCGGCATAGTGCCGATAGCCCACGAGGTTTTGCCCACGGAGCAACATTTGCAGTTTGGTGTTCGGCATGGCCTCGCGGAGCGCCCGCAGACGCTCCCACGGATCTTCCTTCAGGAACCGCAGACAGGTATCGAAGGTGGCTCCGCCCCAGACCTCCAAAGACCAGTAGCCGACGGCATCGAGCTTCTGGGCGATAGGCAGCATGTCTTCCGTGCGCATCCGGGTGGCCAGCAGCGACTGGTGCCCGTCGCGGAACGCGACATCGGTCAGGAGGAGCTTTTTCCCCGGCGCCGGATCTAGGTGGAATTCAGGGTTTGACGGGTGTAGGGTCCGGACGGGGTGTGAGGTAGCCTTCCGGCTGGTCTGTGCAGACACCCTCTTTTTCGAATTGGTCTTCTTGGGGACGACTTTCTTGGTCTTTTTCGTTGCCATGCTGGCGGCCTTGGGCGGCGGATCCGCTCACGTCACAGGGTTGAGGTGGTGTTGCCGAGTGGTTGGGAGGTCAGAGTCCTTCGTACGCGGCGATCGCTGCGGAGATCGCCAGCACCAGGTCCTCCGGCTCCTCGGATTCTTCGTATTGATACAGATCCGGGTGGGTCTCCAGGTACGACGTGTCGAATCGTCCGGCCTGAAAATCCTGCTCCATCATAATGTTCTTCATGAACGGTATCGTCGTCTTCACGCCGCGCAAGACATATTCCTCAAGCGAACGCCGCATGCGGCTCACGGCTTCTTCCCATGTGCGCCCACGGACGGTGAGTTTCGCCAGCAGCGCGTCGTAGTAGGGTGGAATCGTATAGTCGCGGTAGACCGCTCCGTCGATGCGGACCCCGATGCCGCCGGGTGACAGATAGGCGGTAATGGTGCCGGTGCAAGGCATGAAGTTGTTGAGGGGATCTTCGGCGTTGATGCGGCATTGGATTGCGTGCCCCTGCAGCGTCACATCCTTTTGTCGAATCTCCAGCGGCTTGCCCGCCGCGATCGAAATTTGGTTGCGAACGATGTCGATGGCCGTGATCTGTTCCGTGACAGTATGTTCGACCTGGAGGCGTGGATTCATCTCCATGAAATAGAAATGGCCCTCATGATCCAGGAGAAATTCGACGGTGCCGGCATTGTCGTAATTCACGGCTTTCGCGATGGCAATGGCGGCTTCGCCCATTTGCGTGCGCAGTTTCGGTGTCAGAATGAGCGAGGGGGCGATTTCGATCAGTTTTTGGTGCCGGCGTTGGATGGAACAATCACGCTCGCCCAGGTGAATGATGTTGCCGTGTTTGTCGCCCAGGATTTGAAATTCGATATGGTGCGGCCGCTCAATGTATTTCTCAATAAAGATGCTGCCGTCGCCGAAGGCTGCCAGCGCTTCACGCGACGCGACTTCCATATTCTCGCGTAGCTCCTGGTCGGACCGGACGACCCGGAGTCCGCGGCCCCCACCGCCGGCGCTGGCCTTGATCATGACCGGGTAGTTGATCTGACGGGTGAAGGCCAGAGCTTCGTCGACGCTGGTGACCCCGCCTTCGGTTCCAGGCACGATCGGGACGCCGGCCTGCTGGGCGATCTGCCGCGCCTTCACCTTGCTCCCCATCAGATCGATCGTCTCGGGAGAGGGACCGATGAAGGTAATCCCGGAGGTTTGGCAGAGTCGGGCGAATTTTGTGTTTTCTGAGAGGAACCCGTATCCGGGATGGATCGCGTCCGCGCCGATGCGCTTGGCGATCTCCACGATTTGTTTTCCGTCCAGGAAACCTTTGACGGGGCCGGGGCCTACGAGGTAGGACTCATCGGCTTTTTTGACGTAGATCCCGGACGAATCCGCTTCGGAATAGATCGCCGCGGTCGCGATATTGAGCTCGCGACAGCCACGGATGATGCGCATGGCGATTTCGCCACGGTTGGCAATGAGGATCTTCCGAAACATGATGGGGTTGCGAGAGGCCCGGAGCCGCAGCTCACCTCTGATTCGCCTCCAAAAAGATCGCGTAACCTAGCATAGGGTCAGGAGAGTTGTCGAGACGAACTGGTGAACAGCGAGAGGGGAGGAAGCGGGCTGGAGGGGATGCGCCTCCGGCCCGCGCAAGATCTTACTTGGCTTGGATGAGCAGCGGTTTGGATTGGGCGCTCCCTCCGCCGGCCACCACGATGATAAAGGACATACCGGCTTTCGCCTCCGGGACGACGGCTTCGATCGTGCTGTCATTGACGAATTGGTAGTCGATCTTTGCCTTGGAGGCGGCGCTGAACGTCACGCCGTGGAAACATTCTTTGCTGCCGAAATTTTCACCCTTGATCGTAATTTTTTGACCGGGTTTGGCCTCGTCCGGTTCAACTTTCGCAATGGAAGGACGCTTGGACCGATCGCAGACCGGATCGTTTTCAAGTTTCGAGGCGTCCGATCCCTTGATCGATTCGGTGCTGAACATCGAATATCCGGTGCCCTCTACCATCGCGCCTTCCTCGGCATGGCCGGCGAGGACGGCGACGAACGTAGTGCCCAATATGAGGGTGCTGCCGAGAACGAAAGTGACAATTGCGCGCATGAAAGCCTCCTTTTATGGAGATGATGTCTTTGGGAGTGGCGTATACGACTCGCTGATGATTTTTTGCCCGTCCTGCGACAGGGCGAATTGTTCGAAGGCGTCAATAAGCGGGTCCCGCTCATTGTTCGACAGCAACAGGACCGGGCGGCGCAGCGTGTAGCGGCCGTCCCTGACGGTAGGTGTTTCCGGTTCGACTTTATCGACCGGTAACAGTTTCACGGGCACACCGGAGGCCACGGCTTCCAAGGCCTGGCCGAGAGACAGATAGGCGACGGAAGAGTAGGGCGGGAGGGTGCCGGCAATCGTCTTGATGACCTTTTCGTCTTTGGCGATCACCTTCGCTGTGTCGGAGATCTTGCCGGTGATGCCGATCTGTTGTTCAAATGAATCACGGTTGTTTTCATTGCGCGGCCGATCGATCAAGAGAACCTTTGTATCGGGCCCCCCGAGTTCGGCCCACACTTTGAACTTCCCGGAGAAAAGCTCGGCGACCTCCTGTTTGGTGACTTCCTTGGTGAAGTTCGATCGGTGCACCATGATGGCGATCCCGTCCCAGGCGATCTGGACGGCTCGAAGGCCGTCTTCCGCAGTCCCGGTGACCGCGATGTTCGCCTGTTTGGCCTTCACCATGTCCAGGGGTTTTGAATTAGTGTCCCAGGCGACGTCGATGTAGGCGCGAGGATTAGCCTTTTCAAACGCGTGGGCCAGTGCTTCCATCACCCGTTGTTCGGGACCCTGGCCGACAATGACCATTGATCCTGCCACCTCGGCTGAGGCCGGGAGGCTCACGAGGAGAAGTAGACCGACACAGAGAACTACACTGAAACGGGGGTGCATGCTGAATGATTCTCCCTGTCAGTCCTCAGCCGCCGCGAGGCCTTCTCCGAAAGCATTCCGATAGGGACAGGCCGGATTCCCTCGGCGACATGTCTGGATCTACGAGTCGTTCCCGTCGGGTGGAGTTGTGGCTCCGGCGCCTGACATCATGTCCGGCGTGATATCCACTCGTTTGCCCATGGCGGGCGGGAGTTTGGAGAACCGATCCATGCGTTCGTTCAGCATGCTATAGGCCTTCATTTCCTCGAAGCCTGGCTTGTGGGTGCCTTTAATCTTGGAAGCAAAAGCCGAGAGCATTCTGGTGGCGCCGATTCCGTTGCACTGCGGACAGACGGTATCCTCCGGTCGCGCATGGACGGACTGGGTAGCCTCGAACTGGTGTGAACATTGTTCGCAGCGATATTCGTAAACCGGCATTGCCGACTCCTTGGATGGCGCTCCACGACCTCGCCCTGATGGACTAGATCGGATAAAGCGATTCTCCCCTTGGAAACGCTTGACCCTGTGCATAGCTTTGCACTATTGTACCGAATCTTTGTGCCGAAACGCGAGTCACAATTTGGAGGAGCGGTTGAAATGCCCCTGTTAATTCGGAAGTATAAAGGAAACGGCGGTGTGATGCAGGAAGAGCGGATCGATGATCCGGATCGTATTGACCGCTACATGCGCCTCTTTGAAGAGAAGGACGTCAAGAAGCTGAACACCGGCGTCAAGACTGTGATTGAGAAGGACGAGTGGCAGCTCCTGCCCTAGCGCGACCTCCTAGGTTCATCCCACAATCTTACTGATCATTGCCGTCACGGGGCCGTTGGGGACTCGGTGCTGCCTGCGCATTGCTCTCCCATCGGGGAGCGTGGTAGGGTTTGAGCGGCGACGGTCGTGATGCCTGAATCTGACGGGGTACTATGGTCTATTGGCTTCATATTGCACGCGCGATTGATCGAGTGACACTTCATCGGGATCGTTGCTCGGAAGTCCCTTCCAGCATCTCAAGTAGTGATTTCTGGGAAGGCGGATGGTTCGACTATCCTGATAAGGAACGGGCTCTCGCCGCGATGGAGCAGGCCGGTACCAGCGACGAACGCAAATGTGCGTTGTGCAAACCCTAACGTCAGGAGTACCGAATCATGAATGCTGAATGGTGACGGAGGGACTCTCGGGGCCGTCTCCTTGATCCCACCTTTAGCATTCGCCTTCATCATTTCTGTTTGCCATGCCTCAATTCGCCCTGCTCCTCACAACCGTTGTGTGGGGAGCGACTTTCCCGGCGACAAAAGCCGCTCTCGAACAAATCTCTCCGCTTTCGTTCCTATTCTTGCGATTTCTCCTCGGAATGATCGTCGTGTTTGCGGTCCTGTTGCTGATGCGCCGCCGGCTGACTTGCAATGCCGACATGGTGCGGGCGAGTCTGATCGCGACCGGCTGGCTGTTCATCGGCTATGTCATGCAGACAGTGGGGCTTCGCTTCACGACGGCGTCGAATTCAGCGTTTATTACGGTGTTGTACGTCGTGTTTGTGCCGCTCTATTTGCGTCGACTGGGTATCCAGACGTGGGTGTCCAACGGGATTGCACTGGTCGGACTGTGGTTTCTCGTCAAGCCGACGGCCTCCGCCAACCTTGGAGATCTGCTGACCCTTGGAAGCGCGGCGGCATTTGCCGCCCACATGGTTTGTCTGGAGCGATATACCCGGGTGGCGGATTCAGTCTCGTTGTTCGCGTGGCAATTGCTGCTGATGACTGTGGCGTTGTTGGGGGCGATGTGGTGGGAGCATCCGACGCCAGCGATGTTCGAGCCGAGCTACGTGTTAGCCGTTGGTCTCGTGGTGACAGGAATTCTCGCGACCGGCGCGTTTGCAGTGCAAATGTGGGCGCAGCGGCTCCTGCCGGCGCAGCAAGTCGCGTTATTGTTTGCGGCGGAGCCGGCCGTCGCCGCCTGGCTCGCCTGGTATTTTCTAGGTGAAAGTCTGGATGCGCAAGGATGGTTCGGTAGTGTGATGATCCTGGGCGGCGTGATGTTTGGAGCGTGGGCGACCGGTGAGACCGCGCCGACACATCCAGAGCCTGTGGCGATGCGCTCAGAAGGAGGATGACGTGGCTCAGAAATTCGGCAACGGCCGTTGGGTGCAAGAGGGGTTTCTCGACAACCGGCAGGACGGCACGGTCGTGGGACGTATGACATTTGCCGTGTTGGGAGCGGTCGATTTTTACCTTGCGGGCAATTGCCGAGGAGAAATTTCCGGGACGGTGATCCGGTTCAAGAATAGCCGGTTCGCCGACGAGGATCTCGCGGGTCAGGTGCTCGGGGAGGTGGAGATCCCACAGATCGGCGACGCGGGTCTCATCTCCTTCGATCCGCATCCGCATTTAGAGCCGCACCCGTACATCGAGTGGTTTTCCATGCGGAAGAATCACTATCGTATCGAGTTGGTGCCGGAGGATGCCTGGATTGCGACAGAGCAGGAAATTGGTGAGGTCGATTCAATCAGCAGGGAGATTCGAGCACGGCTATCATCGCAATACGGGTCCAAGGCACGGTCGGCAGATGACGCGGAGTGGATGTAGCACGGAGTGAGGGGGCGGGCGTTGTATGGCCGCCCCCCCGGTCACCGTTAGGCGAGTTTACTCTTGCCTTCTCGCACATGCGCAGGCACTTCTCGAATATCCCAGATCAGTCCCAGCGCCTGCAGGCCCCGCAGCATGTAGTAGGTGATGTCGATTTCCCACCAGTAGAAGCCTTGGCGGGTCGAGGCCGCGTAGTAGTGGTGATTGTTATGCCAGCCTTCGCCGAGGGTAATCATGGCGAGGATGAAATTATTCTTGCTGTCGTCACCCGTCTTGTAACGCTGAGATCCGTACACATGAGAGAGCGAGTTGATCGTGCAAGTGCCGTGGAGCAAGGCGACGGTAGAAACGAAGAAGCCCCAAATCAGCATTTGCGGGCCATTCGTGCCGAGGCTCGGGGCGTAGGTTTCCAGCAACTTGCCTAAACCGAACATGCCGAATCCGCAGATCGTCGGGACAAGGGTATCGAATCGGTCCAAAAAACGCAGTTCAGGAAACTTTGCGAAATCGCCGATGCTCTTCAGTCGCGGCGGGAAAAATTTCTTGGAACTAATCCAGCCGATGTGAGCCCAGAGAAATCCCCCTTGGCGCACTGAATGCGTGTCTTCCGGCTTGTCTGAATAAATATGGTGATGGCGATGGTGGCCGGCCCACCAGAGGGGGCCGCGCTGGGCGCAGGACGATCCTAGAAGGGCAAACGCGAACTGACAGGCGCGGGAGGTCTTGAAGGTGCGGTGTGAGAAATAGCGGTGGTACCATCCGGTGATGGCGAACATGCGCACGAAGTAGAACGCGGCCGCGACACCCACGGCGACCCAGCTCCACCCGACGATGAAGACGCCCAGGCAGATCAAGTGCACGGTAATAAGGGGAATGGCGCGGAGCCAATCTACCGATGCCGGCGCGGCATCCGTTTGCATCTTCTCAATGCCGGCCCAGGAGTCAAACCAGCGCAAGACGGTGATCCAAGGGGCGTCGCTCTTGTGCTCTTCCCCGGGTTGTCCATTGTTGTTAGCGAGCTCACCACTTTCGGGTAAGGTGAGCGGGTGCAGATCACTACTCATGCCACCTCCACAGTTGTGCGAATCAAGGATGCGTTACCGAGGGGTCGCGCCGCAGTTGTTTAGCGTGACTTAGTCATCGCGGCGCTTGCGAGTGCTACGAATAGGCAGGCCGCTGAATGCTCTGGATCGTGTCGATCAGTGAGCGACGATACTCAGGCTCAACGACACGTGGGACCATTATACACAGAGTTGCAGGGAAATGTCGTGAGTTTTTTACGCAATAGCACGATGGCAGCGCGATGGCGTTCTAGGCGACTGACCGGTAGGAATCGAGTGGTCGTCGGTCTCCCGGGTCGTAGAGCTATCCGGTTGGGTCCTCGCATGCTGCGCGAGATTGTTTGACTCTGTTCGGACCGCCCCTCTAAAATGCGCCCCATTATGAATGATCGATTTCTCAAGGCGTGCCGGCGCGAACCGGTCGATTGTACACCAGTCTGGTTCATGCGCCAGGCCGGACGGTACATGATCGAGTATCGTCGTTTGCGTGAAAGGTATTCGATCCTTGAACTCTGTAAGACGCCCGAGTTGGCGGCGCAGGTCACGTTGCAGCCGATCGACCGCTTCGCGCTCGATGCCGCGATCATTTTTGCCGATATTCTGCTCCCCTTGGAACCGATGGGCCTGTCGTTGGAGTTTGCGGAGGGTGAGGGGCCGATCATTCACAACCCTGTGCGGGATCGGGCGGCAGCGGAGGCGCTCAAGGCCATCGACGACACCGAGTTGCAGTACGTAATGGATGCCATCAGTCTGACCCGTACGATGCTGGCCGGCCGCGTGCCGTTGATCGGGTTTGCCGGGGCGCCGTTTACCTTGGCCAGTTATGCCATCGAGGGTGGAAGCTCGCGGAATTATATCCATACGAAACAGATGATGTATCGCGAGCCGGAGACCTGGCATCGCCTGATGGATAAATTTGCGCGGGTGATTACCGGTTATCTTCGTCGTCAGATCAAAGCCGGCGCCCAGGCTGTGCAGTTGTTCGATAGCTGGGTCGGCTGTCTCTCCGCCGGGGATTATGCCGAATATGTCATGCCGCATGTGCAGCTGATTTTCGAAGGGCTCAAGCACGTAGGCGTGCCCCTTATTCATTTCGGCACGGGTACCACGGCCATTCTTAAGGCCATGCGCGAAGCGGGGGGGGATGTCATCGGGATTGATTGGCGCGTTCCGCTTGATGAGGCCTGGGCCATGGTCGGTTACGATCGTGCCGTGCAGGGGAACCTCGATCCGGTTGCATTGTTTGGTCCGATCCCTGAAATCGAGCGGCGCGTGACGGACATTCTTCGCCGCGCCGAGGGCCGTCCGGGCCACATCTTTAATCTGGGCCACGGAATTCTCCCCAATACTCCGGTGGAGCATGTGGCCGCGACCATCGATCTGGTGCATAAGTTGAGCACGCGCTAAGGGTTGCAATGCGCAGCAACGGCGAGATCCGCTTCACGATTGACGAATGCCGAGGTTTCGGATGCCTGAACCGCATCGACCCATTGCCGTATTGCTGATGGCCATGGGCGGCCCGGATTGCCTGGAGAATGTGGCACCTTATCTCAATGATGTGCGTGGTGGGCGTCCGACCGCGCCGGAGCTGGTAGAGGAAATCCGTCAACGATATCGTGTGACGGGCGGGAAATCTCCGGTGCTGGGAATCACACGCGACGTGGCACTTGCACTGGAGCAGCGGTTGAATGCAGCGGGTGACGCACGCTACCGATGTTATGTCGGGTTGCGGCACTGGCATCCGTTCATCAAGGAAACGTACGCGGAATTGCTTGAAGATTTTCCGGAGCGCGTCATCGGATTGTGCATGGCCCCGCAGTACTCCTCCCTCAGCATCGGTGCCTACATGAAAAAGGTCGAGGATGCACGGGCCGAACTTGCCAGCGAGACTCCCATCAGCTTCGTCAGGAGCTGGCATCGCCATCCCCGGCTGATCGCCGCGATAGTCGACAATGTTCAGCAGACGTTGCTGAGGTTTCCAGTTGACGTTCGTTCACGCGTGCCGGTCCTGTTTACGGCCCATAGCCTGCCCGAGCGGGTGGTGGCCATGAAAGATCCTTATCCGAATGAGGTGCGGGCCACGGCGCAGGCGGTCTGCGCGCAACTCGGGAGCCAGCCGACGCGGTTTGCCTATCAAAGTCAGGGGCGATCCGGAGAGAAATGGCTCGGCCCTTCGGTCGAAGAGACGGTGGTTGAATTGGCTCAGGACGGCCATCGTCATGTGCTGGTGGCGCCGATCGGCTTTATCTGCGACCATGTGGAAACCTTGTACGATATCGATATCGAGCTCAAGCAGATGGCACAGACGAAGAGCATTCAGTTGGAACGTATTCCCATGTTGAACGCCTCGGCGTCCTTGATCGACATCGTGACGTCGGTCGTGGAGGCGCACGAGTCCTCGCTGGTTCATTAGCGGCACTACCCGTGGCGCGCACCCCAAGGTCAGTGGTCATCATCGGTGGAGGCATCTCGGGCCTCTCCACGGCGTTTGCCCTGTTGGAGCAGGCCGCGGCGGCTGAGGTTGCCATCGCCTGCACGATCCTTGATGCCGCGCCGGTCTGGGGAGGGAAGATTCTGACTCACCGGGTCGGCCGGCTGGTGATGGAGGCGGGACCCGACTCGTTCCTTTCGCAGAAGCCCTGGGCAATGGAGCTCTGCCGACGTCTCGGGCTGGCCGATCAGCTCATTGACACCAACCCTGTTGAAAAAAAAGCGAGCGTGTTGAGGGGCGGGCAGTTGCATGAGTTGCCGGAAGGGTTGGTCACGTTTACACCGACTCAACTCGGACCGTTTCTCCGCAGCGGGCTGCTGTCGTGGATGGATCTTGCCCGCATGGGGTGTGACGTGTTGATTCCGCGGCGTCGGTCGACCGAAGATGAATCACTTGCGGCGTTTTTCCGTCGTCGCTTCGGGCGACATGCCTGTGAACGGGTCATAGAGCCATTGATGGCCGGCATCTATGCGGGCGATGCCGAGCAGATGAGTCTTCGCGCGACGTTCCCACGATTCTACGAGTTGGAACAAGCGCATGGCAGTGTGATCCGCGGCATGATGGCGGCACGCCGCGCGCGGGCGCAGCACGCTTCCGGCGGAGGCCCTCGACGCACCATGTTCGTGACGCTCAAAAACGGCTTGGCCGATCTAGTGGCTGGACTGACGACCCATATCGGGCAGGCCGGCGGTGTCTTGAAAGCTGGAGTTCAGGCGGAGGCGCTGCGCGTGCGTTCGCACCAGGCGGGACGTTGGATGTACGATGTGATCTGCTCCGATGGGACGGCGCTCTCGGCGGAGGCCCTGGTCTTGGCGACGCCGGCGTATGTGAGTGCCGACCTGGTGCGGCCGTTGACTCCCCTGGCCGCCGGATTGATGGAGATGATCCCCTATGCCTCGACGGCGACGATCTCCCTCGTCTATCCGGCTGAGGCGGTGGGGGCTCGCTTGCAAGGATTCGGTTTCGTGGTTCCGCGCGTCGAGGAGCGTGATTTGATTGCCGCCACCTGGACGTCGCTCAAGTGGCCCCACCGCGCATCGCCACAGGAGGTGTCCGTGCGGTGTTATCTCGGCGGGGTCGGGCGAGAGGCCATCTTGCAGCGGGATGACGAGGCCCTGGTGCGGTGCGTGCGGGAGGAATTGGCCTCCATCGTGGGTCTGCAGGCGGCCCCGCACTATGTTGAAGTGAATCGGTGGCGCCGGGCGATGCCTCAGTATACGATCGGGCATCTCGACCGGCTGGCGCAGTTGGATGCGGCGCTGTCACGATTCGGCGGCCTGGTTGTCACCGGCGCCGGCTATCGCGGGGTGGGGCTTCCCGATTGTATTCGGGACGGGGCCGAGACGGCGGCGCAGACGCTACGCTATCTGCAATCGACGGTGGCATGACGGTTTCAATGACGGTGGTGGTCGTGAGAGAAGGAATATCAGATGTTGAATGACGAATTGGTGATCTCCAGTGTGACCGGTCCCTTTCGCGAGCCGCGGGAGCCGGTATTGTCTTATGACTACTCTATTCAACGGGCAACCTGGGCGGCGACGCATGCGGTTCGGGTAAAGATTGCCTTGGCGGAAGAGTTGGACTATGTGAAAGGGAAATTGCTGGGAACCGTCGCCGGCAGCCCCGGGCAGCAGATGATGCTCAATAAGTTGCTGTCCCGTAAGATCGGCGACCAGAAGGTTCGGATTGCCGAGGCGGAAGGTTGGTTGAAGGAACGCGGCGATGTGTTGGTGGCCCCCTTCACCGGCACGCTCTCCCATTACTTCCCGCAATTGGAGGCATGGGTGCAGGCAGAGCAGGACGCGTTGCGGGCTGAAATCAAAAGCAGTGTCGGCATCGCGGCGACTTCACCGACGGTCTGACGGGTGCGCCTTGGGTGACCTTCGGTCAGCAGACCACTGGAGGTCTGTGCGATGGCGATGACCCCTGCTTCTCCGGCCATACGAGAGACCTATGTGTTGGTGTCGTCTGCGATCTGGACGGCGCTCGTCCGGTCGTTATCCTGCCGACTATTTTTCACGCACAGAATCTGTGGATAACCATGTGAATATCAGCCGTCTCTTCTCTCAACCCCCTCAGTGGAGAGGTCCTTGAGCGGCCTGCACAAGTTTTAGGCATTGGGGTAGTCGTTCGACAAGCCACTAGATGCTGTGGGAGACGGAAACCCCTAGGGACATTCTTCTTGCTCAAGGCTGGGCTGGGGATAGCGAAGGCCGTATAGGCGAGGATTTTCGACGCAGCGGCTCAAAAAATACGTCGATATCGTTTGCTGTGGACCCCGGAATCGTCGGCAAATCCGAGCGACCCGGTGTCGGGATTGCTCGTGTCGTTCAAATCGATACGGTAATGTCCGAGGACGTGTTCCATCGCTTCTTCGAATGGAATGGCTTGCGGGTAGAGGTTACCCGGCGCATGGGCCCCACGAGCCAATGTCCCGACGGCCTCCGGCGTGGCATATTTGGGCTCTGAGAAAATGTACAGGTCGGCAACGGCTTGGTCACCGAGTTTGTGTCCGGGACTGGTGGCCGGGAGCATGGAGGGAAGATTCTGACTCAGCCGGGCTTGCTTGAACTGTTTGAGGAGGCCGACGATCTGACTAGTCGTCGCCTGCGCCGGCACGACGATGCTGACGGCGTTGAACTCCGTCAAGGTCGTCTGGACTTTGTACATGACCGGCGCCGCATCCGGATCTTCGGTGTCGACCTGTGAAATCTCCGGGCCGGCGGCCTGCTTTTGTTTGCCGCTTGGAACGGCCAGATTGATCAGGAGCCCCATCACCACAATCCCGCCGAACAGGACGAGGAGCGGATGCAGCCCCGCTCGCTTGCCTTCTTCATATGGGTCCTGGTCTCCGCTCATGTGCGAGTCCGCGTCGGTTCGGTCGTGGAAGCGGGGAGAGGGATGCCGGCAGAGGGTCCGGTGGATTCAAGCCGCTTTGCCGCTTCCCAATAGTGATTCATTTCCACCGTTGAGAGGTCGGTCACGCTCCGTCCGCTGCGCGCCGCTTCATGTTCGATGAATTGGAACCTGGTCGTGAACCGATTCGTCGCCTGACGGAGCGACTCTTCCGGATTCACTTTGATGTGCCGAGCGACGTTCACGAGTGAGAAGAGGATGTCGCCCAATTCCGCGGCCATTTCCAGCGTGGGTTCCGACTTGGGATCGGGCGAGGCCTGAGGCGCGGCCCCGTCGCTGATGGCCTTCCGGAGTTCCCCGATTTCTTCTTCTACTTTGGAGAGTACCTCAGCCAGGCCCTCTGGGCTATCCGGCCAGTCGAATCCGACCCGCGCGGCACGGACCTGTGTTTGATAGGCGCGAAGGAGGGCCGGCAGGGCTTGTGGAATGTCATGCAGAACCGATGCCGGTTTCCCGGCCTGTTTGCGCTCAGCCCGCTTGATATCTTCCCACCGATGAACGACCTGGTCGGAATTGAGGGATGGCGTGCCGCCGGCCTTGTCACCGAATACGTGAGGATGGCGGCGCACCAGCTTGTCGCCCAATTCCTGCAGAACCTCGTCGATAGTGAAGGTGCCCTGTTCCGTACCGATTTGGCTGTGAAACAACACTTGGAGCAGCACATCGCCAAGTTCTTCTTTCAGCTTGGCGAAATCCTGCAGGTCGATCGTCTCGAGGGCTTCATAGGTTTCTTCGATCAAGTAGGGCTTGAGGGATTCGTGAGTCTGTTTGCGATCCCATGGGCACCCGCCCGGTGCCCGAAGCTGAGCCATGATGGTCACGACTTTGTCAAAACGTTCAGACATGCATACCCCCTCATGGCGTCACTCTAGCTGAGTTTTCCCCTCCCTTCAACGGGGCCCGCTGCCTTGCGCCTCCACGAGGCCTATGGTAGGGTACGGCCCTGCATTTTACATTCGTTGATCGGAGGCTTTCCTATGGGTGATGAGCAAGAACAGGGATTCGTCATCCGCGATCGTCGAGGACGGGGTGAAGATGCGCCCCCACCGCCGCCGGCGGCCACGCCTCCCTCGCCCGAGCCTACGGCTGCCGAATCTCATCATGCCGAATCACAGGCCCATGCGGGGCATTTACCGGTCAATTTTTCTTCCTTCGTGATCTCGATGGGAAGTTCGTCCTTGATGCTCATGGGGGAGCAGCTGGATCCGCAACAACCGGCGATGCCGCTGAATCTTCCCCAGGCCAAGGAAATCATCGATCTCCTCTCCATGCTGGAAGAAAAGACGCGAGGCAACCTCACCTCGGACGAGCAGGTCGTCATGAAAGACATGCTCTACGCGTTGAGGATGAAATTCGTCAGTTTGACCTCCGGGAAATCGACGCTTCACACCCCGTAGCCTCGTGAATTCCTCCTGCGCGTTGTCCCGCTTCGCGGTGTCCGTCCCCCTCCGGGTCAGGCCCGTGCCCTTCGGCGTCCCGGCTCTCCACTGTCCCTCGGTGACGCGACGAACGGGGCGCGGGGTTCCTCTTTTGAGACTCCTCCCTGAATTCGTTATAGTGAGGCAGAACCGGATCGGCCGAGCGTGAGTCGGAGTATCGAGCATGCCTGAATCGACGGACATGACGAAGCTCATTCCTCCGGGAGTGTTGCGCGAACACGAGCCCTCGTCGCCCGCTTCTATTGAGAGCGAGCGGCGAAAACGCCATGTTCGGCCGGTGTGGATCGTGCTGATTCTACTTCTGCCCTGTCTCGCCCTCACTTTTTATTATGCCCAAATGGCGGTGCCGGTCGGGGATGAGTCGGATTCCTTTCTGCCCAGCACCGGATATGCCTTTGTGCTGTTGCTGGTCAATCTCGACTTGATCGGCTTTGTCGTCCTCACGCTGCTCCTCTCGCGCAATCTCATTAAAGCCTATTTCGAGCGGCGGCATCGGCTTGTGGGATCAGGGTTCCGGGCGAAGCTGGTGGCCGCATTCATCGGATTTTCCCTCATACCCACCGTCTTATTGGCCTTGGTGGCGAGCGGGTTGGTCAACAAGGCCGTCGATGTCTGGTTTAACGATCAAATCGAACATGTGATGAAGGATTCATATGAAGTGGCGCGTATGCACCATGCCGGTCACGTATCGCTGGCCATCAACAGTGCACGTGCCATCAGCCATGAAATTTACCGGGAAGAGCTCTTGTTGCCTGAGCAGCGGGATTTGTTGGTCGCGGCGATCGCCCGGAAGCGAGCGGAATATGCCACCGCGGGCATCGAGGTCTTTTCCTCACGGATGGAAACGCTGACCAAGTCGCTGGATCCCGAGGTGCCGGTGTCGGTGCTCGATCTGCCGATCGGCCAACTGGTGTTACAGGTGATCAACGGCAAGCAGGAACTCACGTCCGTCCAGGAAGCTCAGACGGGGCGCCTGGTGAGGGCCGGCGTTCCGATCGCGTCCGGCATCCGCCGCGGAGAAATCGATGGGGTGGTGGTGGTCGACGCGTATGTGCCGGAATCGTTGCTCGGCAAGATGGAGAGTATCGGGCGCCAATATACCGAATACAAACAGATGAAGGCGATGAAGAATCCCATCAAGGCCGGCGCCTATCTGCTGGTGGCCGTCATCACGGTCATGATTCTCTTCAGCGCCACCTGGTTCGGATTCTATGTGGCACGGGGCATTACCGTGCCGATTCAACGGCTGGCTGAGGCCACCGAAGCCATTGCGCAGGGGGATCTCTCGGTGCGCATTGAAGCGAAGGCGACGGATGAAATCGGCACCCTCGTCGAATCCTTCAATCGCATGACGGCTGATCTGCAACACAGCAAGACCAAGGTGGAGGAAGCAAACGTGTCGCTCCGCCAATCCAACCTCGAATTGGATCGACGGCGCGCCTATATCGAAACGGTGGTCGATACGATCGCCGCGGGGCTCCTGTCGATCGATCGGCAGGGGATTATCACCACCTTCAATCCTTCCGCGGAGCGGATGTTGGGGTTGTGGGCCGATCGATTTCGTGGCCGGTCCGCCAACGAGGCCTTTAAGGAATACAAGTTGGACCTGTTTCAGTCTGTGTATGATCGCATGCTGACCGACCAGCGGGACAATATCGCGCTTGAAGGGCAACTGGATCTCCAGGGACGGTTTCTCACCATCGGGGTGCATTGTTCCCGGATGAAGGATGAGTCGAACAAGGATCTCGGGTTCGTGCTCATCTTCGAGGACCTGTCGGAGCTGATCAAGGCGCAGAAGGCGGCGGCGTGGCGGGAAGTCGCGCAGCGAATCGCCCATGAGATCAAGAACCCGCTGACGCCCATTCAGCTCTCGGCGCAACGGCTGCGGAAGAAGTTCCAGGACAAGGCGCCCGATTTCGACCGGATCTGCGACGAATCCACTCAAGTGATCGTCAACGAGGTCGGGAGCCTCAAGCAAATGCTGGACGAGTTTTCGAAGTTCGCGCGAATGCCGGCCCCGCATATGACGATGAGTTCGCTGGACGACGTCGTGAAAGAAGTGGTGGCGTTGTATGAGGGCGCGCATCGCGAGGTGGAGTGTGTGGTGGCGCTGGATCCCGATCTGCCGCCGTTCAGTTTCGATCGGGAGCAAATTAAGCGGGTCCTGGTCAATCTGTGCGATAACGGTATCCATGCGATGAACCAGAAGGGACGCTTGTGGATCACGACGCGGTATGACACCAAGCAGCGCCGGGCGGTGGTCACCGTGGCGGACGAGGGGACCGGCATCGCGTCCGAGGATCAGGAGAAGTTGTTCGTACCCTACTTTTCCAGGAAGAAAACGGGAACCGGGTTGGGGTTGGCGATTGTGCGGCGAATTGTGACCGATCACGATGGCCAGATTCATGCGGGGAACCATCAGCCCAAAGGGGCCTTGTTTACCTTCGAACTGCCGGTGTAACCGAACGTACGATTGTGTGATGGGGCGAAGTGATTGCGCAGATTCATCCGGTCGGATGTGACTGGCCTTGACCAGACGGCCGGATCGGACTTCGTGCTTGGAGAATGTATGTCCGCTTCGATTCTGATTGTCGACGATGAAGTGTCTATCCTGAACTCCTTGAGCAGCATCCTGGAGGATGAAGGGTATGAGGTGAGTGTGGCGAAGAGCGGCATCGACGCCCTCAAGATGTGCGCCGTGAGTCCGCCCGAACTGATGATGCTGGATATTTGGATGCCCGATATGGACGGCCTGGAGACGCTTCGACGGTTGCGGGAACTGGTCCCGCACACGCAGGTCATGATGATGTCGGGGCACGGGTCGATCGAGACAGCAGTGAAGGCCATCAAGCTGGGAGCGTACGACTATATCGAAAAGCCGCTCTCGCTGGAGAACGTGACGCTGCGTGTCAAACATGCCTTGGATCAACACCGGCTGGAGCAGGAAAATCGCACCCTCCGCACGAAGGTCGAGCGAAAATTCGAATTGATCGGGCGGGCGCCGGCGATGCAGCAGTTGAAGCAAATCATTGAAACCGCCGGTCCGACCAATAGTCGAGTGTTGATCGGCGGCGAAAACGGAACCGGAAAGGAATTGGTCGCCAGGGCCATCCATCAGCACAGCGCCAGGGCGAATCGCCCGTTTGTGGCGGTGAACTGCGCCGCCATCCCGGAAACCTTGATTGAGAGCGAATTGTTCGGGCACGAACGGGGCTCCTTCAGCGGCGCCACGACCATGAAGCGGGGGCAGTTCGAGCAGGCCGATGGAGGCACGCTCTTCCTGGACGAGATCGCCGATATGAGCGTGAGCACGCAGGCCAAAGTGTTGCGAGCGCTTCAAGAGCAGCAGTTCACGCGAGTCGGCGGAACGAAACTGATCAAGGTCGATGTGCGTGTACTGGCGGCCTCCAATAAAGATCTGTTGCAGGAAATCGAGAAGGGCACGTTTCGAGAAGATTTGTTCTATCGGCTGAATGTCGTCCCGATCGTGGTGCCGACGTTGCGCAATCGCCGTGAGGATATTCCTCTGCTGGTCAAGCATTTCCTGCATGTGCACGCGGAGGAGCAAGGATTGAAGATCAAGCAGGTCTCGCCGGAAGCCATGGACGTCTTCATGCAGTACGAGTGGCCCGGCAATATTCGCGAATTACGCAACTTGATCGAACGGCTCATGATCATGGTGCCGGGGCCTGTGATTGAAGCCTCTCATGCGTCGGTGGCGCTGCAAGTGCGCCCCCAGCTGCCGGCCTCGCTCCCAGCCGCCGGGGCGCAACCCGCCAATACGCTGCTCGCAAGACATTACGATTCACTCCGCGATGCCCGCAATGCGTTCGAAAAGGAATTCATCGCCCGCAAGTTGCGTGAACATCATTGGAACATCTCCCGCACCGCCGAAGATCTGCAGATCGAGCGGAGTCACCTCCATCGAAAGATCAAGTTGCTGGATGTCGAGATGCGCCCGGAAAGCTAGTCAGGCTGCTGAAAAAGACCTGCAACGTCGTTCTCGCCTCGAAACAATCCTCAACGTGCCCCGAGGGAACGCCTCTGGTTCTTTCTCGCCTGCGGCCTTGTTGCGGGACCTTGGTGAGCAGCCAGGAACGCCCCTCGAATCTCCCGCTGTTGACCAACCCTCTCCCGCATCGCTAAGATGCATGCGTTTGTCGGAGAGACACCGTTCGGCTGCGGCGAAAGATCCGCAACCGTCTGCGTCGTTCTCGGCCCAAAACAATCCTCGACGTATTGCAGTGAATACGCCTCCGGTTGTTTCGGGCCTGCGCCTTGCATCCGGTCTCGGCTCTTTAACCTCGCTGCGAAGGTGTTCTCCTCCAGACTCTCCCTATGACGACCTATCGTGAGGCCGGGGTTGATATCGACGCCGGCGATGAATTCGTCGAGCGGATCAAGCCGCATGTGCGGGCGACTTTTCGACCGGAAGTGATGACTGATCTGGGCGGCTTCGGGGGACTCTTCCGTTTTCAAGCCAACCGCTACCAGGATCCGGTCCTCGTCTCTGGAACCGATGGCGTCGGGACCAAACTCAAGATCGCCTTCCTCATGGACAAACACGACACGGTCGGCATTGACCTGGTCGCCATGTGTGTGAACGATATCGCAGTGAGCGGCGCCGAGCCGCTCTTTTTCCTCGACTATTTTGCGACCGGGAAACTGTCGCTCAAGACCGCCGAAGCGGTCGTGCGGGGAATTTCCGCCGGCTGCCGCCAGGCAGGGTGCGCCTTGATCGGCGGAGAAACCGCCGAGATGCCGTCGTTCTATGCAGAGGGCGAATACGATCTGGCCGGTTTTGCCGTAGGGGTGGTCGATCGGCCGAAGATGATCGACGGACGACAGATCGCGCCTGGCGATGCGGTGATCGGGCTGGCCTCCACCGGGGTCCACAGCAACGGGTTTTCGCTGGTGCGCAAGGTCCTGTTCGAAAAGAGCCGGTTGACGATCGAGAGTGTTGTGCCGGAGCTGGGCGGCGTGTTGGGAGAGACTCTGCTGACCCCCACGCGTATCTATGCCAAACAGGTGCTGGCGTTGGCCGAAGCCTATCCGATCAAAGGGATTGCGCATATCACCGGCGGCGGGATCACCGAAAACCTGCCACGGGTCTTTCCGGCTCGCTGCGGGGCGCGCATTCGTCGAGGATCCTGGCCGGTACTCCCGATTTTCCAGACGATTCAGGAGCGCGGGGCGGTGGCGTCGGACGAAATGTATCGCGTCTTCAATATGGGGATCGGATTGATTGTGGTTGTCGCCCCCGACCAGGTCGATCGGGTGATGGCCAAGGCCGTGGAGTTCGGCGACCGGGCGTATCACATCGGCGAGATGGTGGGGCAGACGACTGACGAAGGTGTGGTCGAGTATGTCGAGTGAGTCACCGCGCTTGGTGCGACTCGGCGTGCTGCTGTCCGGCCGAGGATCCAATCTCCAGGCGATCATTGACGCAATCGAGGCGGGAACCCTGTCGGCCGAGATTGCGGTCGTGCTCAGCAACAAGCAGGATGCCGGCGGGTTGGAGCGCGCGCGCAAGCATGGCGCTCCTGCCGTGTGGCTGGATCCCAAGCCGTTTGCCGGCCGTCCGGATACTCGCGAGGCCTACGACCGGGCCGTGCTCGAGGTGCTGCAGAAGCACGAGGTGGATCTCGTGCTGTTGGCCGGGTATATGAAAATCGTGACGACGGTGCTGATCACGGCCTATGAAAACCGGATGATGAATATTCATCCCTCGCTGCTCCCGTCGTTTCCCGGACTGGATGTGCAGAAAAAAGCGATCGACCATGGCTGCAAAATCGCCGGCTGTACCGTGCATTTTGTGACAGAAGGCGTGGACGAAGGCCCCATCATCATTCAGGCAGCCGTGCCGATTCTGGAAGAGGAGACGCCCGAGGTGCTGGCGGCACGCATCCTGGAGCAGGAACATCGGATCTACCCACGCGCGATTCAACTCTACGCAGAAGGGAAGCTGCGAGTGGAGGGCCGGCGGGTGGCAGTGGCGGAAGCGGGGCAAGCGGCCGAGGGTTTTCATAATCCCGGATAACGTACTCCACGGATCCGTAAGTTCGTATGGAGACCCGGGCTTCGGTTGTGTATAATGCCGCGTGAGAGGGTGTGGGGGGCTAGCTCAGTTGGGAGAGCACTACGTTCGCAACGTAGGGGTCGGGGGTTCAACTCCCCTGCCCTCCACCAAACCTCGCTTGCTACTTTTTACACCTGCCAGCAGGGATTGAAGTTTCCGATCACCTGAACCGGTCACCTTCTTCCAGCTTTCGTGCTTCCAGCTTTCGTGCCCGCCACCGCATTCATCGCTTCGGGGCTGGGACTGGACTGCTCGCCGGCGGAGAATCACCAGAGTGACCACACTTATTATCGCCAAGACAGCGCCGATAGCGATCCATGTAAATGTCTGATGGAGCACTGCAGAAAAGCTACTCCATTCCTCACCCAGAACATACCCCGCCGTAATAAACGTTCCTGACCAGACCACCGCGCCCAAATAGGCAAACGTCGCAAAGGGAGGATATCGCAAACCGGATGTGCCCACCGCAAGTGCGCCGAGATGACGCAGGCCTGGCACAAAGTAGGCGACAAGGATCGCGTACATTCCCCACTGGCTCACCCACCGCTGTGCAGCAAGAAAATGTGTCTCGCTGATGTGGAGCCATGGACCGAGCCTTGTGGTGACGCGTGGTCCAAGGAGGCGCCCGAGGCCATAGCTGATCGTGATGCCAGAAGCGCTGCCTATTGCAGCGGATAAAATGGAGAGAGGAACAGACAAATCGCCCTTAAAGCACAGATACCCGACAAACACGAGCAACGTTTCATCTGGAATTGGCAGGCCGACAATCCCCAACATGAGGAGTACAACAATGGCGGAGTACTCTAGTCGTGGATCCATGCAAACGCCGTCTCCAAGATGTTCACCAATTACCTCCTGATCAATCCACCCCAGCCAGATGCCTGCATGAGCTTCTCGGCTTGTTCCGGCATCAGACTCCTCCTGCTGCACATCATAGTCGTGGAGCAGTTCAACGAGTACCGGTAACACTAGCAGAATCAGGACGGCGGAGGTCAGCATCCCACCGACGACGACACGGGCGAGAGGCTGTTGGGATTGGGCTCCGATGCCGGTTGAGATCGCTGCGGGTAAGAGGCCAATGGCCGCTGCCAACGAAGTCATCAGGACGGGACGCATTCGCTCTTCGGCGCTCTTCAAGATCGCCCGTTTGAGATCATAAGTCTCCTTGACAAGATCACGAATGCGGCTCACCAGAATGAGTCCGCCTTGCACGGCCACGCCAAAGAGGGAAGTGAACCCGACTGCGGCAGAGATACTAAAGTGCGTCCCCGTGATCGCAAGTGCCAGAACTCCGCCCACCAGTGCGAACGGGACGGACACTATCACCAGAACGGCGTCGCGGATCGAGCGTACGGCGAGGTACACCAGGAACAGAATCAGCGCCAAGGTGAGGGGCACGATGGTGGTAAGCCGGTGCTTCTCATCCTGCAGCTGATCATATTCACCATGCCATTCCATCCGGTAGCCCTCTGGCAATATGATCTGTTCGGTAATTCGGTGCCGCGCCTCCGTCACCGTCCCTTCTAAATCGCGGCCCCGGACGCTGAATTTGATGGGGAGATAGAGAGGGCCCCGAAAATTCGGACAGTGTGATAAGTGGTAGCCTTGCTTCACCGAAGCCACCAGAGGGTGGCGAACCAGAGGAGCACGACGATGAAGAGAACGAGACGCAATCACGGCGCGGCATTCAAGGCTCAGGTGGCCTTAGCCGCATGTAGGGGCGACAAGACGCTGGCGGAATTGGCGGAACAGTTTGGCATCCATCCCACCCAGATCACAGATTGGAAGCGACACTTACTGGAGCGGGCAGCAGATGTGTTTGGCGGCCCGACCCACAAGCCAGACGCGCCGGATCTCAAGGTCCTTCACGCCAAGATTGGGCAGCTGGCGCTGCGGCTTCGTATACTTGTGTGCGGTCATGGACTAGGCCAGTCGCCGGGTGCTGGCGTGGCGGCTCTCCAACACGCTGACGACCGATTTCTGTGCGGAGGCGGTCCAGGAGGCCGTGACCACCTATGGCGCACCGACGATCTTCAACACCGACCAAGGGTAGCCCGTTCACGAGCCTCGAGTTCACGGGGATCCTGAACGCGCACGGCATTCAGATCAGCATGGACGGCACAGGCTGCTGGCGCGACTACGTGTTCGTGGAACGACTCTGGAAGAGCATCAAATACGAGGAGGTGTATCTGCACGCGTACGAAACTGTCAGTGCAGCACACCAGGGGCTCGCACGCTACCTGGTGTTCTATAATCAGCACAGACCACACAGGGCGCTTGACGGCAAGACGCCAGAACAGGTGTACTGCGACAACCTGACGATGCGGCTCTCCGCCGCATCGTCAGACCACCGCGAGGCGCCACTTAAAAAATGGACCATGCTGTCCAACCAAACGGGGCCACTTCTATTGCGGTGCATGCCGAATACAATACGTACCAGTCGAAGGGAGTCGGCGCGGCAGGCGGGGATCTGCTTAGTCAGACGATGCTTGCCGGGTTGGACTTTTCGACAATGCGGCTGAAAGAAGCGAGGCGGTTAAGGCTACGGCCATCCTGACCGCCGGGTACCCGCGCTTCTCTCCCTGAATGAAATCAAGCCAGCCCTCCAGTGGATGACCTGGTATTGCCGCCTCGTCACGCCTATCAGGGCGAAGCGTGATGCAGTTCGGCCATCAAATAGGACAACAGTCGAGTCGTATGCTCGGCTCTCCCCTCCAGGGTCAGATGGTAAATGTGGTCCGTAAACCATTTTGCGTCATATTGAGAATCGGGGGGGTGTCCTAGTATGGGTATTCTCATGTCGTGGAGTCGTCCAGCTATCTGCCGTATGGAATTTGATACGCGTGGAGAAGTGAAGTCCAGCTCGTTTTTTACGACCGGCGGCCAAGCGATGTATACAGCAATGTCCCGCGCATGACAGCTCACTACAAAGTCGCGCAAATTGCCCCAGAAATATGTCGACTCAACAAAGTCGACATCCAGCTCATAAGGATCTTTGCCGAACGGCCTTGGGGCCTCCGGTGTTCGCAACCTGGCATCTCCATGGGGATCGATGTTCAGAAACGAATAGATTTTTTCCGGGTGGTAGTCTGGTTGGCTCCAGGCGTCGCGTACCAGGCTCAGGATCTCCTGCGAACTTTTGAGCCGTCTGGCCCGAACGCTCTCCAAGCGTTCACCCATGGCCTTGGTGATGGCGCCAAGCAGCACTCGCTGTGGAACGACGGAAAACATAAATTCCAATTTCTCCCTCGGCTCAAGATCCCGGAAATAATCCGGGTCCCATGCCATGATTTGACTCGTGAGCCATTCAGTATAAGGCACTCCCGGGCTGTAATATCCATACTCGAGCGGCAACACAACGATATCGCCCGGCTCGATGTAGGGTGCAATCTCCTTCAGCATGAAATCAAACGGTCGGTTCATACTCACGCCCATATTGATGGTGGAGATGCCGAGCACCCGTTCAATTCGGTCGGAATCGATCCCGAAGAAGGCACTGGAGCCGGCTACGAACAGGAGTTTTTGTTTCTCCCGGTTCTGCGCCAGCAAATCACGCTTCACGATTTGGGCGTCATGTATCCAATACTCCGCCGATACGAGTGCGCCCAGTTGATAGAAAAATGCACTGCTATACAGCAGGGCGAGAAGGACGAGTGTGAGGGCGATCACTCCCACATATTTCACCGGCGAGAAGGTGTTCATATGCAATCAGAAATTTTGATAAATAAAGCCGCTAGGATGTGTGGTTATGGATGCGAGCAACACGAGAAACAGAAGGGCACCAATAAACATCCCGCGTCTCATCGTGAAGGCGACTGGGAGACTATGGTTGTCCAGATGCATCCATTCGTGTGTGTTCGGCAGTCGTAGAACGATCAGACTTGATGCAAGGAGCCAGAAAAGGTGCAGCGCGGGCTCTGATAAGAGGAAATTGATTGGGAAGGCTGTCCAGCGGTCGAATGAAATGGCGACTTTCATAGTATCAACGGTAAAGAATTGGGCGAAAGCAGTAAACTGAGGCGCCGGCTTCTCCAAGGAATGCAGAGCCTCTCGCAGGCCATTCGCCCACAGTCCATTCAGCCCGGCGAGCGAAGCCGAAATTCTCAGGGCTGCAGACACAGTCTCGGCTCGAAACCATACCCAGGCCACGGAAACGGAGAGAAAGGTCAGGCTCCATCCCACAGCATGGGAGCAACGGCCACCTAGTTTTCGCCAGCCATGGTTGATCATGAGATAGAGGCCGTGCAGGGCACCCCAGATCACGAATGTCCAACTGGCTCCATGCCATAGTCCGCATAACGCCATGGTGATCATCACGTGGAGTTGTTGCCGCAGCAGGCCGCTTCGATTTCCGCCTAAAGGAATGTATAGGTAATCCCGGAGGAAGCGAGAAAGCGTCATATGCCATCGTGTCCAGAAATCAGTAATACTGGTAGCTTTGTACGGAGAGTTGAAATTTTCGGGTAGCACAATCCCGAATAGCTTGGCCAGCCCGAGCGCCATATCCGTATAACCGGAGAAATCGAAGTAGAGTTGGAATGTGTAGGCAAGGATCCCGCCCCACGCTTCGACCAGGCCCATTTCTCCTCCTTGGGAGTCTGCGGAGAAAATCGGATTGGCATAAGCGGCCAAGGTATCTGCCAAAACAAGTTTCTTGAAGAGACCGATTGAGAAGAGGGTGATCCCTTCTGCGAAGGCACCAGACGAAAACGAGCGCATCGCGCTTCTCAGCTGAGGAGCGAACTCTCCATACCGAACAATCGGGCCGGCCAGCAGCTTTGGGAAAAACGAGCAGAATAGCCCGTACTCCAACACATGAAAGGTTGTGACTTGGCCGCGATACACGTCGACGAGGTAGGCGATTTGTTGGAACGTCAGAAATGAAATGCCGAGCGGTAAATAATTGGTGCTGAGTGGATATGCCGTCCCCATGACGACGTTGATATTCTCCAGCAGGAATGTTGAATATTTGAAATAGCCCAGCAGGGCGAGGTTGATCGTCAGGCCCAAGATCAAAAGGTATTTTCGCTTTGCGCTTAGCAGAGAGGTGTAACGATGGATGGAAAAGCCGATTAGATAGTTCGCGCACATTGAGAGCAGAATCAGCGCCATATCCCATCCCGACCGCCAGCCGGCGAAAGTCAGAGACATGCCGATGAGCCCGACAAGTGCAAGGCGAAATTGGCCGATTTTGTTCAGCAGGACGTACAGGAGTATCGAGAGGGGTAAAAAACCGGCAATAAAACTGAATGAATGTAAGGCCATAATTCGGTACGGATGTCGCTAGGCTTCACATTGTCGCCCATGCTAAGTGGAAACGATCACGTGGCGTTGACTGTCTGTCTGATGCTTGGTCACGGCATTGGGCGATCAAATACTCGGGGACAGAGCCTCGTCAGTCTGTTGGCTCAAAATGCGAAACTCTTTGTTCGAGCGGTATCCACGGCAGGGGCATTGCACAGTCGATGTCGAACTGCCAATGCGACACTGTTACTGTCGAATGCCTGTAGCTCGGCAGCCAACCCACAACCCTAGAATGTCCGCAATGCTTTGAATAGAGGTCATTATCATTGCCAAAGCTGTGCCAACAATGTCGGGAGAGATCCAAGCAAAAAAACTCATGGCGGTGCGGAGCCTTGGCGCGTTCCCAAAGCACGCTCATCGCGAGAATTTCCTCCTGGCTTCTGTAACTGAGTCATTCAAAATGTCAGGATTTCAAGCATATGGAGCATGAGGGGGACCGTCACAGTTCCACCAGGAAACACCTTCCCATGATTCGGCCAAGACTTGGTGGTTTCGTCGACAGCAGAAATGAAGGGGAGGAGTTGTCCAGAAAGCAAGGTTCGCTCCTGCAGGCGACTGGCTCCTTGAGCGATACCGCACGTCGAGCACCCTCGCTGAGCGCTCATAGCGGGCTCCCTCAAGACTGTTCGGAGTTCCATGCGTTTGGAAGTCTGTAGCTATCTATCAGCGGGATCTTCGTGCCAACGGCTTTACATAACACCACGGGACGGCTGGTCCGTCTACGGGCTAGGCGATACGGCACCCGGCGGCCGAGCTTGGCATCGAAACTAACAACACATTAACCGGTGAGGGAGGGTGGATGGAGGATGGGTGCGGTAGATCTGTACCGGGGGCAGGCTATCGTTTGTATACAACCGTAACTCGGACGAGGAAATCCCGCAGGAGTTCCTGTTGATGCTGCAACGTGCCGAAGTCTTTTGCCAAGGCAGCCTCCTCAAGGTGATGACCGATCATACTAATCTGATCAAGCCCATATCCGCCGCCATCACCTTTCATGCGATGGCCCAGAAGACGGATGGTGGTTAGGTCGCCTTGCTTGAGACAAGCTTCAATCGTGGTGAGGTCGCGTTGTCGATTAGCGAGAAATCCCGGCACAATCGCTTCCAGGTCAGGATCAATTGTGACGACAATTCTCTCTCGGTCGGCATCAGGGCGCGCCTGTGTCATTGAGGGCCTGTTTTTTCAAAGGCTGCGAGCAATTCAAGAAGCGTGATCCGTTTTAGTGGCTTGGTCATGTGAGCGTTGCAGCCCGCCTCGAAAATTCTCGTGGCTTCTTCCTTGAGCGCCAATGCCGTCAGTGCCACAATTTGAACTGCGGGCAGATCCTGCTCTTGTTCCCACTTACGAATGGTTCTCGTGGCGGTCAACCCATCCATGACCGGCATCTGCATATCCATGAGGATCAGGTCGTAGTGTCCGTTCTGAAACTTCGCGACTCCGATCTGACCGTTATCTGCAAGATCCAATCGATGGGAAGTATCCTTGAGATAGGATTTGATCAGGACTTGGTTGTCCGGGGAGTCCTCGACGAGGAGGATTCGCAGAGGCTTGCAGGAGGGCGTCGCCGGTGGTCGCGAATGCTGAGAGGTAGTCAAAAACGCACTCTGGCTGCGTCCGAGCGCGATACTGATTGTTTGTTGAAGCTCGGATCGCCGGATCGGCTTGACCAGATATCCGCCCAAGCCGAGGTCGTAGGTTTTGGCAATGTCGTCGGCCCACCGATCGGATGCCAACATAATGATGGTAAGGCCGCTGAGTCGATGATCGGCACGAATACGCTCGATGACCTCAAACCCATCCATTCCGGGCATTCGACAATCCAGCAGCAGGAGACCAAAAAGCGTCTTCGAAGTCAGCGACTGCTGCAGTAGTTCCATCGCCTGTTCTCCGCTGTCGGCTTCCTCCACGAAGGCGCCCCACCCGAAGAGTGTTTCACGCAGAATCAACCGATTGGTGGGGTAATCATCCACTACCAAACAACGCAGCCCTGTGAGGTTCAGTGCGACGGCCGGATTAGGTATCGATGGGGCCGTTTGTATGCCGAGCCGAACGACACAATGGAAGGTACTGCCTTCGCCCAGTGTGCTTTCAGCCCAGATTCGTCCCCCCATGAGCTTGGCCAGTTGCTGTGAAATCGAGAGTCCCAGGCCAGTGCCGCCGTATTGGCGGGCAATGGTGCTATGGCCTTGAGTGAAGGTGTCGAAAATGGTCTTCAACTTGTCCGGAGGTACTCCGATCCCGGTGTCCGTAATCGAGAATCGAATCACGCCTGCTTCTTGTCGGTCGGGATCGTTGGTGACCGTCATGACCACCGAACCCGTCTCCGTGAATTTGATCGCATTCCCCAGCAAGTTCAGCAGGACTTGGTAGAGGCGGTTCGGATCGCCGATGAGATGGCAGGGCACGTCGGGGGCCAGGTGCGAGACCAGTTCGAGCCCTTTTTCATTGGCTCGAAGCGCCAGCATCTCGCTCGCCTTGTCGATCAGCTCGGAGAGGTCGAAATCGATGGCGTCCAGGTCCAGGCGGCCGGATTCGACCTTTGATAAATCGAGGATGTCGTTGATCAGGCTCAGCAGACTGGCTCCGGCGCGACGAAAAATACGCAGGTATTTTCGTTGCTCAGGGGTCAGCGTGGTCTCCCACAGCAAGTCGGCCATGCCGATGATGGCGTTCATCGGGGTGCGGATCTCATGGCTCATGCTGGCCAGGAACTCGCTCTTGGCACGGTTGGCCACATCGGCGGCATCTTTCGCGCGTTGCAGCTCCTCGACGCGGCGTTGCAGCTCTTTGGACACACGTTGGAGCGCTCGCTCGGCACGTCGGCGCGCGGCCTGCTCGCGTTGCAGTGCGGTGAGTGGTCGGGAAGGGATTCGGGAAGCGCGTGTCGGAGAGGCGGCGGTTTGTCGGGTCTGGGAGATGCGTTTCGCCATGTCGTGGTCCGGTCGTCTTCAGCCCATCATGACGGCTTGGTATCGCGAGTGGGAGAAAGGATCCTCGCGATGGCAGAAGGCCGTCAATCGTTATGCGTGTGATGCACGAGTGTCAGGACCCCGGCCTGTTTGGTGCGATTGCGCCCTTCCTGCTTCGCTTGGTACAGCGCCTGGTCGGCGGCTCGAATCAGATCGGTCGGCGCGGCGATGCGGTTGGGAACGGTGCTCGCGAAACCGAGACTGATGGTCATCGGATCTCCGTTCGGATGTTTGATCTCCGCTTCGTAGACTTTGCGCCGAAGGGTCTCGGCGACCTGCGCCGCGCCGTCCACCGTGGTGCCGGGCAGCACGATGACGAACTCATCGCCACCGTACCGGGCGACCAAGTCGCCGGGACGATTCACATGGCTTGAGATGAGGTGGGCGATCTGGCGGAGTAGTTGATCTCCGGCCTGGTGCCCATGCGTATCATTGTAGGTTTTAAAATAGTCGATATCGAGCATGATGAGCGAGAGGGAGGTCGATTCGCGCGCGGCTCGGCGCCATTCCTGGTCGAGAAAGTCGTCGAACTGCCGTCGATTGGTAATCCCGGTGAGGCCGTCGAGGCATGAGAGGCGCAGTAACATCTGGTTGGCTTCCTGTAACTGCCGCATGACCTCCAGAAGTTCCTGCTCGCGCGCGCGGCGCCGTTCGATTTCATGGACCAGGCGGAGCACGCAACGGACGCGTGTCAGGAGCTCGATCTTGCTGATAGGCTTGGCGACATAATCGATGGCGCCGGCGGCAAAAGCCAACTGCAGATCCACCGGATCGGTCTTGACGGTGACCATGATGATCGGGATGTCGCGGTACCGTTCGACGGCCTTGATTTGTCGACAAGCTTCGATGCCGCTGGTGGAAGGCATGACGATATCCATCAGAATCAGATCGACTCGGCCGGTCATCTGCCGCATGCCGTCGAGCCCTAGGAGACGAAATGCGGCCGAGGCGGACTCGGCGACAAAGGTCTCTTCATACCCGGCGTTGGCGAGGATGGATTGGATCAACAGACGATCGTCTGTCGAGTCATCGACGATCAGGATACCCATGGTCAGTGTCTCCCTGAAAGTGTGTCTCGCAAGCGGCGGAAAATGTCCACCGGCGGCGTGCTCGACCTCGGTGAAGCGGCGCTCGTCAGAGACTGCAGCCGGGCTCTATCCGGAGGACGAACGATATTTCTCGAACAACGGACTAAGAGGACGGCCTGTTCCGCAGCCTGCGGTCGATTCTGATACCAACGTGCCACGTACGTGGATCGTGTCCTATGGTGCGAACATTGAGGTGGTCCGCAGCCTGTTAGAAGGATGCTAGCAGCTAGTCTGGGTAAACGCCAGGGTAATGCTTTTTGATGCAGGGAGTGCAGAGGCCGTGACTGAACTCGGCTTCGGAATGTTGCTGGATATACTCTTCCAATTGCTGCCAGAACCCCTGATCGTTCCGAATTTTCTTGCAGGAGGCACAGATCGGCACCAGCCCTTTCAGTACCTTGACTTCCCGCAACGCCTGCTGGAGTTCGGTATTGCTGCGACGCAGCTCCATCTCGCGGGTTTTGCGGCAATCCATTTCTTTTTTGAGCATCAGCGCGGAGTTGACCCGGGCAAGCAGTTCTACGCTGTTGACGGGCTTCGTGATGAAATCCATGGCCCCGGCCGCGAACGCGGCTTGAAGATCCCCCAGGGCGGTCTTCGCCGTGACGACGATGACTGGGATGTCCCGCAAGTGCTCCAGGCCCTTGATACGTTGCGTCGCGGCGACGCCGTCGATGCCCGGCATGAGAAAATCCATCAGGATCAAATCAATGGGCCGTGCCGGCTCGTTTTGTTGAGGCTGATCGATGCCCAGGTGGTCGTAGGCCGCAGCGGCTGAATCTGCGATGACCAGGTCCTCGTGGCCCGCTTTATTGAGGATGGTCTTCAGCAGCAGCTGTTGATCGGGAGAGTCGTCGACGATCAGGATACCCATGCCGTATAGCCTCGTCTGGTTGGTAACGTGGAGGCAGGTTCGACCCCTGCCGATCGGGCATGCTGAGTGGTGACCATGCTGGGGATGGCTTCGACCCGATGCCGCTCGTCAGAACCCGTATCGGCAGGATCGAGAAATAGATTAAGAGGCTGGAGGCAGCAGCCGTAGGACTAAGGCTGGAGGGCCGCTTTGACTAAGTCGCTGACGACCTTGCCGTCTACGGATTGGCCGGCTAGACGGGCCATTACGGACTTCATCACCTGGCCCATGTCCTTGAGGGATGAGGCACCGGACTCCTTGACCACGACCTCGACGATCCGAGCGAGCTCATCGGTAGAGAGCGCGGCAGGAAGATACCCCTCGATGATACAGATCTCCTGCCGTTCTTTCGTGGCCAGGTCCTGCCGGTTCCCTTTTTCGAATTGCTCGGCGGCCTCTTTGCGTTGCTTGATAAGGGTGGTCATGATCCGGCTCATGCCGGCATCGTCTAGGTCCTGTTTCAGCTCGACTTCCTTGTATTGCACGGCGGCTTTAATCATGCGGATGACGTCCATGCGCAGTTGGTCTCTCGACTTCATCGCTGATTTGAGATCTTCAGTTAGACGGTCATGTAGCGACATCGGGTTCCTTTCAGGATGCGTCTGCTCCTATCGCGGAGGATAACGCCTTTGTCGAAGTCAGTCAACGTGTGGAGAACGTGTGTTTTCATGTTGAGCGTAACCACATACTATCTCATAATGCGAGGTCGATGGTGCCTGAGCCGGATGGACATCGAAAGGGGGAGCAGCATGGGTATTGGGAACGGCGAGCTGGACGGAGGGGCGCGTTGGGGCGGGGTTGTCTTTGGCGTGGTCGTCGCGGTGATATTGACGACCGGTTGCGCGAGTGAGAAACCGAAGCCGATGGCACAACCGTCCTTGGAGCAGGTGAAGGGCAGCGCCGACCGCGGTTTCGATAAGCTCAAACAGGAAGAACGGGACCATAAGCCGGCGGGGATGTAGCCTCCCTAGGCATGGCGGCGTGACCAGCTAGGGTGCCACGCGGGGATTTTTCCAGGGGAGCAGCGCGATCAATGGTTTGACCAGCGGCAGCTCCCACAAGAGGTGCTGTGTGAGCGATGGCGCGAGAGGGCGTGGTTCGCGGAACGTTCCCAGCAGGCTCAGAGCAATCAGCAAACGTAACGCACCGGAGAGACAAAATACGAACGGCAGGTTGGACGCGGGCGTCACAACCCAGCTGCCGAATAAAAGCTGAGCCGGGGTGATCGTGGCCAACCAGCTGCCAATCAAGGCGCCGGTGCCCCATCCGATCGCATTCATGGCATTTGCCGAGGCCACACCCCTGGTGCGTTCCTCGGGGCGGAGAGAATCGAAGACATAGTTTTGCAATCCGAGTGACAGTCCTGCCCAAATCACCCCACCGAAGAAGTTTAAGATCAGTAGAAACAGATACTGTTCGCTGAAGAGGTAGCCCATCGGCAGGAGCGGCACCGACAAGCCTGTGATTGCCACGAGAGTTTTGTTGCCGTAGCGGTCGCCGAACTGTCCCCAGGGCGTGAGCGTGAGGAATTGTGCCGAAATGCTGCTGGCCATCCAGCCTGCGTACTGGAGATAGGACCACTGGAGATCCCGCAGCAGGTAGATCACAAAAAATGGTCCGGAAATCAGCACAGCGAAGTGCATCAGGCCGGAAAACAGCAGGAAATGGCGAAAGTCCCTCGTGGCCGTCTGGAGTAGAAAATGCCGGAATCCATGCGGGGCCTCGATGTGATGCACCGGCGTCAGTTTGGAAACCCTGATTTGACAGTTGGTGGCGCCTATCCGCGCGACCGCAGCGACCAAAAAAATCACGAGAAAGCCGATCCAGCTGATGTCCCATTGTTGCCCGAGTGTCAAGATCGTTCCCGCGATCCCCAGGGCGACGAAACTCATCAAGGCCGTAATACGAGCCCGCCGAGCAAAATAAGCGCCTCGACCGCTCAATCCCACCATCTCGACCAGGAGGCTGTTCCAGATTGGAATCGAGGCGTGTCCACAAGCAAAGTACAACATGGCGCAGCCGATCAAGATCCAGGGACCATGCTCGGGGATGAGCAACGGGAGGGTGAGGAGCGGGAGCCAGCAGAAGGCCTGTGCCCGGCCGAAAGTGACGATAAGTCGGCCGGGGTTGCGAAGGCGCTGCAGCAATTTCACCGATGACAATTGCGCCACCACACCGACCAATTGAGGGAGAGCGGATAGAATTCCGATATGGAAGGGGGAGGCGTGCAAGAGCAGGGCAAAGGCCGAAAAGTAATTTTCTCCGCCGCCCTGCGCCGCAGCTTGGAAGGCCGCGTCACGGACGCCGTAACGACGACTCTGAGCCGAGGCCTCGCTCTCCGATGACAGCGTGAGATTGTCTGAGGTGCCACCCTCGAGAAGGAGGAGCGATGTCTGGTGCTGGGGAGGAGATTGGTTCATGGATCCGTGGGGGGTGAGGGTTGTATACTGTGTAAAGTGTTGTTTCTAGGGATTCTTCGGATTCTATCAGAGCCAGTTGCGGTTCCCGGTTGTTCACCAGGATGGCGATAGGCCGTTGACCCCCTTCGCTACAGTGAGTACGATAATCTTATGGTGTGCCTAAGGTCGAAACAAATCGCGAATCCGTTCATGAGCAGAGATGCCGGTGTATCCCTTCGCGCACTCGCCGCCATGCTGTTTGTGACCACTGGCCTGACCTTCTCCTCTGGCATCTTGGAGGGACGCGACTTGATGGTGCCGAAGGAGCAGGCCACCACGGAGTTCGAGCCGATGGAAGCCCCTTCCCTGGACGTTCAGAAGAGAGGGGTTCCCCAGTCACTGTTCACCTGGATTAAGATGGCGCGTGGCTACGATGTGGAGTGGGACACGTTCGGCAGAAAGGGATGGTACACGCAGGATCCCCGTCTGAAGCCGATCGCGCCAGGCACGACGGTGTTTGCGCCGGATACCCCGGCGGTCTATATCGTGTTTGAGGTCGCTCCCCTTGAAGATCCCGCCCAGTTTGCCGCCCAGGTGTTTCCCGTGAGCGCGGACGGCAAGACGGGAGAGCATGCGATCGTGACCGATAGTTTGGAAGTGCCGGGTCACGAGCGGTATGGATTTCTGGAGTTGAAGAAGCCCTCGGAGCAATGGCTGCCGGGAAAGTATCTGGTCAAGATCTACATTACCTCGCTGGGGCAGCAACCGTTTCACGCGGTGAACCAAGTGGGGACGATGCGTTTCGCCGTGGCCGAGCAGCCGCCCACTCCTGCCTTATCGGATTCCCCGACCCGTTGAATCTCTCCCATCGCTTGGTCTAACGTGCTCTCGTCCGTTGCGGGCACGGCGCGATCGTATTACCCAGGAGTAGGTGCATGAAAGAGACTGATGTGGAGAAGCTGGCGCTCTTGTATGAGCGCTTTTGTGATGTGTGCCTGGTTGAGAAGGAAGTGTGGACCGAGATCTATATGCCGCGAACATTCAAGGATGGCACCGCGGTTCGAACCAATCTACAAGACACGTACGAGGTCGTGATCGATGATCAGGCCGTGGAGGATGCTTTGGATGCCAATATCCCTCTTGGGAAGGCCGCATTGACTGCGGCCATCCAAGAGTATCGAGCGCACGTCAGTTTTGTGAAAAAAACTGATCGCGCTTAGTGCTTCGCGAGAAAGCGCTCCACGTCTTTCACCACGTCGTCGGCCACTGGTTTGGTTCGGTGGTGGTAACGGGCTACGACGTTGCCGGAGCGATCGACTAAATATTTCTGAAAGTTCCATTCCACCTCGCCGGGGAACGGGCTCTGCTCGGTGAGATAGCGGTAGAGAGGGTGTTTGTCGCCGCCCTTGACGCTGATCTTGCTGAAGAGTGGGAAGCCGACACTATACTTGGTCAGGCAAAATCCCTTGATCTCCTCGTTGGTCCCTGGTTCCTGCTGGCCGAAGTTATTCGCCGGGAATGCCAAGATCTCGAAGCCCTGGTCTTTATAGGTCTCGTACATGTGTTCAAGGTCGGTATATTGCGGCGTGTTGCCGCAGAAGCTGGCGGTGTTGACCAGCATGATGACCTTCCCCTTGTATTGACTCAGCGAGACGGGTTTGCCGTCGATATCGTTCAGCGTGAAATCATAGACCGTTGAAGCTTTGGCAGCCATGCGCGTTGCTCCTTGTTCCGCCGCATCGACCGAACCGAATCCCATTTCGATGGCGCCAAGCCCGAGACCCAACGCGAGTCCGAGGACGAGTACTTTCCATGAACCAGTCGGTCGAGAGGTCGGCATATGAAGACTCCTTTGGTTAGAGACGTTCCAACGCCGCGACACGCTCCTCAATCGGAGGATGGGTCGCCAGCAAGTGCATGAAGCCCGACGAATTGCCGGAAATCTTCATGGTCGCCAAGGCGTCTTGAGTCGAATACTCGAATTGGGCGCGGTTGACCCACCGGTCGATACCCTGCAACGCATTGATCATCGACTGTTTTCCATACACCTTTGCTGAGAATGCGTCCGCGGCGAATTCCCGGCGGCGGGAATGCCAGCTGACGACCACCATAGCCAATACGGACAGGACAATTTGTAAGAAGAGATACACCACGAAACCCAGGATCGGGCTACCGCTTTGCCCCTCTTCTCGATCGCCGCCCTGCGGCTGGGCCACCATGTGATACACAAAGTTGCTGATGTAGTGGACGAACGTGTTCATTAACCCGGCGAGTACCGTCGTGGAAAACATATCGCCGTTGAAGACATGCCCCATCTCATGGGCGAGCACGGCCCGCACTTCGTCTTCCCGCAGATTGGCCAACAGACCGGTCGACACCGCGACCATGGCGTTATTCTTGCTCGGACCCGTGGCAAACGCATTGGGGTCGGGCGAATCGTACACCCAGACTTCGGGCATTGTGATATGGAGGCGTTGTGCAATCTCCTGCACCGACCCATAAATCACTTGTTCGGCCTGTGTGCGGGGTTGCGTAATCTGGGTGCAGTTCAGCATGGCGCGGGCCATCTGTTTAGAAAAGAGCAAACTGATGAACGCGCCGCCGAAACCGATGACCAGCGACCACACCAGCAGCTCCTGATTGAAGGCGCCACGGACATCGATGCCGAAGGCCGGCAACACGACGTTGACCAGCACTCTGACCGTAATCGACAGGGTTAAAAAGATGAGAATGTTCGAAATGAGCAGCAGCCCGATACCCTTCAACGACTTCATATCTATCCTCCTTGAAGGCCCGCTCTCCTCGCATCCGTCTTCTACGGAGGAGAGCGAACCTTGGATGTTATTATACCGGAACTCGAGCCGATTGTTGGCCCCAGGGCGAAGGGATCCGTCGTGGCTCGGTGCTCAGAGATAATACCGGATTGCCTCCCGGTCAAGTCGCCGGCTCGGTTGACCGACTCCGCGAGCTTCTGCTAGAAACGATGGCTATGGGCACGGTTCCCCTTTCGCTGAGGCTGGGCATTCTCTCTCTATTGGCGCTATGGAGCCTCGCTGGCCCTGCGCTCGTGACCGGGGCCGACCAGGCGCCACAGGTTCCTCCGTTACAGGTGCCGATCGATCAGCTTGATGGCGTACAGCGGGCCACCGTGATTCTGGACAGTTACTCGTATACCCCCAGGCACTTGATCGTCCAGGCAGGAAAGCCTGTCGAATTGATTCTGACCAGCATCACCACGATTACTCCCCATAATTTTCTCTTGAAAAGCGAGGTCGGAGGGCTGTCGATCGAGCGCGATGTCGGGTCTGGGGACACGGTCACCGTGCAATTTACGCCGATGAAGCCCGGGCTCTACCCCTTCAATTGCGACAAGAAGCTCCTGTTTTTCCCCAGCCATCTTGAAAAGGGCATGGAAGGCCTGCTGGAAGTTAGATAAGAGGGTGATTCCACGGCTATCGACTCCGCAAGACACGAACTGCTCCACAGTATCCTCAAGCAGGTTTCCCGGTCGTTTTATCTGACCCTCAATGTGCTGCCGACGACGGTGCGCGACCAGATGGGCTTAGCCTATCTCTTTGCGCGGGCCGCCGACACCATTGCTGACACCGATCTGATCGGTCGTGAGCAACGGCTCAGTTATCTCAACCAGTTTCGGACACAGTTCACCACCGGGTCCGTGGTGCGGAAGGACGTACAGGCGATCCAATCCGCATTGGTGACTCATCAATCTGACTCCGCCGAACGTGTGCTGCTGCAGCGGCTGGAAGACTGTTTTGCGCTGTACGACGAATTCGATTGCGAGGATCAGGAACGGATTCGATGGTTGATGGGAGTGTTGCCGGACGGGATGGCGATGGATCTCACTCATTTTCACGGAGAGTCTGCACCGAGCCTCACGGCCTTTCAGACGATGGATGAATTGGACCGGTATACCTACTATGTCGCCGGTTGTGTCGGAGAATTCTGGACCAGGATGGTCTGCGCCCATTGTCCGTCGATGGCACGGTGGAATGTGACTCAGATGTCGGCTATCGGCGTGCGATTCGGCAAAGGATTGCAGCTCACGAACATCGTGAAGGATATCGCACGAGACCTCCATCGTGGCCGCTGCTATGTGCCGGAACCGCTTCTCCATGAAGCAGGCCTGACGCCGACGGATTTGCTGAAGCGGGACACCTTGCCGAAATTCAGGCCCGTCTTGAATCGATTGATCACACTCGCGGTGGAACATTTGGACCAAGGCTGGATGTATACCATGGCGATCCCGCGCTTCGAGATCCGCCAGCGCTTGGCCTGCATGTGGCCGATTTTATTGGCCGGTGAAACGCTCAAACGTGTGGCCGCCGCGCCCGATCTCCTCGACCCCGCGGTCAACGTCAAGGCGCCGCGCTCCGTCGTGTATCGTGTCATCGCGCTGACCACCCTCACCGGCGCCTCCGGCTATGCCGGCACCGCCTACTGGGGGCGTCTGCGGAAGCAGATCGTCTAATCGCGGTTTGTCGGTGGCTCTACAGCGGGTAAAAGAGACGCAGGGACTGCATGGATTCAGAGCTTTTTTCTCAGAGCTGGGCCGTTGACTCTGCTCAGAGTTGCGAGGGGAACGGATTCCCGCCACGACGATACCATCTCTGACCTACTTCTTCTGCGGCTCCAATAACTTCTCGCCCTTCTTGAAGACCGCATAAATGGCTTGCGACGGGCAGGCGTCCAGGCAGAGCCGGCAGCTTTCCAGGCAGCGGGAGGGATCGAACTTATAGGGCGGTGTCGACAGCCAAGCGCTGGTCGGGCAGATGGGAACACAAATGGCTTGATGGGTGCAACGATCGGGATGACGGACGAGGTGATCACGAATGACCAGCATGGGCTTCACTCCTTCGAAGAGACCTTGTGAGAAGATCTCGAACATGTTTTTCTGAGGTAGACTGCTCACTTCCACTCCTTGACCAGGTCTTTGAGCCGGTCCTTCAATTCCGGGATCTGTTCCATGTTATTACGAATCGCTCCGAGAATATTTTCGAGGCGTGCGGTGCGTTGCGCGTTCTTGTCTTTCATGATCAGGTGATCATACACGGCGTAGGCTTCGCGGTGTTTGGTTTCCAGATATGGTCGGCTTGCCTGCAGGGCCTCGCCCAATTGAAAGGGCTCCATAGTCAGCGGCGGAAGCACCATAAACGATCCGTCGGTACAGATCAGTGCCGCCGTTCCGTCCTTGCTCTTGAGCGGCGTGACCCTGTCCACGGTTTTCCCGGCAAGTTGCGTCCAGTGGTGGAGCAGGCCGGGGAAGGCTTTCATGTAGGCCACTTTGTCCATGTTGGCCTTCCATTTCTCATCGGCTGGCATAGGAGTCTCGCGAGGTCGGCAGAGGGTGATCGGTTCAGGCTTTCAACGGGGAGAGAAGGGGGAGCGAGGACTGGTCGGGCATCAGGAGTCGTTCAACCGGCTCTCCCTGTACGATGTGCCGCTCCATGATTTCCTTCACGTCGGCCTCGGTCTTGACGCGGTACCAGACTCCCTCGGGATACACCACGACGCTCGGGCCTTGCGCGCAATAATCGAGACAACCGGCTTTGTTGGCGCGGACGACCCCTTTCAGGTTGAGGCGTTTCGCTTCTTGTTTGAAGCAGGCGTGGAGAGCTTCGGAGCCGAGGTTTGAGCAACTGCCGCGCGGGTCATCCGGTTCCCGCTTGTTCGTGCAGACAAAAATGTGTCGTTGATAGCCGGTCATGCTAGGCATTCCGAAGCGGCGCAGTTCGATGTGCGTGGTCAAGCGTGGGCATGAAATTGCTCGATCAATTGCGTGACGTCCGTCGAGTTGATGAGCGGCGAGCCGGTGGCCTGGGTTCCGGCGATAGCGGCAATTTCGCGGAGCCGCAATTGCGCCCGTTGTTTCGCTTCTGGTTCCGACAGGGCGGAAGCCTGACCCTTGGAGAGTTTGTCGAATTCGGTGCGGATATCGCGGAAATCACGCTGCAGGTTTTTCATCATGGAACAGGGTTCGCAATACCATTTCGGGCTTTGATCGGAAGCGGGCGACAGCCGGTCATAGGCCCGCCCGAAGAAGTCTTTGCCGAGGGAGTATTTCATCAACGGTGTGCCCGCCGTGCTGCAGGCATTACAGGATCCGGCATCCATGCGCGAGGTGCTCCTCTTAAGCGGAAATGATCGATGGCTCGCGAATCTTACCGCACTGATCTTTGCCGTAGCAAGGTGCGGAATGGTTTGTGACGGGGATGGCTTTCGCCCATGTATAATGCGGGGTGTGGCGCGACACGCGGTGCAGTGCAAGGAGGCGGCTATGCGTATTGGGGTGCCGAAGGAAATCAAAGATTACGAGTATCGGGTGAGTCTGACACCCGACGGAGTCCGCGCATTGCGGCAGGCCGGGCATCAGGTTGTGGTGGAGCCCTCGGCGGGACAGGGAAGTGGGTTTTCGGACGAGGCGTACCGTCAGGCCGGCGCCGAGGTGGCTCGCTCAAAAGCCGAGGTGTTCCAGCAGGCGGAACTCATCGTGAAGGTCAAGGAGCCGCAGCTGTCGGAGTGCGTGTTCTTTCGGCCGGGACAGGTGCTCTTTACCTATTTGCATCTGGCGTCGTTGCCGGATTTGACTAAGGCCTTGGTATCGGCCGATGTCACGGCCATTGCGTATGAAACGGTCGAGGCTGGAGATCGCAGTCTGCCGATGTTACGGCCGATGAGCGAGATTGCCGGACGGCTGGCGGTACAAGTCGGGGCCCACTATCTTGGAACGGCACAGGGGGGGCGTGGTCTTTTGCTGGCCGGTGTGCCCGGGGTGCCGCCCGGTCATGTCGCAGTGGTGGGGGCCGGAGTGGTGGGGACCTCGGCTGTCAGAATCGCCGTCGGTCTAGGGGCGCACGTGACCGTGATCAATTTGGATCTTGAGCGGTTACGGTTTCTCGACGACCTGTATGGCGGACGAATTGCGACCAGTGCCGCGACAGAATCCGCCATCGAACGCGCCGTCGTTGAAGCCGATCTAGTCATCGGCGCGGTGCTGGTTCCGGGCGCGCGCGCGCCGAAGGTCATTTCGCGCGGACTCGTGGCGAGGATGAAGCCGGGTTCCGTGATTGTGGATGTGGCGGTCGATCAGGGGGGTTGTTGTGAAACCACCAGGCCCACCAGCCACTCAGATCCCGTGTACACAATGGACGGCGTCGTGCACTACTGCGTCACGAACATGCCCGGCATCGTGCCCCATACGTCAACGCGGGCATTGACCAACACCACGCTCCCTTATATCGTGCGGCTCGCATCGGAAGGGGTCGACCGGGCGATCCGATCAGACCCCGGTCTTGCCAAGGGTGTGAACGTGATGAACGGCAAGATCACATGCCAAGCTGTGGCCGATGCGCACGGCTTGCGTTTTACCCCTCTGTTGTAAGACAATCCGACTTCTGATTTCGGTTCTGCCCGGTCGGGGCGTAGCGCAGCCCGGTAGCGCACTGCGTTCGGGACGCAGGGGTCGGAGGTTCAAATCCTCTCGCCCCGACCAAACCGCACTTCGTGCCATTCCTCACTTTGGAATGGTGTGGGGCTCTTCATCACTTCCAGCAAAATCCCAATAGCGCCTGCAGAGTCTGTTTGTTTCTGGGCCTGTGTGGCCTTGAGATCATGGGACAACCCTTTTCGACGGTCGTCTCTTCCTGGTACGATTCTTCACAGTGAGTGTCCTGTGACGTTTGTGCGTCAGATGGGTTTCCCGCGAAGCCCTCATGCTTCGCTACGTACCTGCCGATAAGGTAGGAGCATGAGTCTGATGACACCGCGTAAACTTGCAAATCGCGTGACGCTCTCTGGGAGCTGTGAGAGTATCCTGTCCTGGGCGTGTCATCGCGTTGCGCCCAGCGTATGACCAGCGGAGGTTTGCGATTCGATGGCCGACACCGGCGAATCAGTGCGCGCGAGAATTCTCGTCAGCGGGCGCGTGCAGGGCGTCGGGTACCGAGCCTTCACCTGCCGCATGGCGGTTTCGCGCGGGGTGAGAGGCGGCGTTGAGAATCTCGATAGCGGACAAGTTGCGGTGGAGGCCGAAGGGAGCCGAGGCGCTCTTGAGGAATTCGTGACGGATCTCAAGAAGGGGCCGGTCGGGGCGCGTGTGACACAGGTGCAGGTGGAGTGGGGCCACGCCACGGGACGGTATCACGACTTTACGATCAAGTAGCAGGTGACGAGGATATGGCTCGACGCGCAACAGTGCGACAGGACCACGACGTGAATGCTCCCGTCTCGACTCGCCGGCCACGCGTGGCGCGCGAGGACGACGATGCGTATGCGGAATCGCAGAGTCATGCAGAGACGGAGGAGTCCGGAAGGGATAGTCGTCCCGCGGAATCCGGGCGGGCCGAAGGCCTCGACACGATTAAGAGTTATCTGCGCGAAGTACGCAAGTCGACCTTGCTGAATTTTAAACAAGAACAATCTCTGGGCAAACGGATCATGGAGGGGGACGAAGCGGCTCGCCAGGAGATGATCGAGGCGAATCTCCGTCTGGTCATCAGTATCGGGAAACGGTACATGAACCGTGGATTTCCCTTTGCGGATATCGTCGAAGAAGGCAACTTGGGCCTGATCAAGGCGGTGGAGAAATTCAACTACAAGCGAGGGTTTCGCTTCAGTACCTACGCCTCCTGGTGGATTCGCCAATTTATCGAACGGGCCATCATCAATCAGGGCAAGATTGTTCGATTGCCGGTCCATGTAGTGGAACGATTGAACCGTTATCTGGGCAAGGTTGAGCAGCTGGTCCATGAGCTTGGACGAGAACCTCGGGCCGATGAAGTGGCGGCCAAGCTGAAAACCAGCGTCGCGGAAGTCGATGATCTGAAGCAATTAGTCCGCACCACCTGCTCACTCGACAGTCCGATCAGCGACCGACAGGATACGTTTCTGCGAGATGTGATCGAAGACCCACTGTGCCTGACGCCGGCGGAGACAACCGAAGGGGTCATGCGGCGTGCGGAGCTGATGGCCTGGGTGAAAGAGCTGCCCGAAAAGGAGCGGACGGTGATTTTGGCGCGGTTTGGACTTGACGGGGCTGAGTCGCGGACGTTAGAAGAGATCGGCCAAGAGATGGGGCTGACTCGTGAGCGGGTCCGCCAGATCGAAACGGCCGCACTGGCCAGGCTTCGCGGGATCATTGAACGGAAAACCATGAAGCGGGCGGATCTCTTATGAGGACGTCCCGATTCGACTGCACCCATGAACTACAAGTCGCTCATTCGAGAAGTTCCCGACTTTCCTAAGCCCGGCATTCTTTTCTACGACATTACGACCCTGCTCAAAGATGCCCGGGCCTTCCGGGCCATCGCGGATGACCTTACCGCTCGTTATGAAGGGCAACGTATCGCGAAGATCATCGGGATCGAATCGCGTGGCTTCATCATGGGTGGCACGTTGGCCGCTCGCCTCGGTGTCGGATTTGTTCCGGTGCGGAAGCCGGGAAAGTTGCCTGCCGATAGTTATGAAGTCAAATACAACCTGGAATATGGGTCCAACGCCCTGGCGATTCATCGCGATGCGGTGGCGATCGGGGAACGGGTCCTGATCGTGGACGACCTCCTGGCGACGGGCGGCACGGCAGCAGCCACCGTCCATCTGGTGCGTCAACTCGGCGGGGAAATCGCAGGCCTGGATTTCCTGATCGAGCTGAAAGGCCTCAACGGTCGTGACCGGCTGACCGGTTACGACGTGCATTCAATGATCATCTATCCGTAAATCCCCAAGATCTTGGGGAGCGAGGTACTTGTCAAACGATCTGTAGCGTGATATACCTGCCAAACTTTTTCGCCTTGCACTCATCACGAAAGGGCATGAGACTCTATGGCGACGAAAGTCCACGCGAAGAAAAAAACATCAACGACGAAAGCAAAAGCCATCGCTCCCGAGAAGCCTGTTAAAAAAGAGCGCCTGGCTCCGATTGCTCCTATGACTGAAAAAGACGAAGACAGTGTTGCCGCACGTGTGGTGGCGGCCCTCACGCTCAAGGAAACCCCTAAGGAACGGGAAGAGCGTCAGCGACGGCGTGAAGTGCTGCAGCGTATGCTGCTGAGCAAGCGCCAGGAGATCATGCGCGAGATCGAGGGCAACCTCGGGCAGTCGTTGACAGAAGATCAGCAGCGCCGCTTGGAATCAGCCAGAGACGTGGGGGATCAAGCCCTCATGGATCTGGATCGCGAGCTCGGTATTTCCTTGATGGAGATGCGGAACCGCAGGCGACAAGCCATCGATGAGGCGTTGACCAGGCTGAGCGAAGGGACATACGGGATTTGCGCGGAATGCGGCATCGAGGTCAGTGAGAAGCGGTTGGAGGCGGTACCGTTCGCGAAATTGTGTGTCCAATGCCAGTCTCGACAGGAACTGCTCGAAAAAATCGAGAAGGAAGAGGATCGCGACTAGCTCGCAGGGGCAGGTCGCGTCCGTGCCCCGTTTTCAAGCGTCAACTGCCTACGATCCCCGTGCCGATGGCCATCTTGCCGGTGTCCGGTCGCCCATAATCTGCCTGGTTCTTTCCTGTCCCTTATGACTCGTGTCGATCCCAAGGCCGTGATCTTATTGAGCGGAGGATTGGATTCTACCGTCACGGCTGCGATTGCCCAGCAAGACGGCTATCGAATTTATTGTCTCACCGTCTCCTACGGCCAGCGACATCAGGTGGAAGTGAAACGGGCCAAAGCGGTGGCTCAGGCGTTGGGCGCAGCAGACCATGTTGTGATGGACGTCAATCTGCGGGCGTTCGGAGGCTCTGCTCTCACGGATGCTGTAGGCGTACCCAAGGACCGCACGCAAGAGGCACGAGCAGGCGAGATTCCTGTCACCTACGTACCGGCCCGCAACACAATCTTTCTCTCGCTGGCTCTGGCCTATGCCGAGACGCTCGACGCCCGGACGATTTACTTCGGAGCTAATGTGCTGGACTATTCCGGCTATCCGGATTGTCGACCAGAGTTCATCAGGGCCTTTGAAACGGTCGCGAGGCTGGGCACAAAAATGGGAATCGAAGGCCGAGGGGTCGAGGTGCGTGCACCATTGCTGATGCTGTCAAAAGCCGCCATTGTGCAACGCGGGCAGGACCTCCGGGCTCCGTTGGACCTGACGCATAGTTGTTATGACCCCGACCGCGAAGGCCTCGCCTGTGGTCGGTGTGACAGTTGCCGGATTCGACGTGAAGGTTTTCGCCAGGCGGGAGTTGTAGATCCGGTCTCCTATGCGATACCCTGACGATGGAGTTGTGGGAATCTGTCGATCCGATAATTGATGGATTCGAATTGCAGTTCAACCTAGGTTCAGCTCAACAGATAGACCACTATGACGCCTGAAGAATTTTTTATGTACCTGATCATCGGCCTGGTGATCATTGCGCCGATCGGCGCGCGGCTCTACCGCCGGTTGACGTTGAATCGTACGACGCGAATGCTTCGGGAACAATTGAAGCAATCACAGGAACCTAAGGTGACGACCACGCCGTCGGAGCCTCCGCGATGAAGCGACTCAGTGTCAGGAGCGCACTGCTGAAGGTGTGGGTGGTCGGAGTCATGTTGACCGTCTTGATCGCGGCTCTGGCGGCTTGTGAGTCCAATGCCACGAATCAGGATGCCGCGAAGCCAGCCGGGGGGGCGACGCCGGCGGATGTTCAGGTGGGCGAGGCGAAATTCACCGCCAATTGCGCCGCCTGTCACGGCGTCCGAGGTGTCGGGACCAAGCAAGGTCCACCGCTGGTGCATAAGATTTATGAACCGAATCATCACGCCGATATCGCGTTCCAACGTGCGGCAGAGAATGGTGTACGTGCTCACCATTGGGAGTTCGGTAACATGCCGAAGATCGACGGGGTGACGTCCGGCGATGTTGAGCACATCATTCGATATGTCCGATGGCTGCAGCGCGAGGCGGGAGTTTATTAACTCGACCGCTGTTGGTCTCTTCTCTTCCGGTTGTTCTTCCACCGTGACTCAATCTGCCGCTTCAGATTTCTTCGTTTGACAACTTCCACGAGCGGTTCGTAAGGTATTGGCATGGCATGATGGGATCGTCGAACCCCACAAAATGACACGTGGTGGGGCCGGGTTGGTCAGATCCTTTCACGGGAGGAATACTATGAGACACGCAGCCTGGTCCATGGTGGGAGCTATGGGGGTATTGCTGATGACATCGGGTTGTGTGGCGATTGAGGCCGGCCATGAGGGGGTCTTGGTCGAACAGCCATTCTTCTTCGGTCATGGAGGTGTTGACGCGGTTCCCTCCAAGACCGGCCGGGTCATGGTTGCGCCGACGACGAAGGTCATTGAGGTGGATATCCGGCCGTTACAGTATTCAGAGCATTTCGACATCATTTCGGCGGAAAATGCTCCGGTCTCGTTCGATGCCTTCATGATCGCCAATGTTGTCGAAGGTCGCTCACCGGAACTCATCGGCCGATATGGGACCAGTTGGTATCCAAACAACGTCAAAGAGGCCTTTCGCACGTTTGTTCGGGAAGAAGTGCAAAAGTATCCGCTGTTTCAGTTGACCACCGACCCGACGACCAGAACGAAGTTGCAGGATGCCATCGCGCGCGAGGTGCAGACGAAGCTCATCGAAAAGCAAAACATGCCGATCCGGCTCAATCGCGTCGTCGTCGGCAGCATTCTGCCGCCGAAGGGCGTGGTCGAACAGACGACCCAAACCATTGTGCAAGAGCAGCGGAAAATTACGATGGTCGAGTTTCAAAAAGCAGAAGAGGCGCGTGAAAAAGCCGAAAAACAGCGTGGCATCGCCGACCGGGCGTATCGTGAATCGCTGGGACTGACCGCGCCGGAATTTGTCGACCTGCGCCGCATCGAAGTGCAGAAGGAAATCGTGCAGCATTCACCGTCGGCCTTGACCGTCATCATGGGATTAGAGCGTGTCGGCATCAACATGCCGCCTCTCGCTGCCGATCGATAATGCCGGGTCATGGGAGTCTGTCGCGCGTGGTGTGACAGACACAGAGCCGCTCCCACCGTCAGCTCTGTGTCCTGAACGTTGAGGCACTACTTCACGACCCAGACCCGGTAGGTTTTGGCATTGAGCGGTTTCGCGATTTTGAGGGTGCCCATCTCCCCCGGATTCATCACGTCATCACCGGTCGGGGTTTTCCGGGCCGGGTGTCCACTGCTCCGCACCAGTATCCCTTGGTCATCGTAGAAATCCACCATCACATCGGCTGATTCGCGCAAGGTGCCCTGGTAGGCAGTTCCCAGCCAATCCAGGCGCTTGAGCGCCTGGTAGACGATGACAAGTGTGCCGTCCGGATCTTCGTGCGCGCTGACAATTTTCAGCGCCCGATTGTGATCCAATCCCGGTTCGGTCCCCCCCGTTGTCTGTGCGATGAGGACCCGTTCGACCTCATCTGCATGAAAGACCGCCGTCACTTTGCAGTACACCGTGCGTCCCTGTTCGCTCTGTTGCACGATCTGTTCGTCGGTGACATGTTTCGATGCGAGGGTATAGACCAGCGTGTGAAATAATTTTGAATCGACGATCGAAGCGGTCTGCTCGCGCACCGCCGCTGAAGTGCCGATCGCCTGGTGGAGCGCTTCCCTGCAGGCATGTTGTCTGGCTTCAGCCGCAGTTTCTGGCTCATGATAGGCGTACCGGTAGTCCCCGGTGATATCTACCCGTGAGTGTCCTGTAACAGCCTGGACCGGTGTGGCAAGCGCGAGACATTGGACGACGATTGCGAGCAAGGTGCCGCTCCCTGCTAGAGACAACCGCGGGGTCATACAAGCCACCTCCCTTTTTGTGGTCGGCCGGTTTCCTGGTGTATGAGCACAGCTCGACTCTCAACGCTCATTATGCTACCACGCGTGAAAAGATGCAGCAATGCGGCTTCGTCGAACGTGTGGCCGACTCTTCTGTGACCGCTTGGATAGTGAGGGATGATGTCAGCCATCCTAGGCTCAGGAACTGGTGCGAAGCAGAGCGAGCACTGTTGGATCATCAGCCCACAACTTGAATAGCAGTCTCCTCGGTCGGTCGGTCACCCGACTGCGACCGGCGGAGGGCGTACTGCCGCTGCTGACGGTCATTCTTCCCTGTATGGCGGCGCAACTCTGCGGAAAAGCGTGGGGTCTCTTGACTTGATCAAGGTCTTCACTCACACTCGGGCACGACGCTATGTATGACGGCACCGAGCAAGATCTGCTGCACCTCCTCGCCTCGCGAGCCGGCATTTCCTCCGACTATTACGACATCGCCGGCACTCTCCACGTCACGAGCGACGACACTCGTCGGGCCATCCTGTCTGCCATGGGTTTTCAAGTCGCGTCGGTCGAGGCCCTGGCGCAAGAACTTCTCGCCTGGGACGAGGCGCCGTGGCAGCAGCCCTGTGATCCGACCCTCATTCTCCATCAAGGATATGGTCCTACGCAGTGGGCGTTTCGTCCCACGCTGGCGGAGGGGGAAGAGTCGCATGTTACGGTGGCCTGGCACCTGACCGATGAAAAAGGGACGATCATTCATCGCGAGGAAGCCGGGCCCGATCTCGCTCCGCAGGAAGTCCGGTCGCTCGCGGGTCGACGCATGATCCGGTTTGAACTCCCCTTGGTTCCTGACCTGACACTCGGCTACTACGACTTGTCAGTCGTCACGGTGGGCAGCACGATCGCCACGAAGGGCACGCTCCGTGTCATCGTGGCTCCGCCGCATTGTTATGTGCCGGAGGAGATGGCCCGGGGTGGACGAGTGTGGGGTCTTGCCGTGCAATTGTATGCGCTCCGATCCCAAACCAATTGGGGCGTGGGCGATTTTACTGATTTATCCCGGTTGGTCGAATGGGCCGGCCAGGAATTGGGCGCCGGAATCATCGGCCTGAATCCGCTGCATGCGCTGAAGAATTCACGTCCCCACCATCTCAGCCCGTATGCTCCGACCAGCCGGCTGTTTTTAAACGAGCTCTACATCGATCTCGATCGGCTCCCTGAGTATCACACGTCGCCTGACGCGCAGCGGTTGCGCAACAGTTCAGAGTTTCAGAAGGAGTTGGAGCGGGTGCGCACCGCCGATTTGCTGGACTCCGAGTTCGTGGTCAAGGCGAAGCGGACAATGTTGGATCTGACGTACCGGCAGTTTCTCAAAGATAATTACGCAGGGACCGAACCGTCTCTGGAACCGACCTCCGCGCGTGGGTGGCTGTTGGATCGGTTTATTCGGGACGAAGGCGAATCCTTGGAACGGTTTGCATTGTTTCAGGTGTTGGAAGAAGAGCGGCGCCTCATCGAACTATCCCCCAAGCTCTGGCCCGAGTGGCCGGTACAGTATCGGACCCCGGGGTCACCGGCGTTGCGTGAGTTTGCTAGGCGACACCGCAAGCGGGTTCGGTTCTTTCAGTATATGCAGTGGGTGGCGGCGGATCAGCTCAGAGCGGCCAAATCGCGAGCGGCGCAGGTGCACATGACGGTCGGGTTGTATCCCGATCTGGCGCTGGGGAGTGATCGCAACGGAGCGGAGGCGTGGATGCTGCAGGATGTGCTGGCGCTCGGCGCCGACTGTGGCGCTCCGCCGGACGCGTTCGCGCCGCAAGGACAGAATTGGGGGTTCGCTCCGTTTCATCCGTTGCGCCTCAAGTCCACGGGCTATCGTTCATTCATTGAGCTGCTCCGGAAAACGCTCCGCCAAGGCGGGGCAATTCGCGTCGACCATGTCATGATGCTGTTCCGGCTGTTTTGGGTCCCTCGCGGATTGAGCGCGGAGGTGGGAGCGTATGTGCAGTATCCAGCGGAAGATTTGCTGCGGATTCTCGCGCTGGAAAGCACGCGCGCGCGGACACTTGTCATCGGAGAGGATTTGGGGACCGTGCCCGATTACGTGCGAGAGCAGCTGGCGCGCTATCAGATCCTCTCCTATCGAGTGTTTTACTTTGAGCGAAACGGGGATGGGACCTGCAAGGCGCCATCGGCCTATCCCGATCAATCGCTTGCGGTCGTCACCACGCATGACCTTCCCACTCTGACCGGCTATTGGACGGGGGAAGATATCCGATTGCGAGCGAGGCTCGGCCTGTATGTGAACGAACAGGCCGTGCAGCAGGCACTGGAGGAGCGGATGCGGGACAGGGGACAGATCCTTGCGGCCTTGCAGGCGGCGGGACTCTTGCCTTCCGGTCTGAGCGATCAGTCGGACCAGGTTCCGGCGATGACGCCGGCCCTGTGTCGGGCCATTCATGCCTATCTTGCGTCGTCGCCGGCCTGGATCGTCCTGGCCAACCTCGACGATGTGATCGGTGAGGCGATGCAGATGAATTTGCCGGGTACGGTGGATGCCTATCCGAATTGGTCGCGCAAACTATCGCTGTCTCTGGAGGAACTCCAACGGGATGAACGCGTACAATCACTCGCCGCAGCCGTGCGTGCTCTCCGTCCTCCGACCTCAACCTCCTAGGCCATCCATCCTGCGCGGCAGGCCATCGCCATGAAGAACCGGAATCAGGTGGTCCTCGCCATCTCCGCCTGTTTGTTTCTCATCGTCACGGTGATGGAATGGATGTTCCCATTGAACGTGGTGGGCGCATTCGGTTTTGTCTTGCCGATCTTACTGGTGGCCACCGTCCGAAATCGACCGCTCATGGTCTTGACGCTGGCCCTGTGCGTGCTGGTGACGTTTATCGGTCTCTTCCAGCCGGGAAAGAAAAAAGATCGATTCACGGCCGTCGTGGTGAATCGTATCATGGTGGTCTGTGTGCTGGCGGGGGTGGCGTATATCGGTGTGACCTGGGAGGATCGTAAAGCTCGTGAAGAGGCAGCGAGAGCCGCTCTGGCCACCCAAACGGAGCACCTGCTGCGGGCGAATACGCAGTTGGTCGAGGTCAAAGACAAGCTGGCGCGATCGGAACGGTTGGCCGCCGTGGGGCAACTGGTGGCATCGGTGGCGCACGAGGTCGGAACGCCCTTACATTCGATTGCGTGGCATGTGGAAGCGCTGGCGGAGGAGCCGGGTGTCACCGCCGCCATGCATAAACGGATCGGTATCATCGATGAACAGTTGAATCGTGTGGTGCGGATCATTCAAGATCTCTTGTCATCGACCAGGCAACGGAAGCCTGAGCCGACATGGTACCCCGCCGAACGCCTGATCGAGCCGGTTGTGGCGTTGATGGAACCGGGATACCACGCGAAAGGCGTGACGCTTCAGGCCACGGTAGCCCCGGCGCTGCTGGTGTGGGCAGACGCTGAAAAGATCCATCAAGTGTTAGTGAATCTTCTGACCAATGCGCTGGCGGCCACCGCGGCGAGAGGGCATGTGACGGTGACAGTGACACTGCGTCAGGCCTCTCCGGAGGAGATGGAGAGTGCGTCTTGCACAGGTCGGTCCGATCTCGGGACGGTGGTCACGATGGTGGTGGGAGACTCGGGATGTGGGATGCCCCAGGAAGATGTGGATCGAGCCTTCCAGCCGTTTTTTACGACGAAGGCTATCGGTAAGGGGACCGGGTTGGGGTTGTTTCTGAGCCGCGAGGCCGTGTCGGCGCACGGCGGCCGTTTGACGCTTCAGAGTGAAGTCGGAATAGGCACGACGGTGACCGTGGTGCTCCCTGGGTTGCAGGCAGACTCGGCCGCGATATAGGAGAGGGAGGCACATGAGCCAGGCGAAACTATTCGTGGTGGATGATGACGAGGCCGCGCGCACCCTGCTGGCGGAAGCGTTGGTGATGGAAGGGTATGAAGTCGAGGCATTCTCCAGCGGCCAGGCCGCGGTGGAACGCGGCAAACAATCGCGCGCCGATGTGGTCTTGACCGATATCCGGATGGAACAGGGCGACGGGTTTCTCGTGCTGAAGGAATTCAAGCGGTTCAGCCCGGAGACCTCGATCGTGTTGCTGACGGCATTCGGATCTCTGGAGGGCGCGATCGAAGCGATCAAACAAGGGGCCTACGACTATTTGGCGAAGCCGTTCAAAAAAGAAGATATCCGGCTCGTCGTCCAACGCAGCTTGGAACATTGTCGGTTGGTTCGGGAGAATGCCCGCTTTCGTGACGATGCGCGCACACGCGAACCTTGGTCTCAGTTGGTCGGCAGCAGCCCGGCGATGTTGGAAGTCTATAAGCTGGTGGCCCGGGTTTCCGAGGGGCGGAGCACGGTGCTGATCGAAGGGGAGAGCGGAACGGGAAAAGAGCTGATTGCGCGGGCCGTGCATTTAAACAGTCCGCGGCGCGACAAACCGTTCATTCCCGTCAACTGCGGCGCATTACCCGATCATCTGCTTGAGTCGGAAATGTTCGGCTATGAGAAGGGCGCCTTTACGGGAGCCGTGGGGGCGAAAGCGGGACTGTTCGAGGCCGCCAATGGGGGGACCTTGTTTCTCGATGAGATCGGCGATCTCGGCCAGTCACTCCAGGTGAAGCTCTTGCGGGTGATGCAGGAGCAAGAGGTGCGACGTGTCGGCAGTACCTCCTCGGTGAAGGTCGATGTGCGAATCATTGCCGCCACCAATCGCGATCTGGCCACACTGGTCAAGGAGAGCAAGTTCCGCGACGACTTGTACTATCGTCTCAACGTGGTGCGGATTGCCCTTCCGTCACTGGCCGAGCGACGTGAGGACATTACGATGCTCGCACATCATTTCTTGCAAAAATACGCCAAGCAATCGTTGCACGTGAGGGGATTTTTGCCGGAAACAATGGCGCTGCTCAAGCGTTATCACTGGCCGGGGAACGTCCGTGAACTGGAAAATGCCGTGGAACGGGCGGTCTCGCTCAGCCACGGCCCGCTCTTGCTACCCGACGATCTTCCGGAGTCGATCAGGGGTGGGTCGGATTCGGCAGAGACGCTCAAGGGAGTCTCGGCCGGCGCGGATCAGGACGCGCTGTTGACCTTAGATGAGGTCGAGAAGCGGCATCTGGCCCGTGTGCTCAAAGAGACGCGGGGCAACAAGGTCAAGGCAGCGAAGATACTGGGAATCGATCGGCGTACGTTGTATCGGATGGCGGAGCGGTTCGGGTTGGATTTCGGCGAGGAGACCGAGGAAAAGTAGATCGGCCCTACAATAATCGAAGCGCGTTCTTGATGAGGCGAATCTCATTCGCGGCACTCTGCGGCAGGGGCGTCTCCGCATCCTCCCATGAGTCGAAGAGCCCGTCCTTCCCGCGATGAAACACCTGCAGGCGTACCCGCGCAGTCTGGTCGTCTTGCGGGACCACCCGTGCCTCCACCCGGCTCTTGCCTACGCCGAATCTCCAGCGCAACAGTCCGTTCCATGGGCTCCTGATTTCCTGCCGCATTCCGGTCGTGATATTGCCGGCATCATCCTGCTCGACCGTATAGCCTCCTTGCGTCAGGACATCGGCCAGCGCCGTTCTGACCTGCTCGGCGGGAACCGGGAGTGTCACCTCCATCACATCGGGCTCAGGAGCGGGTGGGCCTCCCGCGCACCCAGTGCCCGCTGTGAGGACGACCACGGCTATGATACGCGCGAGACACGCGTTCATTTTGGCTTGCCTTCCTGAAGGCGATAGACCAGATGGGTGTCCGTCTGATCGACACCGGGAATGGCATGAATCTTTGCGAGCACGAGTTGGGTCAACGCGTCCTGATGGGGAATTTCGACGATCGTGAAGATGTCCGGCTTTCCCCAGCAGGGATCGATTTGTTTGATTTCCTTAATGTCCCCCAGGGCCTTCACGACATCGGCGGTTTGGCCGGGATGAACGGTGATCAACACGTAGGCTCGGTCGGACATGCAGGGGATCTCCCGTGAGGTGGTGTGGCGCAACCGCAATGCCTGCCCACGAATCGAAACCTAGCGGATTGCTCCGGATGAAGTCAACAGAACGCCCCGCGCGTGGACAGATTGGACGCCGGCGCGTCGGACTACTTCGGTGCCACGATGACTTCCACGCGATACACGTCGCTGACGGTTGACAGGTCGACCTCCAGCCCGCGAGGGTTTCCCACTCGGCCGTCAGGATCGTAGATAAAGCATAACAGGGTGGCTCCGTGTGGGCGCGTGGAATAGCGGGCGCTGTCTGCCGTGACTTGCTCGGCGATATCTCTGGTGGTCAACCCTGAACGGGTTTGTTTGACGACGACCACCGTTTTGTCCCAGTCGAGAAGATAGCTGGTCCGATGGGCGCCGTCGGCGTATACCGGGGCCCACTCTTCTGTTCCAACCTCATCGAATTGCAAGCGGAGGAGGGCGTAGAACAGGTCCTGCAGATCCTGCTCATCGGTGATTTCCAGCGTCGGTCGATATTCCTTTCGCAAACGAAGTTGTCGCGCCACCAGGTGGAATCTGGCACACATTCTCCGGAGGATCTCGAGCGTTGTGGTCTCTGATTGGCTGCTATTCATGCTCGAATTCCTGGGTGCTGCGAGCACCGTCGCCGTTGTTGGTGCTGTGACGACGGGTGCGACGGGCGGATCTGGTTGGGACTCCATGCCGGCAGCGGACGGAAGAGGTGCTTCCGGGATAGACCGCGTAGTTGGAATCTCGCGAGGGCCGGGGAGATCGTTGTGCTGCTGTTTTTCCTCTGCAGGCGCGGGTATGACTGGAATCGGCGCAAGTGCAATGGTGGTGGCTAGGGCCGGTGTGGGCGCCGGCGCGTCGATCGAATTCGAAGTCGGTTGGACTGGTGGAGGCGGCTCAATGGGAGACGCGGGTATATTTGCAGGCCTCGGAGTCACTCTCGGTAGAGGAGGGATGGTTCCCGATGGAACGGGTGTCCGTAGTGGTGCCGTTGTCGGACTTGCGGCTGTGGTGACCACCGGACGCGCTGTCAGGTCCGGCAGTGATGCGGTATTTGTGGATGGAGGGGGGAGAGCAGGTTCTGCGGGCAACGAGGGTGTTGGACTCTGAAGTGGCACGATTTTCTCAACCGCGACCACGGCGGCATTAGCCATCACGGGGCTCAGCGGAAGGGATGACGGTGGCTGTGGCGCGCGCTGGATTGATGTTTCGCGAATCGGTTGAGGTGCAGTCTCCGGCGCAGGCGGCATTGGGGCTGTCGTCGCGGCGACTGGTGTCGTCAGGACGATCGGAGCCATGGCCTGTGTGATCTGGCTGAGGTTCGTCGTCATTGCTACCGAGACGGTCATCGGTGTGCTGGTCATGGTCACAGCGGCGAGGGGGGGGGCGTTCTGAGCGTTGGGGCGTGCGATTGGATCGGAAGGCTGGATCGGGGAAACCGGCTTTAGCATGGAGCGATTCGGAGTCGTTGATGGCGGCGCAGGTGGTTCGTTTGGTTTGAGGCCTAGGAGGTCGGCTTTCTGATTCTCCAGGGCGACAATCAAGTCCTTGACCAGTGTCGTGCTCTGTGCGGACTCCGTGCGACTGCCGATTCGGAGCTTGTGATTCTTATGCGCTTGATATTCCGGTGACTTTTCGCCGAACAGCCGCCGAATCGTTTCACGAAAAGAGAGCTCGGTTCTCGCTCGGACCGCTTCACGGTAGGGGAATCCATCCTGGCTGAGGTCGTCGATTTGTGTGCTCAGTTCGCGCAGCGTGGTGATGCCGCGGTTGAGTTCTTCTGCGGGATTCGGTTTCGATCGACTGCGCTGCGGGTCGCTGGCTTTTGCTCGTGCCATGTGTCCGGTACCCCTGTGGAGAAAGTCTATCCGAGAGGATGTTGCCTGACAAGAAATCCCTCGCTTGCGTCCGTTAGGCAACGAGAGAGACGCAGGTAGTGAGGGTCTTCAGTCAACCCACTCAACGTCACCATTACCGGATCGAGTCGCGCTCTTTTGATCGGGAGTGGCAGGAGGCCCCGCTAAAACCTGTCGCACAAGCGACAGCAGCGCTTCGCTGGTAAAAGGCTTTTTGAGAAACGGCAATCCCTCTCGCACCATGCCTCGACTCTGTAACTCAGGGCCGGGGCTGCCGGACATGAGTATGACGCGGATCTCTCGCTTGTCTTGGATGAGCCGCTCAACCATGTCGAGGCCGTTCACACGGGGATAGGGGTTCTTCTCGACGGAGAGTTGAAAGCCGGGTGGAGGGAGGAAGACATCGGCGATGATGAGATGTATCGGTTTGGGGTGTTCGGCAGAGAGTCTGAGGCCTTCGGCGCTGCCCGGCGCCTGGAGAACCGTGTAGCCGGCATCCCGTAAGGGCTTGCTCCCTACGAGCAGCGTGGTGGGATCGTCGTCGACTATCAAGATTGTCGCGAGTGGTATTCTGTCGGGGGCCATGGTGAACTCCTCTGTGGCGGGGCCTGGGCCTGTGTCCCGCAGCCTTAGAAGGGACGCTGTTGCTCCTTCAGCCGTTCGTATTCACGTTGTTCGCAACTGCCTGGTTTGGGACGTAAGGATTCAGGGACTTCTGCGAAGCGCACGGTGCAATAGCGCTGGGCCTGGCGCCGCCGATCGAGGTCTTGTTGTTCTTCGAGTTGTTGGAGGCGGACCGTGAGGTCGATAGTCGGAAGATCCTTGCCTGTCGGTGTGGCCTGTCGCGGTGTTAGTGAGTTGTCCTCGCTAGAGCGTGGATGTGGGCCATTCAATCGCCAGCGCGTCAACACATCGTCCTGATTGAACACAATGGTCAAGCCGAATTGAGAGTAATCCCAGATCAGTTCTCCCTGATCGGGACGCGCCCAGATAGATCGGGGGAGGCCGTATCGGTTCCAGATCTCGTCACGCAGCATGCCGACGCGCGGCGTCAGATTTCGGATCGCCGTGATTTGTGCCACGATCGGGGAAATGTCTTTCTGCGTACCGGGATTGGTGCGTCTGGTGAGCGATTCCAGGGTGGGGCGAGGCACGCGCAGCAATCGCCACACCGTGACGAGTCCTTGCGCGCAGTCGGCGGGACGCAAGTCTTCGAAAATCATTTGTGTGTCCATCGGAAATCCTCCGATTTCCTGGGTACGTGTGAAGTTCTTGACCTCTTGGACGGCGGCGATGTAGGCACGTTGACGTCCCTCTTCTACGTTCGGGGCGCAAGAAGATCGTCCGGTAAAAAATACCTCGTCGCCAAAGTGAAACAGCGCTTGCTCTGTCCAAAATGGGCGATTCTCAGCGGCGCTTACCATTGAGGCCGCGATGAGGCTCAGGAGCGCGGCGGCAAGATAATGGACCATAGGGGTGCAAGGCGAACGCCCATTGTGGAACGGCAGTGTTGAGTATAGCGCGCGGGTTGAAAAAATCGATAAAAGAGCGAGTTTGCGCGTTGGAGGAGCGGAAGGGGATCCTATCGGGTGTGCCCCCAGGGGCAGGAGCAAACCGTAGGTACAAGGATTTGTGGACGGATCGGCAGGGAGATGACTAGTAATTCGTCGAGCTGGTTGAACTATCTCTACTGGATGCGGCCGGGGTAGCCAGGGGCTTAGAAGAGGTTACTTCGCTGGTCATGAGCCCGGACCCCGGTGGGCAAATGTTTTCCGGCGCGACGGCACCAGGGTTGCGTATGCCCCAGGCCGTTGCGAGGGCATGGCAGGTCAGGAGGCTGATGCCTTCTTCGATATTGCCGAACCGTTCAGTCGATTGAGCCTTGCCGCTCCATTCAATTTCGCCGGTATTGACATCGACGGCCCTGAGGGCAATTGTGGCGGAATAGACCCGTTGGCTGTGAGGGAAGCCGGTACTCCAATCGAGCGCCTCCCAGGTTCCTATCTCGGCATTGCTAAACACCACCAGCCGCGCGCCTACGAGTTTGGCCATTCGCAGCACGTCTGTTTCAAGGTACTGATAGCCGGTGAGACTTACTTTCTGGTCAGCCGCCGCCTGCAGCACTTTCGTCTGGTCCACGACGAGAATGCCCTTTTTGAGCAACCAGGTACTCGCACTCTGGACCGTGTCGGGACGACCACCCCAGACAACGGCGCGAGTGTATGGGGCGGGGAGTTTTGAGTGGAAGCCATCCGTCGTCGGGGTTTCGACAAACGCATACCCATGGCAACCGGCTGTTGCCAGGAAGAGTATCGACAAATACAGGAACAGATTCGCCGGCTTCATGGGACTCTTACGACAAGAAGTTGCTGCGGGCCGTCACGGCGTGCAGTCGAATGCATTGGTCAATTATCGATAGTATACATGAACAATTCTACCTACGTCTGCTGTATTCGTCGAGGTGCTTCGAATATCCGACCGCGACATGGCCGCCATAGCCTTACTTATGTGATTCATCCATGGCGAGATGTAGATATAGTCGGCCAGCAGCGTTCTCTGCCTCCGTGAATCGTAACGCGTACCTAGTCAGGGATTGCAACTGAGCTGTACCGAGATGAACGACGGACTAAGAGGCTGGCGTTGTGCTGCCTTCTGCGGACTCGCTTGATGGCGACACGACACGTGAGCTGAATGCAGCCGATGAGGCAACAATCGATCGTTGCCGCAGTCTGCGAGGAATTGTCGATGAGCCGACCCGTTCCATCGGAACGTTGCAGGGTGATGAGAACAGGGCAGGGGAGAGTGGAACAGGCCTGGACTGGCCGGGTCGTAGGAAAGGCGGCGGTTCCATTCATGATCAACAGAACCGCCGCACGCTTACACGATCTCGACCTGAGGAAAGCCGTTCTGGTCGCCCGTCTGTTTGGGTCGGTCGGCCCTGATCATGATCTGGATGGCGACGAGGGGAAGAAGTGCATAACCGATTAGGATCAACGGAAACTCAATCATGATGTGGACTCCTTTGTGATGTGGAGCATCCATTGCAATCTTGGTACCGATCTGCGGCCAGGTCGTAACCCATTGATTATTTATGCGACGTTAGCGACTCAACACAAAAGCGTTCCGGATGTGAGTCGAGAACCGGCGCAAAGAACTGTGCAATGGCAACATTTTGCGCTGAGCCGGAAGGCCTAAGGGTGGTCGTGCGAAAGGCAGGTGCTGGTCGAGTCCTCGCTCCGGTTTTGATGGAAGCGCGGTGCGCCGCTTGATCTCCGTATCACTTGATCTCCGTATCATTGGTGACTTGGGGAGACCGGCAGAAAACCACGGGAAGGCACCTCAGGTCATGCGTGACGGGCCGGACCGAGCAAGAGGTATCGGAGAGATTCTGAACCGCACAGAACCTCTCAACAATCGCGACTGTAGGCGCAGTTGAGTACAGCTCAATGGAGGCTGGGTGTGGATGGTGCCCCCGACACGAATTGAACGTGCGACCCGCGGTTTAGGAAACCGCT
>CABVRW010000018.1:0-19481 GCA_902500785.1 uncultured Nitrospira sp.
AGGCGGCATTGCCGATCGGGCGTTTACGGGAGCCCCTCTCGGCGGCGGCGCGTGCCTCGGCCGTTCTGATTACCCGGGTTGATGAGGCGCATGAGGGGGGGGCCGTGTGGGGTCCGTTACTGCAGGCGTGCGGCTCGCTTCCGCCGCCGGTTCGAGTGGGATTTCAGGCGGAGGAGTACCGCCGTGTGGGAACTGATGAACGGCGGTCTCTGGAAGCGTTTCACGGTCGATCGGCGATGATCTTCAGCGGAATCGGCAATGCCGAGTCGTTTCACGCGTTGGTGGAGAAATTGGGTCTCACCGTGATTGAGCTGCTGGCATTTCCCGATCATGTGCACTATACCCGAGAGATGATGGAGACTATTCGAGCCAAGGCGAAAGCCGGTGGCGCCGATCTGTTGGTGACGACAGAGAAAGATGCCGACAAGGTGGCGCCGTTGCTGGCACCCGAAGAGGTCTGCTGGGCCGTTCGACTGCGCACCGAGATTGTGTCGGGGCAGGAGCAGTTGGAGCAGTTGCTGCGCCTCGATCCGCCACAGGCAAGGACGGACGGCCATGCGTAAGGAGGATATTCGTCGCCTCGTCGTCCGCGGTCCCAACTGGCTGGGCGATGCCGTCATGTGCGAACCGGCCTTGAGCCAGGTGCGCACGCTATTTCCACGGGCCGACATCACTCTGCTGGTCAAGCCTGCCATCGCAGACCTGCTGGCACAGCATCCCGCGGTGAATCGGACGCTGGTGTATGACGACCGGGGCCGCCATGCGGGACTGATCGGAAAATGGACGCTCGCCGGGGTGTTGCGCCGTCACCGATTCGATCTCGCCATCCTGTTTCAGAATGCGTTTGAGGCGGCGCTGATCGGGTTTTTGGCCGGCATCCCACGACGATTCGGGTATGCGACGGACGGACGGAGTCTCCTGCTGACCGATCCGGTGACCGTGCCGTCACGCACCGCGCAACGCCATCAGGTCGAGTATTATTGGGATCTCCTGAAGCCCTTGGGAGGCCAGGGGCCGGCGCCCGCGCCGCGCCTGTTTGTCACGCCGGACGAATCGGCAGTGATCGCCAAGCGGCTGGCTGATGCCGGGATCGGCGCGTCGGATCTGGTCATCGGAGTGAACCCGGGGTCGACCTATGGCCATGCCAAGCGATGGCTGCCGGATCGGTATGCCGAGGTCGTCAATCGTGTGGTCAAGGATGCGCAGGGCCGATCTGGCGCCAGAGTCGGCGTGGCCATCGTGGGAGCCAAGGGGGAGGAGCAGTTGGGAACAGCCATCGCCGACCAGATCAAGACCCGCACGGTCGTCTGTTCCGGCCAGACTACGGTGCGAGAATTGATGGCGTTGGTCAAGCGTTGCCAGTTGTTCCTGACGAACGACACCGGGCCGATGCATGTGGCGGCCGCCTTCAAGGTTCCGTTGGTGGCAGTCTTTGGCCCGACCGACTGGCAGACGACGTCGCCGTTTCACGCCGATGCCCAGTTGGTCCGGCAGCCGGTCTCCTGCGCCCCCTGTCTGTTGCGGGAATGTCCCATCGATCACCGTTGTATGACCGAGGTGACGGTGGAGCAGGTGTACGGCGCGGCTGTGCGGCATTTGCCGCTGGCGGCTCCTGCTTCCGTCGTCGAACCGGAGCCCCTGTCATCGAGCGTCTCCTCGCCGTCGCTGGCGGGGGTGACCGTATTTCTTGATCGTGACGGCACATTGAATGTCGATACGGGCTACGTGAAGTCTCCCGAGGACTTTACGGTCCTACCTGGCGTCGGCGCAGCGCTGGCCAGGCTGAAACAGGCCGGCGCGCGCCTGGTGGTGGTCACCAACCAGTCCGGGCTGGGACGAGGATATTTCACTTCAAAGGATCTTGAAGCCATTCATAACAAGTTGCGACTGGCGCTGGCTGAAGACGGGGTGACGCTCGACGGGCTGTATTTTTGTCCCCATCATCCTGATGATCGATGCAACTGCCGCAAGCCGGCCCGGGGCATGATCGATCGGGCCTTGGCCGAATTGCAGGTGGATCTGAGCCGCGCCTATGTCATCGGAGACAGCATCCGCGATGTGGAATTGGCCAAACAGGTGGGGGCGCACAGTCTCCTGGTCATGACCGGACCGTCCGGGGCGGAGGCCTTGGCCGATTTGACGGCGCGCGGTCTGTCGCCGGACCATGTGGCCGATGGCTTGTCACGGGCGGTTGAGTGGATCGTCGTCCATGCGACGCGCAGGCCGTCCGCCACCGCGCCGCGCTGATCATCTCTGGTGGCCGAATGACCGACCCCGTACGCCGACTTCTGCTGATCAAACCGAGTTCGCTAGGCGACATCGTGCACGCGATGCCGGCTCTGTCCGCCTTGCGCGCGAGATACCCGCAGGCCACGGTCACCTGGCTGGTGAAGCGACCATGGGCGCCGTTGGTGGAAGTCATTGCCGGGGTTGATCACGTCTGCGCGGTGGACCAGGGGTTGATGGGCTGGATGGGACGGGTGCCAGATCTTCGCGCGGCCGGCTTCGATCTGGTCGTCGATTTACAGGGACTGTTCAGGAGCGGGGCGATGGCCCGCTTGACCGGCTGTGGCCGGCGGATCGGGTTTGCCAACGCGCGGGAGGGCAGCCGGTGGTTCTATACCCAGCGGGTCGAGGTTCCCACTGCGCCCATGCATGCGGTCGATCGGTACCTGTTGGTCGCGGAGGCGCTGGGCGCGGCACGTCCAGCGGAGCCGCTGTTCGAATTTATCGATCGCCCCGAGGACCGGCAAGCGGTGGAGACCATTCTGGCTCGAGCGGGAGTCGCGTCGCCGCAGTCGTGGATTGCGATGAACGTCTCCGCGCGCTGGGAGACGAAACGTTGGCCCCCGCAGTATTTTGCGGAGGCTGCGGACCGGCTCGCTCAGGTGCATGCGCTGCCGATCGTCCTGATCGGCGGGCCTGCCGAACGGCCGGAATCTCTTGCGGTGACGGCGCGCATGCGTACGAAAGCGATTGATCTCACGGGACAGACCCCTGTAGGCTTGCTCCCCGGTTTGTTGGGCCGCGCGGCCGTGTTGGTCACGAACGATTCCGGCCCGATGCACATCGCGGCGGCCGTGGGCACGCCGGTCGTCGCGCTGTTTGGCCCGACGGATCCGGTCAAAACGGGTCCCTATGGCAAGGGGCATGTCGTCTTGTCGCATGCGGTGGAATGCCGCCCCTGTTTTCGTCGGGATTGCGCCCGCGCTGTGGTCCTCGAATGTCTGACAGGGGTGCGCCCGGAGCAGGTCGTTTCCGCGGTCGAGCAGCAACTGACGCGATCACGCAGGCCAGGATCATCGTGAATATTCTCATTGCGGAATCCAGCACAGCGGTCGGTGGGCAGGAACTGGCCGTGCTGCTGCATGCGGAGCGGTTGGTGAAACGCGGCCATCGCCTACGGTTGGTGTTGGAGCCGCGCAGCCCCATCATGGCCATGGCCCTGGAGCGCGGGCTTCCGGTCGAGCCGTTCGTCATGCGGCAATGGCGCCTGCCGCTGTCGATCCTGGCCTTTCGCGCGTTGCTCAAGCGGGAGCGCCCCGCTATCGTCCACGTCAACAGTTCGCGTGATAGCTGGATTGCGGCGTTGTCGGCACGTTTGCTTACTCCGCGCCCCAAGGTTATTCGCACGCGGCATATCTCGGCCCCGCTCAACAACAATGCCGCCACCCATGTGCTGTATCGGCGCCTGTTCGACATGGTGATCGTGACCGGCGGAGAACGGAACCGACAAGACCTCATCCAGCGGGACGGGTTGGCGCCGGACCGGGTGGCTGCGTTTCCGATCGGGCTGGATGTGGAGCACTTTTCTCCCGCGAAACCCAGGCAGGATATCCGGTCCGAGCTCGGGATTCCTCCGGGGCACTTGCTTGTCGGGATCATTTCGTATCTGCGGGATTACAAAGGCCACCGTTATTTCGTGGAGGCGGCCGCGAAGGTGCTGAAACAGCATCAGGCGGTCGCGTTTCTCATCGTGGGCGAAGGGCCGGAGGAGCAGAACATCCGCGCGCAGATCGAGCGCCTCGGCGTGACGGCCGACGTCCGACTATTGGGATTTCGCGATGACCTCCTGGATGTGTTCCGCTCGTTGAATCTCTTCGTGATTCCCACGGTCGAAGGCGACACCATTCCGCAGGTGTTGATGCAGGCATTGGCGATCGGGTTGCCGGTTGTTTCGACGACCACCGGATCGATTCCCGATGTCTTGACCGACGGGGAGTCAGGTTTTATCGTGCCGCCGCGGGATCCTGACGCGTTGGCAGACCGAATCGGCCGCCTGCTGACCGATCCCGGGCTTCGGGCGGCGATGGGACGACGTGGCCGTCAGACGGTGGAACAGTTCTATTCGATCGATCGGATGGTGGATGAATTGGAACGGGTCTATCGACGGGTGACCGCGTCATGATGAAACGATGGACCGAGGTGGGGTCGTCGATCCGCAAAGCAGTGATCTTTTGGTGGATTCTGTTCGTCGTCATGCAAATGGCGGAACGGGTGTTTCTGCTGCGCGACGCGCTTGAGCAAGAAACTCCGAGCCTATCGCTGCTCTTCAAGACCTTCGTCGTGGGCGTGCGAGGGGATTTCATTACCGCCACCTTCGCCCTGGTCCTAGCCGGAGTGGGGGCCGGACTGTGGACCCTGCTCAGGCACAGGTGGGCTGGCCTGCGACAATCCTCGCCCCTTCTGGCCCACTCATTCCGCCGCGGCTTACACGTGGGTTGTGCTTCGGCCGGGCTGCTCCTGTTTGTGCTCCTCTGCGTGGATATGGGGTATTACGGGTTCAATCGACAGCATATGGACTTTGTGTTTCTCGAGTATATCGGTGATCTCTTTGCGCCTGCGGCCATGCCGGACACGACCAATGTGCAGGCCATGAAGCAAACCGGTGCCGAGTTGGAAGCGGGGGGAAAATGGGCGTGGCGGCTGGCGCTGTTCCTAGGCATCCAGGCTGTCGCCATGGGGCTGTGGTGGTGGAGTTTCTCGCTCGCCGTTGTTCCGGCACTTGCCTGCTGGCGGTCAGGTTCTGGGTTTCAGGCCAATGCGCTCCTTCTGATGGCGCTGGTGGCCGGAGGAGCGGGATTCCACCATTCGGGCCCCTATGGGATCCGGATCGCGGCGATCGGGAGCATGGTCTATTACACGCTGGCGCAGAATCCGGTCTTATTCGCGGCCGAGGCGTTGCGAGTGGCGATGGTCTCACGCGGGACGATGGAACGGCGGGCGAATGCCGAGGCCATGCCTTATGAGTTGGCGGTTCAGACCGTGCAACAGTTGCTGGCGCCCGCCGACGCCTTCATCGATGCCCGGTATCCGTTCGTGCGGACCCTCACGACCGACCCGGACGGCGTCCGGCTCGCACAGCCGGCCAACATCGTCGTGGTGTTTCTGGAAGGCTTGGATCGCCGGTATCTCGGACAGACCTATGGCGAGGTGAAGGGGACTCCCTTTCTGGATCGCTTGAAGCAGGACAGCGTCTATTTCGAGAACTTTTTCTCCAACGGCGTCCAGACGTCCCGGGGACTGTTTGCGACCCTCTGCAGCACGTTTCCGCGGCAGGGGGCGGCCGCAATGAAAACGCGGTATGCCCATGACTACCTCTGCCTGCCGTCCCTTCTCCAGCGCCAGGGGTATCATACGGAAATGGTGATCGGGCAACATCGGGATTTGAATCGCCTCCAAACGTTTGTGGCCCGCAATGGTCTGCAGCAGCTCTTCGACGAAGGAGATTTCCCTTCCGATGCGGAACGGGCGGGTCTCGGGATAGTCGATGGGGCTCTTTTCGATCTCTGGTATGAGCGCATCAAGCAGCGTCAGGCGGCCGCCACGCCGTTTTTTCTCGCGACCCTTACGTTGTCGACGCACCATCCCTTTGCCGCGCCCTTGACCCATCCGGACGTTCGTCTCCTCCAGCAGCAGGTGCAGGACAAATACGTGTCCGCCCTGCGGTACACTGATCTCGAATTCGAGCGGGTGTTTTCCAGGCTCGTACGAGAAGGCCTGCTGCGCAATACGGTCGTCGTCGTCTTGGGCGATCATGGTCGACACGAACCGGTCGGAAGCACCGATGTCGAGCGAAAGGCCGGTCATTTTGCGTCACCGTTGTTTATCTGGATGGATGAGTCATTGCGCACTACGGCTACCTATCGCCCCCGGAGTGTCTCGTCCATCGCGAGTCAGGTGGATATCGCTCCGACTCTGCTTGCGTTGAACGGATTGCTGCCGGCGGTGGGGGCGTTCGCCGGACATGACCTGACCTGTCTGCTGGTCCGGGATTGTCTGCCGAACCAGGTGGCGTATCTCACCAGTGTCTACGATAATCTGGTGGGACTGGCCAGCCCGGAAGGGCTGTTGTTGTATTCGTTCTCGACCGAGACGTTTCAAGCCGTCACGCTCGGGTTCGAAGTGATTCCGGAGGACGAGTCAGGGCGGCGGCGACTGTCCGCCGTGCGTGACGGGGAGTTGATGGCTCTGTACGACGTGGCGAATGTGGCGCTCGATTCCAATCGCCTGTGGTCCTGGCGGGAGTTCGGGCCTCGGTTGAGACGGATGAGTGACCGGAGCTCTTTGGACATGCGTTTCGAAAGGGACCTGTCGCTGTGAATCAACTACCGGTGTCGGCCGTGGTCATTGCCTTCAATGATGAGCCCAATATGCGGGCTTGTCTGGAGTCCATCACCTGGGCGGATGAAATCATCGTCGTGGATTCTCACAGCACCGACGCCACGGCGCGGATCAGCCGTGAATTCACGGACAAGGTCTATCAACATGAATTCCACGGGTTTGGCCGTCTGCGGAACGAGGCCCTCGCCCACGCCGCGCACGACTGGGTCTTCAGCCTGGATACGGATGAGCGGGCCACCCCGGAGTTGCGCGACGAAATCAGGCTGGTGCTGGATGCCGGTCCCGAAGCCGAGGCGTATTTCGTTCCGCGGAAGAATTACTTTCTTGGGCGATGGATCAAACATTGCGGCTGGTTTCCCGACTACCGGCAGCCGCAATTGTTTCGCAAGAGCCGGTTGCGTTATCGGGACGAACTCGTTCATGAGAGTTTCGATGTGGATGGACGAATCGGGTACCTCACCGCCACCGCGTTACAATACCCGTTTCGAGACATCGACCATTTTCTCGCGAAGCAGGAGCGCTACTCAGACCTCATGGCGCGACGGATGGTCGAGCAGGGGCGTTCCTTTTCCTGGCATCAACTCCTGTCGCATCCTTGTTTCACGTTTCTGAAAATGTACGTCGGACGAAAAGGCTGTCTGGATGGTGTGCCGGGCCTCATCTTGTCCGGGCTCTATGCCTACTACACGTTCATCAAGTACGCGCGTTTTTGGGAATTGCAAGGCCAGGCGGCGCCGGAGAGCAATCAGATCGCGCCGGTGAAGCAGGGCTAGCCCGCTCGCTGTCAGGCTTGTCGGGGCGGGGTCTCGGCAATGGTGGTCGCAGTTCTCGAAACTCATACGGAATCAGGGTGAAGGCCGTTCACGATCGGGCTGGGCGCAGGACGATGACGATTGCCGCAGTGGTCATTACCAAGGACGAAGAAAAGAATATCGCCGACTGTCTCGAGTCCGTGCGCTGGGCCGACGAGCTCATCGTGGTGGACGCCGAGAGCGGGGATCGGACCGTTGAATTGGCGAAGCGCTATACGTCGCGGGTGTTTGTCCGCTCATGGCCGGGGTATGGGCCGCAAAAAAATTTCGGCATCGATCAGGCTGGTGCGGAGTGGATTCTCGTGGTGGACGCCGATGAACGGGTCACCGAGGGATTACAGCGAGAAATTGAAACGGTTTTGGCGACCGTCCCGCCCGCTGACATCGGAGGATATGAGATTCCCCGCCGGAACGTTTTTTACGGAAAATGGATTCAGGGCGGCGGGCTCTATCCGGACTATCAATTGCGTCTGTTCAGAAAAACATCCGGGCGGTATGACGAGGTCAGGCTGCACGAAAACTTCACACTCAGCGGTCGGCGAGAGCGTCTTCAGGAGCCGTTCATCCACTACAGCATGCCCACGGTGAACCATCACATCCGCAAAATGATGCGGTATACGACCTTGGGTGCCGAAGAGAAACTCAAGCGAGTCACCCACGTCAGTGGCTGGGTCATTGCGACACATCATCTTGGTACCATGCTCAAAACTTTGTTCTCGCGCGGCGGGTATCGCGACGGGGTGCACGGGTTGGTGGTGGCGATGTTTGCCGGCCTCCACACGTTCGTCAAATACGCCAAGGCCTGGGAGCGCTTGAACGTCAGGCGGGACCCATGATCGAGCCGCGCCTGTCCGGCATGATGTGGATGGAGGTGTCGTTCGCCTGATGCGTATCGGGATCGACGCGGCATCAATCGTGGGCGATAAGGGCGGCGTCGGCTGGCACACCTTTCACCTGCTTCGGGCTCTATTGGATGTGGATCACGCGATCGAGTATGTCGGGTATCTCCGGCCCGGGTCCCTGCAGGGAGGACGCCTCGCTGGGTGGCCGGTGCATGATCGACTGCGGTGGGTAGAGACGCCGCGGTGGCCGATGCCATGGCGGGGCGCCTGGGACCGTCTCGATCTCTATCACGGTCCGAATTTTAAGATGCATACGACGGGGCGGTGTGGGGGTATCGTCACCATCCATGACCTCTGGCTGGCCCGCTATCCGGAATATTCGCGGAAGGTCTTCGGACAAGCCGGCTCGTCCAAGCGGGCGAGGGCCACGGCCAACCGGGCGCGGAGAGTCGTGACGGTATCGGAATTTTCGGCCGGGGAGCTCCACGCCCTGTACGGAATTCCTCGTGAACGAGTGGTCGTCATCCATAACGGAGTGTCTGAGGAGTTTGCTCCGGTGCGTGATGAACAGGTGTTGGCGGAGTTGCGGGCGCGTTGGGCCATTCCGTCAGCCGGATTCATTTTGTTTGTCGGTGGGGCTGATCCAAGGAAAAACCACCGCGTCTTTCTGGAGGCCGTCGCGCGGTCGCGCTCGCGGCTCGGCGGGCGGGCAATTGTGCTGGTTGGGGATGCGGAACATCCACAGGGGAGTTACCGGACGACGGCCCAGTCGCTTGGCTTGGAACAAGACGTGCGGTGCACGGGACGTCTTGATCGTGATGACCTGCGCCGGTTCTATTCCTTCGCCGACCTGTTTGTTTTTCCGTCACAGTATGAGGGATTCGGTATGCCGGTCCTGGAGGCGATGGCCTGCGGCGCGCCGACGATCACCTCGTCGACGTCGTCTTTGCCAGAAGTGGCTGGGGACGCGGCATGGCTGGTCGCGCCCGACAATGTCGAGGCTTTGGGCCAGGCGATGGTGACCCTGTTGTCCGATCAGGAACTCCGCGAGAGGCTCCGCCAACGAGGATTCGAACGCGCCCGACTCTTTAGCTGGCAGCATGCGGCATTGCGCACCAGTGCCCTCTATCGGGAGCTCTGTGGTTGAGGGCTATCGGCGTCATGAATTTTGAGAATATCCTAATCATCAAGTTGCGGCATATCGGTGACGTGTTGTTGTCGACGCCGGTGTTGCGCGGGTTGCGTGCCGCGTTTCCCCATGCACGTCTGACGATGCTGGTGAATCGCGGAACAGAAGGGGTGCTGGCCCATAATCCAGATGTGAACGAGGTGTTGTGTCTCGAGAAAGGCTCCTGGGACGCCCAGCTGAGGTTTGTCCACATGCTTCGGCGCCAGGGGTTCGACGGAGTGATCGATCTGACCGATGGCGACCGCTCGGCACTCATCAGTCTTGTCACCGGTGCACCTGTCCGTATCGGATTCAATGCGGAACATCGCTGGCGCGGGCTGCTGTACAGCCAGGTGGCCAAACCACGCCCGATAGATCAACATCGAGTGGACTACGACCTCTGCGCCCTCAGAGCCCTGGGGCTCGATCCGCAAGGGAACAGGCCCGCATTGTTCGCTTCATGGGAGGAGGAGCAGGTCGTGGAGGCCTGGTTGCAGGAGGCCGGTCTCTCGTCGGCGCAGGGCGCTCCGCTGTTGGTGCTGCTGCAGCCGGGAGCGCGATACTCGCTGAAGGTCTGGCCGCATGAGCGATTCGCACAGCTCGCGGACCGTCTCACCGACAAGTTTGCCTGCCGGATCCTCCTGGGGGGCGATCAGCGAGAGCGTGAGGTCGCCGAGCAGATCGCCCGCAAGACCCACTGTGCGCCCACCGTGATCGCGGGGAAGTTTTCCCTCCTTCAGTTCGCCGCGTTGGTGCAACGTTGCGCCTTGTTTGTGGGAAACGACGGCGGCGCCATGCATATTGCCGCTACGATGGGAACTCCGGTGGTGGCACTCTTCGGGCCGACCTATCCCCAACGCTGGGGGCCGCGTGGAGGCCCTGCCCAGGTGATCTACAAGGGCCTGGATTGCCGTGCCTGTTACCATCCGACCTGCTTGCGCGGCGACGACAGTTGCATGCAGCAAATCACCGTCGACGAGGTATTTGCGGCGGCCAGCCGGATGTTGGAGCGGACGATGGCGGGAGCGGAAGCATGAGCGACGAGCTCGTGAGCGTGGTGATCCCGGTGTTTAACGGCGCGCCGTTCGTGGCGAAGGCCGTGGCCAGCGTGCGGGCGCAGGGACGGGACGCCGTGGAAATACTCGTGGTGGATGACGGATCGACCGACGGGACGCAGGAGGTGTTGAGGCGACTTGAGCAGAGTGAGGGCATTCGTTGGTTTCAGCGCAGCCACGGCGGGCCGGCCCGTTCACGAAATTACGGCATCGCGGCCGCGCAGGGGCGATTCATTGCGCTGTTGGACTGTGATGATGAATGGTTGCCGGGCAAACTCGCCGCCCAGTTGGCGATTATGCGCGCCCGGCCGGAGGTGGGGTTGGTCCATACGGACTTTGAGGTGCGCTTTGAGGATGGGACGGTGGAAGAGCGCGTGTCGGCGCGGTCCAGCCGTGAGCCGATGGTCCGGGCGTTTGCCGGGGGGCACGTCGCGTTGCCGTCGACACTGCTGATCCGGAAGACGGTGCTCGATCAGATCGGCAGCTTGGACCCCGAGCTGTACGGGTCGGAAGATTCCGACCTCACGATCAGGCTGTTTCGGGTCACCAGCTTCGAGTGCATCGATCAGGTGCTGGTGCACAAACTGCAGCGGGGGCACGGGTATCGAGACATGGCTTTCGATGAGCAGACCCATCGAGAGCGCGTCCTTGCCAGCCGCGACCGCTTTCTGATGCGTCTCGAGGGGTTCTCTCCCCTGTCGGCGGCGCAACGAGCGGCCTTGGATCGGGAATGGGCGAACTATTTTCTGCTGAAGGGGGCGGCAGCGGAACGGGCCGGCCGATCGCGTGAAGCGCGACAACAGTATCGGCAGGCGATCCGCAAGGCTCCGTTACGGATTCGAGGCTATACGCGCTGGCTCCGCACCTTGAAGCCGTGACGCATGGTCGGCTACGCGATGAACAGCGCAGGCAGTCCCAGTAAGACCCTCTGCACGAAAGAGCCTGAGGAACGCATGGAAACCGTCGACTGCGAATTGTGCGGAGGAAGCGTGAACACCGCACTCTTCAGCCAATACGACCTCGCTCACCATGTGACGGAGGACTTGTTCACGGTGGTGCGTTCGGGTGCTTCTACACGAAGTATGACCGGACGAGCCGGGAGAGTGTTTTGAAGTTGAGCGGCTGGTGCCGCAGGGAGCGGCGAAAGGCCGCTCTGGCCTCCGGTCGCGCACGGGCTCGCAGATGGTGCTTTCCAAGATCCGCATAATAGACGGCCCAATCACTCGACAGTGCCTGGCTTTCAGCCGTGCCTGGCAGGCAGGCCGCGGCGTGTTTTTCCAGAAAGCGGAGACGACCCTCCAGCGCCCGGAGTGAGGGAATGTCTCGCGAGGCATTGCGGCTGTAGAGGCGGTGGCGGTACAGCGGTTTCGGGAGATGAATGAATCGATTCGGGCCGTAGAGCCGGATGGCGAGATCGATGTCTTCCCAGATCGAGAGTCGGGCGTCGTAGCCTCCCACCGCGTCGAAGAATGTCTTTCGGAAGAGCGAGCCGGAGGTGGCGACATCGTGGCCGCCACGGAGCAGTTGCGTCACGCTGGCGGTGTGTTTCATCGCGGCGTCGTATTCAAGAATGTTGTTGCGCTCGTCGACCTGATAGCCGTCGCAATGGACTGCGGCGGCCTGGGTGGCAGGTTCCAGAACGCCCAGCGTCGCCTCCAAAAATGTGGGTTCCCACACATCGTCCTGGTCGAGAAACGCCAGGTAGGGGCTTTGAGCCAGTTTCGCTCCGGTATTTCGTGCGGCGGCTTGCCCGCTGTTCTTCGCATGGCGCACGTAGCGGACATGGGGGATGCGTTGCACCAGCGCACCGGTGTCGTCTGCAGAGGCATCGTCCACCACGATGATTTCGTAGTCGGCAAAGGTCTGCGCGAACACGGAATCGATGGCTTGTTCCAGAAATCTGGAGGTGCCGTTGTACGCAGGAATGACGACGTTGACGTGGGCCACGATCATGAGTTCCCTGAAGGCGTCAATCGGTAACATAGGCGGAGAGAGCAGTCAACCGGCCTAGCAGGTCTCCCGTCCGCACCACGTTCATTCGGCCCGCCTTGACTTGACGGGTAGCCTGTGGTTCCATTCGCGCCGATTCGATGCGATCGGTTGCCGGTGCCGCCATCACCCCGAGTCGCTCGAACCCAAGTCGTCGCGTTTCCGCCACCATGGATCGATTCAGCACAGCATTGTGAAGATCGTTATTGCCGCATGGCATCTCAAGAATCTCAACGTCGGGATCGGGCGGTATGCCCGGGAGCTGATTGAGGCACTGGGGCGTGTCGATCACCGGAATCAGTATGAGATTCTGCTTCCCCACGCGGAACATCCGTTCACCGCGCGTGTGAACATGCGGTATCGCGTGATTCGGTTTCCCTTGTTTCGTCGCCGGTTCTGGGAGCAGGTTGCCCCGCTCATGGTCGGTCCGTACGATGTGTTGCATTTCCCTTATGACTCCTGCGTGGCCTGGAAGCGCGGGACATTCGTCTCGACGATCCACGACGTCAAACCGCTGCTGTTCCCTGAGCTCCGCGCCCGTACCAATCTGAATAGTCGTATCGAACAACGACTGGTCGGGGATCGTTGGAAAAAAATCGATCACGTGATCACCATCTCTGAACATTCGCGGCGCGATCTACTCAGCCATGTGCCTCTCCGTCCTGAACAGGTCACCGTGACCCCGTTGGGACTGGACCACGCGCGCTTTCAGCCTGCGGTTTCTCGCTCAGCAGGACGGCCCTACGTCTTCTGCGTCGCCGGATCCGATCCGACCAAGAATGTCGGCTGTCTCATCGAAGGATTTGCGAAACTTCCGGAGGGGCTACGTAGTCGGTTTGACCTTCTCCTTGCGGGGGACGTCTGCAAACGCGCGGATGTTCGTACGGCGATCGAACATCTTGGCATCGGTCGACACACGCAGTTGCTCGGTTTACTGTCGGACGAGCAATTGATTGCCCGGTATCAGCAAGCGACGGTCTTTGTTTTCCCTTCGCTGTATGAGGGGTTTGGCCTGCCGGTGCTGGAGGCCATGGGCTGCGGCTGTCCCGTGATCTCGTCCAACGCCGCGTCCCTGCCTGAGGTTGCGGGAGATGCCGCCCTCTTGATCGATCCGCGTGAGAGCGGGCAGGTAACGGATGCCCTGGCTCGACTGCTCGACTCTCCGGACCTGCAAGCCACCCTCCGCGCGCGCGGTTTGGCGAGGGCGAAGGAGTTTGCGTGGGATCGCACGGCGAGGCAGACGGTGGCGGTCTACGAGCGGGCCGTCGGGCCATGAACGTCGACGGCCGGACACCTCGTACATTCGCTGGTCTGCCGTCACGGCCCCGTGAGTGTTCCATTTGGAGAGGCGAGGTTCCGCATGGCGAACGATAGCTACGATTTCTTGATCGTGGGAGCAGGAGTGATCGGCGTCGCCGTCGCCAGGGAACTCCGGCGGAAGCATGGCGCCGGCGTGCTGGTATTGGAAAAAGAATCGACGGCGGGGGAACATGCCAGCGGTCGCAACAGCGGCGTGCTCCACGCCGGCGTCTATTACAAGGCCGGTACCCTCAAGGCCAAGCTTTGTGTCGAGGGAAATCGGCGGCTGCGGGCCTATTGCCGGGAGAAAGCGATTCCATTGAACGACCATGGGAAGGTGATCGTTGCACGGATCGCCGCGGAGTTGCCCGCGTTGCGTGAGTTGCATGCGCGTGCTCAGGCCAATGGCGTACGCGTCAGTCTGCTCGATGAACAGGCTTTGAGAGAGGTGGAGCCCTGCGCGAAGACCTTGGACCAGGCCTTATATGTGCGCGATACGGCGGTGGTGAATCCGCAGCGAGTGATGGAGGCGATGGTGGCGGATGCCCTGCGCGAAGGGGTGCGGTTTCGATTCGGCTGCGCCTGGCAGGGGCCTGCGGGGGAAGATGCCGGGCAGACCAGCGAAGGACCGGTACGGTACCGGCACCTCGTGAATTGCGGCGGCCTCTATGCCGATCGCATTGCCCATGCCTATGGAGTCGGCCTTCAGTACCGGATCTTGCCCTTTCGAGGACAGTTTTATCGGCTCCGTCCCACATCCAAGCTCCAGGTCCGCGGCAATATTTATCCGGTGCCGGATTTGTGCAATCCATTTTTGGGCGTGCACTTTACCCGGCGGCCGGAGGGGGAGGTCACGATCGGCCCCTCAGCGCTCCCGTTGCTGGGACGGGAACAGTATCGCGGCATGACCGGTGCGACCATCAAAGACAGCCTGACGATGCTGGCTTATCTGATGCGGCTGTTCGGCCGCAATCGGGATCATTTTCGTTCGATTGCCTGGACGGAGATGCGCAAGCTGACGAGGACCGGTTTTTTTCGTGAGGCGGAAGCATTGGGAGTGGGATTCGAGAAGGCGGATCTCTTACCGGGGAAAGAACCCGGCATACGCGCGCAATTGATCGACACGAGCACGGCCGAGCTGTTGAGCGATTTCGTCATTGAAGCGGGGCCTCGGTCCACCCATGTGCTCAACGCCGTGTCGCCGGCCTTCACCTGCTCTCTTCCCTTCGCGGAACATGTGGTGGGCATGATACAGCCAGACTAGCCGCAGGAGGGCTCCATGCTCCTGCACGTCCGGAACGGATCGATGCGAGACGAATAGCCGCCCGCTCGTGCGGCATGATGGAATTTTCTGGTTTGAACGCGGCGGAAAACGCTAAGATCCAGGTCATTGACGGTCCATCGAGAAGAGTCCGTGACGGAGAACACCGTGTTTGTTCGATCCAACTATCTGGTGACCTTGGGGGGTGAAGCATGAAAGGTGTCGTACTGGCGGGAGGCCTCGGTTCTCGACTGCTTCCCCTGACCAAAGTGACGAACAAACATCTCCTGCCGGTGTATAACAAGCCGATGATCTATTATCCGATCCAGACGCTGGTGAATGCCGGTATCACCGAAGTCATGCTGGTGACGGGCGGCAACAGCGCCGGAGACTTCCTGCGGTTGCTGGGAAACGGGAAAGAATTTGGGCTCAAGCATCTCAGTTATACCTACCAGCAGGGAGAGGGAGGCATAGCCGATGCCTTGCGGCTGGCAGAGCATTTCGCCGATGAAGGCCCGATCTGCGTGGTGTTGGGCGACAATTTGATTCAAGGCAATATTGCCCAGGCGACACAGGCGTTCCGCGCGCAGAAGACCGGCGCGAAGATTTTGCTCAAGGAAGTGAAGGACCCTCAACGGTTCGGGGTCCCGCTGCTCGACGGGAACCGGGTGCTGGGCATCGAGGAAAAACCAGCCAATCCCCGCTCGTCCTACGCGGTGACCGGTATCTACTTTTACGATGCCCGCGTGTTCGAGATCACGAGAACGCTGAAACCCTCCGGGCGGGGCGAACTAGAGATCACGGACGTCAACAATGCCTATATCCAGGCGGGAGAGTTGACCTGGGATCCTCTGGAGGGCTGGTGGACGGATGCGGGCACGATCGAATCCCTGCTCGCGGCCAATGAACTTGTCGCCCGGACCGGCGCGAACAGGATGGAGTTCTAAATGCGTATTCTTGTGACAGGCGGTGCCGGCTTTATTGGGTCGCATCTGGTGCGTCGCTTGATCCAGAGCGGTCGCCATTCGGTCGTGAACCTCGATGCGCTGAAATATTCCGGCAATCTCGAGAATCTTGCCGATCTCGCCGGGCATCCGCAGTACCGCTTCATACATGGCGACATCGGTGATCAGAAGGTCGTGCATGGCCTCCTGCGGGAACATGAGATCGAGGGCATCATCAATTGCGCGGCGGAAACGCATGTCGATCGGTCCATTCTCGATCCGGGGGCGTTCGCCCGCACGGATGTCGTGGGCACGGGGATTCTGTTGGAGGAGGCGCGCCAGGCGGGGGTGCAGCGATTCCTGCAGGTCAGCACGGATGAGGTCTACGGCAGTGTCGAGCAGGGGAGTTCCAAGGAAGAAGACCGACTGGAGCCGCGGAGTCCCTATTCGGCCAGCAAGGCCGGCGGAGATCTGCTGGTCCTGAGTTATTGGACGACCTACCGGTTTCCTGTGCTGATCACGCGTGGAAGTAATACCTATGGGCCGAATCAATACCCGGAGAAGTTTATCCCGTTGTTTGTGACGAACGCGATCGATGGGGAGCCGTTGCCGTTGTACGGCGACGGCAAACAATGCCGGGACTGGTTGTCGGTGTCCGACCATGCGGCCGGGATCCAGCATGTGTTCGAACATGGTCAGCCGGGATCCATTTACAACGTGGGCGGCGGGAACGAGCGCGAGAATATCACGGTAGCCGAACAGATCGTGGCGACGCTGGGAAAGTCTCGCTCGCTGATTCGGTTGGTGCAGGATCGTCCGGGGCACGATCGCCGGTACTCGATCGATTGCAGTCGGTTGCGCGGATTGGGATGGTCGCCGCTCGTGCCGTTCGAGGAGGGATTGAAGCACACGGTCGAGTGGTATCGCACGCATGAGAGTTGGTGGCGGACGATCAAGTCCGGAGAGTTCAAGGAATACTATCAGCAGCAGTATGCGAAGCGGTTGCAGCAGGGGACGGCGTGCGGATCGTAATCACCGGCGCGCAGGGGCAGCTGGGAACGGATCTTCGGCAGACGTTGCGCGAGCATCAGCTGACGTTGCTCGATCTTCCCACGTTCGACCTCACGCAGCCGGATTGCGGACGTGTCATCGTTGACGCGGCCCCTGATGTCGTCATCCACGCGGGTGCTCACACGGATGTGGATGGGGCAGAGCGCAATCCGGCCCTGGCCATGGCGGTGAATGCCGATGGGACCGAGCGGGTCGCCCGCGCGGCCGCGCAGGTCGGGGCGAGGCTCATCGCTCTCTCTACGGACTACGTGTTCGACGGCCGAGGCACTCGTCCCTACGTCGAAACCGATCCGGCCAATCCACTCAGTGCCTATGGCGAATCGAAGTGGGTGAGCGAACAGCGGGCGCTGGCCTGCTGTGAGAACACCCTGGTCGTGCGTACAGCCTGGCTCTATGGTCTGCACGGCAGGAATTTCGTCAAGACCATGTTGCACCTGGCGACCGAGCGTCCCTGTTTGAAAGTCGTGGCCGACCAGCGAGGTTGTCCGACCTTTGCGGAGGATCTTGCGGCCATGATTGGAAAACTAGTGGCGCATCCGGCCCAAGGCGTGCTGCATGTGACGAACGCGGGACACTGCACGTGGCATGAATTTGCCACAGAGATTGTGCGGGTGTCCGGGTGCCGAGTTCCCGTTGAGCCGATCACGACGGCCGACATGCCGAGACCGGCGAAGCGACCCGCCTATTCCGTGTTATCCGCAGGCCGTCTGCATCAGCTCGGGTTCAGCATGCCGTCCTGGCAAGATGGGTTGCAGCGGTTCATGAAAGCCCTGCCGGCAGTCTCCTAAGAATGTCGCTCGCCTTGGCCCCGTCCTCCGGTGTCTCATCAAACAACATGTCCGTTTTCGACGCGCCTTAAATTGATGGTGTCGGCGGGACACCTTTCTTGTGCAACCATTGAGATTTCTCTATACTGCAATCCCGCAGCGCCTCCTGATTGTCTCTCATAACGATGCTGCCGAACGAGGCCGCGAGCCTGTGTACGAGCCTGCTCCATTAGGCTGGTACACGGGTGATTCATGTCTCGCGCGCATACAAACATGCCGATTCGGTGTCATTCACGTTGAGAGAGGAGCGTGCCGGTCCATGAACGGTCATACTGACTCCGTCTCAGCCGCAGTGATCGAGCCGTTGGGGCGGTGCTCGATGTCTCTGACCAATGGTGTCTCCCTCAGCGTGAAACGGCGCTGACGATATGAATCGCAAGTGGTCGCCACCTGTCGACTCTGTGGCCCGGCCTATCCTGACTGGAGGACGTGGTGCCCCCGGTCATGCATTGTTCTGGGGATTCCAGGGGTATGTCATGATCGCGGTCGCCTGCTCGAGTTTTTTTCCGCTCCTTTTTCGTTTCCAGGAACATGCCGTCATTATTCTGATCGTTCTCTCCCTGATCATGTGCGGGATCGAGAGGGTGAGTCCATGGATCAAGAATCCGCTGGATCTTCCCCTCTGGCTGTTCATGATCTGGGTGCTCTGCACGGTTCCGTTCGCGACCGATCCGGGCTACAGTCTTGCCGAGTGGAAAAAGTTCGTGGCGCAGGCGGGCGTCTTTTATTGGTCCCTGCTCGTATTGGATCGTTGCCGACGAACGAGCCTGCCGCGGCAAATCCTGTGGGCATTGGCGTTCAGCGGTACGGTGCTTGCCGTCTATGCTCTGGTTGATTTCGTGGAGAGAGGTGGAACCTGGAGGGATCGTTATGTCCGAGCCCATGCCTTCGGGTCGGACTACAACTGGCTCAGCACCTACATGGTGATGACGATCCCTCTCATCGGCAGCCTTGTCGTGTTGGCGCGCGTCGCCTGGATTCGTGGAGCCCAGCTATTGGCTCTGGTCCTCACGGTCGCCGCGCAGCTCTTTTCCTACACCCGTGGTGGATGGCTTGGCCATGCTGCGCAAGGGCTCGCGTTCGCCCTGATGGTCGGTGGACGGCGCCTGGCGTTGGGCGTGCTGGGATTGATCGCTTTGGCCGGAGTGGGGTTGACGATTGCCTCTCAGTCCGGGTTTCAGCGCGACACCGTGGCCGCCAAAACGGTTGATACCAGGTTGACGGTGTGGGCCATCGGCTTGCGGGAGGTGGCGACGCATCCTGTGGTCGGGATCGGGTACGGAAATAATTCGTTTGTCAAAAAGTTTCCTGAATACTCGCTGGAGAGACAGGCTCAGGTTCCGGATCACGAACGCATCATTCCGGCCATGCACAACACGTTTCTCATGGTAGCGCTGGGAAGTGGCCTTCCCGCATTCTTCTGCTTTTTCTGGATCTTTGTCGCCCTCCTGCGGCGACTCATTCCGGTTCCCTGGCCGGCAGGGCGGGGCGATCCGTTCACGGTATTGGCTGCGGGCATCGGACTGGCGGTCATCGGCTTTGCGGTGCGCAATTGCTTCGACTATATGTTCATGGGCAGCCTGGCACAT
>CABVRW010000018.1:19581-62891 GCA_902500785.1 uncultured Nitrospira sp.
GGTATTACCGGCCAAGATGGGTCGTACCTGGCTGAATTTCTTCTGGCCAAGAGATACGACGTGTATGGGATCATTCGCCGGTCGAGTTCCTTCAACACGGCCAGGATCGAAGGCATTTACCAGGATCCGCACACTTTGGGCGCCAAACTTCATCTCGTCTACGGAGATCTGAATGACGCCAGTTCGTTGAATAAAATCCTGCGAACGGTCCAGCCGGACGAAATTTACAATCTTGGCGCGCAGAGTCATGTCCGGGTCAGTTTCGATATTCCCGAATACACCGCGGAAATCACGGGCCTGGGTACGGTCCGATTGTTGGAAGCGATTCGTGAGTCTGGGCTGCGACCAAAGTTTTACCAGGCCTCGTCGAGTGAAATGTTTGGGAAGGTGCAGGAAGTTCCGCAGCGGGAGACCACGCCGTTTTATCCGCGCAGTCCCTATGGCGCCGCGAAGGTCTATGCCCACTGGATCACGGTCAATTATCGTGAGGCCTATGGCCTGTTCGCCTGCAACGGCATCCTCTTCAACCATGAATCGCCCCGGCGGGGTGAAACATTCGTCACGCGTAAGATCACGAAGGCGGCGGCACGGATCAAACTGGGCGTACAGCAGGAGTTGTTCCTGGGCAATCTGGATGCGAAACGGGACTGGGGATACGCTGGAGACTATGTTGAGGCCATGTGGCTGATGCTGCAGCAGGGGCAGCCGGACGATTATGTCGTGGCGACCGGTGAGACTCACACCGTCCGCGAGTTCCTTGATGTGGCCTTCGGTCACCTGGGGCTCGATTGGCATCGTCACGTGAACATCGATCCGCGGTATTACCGCCCGACCGAGGTCGATTTGCTGATCGGCGATCCGGCGAAAGCGCGGCGGCAGCTTGGATGGAAACCGACGGTGGATTTCCATCGATTGGCAATCATGATGGTTGAAGCGGATGTGGAAGCCGAACGGCTCAAATTGCAGGGGACCGCATCGAAAGGGGCCTAGGTGGTCGAGAAACACGCGCGCATGTATGTTGCCGGACATCGGGGAATGGCGGGATCGGCCATCGTGCGAGCTCTCACGGCTCGTGGGTATGACAATCTGATCCTCCGGACCAGCAAAGAATTGGATCTCCGTGACAATCGGCTTGTCGCCGCGTTTTTTTCGGAGGCCAAACCAAACTACGTGTTTCTTGCCGCGGCGAAGGTAGGAGGGATTCTGGCGAACAGCACATTCCCCGCCGAATTCATCTATGACAACCTGGCGATTCAGACCAACGTGATTCATCAGGCATATGTTCATGGCGTTAAAAAACTGCTGCTGTTGGGATCGTCCTGCATCTATCCGCGCGATTCGCCGCAGCCGATGAAGGAAGAGTACCTGTTGACCGGTCCATTGGAGCCGACCAATGAGTGGTATGCCGTGGCGAAGATCGCCGGTATCAAGATGTGTCAGGCGTATCGTCAGCAGTATGGGTGCGACTTCATTGCAGCGATGCCGACGAACCTCTACGGGCCGAACGATAATTTCGATCTGCAAACCGCTCACGTGCTGGCGGCGTTACTCCGGCGATTCCATGACGCGCGTGAGCAAGGGACAGTGCCGATGCTGTGGGGGTCGGGTACTCCGAAGCGGGAATTTCTGCATGTCGACGATTGTGCGGAGGCCTGTCTGTTCTTGATGGAGCGATATTCCGATGCCAGGATCATGAATGTCGGCGCTGGTCAGGAAATTTCGATCGGCGAGTTGGCCGCGCTGGTTGCTGAGGTGGTCGGCTATCGGGGAGACATACGCTGGGACCGCACCAAGCCCGACGGCATGCCGAGAAAGTTGATGGATTCCAGCCGTATCGCCGCATTGGGGTGGAAGGCGACGACTTCCTTAGCAGAAGGTTTGCGCCGCACATATCGTTGGTACCGTCAACAGCTGGGCGAGTCTCAAGCGGGTGTGTCATGACGGGCGGCAACATAGGTCGGTCGGTGCGTAGGCCGGCAGGAACTAGCATGTGGGTGGCAGCGGCGCTCGTCTGTGCTCGCGGCTACGTAATGCTCTATCTGTTCTTCAAACACAGTTATCCTTCCTCAGTCGTTCATCGTAGGAATCTCTTGTCATGTGTGGTGTAGTCGGAGCACTGGTCCTCTCCCCCGGTTCAGTTCGTATCTCAGAATCCTATGTAATGCGGATGAGGGACAGTCTGGTTCATCGGGGGCCGGACGGAGCAGGGCTATGGATCGACGCTCACGGACGGATCGGTCTCGGGCATCGCCGCCTCTCGATCATCGATTTGAGCGAGGCAGCTCGGCAACCGATGACCAACGAAGATGAAACCCTCTGGGTGGCGTTCAATGGGGAGATCTACAACCATAGAGCGATCCGGGGCGAATTGGAGGCGCTGGGCGGTCACTGCTGGCGGACGGACCATTCGGATACCGAAGTCATCCTGCATGCGTTCGAAACCTGGGGCATCGATTGCGTGGCGAAATTTCGCGGCATGTTTGCCATTGCGCTTTGGGATGTGCGGCGGCAAGAATTGTGGTTGATTCGCGACCGCATCGGAGTGAAGCCGCTGTATTACAGCGTGCATCACGGCCGGTTGGTCTTCGCGTCCGAGATCAAGGCATTGCTGCAGGACCCGGAGCAGCCGCGGGCGCTGCACGAGGAATCGCTCTTCCATTATCTGTCATTCCTCACGACACCGGCTCCGCAAACCTTGTTTGATGGAATCAAGAAGTTGCCTGGAGGAACCTGGTTGCGTGTGCGTGCAGATGGGACCATGGAGGAGCGTCGCTACTGGGACGTCTGGGACTACACCTCTCCCCTGATCGGGCATTCGGATGCAGACATTGCGGCGCGAGTGTTGACCCAATTGCGAGAGTCGGTCGCGCTTCGCAAAGTGAGCGATGTGCCGGTTGGTGTGTTTCTGTCCGGGGGAGTCGATTCCAGCACCAATGCAGCCTTGTTCTCGCAAGGCGAAACCCATCCCGTCAGGACATTTACGATCGGGTACGACGGGGAGTATCCAAGTTATCGCAACGAACTCGGCTATGCGCGCTTGATGGCCGACACCGTCGGCGCGGAGCATCATGAACAGCTGCTGTCGCTGGAGGATCTGCTGGCATTCTTGCCGCGGATGGTGGCATTGCAGGATGAACCGATTGCGGATCCCGTTTGTGTTCCGGTGTACTACGTGTCTCAACTAGCACGCCAGCATGGAGTGATTGTCTGTCAGGTCGGGGAGGGGGCCGATGAACTCTTTTGGGGCTATCCCTCCTGGAAAACATCCAAGATGCTGGAGGAGTGTAATCATTGGCCGGTGCCGTCGTTGTTGAAACGGCTCGGCCTTCAAGGGTTGCAATGGCTCGGTCAAGGAGAGAGCTTTCATTTTGAGCGGCTACGGCGTGGCCTGCTCAAACAGCCGGTGTTTTGGGGGGGGGCGGAGGCCTTTCCGGAAGCTTTGAAGCATCACCTGCTGTCACCGCGATTGCGGCGCCGGTTTCATGGCCTGACGTCCTGGGAGGCCATTCGGCCGATCCATGAACGGTTCCAAGCCAAGGCCTGGGAGCAGGGCCCGCTGCAGTGGATGAGCTACCTCGATCTCAATTTCAGACTCCCCGAGCTGTTGCTGATGCGAGTCGACAAAATGAGCATGGGTGCAAGCTTGGAAGCTCGGGTACCCTTTCTCGATCATGAGTTCGTGGAATTGGCCATGAGCATTCCCGAGGCGGTCAAAACCAGAGGGGGCGTCGTCAAGACTCTGCTCAAACAGGCAGTGCGCGGGGTCATTCCGGATGCGATTATCGATCGGCCGAAACAAGGGTTTGGCGTTCCTGTTCAGGAATGGATGCAGGATCGGCTCGGTACGATGATGCAGGCGACGCTCACTGAGTTCTGTAATCGGACCGATATTTTGGATAAGAATGCGGTGTTGCGTATGGTAAGAGAACAACGTGACCCTCGCAGCTGGTATCTGTTCAACCTGGCCTTGTGGTGGAACCACTACATGGTGTAGCAGAATGCCGAAAAGAACCGTCGGCTTGTTCTCGCATCGTCCATGACCGCTATCTATCCTGCATGGGAAAAGATCCTGTCTCGCTTCGACCCGAGGCACCCCATGTCGATGGCCTCTTCTGACGTATTCTTTGTGGCCGCTCTGGTATGAACCACGATTCCTCGATCGATCTTTCCGAACGTATTCGCTCGAAGATCCATAGCGTGGGATTGGGCGCCACCTTCCGCATGGGAGTCCGTAAAGCCGTGCGACCTCTGCTGTTGCTATGGCATCGCGCGCAAACCACGCGACGTTCCTATCAGGTGGACAGGACAGAATTGGCGGTTGCGCTACACACGACCCCCGACGAGGTCCTCTCTGTAGTGGCCCGGATGAAGAGCGACTTTGCCCGCCGCCTGCCGATCTCGCCCGGTGATGTGCCGACGATTCGTTTTCTCTATCAAGAACGGGCGCCCGGCCTCCTTGAGGCGACCATCGAGTCAGCCGACCAGGTGTGCCACCATGTGTTCGATCTGCTGGGATCCGGCCCTGTCGTGTTGGGCGAGACCATCGATTGGCACCGGGATTTCAAAAGCGGATACCGATGGAATCCCGATCAGTGCTTTCTGGACATAGCCCATGGCCATCGGGCCGGCGTCGACATCAAAGTGCCATGGGAGCTGTCTCGCGGCCAACACTTGGTGCTGCTGGCGCAAACGGCGCTGCTGACCGGAGAATCGAAGTACTCCACCGAATGTGTGGCGCAGTGGGCCGATTGGATCGCAGCCAATCCACCAGGGTGCGGGGTTAACTGGACCTGCCCGATGGAGGTCGCCATACGCGCGGTCAATTGGTTGTGGACGCTGGCCCTTCTGACGGAGTCGCCGGTTATGAACGACGCGTGGCTGGCAGAGATCTTCGCGTCGTTGGTGGCGCATGGCCGGTTTCTCATGGCGAATCTGGAGGTCCGTGACGACGGAGTGACGACGAATCACTACCTGGCCGATGTGGTGGGCTTGCTGTATCTTGGACTGTGCTTGACGGAGGTGCGCGAAGCCGAATCCTGGCGGACCTTTGCGGTTCGCGAATTGGCGCGTGAGATGGAACGGCAGGTGCTTTCCGATGGCGTGCACTACGAATCGAGTCTGTCCTATCACCGGCTGGTGACGGAACTGTTTCTGTCTTCGGCGGTGCTCTGTCGGCAGCACAGCATAGAGTTGCCCCGTGCGTTTCACACTCGCCTGGCGAGGATGTGTGACTTTGTACAGGGCTATACGAAACCGAACGGACTGGCTCCACAAATCGGGGATGGAGACAACGGTCGTTTGCATATCCTCACCGGATACGGCCGGGTCGACGTGCGGGACCACCGCCATCTGCTTGCCGTCGGGGGACTGCTTTACGATCGGGCGGACTGGCTCGCTGGGGCGGGGCCTTCCTGGGTCGAAGGCTTGTGGTTCGGCGGGATGCGCCATATGGCGTGGGTGGAAGCGACAGCAAGCGGGGCGCCGCTGTCCCGGAGCGTGGCGTTTCCGGATGGCGGATTTTACATCCTGCGTGAGCAGAAAGATTATGTTCTATTTAACTGTAATCCCCCCGGCACGAGTGGAGTAGGAACCCATAAACATAATGATTTGCTCTCGCTGGACATGCAGCTCGGCGGGGAAGATATTCTTGTGGATCCTGGCTGTTTTCTCTATACTTCCGATCCGCAGGCCTATAATCGATTCCGTCGCACCGGCTACCATTCGACCGTCAGAGTAGATCAGGCAGAGCAGAATCGCGTGATTCCTGGAAAACTTTTTTGCCTGCACCCGGATAGCCGCCTGTTTGTGTTGCAGTGGGAGATCGGTCAACCGATCGAACAGGTGGTAGCGGAACATAGTGGATATGGCCGGCTTTCCGACCCGGTTCGGCATCGGCGTGAGGTGCTATACCATCGGGCAGACGGGTTGTGGCAGGTCACCGATCATCTATCGAATGTCTCCGACCGGTCTCAATCCCATCGTCTCGAGTGGACCTTGGCATTCGCTCCCCATTGTTCTCTGCATCCCGAGGGGACTGGATGGCATGTTGTGACTTCCACGCAGCATTTGTGGCTGGAAGGTCCGCGGTTATCGGCCGCCGACTGGTCCACGGAAATTCACCCACAGGTCGAGTTGGAGGAGATAGCGCTCCAGTACGGAGTTACATGCCCGGCTCCCTTCTTGCGTTGGAGTTGGGTGGGGCCTCTTCCCGTGAAAGGAACCTTCGCCATTTCGCGCCGGAGTCCACGCCTCATAGGATGAGAGAGCAAGATGCTTGGAATAGAATTGTTGGTAAATATCACCATATCGCCACACGCTGTTTAGTGGGAGTCTAGAGGAGGCTGGGTGAGTCAGCGTATACTTATCACGGGTGGGGCTGGCTTTGTGGGGTCGAGTCTAGCGGTATTGTTCAAACAGCACCATGATAATTGTACGGTAATCTGTCTGGACAATCTCAAGCGGCGAGGTTCTGAGCTCAGCCTGTCCAGACTTCGTAAGAGTGGCATTGAATTTAGGCATGGTGATATTCGAAACAAAGAAGATCTGGAGGGATTGGAGAAGATCGACTGGATCATTGACTGTTCAGCGGAGCCTTCCGCACTCGCTGGGATTAATGAAAGTCCGCACTATCTTCTGAATACCAATCTGGTCGGCACGATCAACTGTCTAGAGTTGGCCCGTGCCTGTCAGTCAGGATTTTTATTTGTCTCCACAAGCCGCGTGTATCCGTTTCATGCAATCAATTCAGTTCCTTATTACGAGCAGGAGAGCCGATTTACTTGGGAACCCGCCCATAGGTCTCCAGGCGTGACCTGTGATGGGATTTCTGAAGAGTTTCCGTTGGATGGTGCGCGGACGCTGTATGGGGCGACGAAGCTATGCTCGGAATTGCTGTTGCAAGAGTACTCTGAAATGTATGGGATTCGCACAGTAGTGAATCGGTGTGGAGTTATTACGGGTCCCTGGCAGATGGGCAAAGTTGATCAAGGTTTTGTGGTGTTGTGGCTCGCCCGGCATTTTTGGGATGGAGCATTGTCCTACTACGGATATGGTGGGTTAGGAAAGCAAGTCAGAGATGTTCTCCATGTGGCAGATTTATTTGAGCTCATTGATCTACAAATACACAATTGGACGATTCACAATGGCCAAACGTATAATGTGGGAGGCGGTGTATCCGGTAGCGTATCTCTATACGAGTTGACGTTACTATGCCGTGAGGCAACAGGAAATACGATCCATATTCAGTCTGTTCCGGAATCTCGACCTGGCGATGTACGGATGTATGTGAGTGATTACGACAAGGTGTGTGCCGCAACGGGGTGGAAACCAAAAAGATCCGTAGAGGATATCATCAGCGAAATCGCACAGTGGATCGCGACCAGACAGAGTGAGCTTAAACCGATTTTATCTTGATTCCGAACACTGTTCGTCCTGCCGACTGTGGAATGCGTTGAGAGTCCTCTTCGACTGCACGATTCAACTAATTAATTTGGTGCCTTGGACGACAGGCCAATGTTGCGTCTTGGGCACTTCAATAGCTTGCCGAAATGTCCCATATGAAAGCTGTCGTGGCAAAGCACCATTTCGCAATTATTGCTGATACAGTCCCTCACTGTATGCACGGTGGAGGGGGTATTACGGCTTATGCTGCCGCGCGAGCAATCCGAGATCGCGGGCACGATGTCACGGTGATTGCGCTCACGCCTTGTCATTACACTGGCGGCATGTCGGAGGAGTCCCATGTCACGCACTTGGAGGGACTTGGGATACGGGTGGACCGCCTAGAAGGTTCCTTCGATTTGTCACGACGCAGTATTTGGAAAAGGCTCGCTCCTGCATATACTGATTTGCTGCCGGGATTTAGTATGAGAGCTGAGCTCAGGCTTCGTCTCGAAAAGGAACGTGTCCATGGAATATTAATGTATCACTGGAACGCTTTAGCAGCACTTCATCACATACATATCGCGCCTAAAATTGGATTGGTTGGCGACCCATTACATTTACCTCATCTATTCAGACGAGAGTTCTTGAGACGGAACAGTGAGCGCGAGTCTTTAGTCGGTATCATAAAACGGTTGGCTCATAATGCTTTGATAGCGCCAAAGCAAATTGCTGTAATGAAAACATTACTGCGGGATTGCGATATCGGTGGTGCGTTCGCAGCCCATCATGCGGTCATGCTGAGTGATTTAGGAGGTCGAGAATGCCAGTATTTTAGGACTCCGACGCCGGACCCACTGCCAAGTTCATTTCAGCCTGAAGAACCTAGCGAATTTCGACTGCTCCATATTGGTCATCTACAGGGAATTGCCACCCTCTCCGGTATAGAAATCCTTGCAGATGAAATGATTCCCTCCCTTGCCGCCGGTTTCCCTAAGAATGGATTCAAGATACATCTGGTTGGCGCAGGATTTGAGACGATGCCTGAAAACCTGCGCCGAAAACTCACGCAATCTTGCGTAACAGTTCGAGGACAAGTCTCTCCCCCCGACCGTGAATTTCTGGAGGCGCATTGCGTGATAGTCCCAACGCCTATTGACCTAGGGATACGGGTAAGAATCTTGACCGCATTTTCATTCGGGAGTTGTGTCGTTGCTCATGTAGCGAACAGATGTGGTATCCCCGAGTTGGAGCATGGACACAATTGCCTTTTGGGTTCTAGTGGGCAAGAACTGGCGAATCTTTGCAGAGAAGTCGCACTGAATCTCGATTTGAGGACACGGTTGGCGAAGAATGCAAGGCAGACATTCGAACAATCATTTTCTCCTAGTGTCGCGGGAGGGCACATTTGTGATGCACTAGAGCGGTTAAGCAATTCGTGATGAAAAGTGGAACGAATTTCGTTAGATGACACTCACTAACTGTGAATCAAAATCTCCTTCTGTCGCGAGTAAACTCGCGGCTCGAGTGTCGTGGTTCTTCCTGGCGACAGCCGTTCAGGGTGGCATATCATTTGTAATGGTTCCGGTTATTACATACGTGTTGGGACCTCGCGAATTTGGAATTTTTGCCTTGATGACAGGTGTAGGAGGCTTACTTAGTCTTTTTGGTTCTCTGGGTACAGGGTATTTGTACGCCGAACATTTCTTAGGCCTTTCCGTCTCAAATAGGCGTGAGCTTGTCTCAACGACGTTTTGGATGGGAGCTGTATGCCTCGTTCCCATTACTGGTTTAGTTTTAGGACTATGGCCGGCACTTGCCGGCTATTTTACAGCATTAGCGGTCATACCGTATGTAGGAGCTAGTTTGATCTTTGTAAGCGTAGTTGCCTGTTACCCTTGGAGCTTAGCGATCGAGATCTTGGTTCTGGAAGGACGCGCTCAACTTTATGCGACTATCATTGTGAGTCAGGCAGTTGTCTCGGCAATTACGACGGTTGTGGGATTGTATGTTCTTGACTGGGGAATTTTTGCCATGTTTCTAGGTTATTCTGTTGGTACCTTGGCCTTGCTGCTCGGTTCAATGGTCGTGCTTCAGCCCTATTTGGAATGGAGCATTAAGCATGTATGGATAAAAAGGGCCGCTCGTATCGGAGGGGCCGTCACGGTTGCCAATTTGTTAGAGTCGTTGCAATCTTTCCTTGAGCGGTACCTTCTTTCGGTGCAAGCAGGCATTGTTCAGACCGGGTTATACTCTCACTCTCAACAATATAAGAATCTTGTCAGTCTACCGCTTAAAGCTGCAGCCAGAGGAATCTGGCCGATTAGTTTGGATGAAGCTCGTCTGCCGCGCTCAGAATTTCTTCTCACAAAGCGCACTTGGGAAATTGGTTATTCAGCAGTGGCTATTGCAGGAATCGGCTTTGCTATTTTCGGGAAAGAGTTGGTCGCTCTATGGACGCATGACAGATTTACTGAGGCGTATCGTATTATCGCGTTGTGGATGGTGTTTGTATTGGTTCAAAATGCTGGGAAAGCTCAAACAGCAATCTTGTATGCCACGGGCAATTCGATGCGATACGCGAAGCTGATGGTAGGGAGCGCGGTGGCTGGAATTGTTGCCTTGTTTATGCTTGTTCCATCTTTCGGAAGCACCGGGGTATTGCTGGCATTATTGCTGCAGCAAATTCTGCTCCGTATGGGTGTTCAGTACGTGGCTCGAACGATTCGACGGAGCCCATTTCAAGATGCGTGGGTCTTCATCGGTTGTGGGGGAATCATCTTGGCGCTAGTGATTGTCGAGCCGCTTTCCGGGGAGGTGTACCTACGAGTTCTCCTCTTTCTGGCCTTGGTGGTTCCCTTTGCTATGCAGCTCGCGCGTCTCGTGCTATCTGTTCTGCATGACAGAGCGAATCGAGGCATTGAATTACCCGTATTGTAGTGCATGATCCAAAACTTACAGCAGGTCCTAAATGATTGAGAGCCAGATGAAAAAACCTCCTTTCAATGAGACTTCTACCGATGAACGTTTTGTCGAGGCCTTGGGGCGCTGGGCCGAAACGGCGGCAAATTTGTCATGGGTAGAACAGTGGGTTGAGGGAGCAATATTTCCTTGCGAGATGGTCTTCTTCCTTGCACGCTGCGAGCAACTCGACATAGATGTCGTAATCGAATCTGGACGTCAGGATGGCTACTCCACGATGATTCTTGGAGAATTCATTAAGGGAAGGGAGAAGCAAGTATACTCCATCGATTACGAAGCAGACGCAGAACGGGCGAGGCGTTGTCGCGAACGTCTCAAGGCCTATTCGTCCGTCATTCCCGTCAAGGGCGACGCCAATATTCTTCTAGGGCAGTTAGTGAACCAAGTGGCCCCACGAAAAGTTGCCATGCTTGTCGATGGGCCAAAGGGGTTCTGGGCCATTGCGCTGATGTTCGCTTGTTCGGGAAACACAGCGGTGAAACTCCTGGCGCTGCACAATCTTAACCGAGGGGAAGCTCCTGGAAAGTTGCTAGGTGGCCTCGCAAACAGTCCTCTCTATTATGAGGATGTTGTTAGGCAAAGCCCCGCTTCCTGGCTCCGTCTGCGAGAGCTTGAGCGATTGCATTGCGAAAGACTCGGTGCGAGACGTTCGTTGGAATATTCTAGCCTTGGGGTTATGGAAGTGGCGGACAGAAACCGCAAGAACATTGTTCGCAAAACCAGCTGGCACTTTCGACTTCACCAGCCGCCTCTCGTTCGGATGGCCTGGAAACTCGGACTCTTTTGGCCTACGAACCGGCTGTTTGACTTATCCAATAGATTGTTTAACAAATGAAAGTGTGCGTGATAGCTGAAATCGGATCCGTCCATGATGGAAGCGTGGGGAATGCCTTACGATTGATCGATGTGGTGGCGGAATGTGGGGCGGACGCCGTTAAGTTTCAAACCCACATTGGCGAAGCCGAGACGCTTCCAACCGCCCCTGCTCCATCGTTTTTTTCAACTGAACCTCGCCTAGCATATTTCAAACGGACCAGCTTTAGAGTCGACCAATGGGAAATGCTTGCACGCGTCTCGGCAGAACGTGGACTGACCTTTCTCTCGTCGCCGTTTTCAGATGAAGCCGTAGATCTACTTGAAGAGGTCGGAGTTACCCAGTACAAGATTCCTTCCGGAGAAGTCACGAATTTGCCCTTGTTAGAAAAAATAGCGCGACTAAAAAAACCCATCATCCTGTCATCTGGGATGAGTACATGGAATGAATTAGATCGAGCGGTAGAGGTAATTCGCAAGGAGCACAATCATGTGACCATTTTACAGTGCACTAGCGAATATCCGTGCGCGTACGAGCGGGTCGGACTGAACGTCATGCTTGAGATGCGAGATCGATATAAGGTGCCGGTTGGGCTGTCTGACCATACACTTACGCCATATGCTTCGTACGCTGCGGTAACATTAGGCGCGAGTGTTATCGAGAGGCACGTAACGTTCAGTCGCAGAATGTATGGTAGCGACGCAAGACATTCACTCGAACCCGGTGAGTTCGCCGAATTGGTCAGGGGAGTGCGGGCATTAGAGGTGATCCTCACGAGCCAGGTTGAGAAGAATGATCTTTCACGCCTCAGCGGAATGAAGGAAGTCTTCGAGAAAAGCGTTGTGGCCCTCGTTGATATTCCGGCAAGCGCCATCATTACGCGGGAGATGTTAGGTATCAAGAAACCCGGGACCGGCATCCCCGCGGCGAGACTTTATGAGGTCATCGGGAAACGTGCGAGGCGAACAATTTCGGCGGCCACGCCAGTGACACCTCAAGACGTGCAAGGGCTGGATTAACGGATGCGAAAGATTTGTGTCTTTATTGGCTCACGAGCCAACTACAGCAGTATTAAGTCTGCAATGCAGGCAATTCAAGTTCACCCAGATTTGGAATTACAGGTTGTCGTTGGTGCCTCCGCCTTGCTGGATCGGTATGGGTCAGTTGTGGAACTCATCGAAAAAGATGGGTTCCAGCCCTTGGCGCGTGTCCACATGCTGATAGAAGGTGAAACGCCCACAACGATGGCCAAGTCGACTGGGTTGGGCCTACTCGAACTGCCGACGGTATTCGAGAAGATTTGTCCCGATATTGTATTAACGGTCGGGGACCGATTCGAAACGATGGCCACCACCCTCGCTGCCGCGTACATGAACCTTCCGCTGGCACACACCATGGGAGGAGAAGTCAGTGGGACGATAGATGAGAGTATCCGCCACGCCGTGACGAAGTTCGCGCACATTCATTTCCCGGCTTGCTCAGAGGCACGGGACCGCATTGTGAAAATGGGGGAGCGACCTGATATGGTTCATCTCGTCGGCTGTCCGAGGATTGATTTGGTCATGGAGGTGATCACGAAAGACCGAAGCGGGATTGGGCCAGACCTGTTTGCTGAAGGGGTGGGCGAGGCATTTGATATGGCTAAACCGTTTGTCATGGTTTCTCAACATCCAGTGACCACAGAATTTGGTGAAGGGGAACGTCAGATTACTGAAACACTACATGCGGTCAAAAAGGTTGGCATCCCAACGATTGTCTTTTGGCCCAATGCGGACGCGGGGTCGGAAGACATTTCTCGTGGAATTAGAAAGTTTCGAGAACGGCATGAGGATTCCGGCATGCACTTTTTCAAGAATCTTTCCGCGGAAACATATATCAGGCTGATGGCACGCACAGCTTGCCTCGTGGGGAACTCCAGTAGTGCAATACGCGAAGGCGCCTTTATTGGGACGCCGGCAGTGAACATCGGGTCCAGGCAGGAGATGCGCCAGCGCGGCCACAATGTCGTTGATGTGGGTAACGATGCAGCTCAAATTGCGGATGCCATTCGATCGAGAATGGCGCACGGCGCCTACCCGCCGGAGAAGATCTATGGAGATGGACGTGCGGGAAAAAAAATCGCAGATATTCTTTCCCAGTGTCAGGTCCGAATTCAGAAACGGATTACCTACTGAACCGTGAAGGTCTTTGGTATCATTCCGGCTCGAGGTGGGTCTAAAGCAATTCCCAACAAGAATCTTGTTCCGCTCCTGAATAAGCCACTTCTCAGCTACACTTGTGAAGCTGCGCATCAGAGTTGTCGCCTGAGTCGCATCATTCTTTCCACCGATAATGAAGAAATTGCGGAGGTGGGGCGATCCTGTGGAATTGACGTTCCATTTTTACGTCCTCCAGAGTTGGCGCAAGATGAGACGCCTATGCTTGATGTTCTGCGCCATGCTCTCGCTTGGGCACGTGAGGAAGGGGACGAGCCCTGTGCCGTGGTCCTCTTGCAACCCACCTCACCCCTCCGTCGTGCCGAACACATCGACGGCGCGATAGATCTATTCCTGTCCTCACAGGCTGACACCGTGGTCTCAGTGGTTCAAGTTCCGCATCAATACGGTCCTGCGTCACTGTTGCAGATCGATTCCAATGGCCAGCTCCACCCGTATATGGATCAGCCGATAGTTCTTCGCAGACAGGAGAAGCCTAAGTATTACGCGCGTAATGGGCCAGCTGTATTGGTAATAAAACCTCAAGTCTTAGAGGCAGGACAACTTTACGGAAATATCGTTCGGCCGTTTGAGATGGAGTGTGCCGACTCGGTGGATATTGATGTGAAAGACGATGTTGCCCTGGCGGAGTTTTGGCTACTTCGCAGGCGTGGTCATCATAGTTGATGTATGAAATGGACAGCGTTCAAAAATGTGGTGCGTCGAAGCAGACTGTTTCTGCTTCTCGATTGCTTGGGCCTCGCTGAGTCTGCCTATGCACTGTGTCAGGTAGGCAGCCGAATACAACGCGAAAGAAATGCCCTCATCAGGCAAGATTTTAAAAGGTTCCGCCTTGAGTTGGCGCGAATGGTCGCAGGTGAGGAAGAGGATCATCCGCGAAAGAGGGCATGGATCATTTCGAGCTTATCGACGGTTTGCGGGTGGAAGCTGGATGGCGTACTTTCCCTGGGATTACGCCTGCACGGGTATGCTCCGATGGGCATACAGGTGAACTTCGATCCCTGGGGAAGACGATACTACGAGTTGTTTGGTATCAAGCATGCGCAGAACTTTCGTGCTACGGTCTCACGAGTTGGTGCTGTCGCGCCAGCTCGCGAGATCATTCAGTTCCAGAACAGTCGGCCGACGATTAAAGACCTGTTACAGGTTCAGTATCGTCAGGTGGACATCGGTCGAATTGCACTTTCGAATGTCTTGAACCGACACAAGTTTGTAAGTTTCGATCTGGACCGTCCCGATATGCTGGCGGAGGTCTGTAATGAATTGATCCAGTCCCAACGGAACGTTTTAGCGGCTGAGTCATTGATCGAACAACAACGACCTGACCTCGCACTTTTATTAGAGAAAGGCCTCTCTCCGATGGCAGAGCTGTTTGGTGTCTGCGTCGCGAACGGCATTCAGGTCGTGCAGTACGTGGGATCCCAAAGCATGGACCAATACGTCCTCAAACGATATAACCTCAAGAATCGACATCAGCATCCGTTCTCCCTGGATCCAGCTACCTGGGAGCAGGTTAAAGGGATGCCGTGGACGACAAAACAAGAAGTCTTACTTCTGAAGGACTTTTCGGATAGCTATCAGAAGGGTTTATGGTTTAATCGTAAGTTTTTGCACCAGGGAAAGCAAATTAAGACCGCCGATGTCGTCCGCAAGCAGTTGGGGGTGGATCCAGAAAAAAAAACTGCGATCATTTTTTCGCATGTCCTTTGGGATGCGACATTTTTTTATGGTGAAGGACTGTTTGACGACTACGAGACGTGGCTCCTTAAATCGGTACAAGCGGCTTGCGAAAATCCCAACGTGAATTGGATTGTGAAGCTCCACCCAGATCTGGTCTGGAAGCTTAAGTACGAAGGTTATATAGGGGAACTTCGAGATGTGATCGCCATGAAGAGCGCGATTGGCAGATTTCCCGACCATGTGAAGCTGGTTCTACCAGAGACGGATATTAGTACATACTCATTTTTTGAAGTGGCAGATTACTGTCTCACTGTGCGCGGGACGATTGGAATTGAAATGGCTTGCCACGGGGTTCCCGTATTGACCGCCGGGACGGGACGCTATTCAAATCTCGGTTTCACCATCGATTCGAAAACGAAGGAAGAATATCTCGATCGGCTGAAGAACATTCATATCCTACCGCCTATGTCCTCCCATCAAGTGGAACTTGCGCGCCGGTTTGCTTACGCTCTTTTCAAACTTCGACCATGGCCTATGACCAGTTTCGAAATGATCAAAATGCCGATTGAGCAGATCGGACACCCACTAGACCATAATCTTGCTCCTATAATTAAAAGCAACGAAGACCTCGTGGGGGCTCCCGACTTGCAGGCCTTTGGACATTGGATTACGACTGATCAGGTAGATTATATCCGGTCTGTCATCGACAACTAATACTGTCATTCAGGATAAAAGGTTTCGGATTTTTCTATGTGTGGAATTGTTGGACTTGTCGGTGACGGAGCGACGACGCGAATCGCGGATATGAACAGAAGGATCCTTCATCGAGGTCCTGATGACGAAGGCTTTTATCGAGATGAAGTAAATAAAGTTGCATTAGCGATGCGGCGGCTGAGCATTCTCGACGTGGCAAATGGGCATCAACCAATGTCGAATCGCGATGGTTCCACGTGGGTTGTCCACAATGGGGAAATATTTAACTCGCCTGAGCTGCGCCGAAAACTAGAAGCCAGCGGACATGTCTTTTCAACAGCCAACTCCGATACGGAAGTTCTCCTTCATCTGTACGACCTGAAGCAGGAAGACATGCTGGCAGATCTCAACGGGATGTTTGCCTTTGTGATTTACGACCGTGTGCGCGGTCGACTGTTCGGTGCCCGTGATCGAATCGGAATCAAGCCTCTCTATTACATTGACCAGCCTGGGAGGTTTGCATTCGCATCTGAGCTAAAAAGTCTCCTGGTGCTTCCGGAGGTTGAACGGAAGATCGATCAGGATGCCTTATTTCATTATATGAGCCTTCGTTTTGTGCCTGGTGAGCAATCGATCTTGCAAGGGATCCGGCGTTTGCAGCCAGGGCATTGGTTTCGGTACGACCTCCGTCGCAAACACGTCGATATTCACTCATACTGGAAGCAGACCTTTCACCCGCAACAGGAGCGGTCGGAGGCGGAATGGGCTGAGTTGATTCGATATGAATTAAGAGAGGCCGTCCGACGTTGGGTGCTCAGCGATGTGCCGGTTGGATGTTCACTCTCCGGGGGGGTGGATTCCTCCGCACTTATTGGTCTGTTGGCCGAACTTGGCGCTGTTCCGCTGCGGACTTATTCACTAGGATTCACGGGTTCGGGAGAGGAATCTTGGAATGAATTGCCGTTGGCCCGCAAGGTGGCAGAGCGCTGGGAGACTGAACATCACGAATTGGTCTTGGAGCCCGAAGAACTTTTGCGCGATCTTGTGAAGATGGTCTGGCATCTGGACGAACCTTATGGCGGCGGGCTTCCCTCGTGGTATGTGTTTCAATTCATGAGTCAACATGTGAAAGTCGGGCTCACAGGAACTGGTGGAGATGAGCTTTTTGGCGATTATGGACGTTACAGAAGGCTGGAAGAGCGTCGAGGAGGCCCGATTTCATCGAGGATACACCCGTCCTCTATTCGGCTTTTCCGACATTTTGATTCTCTTTGGCGATTGTCGTCACCATTGCTTTCTTACATCCCGGACCAATTGCTAGGTTTCCGCGAGAAGCATGAATGGCGGCACAGGCCGATGCTCAGCGAAGATCCTTTCCGATGGTTGTACTTCAACGCCTATTATTATTTTCCGGACGACTTAAAACGGCTCACGGTGTTCGAGGATAAGACGTCGATGCAGAAGGTGCCTGATACATCGACTGTCCTCGAAAGGTACTATCAAGCTTGCGGAACCGCGGATGCTCGGGATGCTTCGTCATTTGTAGCCTTTTCCACTCAATTGCCGGATGAGTTTCTTCTCATGACGGATCGTCTATCAATGGCCCATGCCCTCGAAGCTAGGGTTCCTTTTCTCGATCACGTTTTTGTGGACTTCATGTGTCGTATTCCTTCTAAGATCCGAACGAAGCCGGGAGATCCTAAGTATCTATTAAAGCGAGCCGTGGGTGATCTCATTCCTAATGAGGTTCTGCGCGCACAGAAGCGAGGCTTTGTGATTCCCATTGCGCTATGGTTGCGAGGGCAATTGCGTCCCTTGGCTGAAAGGCTGCTTGCGCCGGAGCGTCTCAGAGCACAAGGGATTTTTCGTCCCAGCTTTTACGAAGCGTACGTCAGGCCTCATTGCGAAGGGCGTGCAGACTTTCATGCACAGGTTTGGACCGCCTTGATGTTCCAGATTTGGCACGTGGTTTTTATCGAGGAACAGGAGGAGGGCGTTCCTAACTTTTCATGGCGAGATCTCTGTTAACCAGGAAACAAGTGAGAAGGCACGCAGGTTATGAGCAAGTTCGAAGTTCATCCGGTCCAGTGGACGCCGGATAAAATTAGTCGATTTTGGGCGTACCTGACCAGTACTCCCACCGCTGAAGGATCCTATTTCAGTGGACTCTTTGGAGGGCGCATACTCGCCTTGACTGCGCCCTACATTCCTCGGCATGCCAAAAGGATTGTGGACTATGGGTGTGGTCCTGGTTTCTTAGTCGAACAGTTACTCCGCTCCGGCCTGCCCGCTGAAGGACTTGAATTTTCCGACGTTTCTGCGCAAAGCGCCAGGAGTCGATGCCGAACATATCCAGCATTCGGAGGGGTGACCCATATTAAGGACCTGCCGTCTCCCATTCAGACTGGGACCGTCGAGGTGCTTTTCTTGGTAGAAGTAATAGAGCATCTGGTTCCTGCGCAAAGAGATGCGACCCTCAAGGAAATTCAACGTCTATTGTCGATTGGCGGTGTTCTTATCGTCACGACGCCACACCGTGAAGACTTAGGCAGAGTGAGCACTATTTGCCCAGATTGTGGTTGTGTTTTTCACCCGTGGCAGCACGTGGAATCCTTCGATGCGAGGAGATTGGCAGATCTTTTATCACAGTATGGCTTCGATCAGGTGGCCTGCAAGGCGACGAACCTCGAGGCGAGGTGGTATGGTCGAATTTTGCGAGCAGTGCGTCGGCTCTTTTTCGGCGATCGTGCACTACAGAACGAACCGCATTTGATTTACGTTGGTCGTCGGACCGAACGGCAGTGATGTCCAGTCGCTCAAGTGGAGTCTCACAAATCACAAGAAGTCTGGTGTTTCCGTTGTATAGTGAAGTCCAATTCCTGAAGCTTCATGGGAATGAGTTTCGTTTTTGCTGCCGTGATTTCGTGGTCAGATCCACGTGAATATTCTTCATCTCAGCACTGAGTACAATCTGGGCGGGTCTGGCCGAGCCGCATACCGCATTCACTCCAGCCTTATTAAACAGGGGCATGCGTCGCGGATGCTCGTGTCCGGTCCGGTCCAAGGCGTGCCTGACGTGGGCCCGATCTGGGGAACTCTGTCATGGCGGACAATGGATTGGATCGCCCGTCGGACTACCGATGCGTTGAGTCTCCAGTATCTCTTCTTACCGTCTTCCTGGAGACTGCTGAGGCATCCCTGGTTTCTTGCGGCGGACGTGGTTCAGCTCTACAACACGCACGGAGGATATTTCAGCCACTCAGCACTGGGAGTTGCCAGTCGCCAGAAGCCATTCGTCTGGCGATTATCCGATATGTGGCCGTTGACGGGCCATTGCTGCTATTCCTATGAGTGCGATCGATGGATGACCGGCTGTGGTTCGTGCCCGTTGCTGGCGGATGATCCGGCCTTGAAGACAGACCGGACCGCGCTGCTGTGGCGAACCAAACAGCGCATTTATGCTCGTGCGAACGTGACGCTGGTCGCCCCTTCGCAATGGATCGCCGGTCTTGCCAAGCAGAGTGCGCTCGTCAGGCATTGGCCTGTCACAGTGATTCCAAATGGCCTGGATCTGACTGTGTTTCGACCAATCAACCGAGCAGCAGCCCGGGAGGTATTGGGGCTTCCGCAAGATGAAGATCTCGTGTTGTTCAGTTCGGTGGAAACTCAAGCCTATCGCAAGGGTGGCACATTCGTCACAGAAGCCGTGAACGCGCTCAAAGGGAAGACGCGCAAACCCTTCCGCCTGTTGGTGGTCGGCAACCGGGCCTGTGAGTGGGAGACGGCTGTGAATGTTCCTGTGACGGCCATCGATACGGTGAAAGACGATCATCTGTTGGCGACGTTGTATTCGGCTGCAGATCTATTCGTTCATCCCGCCCTGGCGGACAATTTGCCGAACGGTGTGCTGGAAAGCTTGGCTTGCGGCACTCCAGTGGTGGCGTTCAACGTGGGTGGTGTGGGTGAAGCCGTACGGACGATGGAGACCGGTTACCTGGCGCGCTACAAGGATACCGGCGACCTGTCGCAGGGCATCCAGCGTCTCCTGGACGATCCAGACCTGCGACGAGGTCTTCGCATAAGGTGCCGTAAAGTTGCGGAAGCCGAATACGACATGGCGTTGCAAACGCAACGGTTCGAGGAATTGTACGAGACGGTGATCCATGGCCGATAGCCAGGCTAGGAATTTCCCGGAAACTTCCTATGGGATTGTGAAGCGACTGGAAACCATTGAAACCTGGACGGCTGCGGTGGCGAAGCGTCTGGGGAAATCCTCGCTTTCGATTCTCGACTACGGCTGCGGCACCGGTGATCATGTGACCTATCCATTGGCCTGCCTGGGCCATGGCGTGCTGGGTGTGGACATGCATGAGCCGTCCATTCAGGAAGCGCAACGACGGTATCCGTTGCCGAACCTCGTGTTTCGAACCGATCGTCTTGAATCGCTGATCCAAGAACATCTCAATTTCGATCTGATCGTCTGTTCCGAAGTGCTGGAACACCTGCGCGAGCCGCTGGACTGTCTCGGTATCATGCAGCAACTTCTCAGCCCGGGAGGGGCGCTCGTTATCACCACACCCAACGGCTATGGATCCTATGAGATGTTCTGCCGGCTGCAGCGAGGACTGACCAGGATCGGGATCGATCAAATTGCCCGCGGTGTGGTTCATGCCCGGCGGCGGGCCAGAGCCCGGTCGATTGAAGCATCCTCGCCGGTGAAAACTTCGCCCTCACACGATCAGGTGGGATTCTTGAATTTCGAGTCCGGCCATGTGCAGTTTTTCCGTGTGCGGCGTCTTATGCAATTGTTCGATGCCGGTGGATTTCGGGTGGCGGACCGGCGGGCAAGAACCTTCTTGTGCGGGCCCTACATTGATGTCCTGCTTCGACTGCCGCCGTTTCGACAGGCTTTGTATAGGATCAACAATCGGGCCGCCGATGTGTTGCCATTTGCATGGTCCGCTGACTGGATGTTTCTGCTGGAACCCACCGAAAAGAGTGTCGTGTGACGCAGGACTATCCTCGAATTCTGGTGGTGACGGGAAATAACTTCAATCTCGTAACCGGCGGCGGCATCACGTTGACCAATCTTTTCCGCGGCTGGCCGTCCGATCGAATTGCTAATGTGCATGACGATGCCACGCCGGTGGATCGGACTGTCTGCCAAACGTTTTATCGTCTGACGGAACAGGACATTCGCTGGGTCTGGCCTTTCTCTCTGGTCAGAGGGTCGTACGGGCACGTCAAGCGTCTCTCCGGGGGTAGGGAGGGCCCAGCCGGCACGCCGGCCCTATCTGCCGCCACATCCTCCATCGAGATCGCCAGACGATTTATCGGCGACAGCGTGCCCAAGCGTGCCCATCTCACCGGAGACCTCACCGCGTGGGTGAATGAATTTCAACCCACCCTGTTGTATGGCTTTCTAGGGTCTCTGGAACAGGTGGATCTGACCCGTCGACTCGCGAAACGGTGGGCGATTCCGTTAGTGGTGCATATGATGGATGACTGGCCGGCTGTGTTGCACACCGGCGGTCTTTTGGGGCCGGTCATTGGACCGATCCTGCGTCGAGAATTGAAAGCGACGCTCCGTGACGCTGTGGGCCGGTTTGCCATCTGCGAACAAATGTGCGAGGAGTATCAAGAGCGGTACGGGTATCCGTTTCTGTCGTTTCAGAACGCTCTGGATGTTGACCGGTGGTTGCCTCATGCGCGAACCAGCTGGAAAGCGGGGGCTCCGTTCGTGTTGCGCTACGTCGGGTCCATCGTGCCGGACGGACAGCGGGAAAGTCTCAGAGATCTCGCCCGCGCCATCGCCCGGTTGTCGGGAGAAGGCATCGATGTGCAATTGTGGATTCACTCACCGCCACATGAATCCGCCTATCTTCGCGATCTGTCTTCTCATGCCGTTCGGATCATGGGGCCTCCGGATCCACATTCGATCGCGGCCCTCCTCGCAGGAGCGGATCTTCTAGTCTTGCCCTACAACTTCGATGCGCGCAGTGCGCGATACATCCGGCTTTCCCTTCCGACCAAGGCGCCGGCATATATGATTTCAGGAACTCCGATTCTGGTGTATGCTCCCGGCGACGTGGCGACCGCACGGTATGCCACACGCGAGGGATGGGGATATGTCGTGGCTTCTCGAGGTGAGGAGCGGTTAATGTTAGCGGTGCGAACGCTGATGCAGAACGAATCGCTTCGCGAACAATTCGCCCGCCGCGCGCAACAGGTCGCCGTGGCACGGCATGATGCATCGGTGGTTCGGTCGGCCTTTTGGACAGCACTCAGTGAGGCATCCCGCAAGAGATCTAGTTAGAGGCGAGCCTGGATTCTGGCGCAGCCGTCTCGCGTGGCACCGCATCGGACGACCCTAAGATCGATCAGATGATGGTCGTCATCCAGAACCGATTGCAAACCGGTATGTGAGAGGGGAAAGTCCGAAGGAATTCATGCTGTCATCATCCATGAACGACGATAACGAGGACGTCCGCCGGTATTGGAACCAGGAGGCCTGCGGTACTGGCCTCCCCATCGTGGGAGAGGTGCCGGATCTCAGTCGCGAATGGTTCGAGCGGATCGAATCCTACCGCTATGGGCTGGAGCCGTTCATCCACTCTGTCGCGCAATTCACCCGTCACCACGGTAAACGATTGCTCGAAATCGGCGTCGGGGCCGGTACCGACCATCTGCAGTGGGCGCGGGCTGGTTTGGATTGCCACGGAGTGGATTTGACTGAGCGGGCCATTGAGGTCACACGCGCGAGGTTGGCGCTATATGGCTTGACCAGTAATCTGCAACGGATCGATGCTGAAATTCTTCCCTTCCCTGATCAGTCTTTCGATCTAGTCTATTCCTGGGGAGTCATTCACCATGCGGAGCATCCCGAGCGAATCATTGCCGAAGTCCGACGGGTGCTGAAGCCGGATGGACTGTTCATCGGCATGTTGTACGGCAGGCATTCTCTGGTTGCGCTGAAACTATGGGTGAAATATGGTTTGCTACGTGGCCGGCCGGATAGGACTCTGACGGATGTTGTCGCCGAGCATATGGAGAGCCCGGGTACCAAGGCCTATACGATTCGTGAGGTGCGAGGGTTGTTCTCCCGGTTCAGTCAGGTGAGCGCAACCCCACTGATGACCGCCTACGACAGACGGCGGATCCCATCCTGGCTGACAGCCCTTGTCCCTGACCGGTGGGGATGGTTCATCTGCATTCATGCGGTCAAGTAGGTGGAGAGAGGGGCATCCACTCATAAGATCCTGATGGCCTGCGCCAATTACTGGACGACTCCGTTCCAAGTGGGAAGCCACCATTTGGCTCGGGGGTTCGTGGACGCCGGTTGGACGGTCGGGTTCATTTCAGATCCCATTTCTCCGCTGCATCTCTTGGGGGGAGCTCGGAAAGAATTGGCGAGCAGGTTTCGACTCTACCGCGCCGGTGGTATGTGGGATCTCGAGAAAAATCTCTGGACCTACGTTCCAGGAGCGTTGGCCACCCCGCGCAAACAGCCGCTGCTTCGCAGTCACGCCCTTGAGCGCGGGTGGGCCAGCCTGACATGGCCTTCACTCGGAGACACCGTGCGGAGCCACGGATTCGGTGAAGTTGAGTTGTTGTACTGCGATAGTCCCAAGCATCTGTCCTGGTTGTCTCAGATTACCCGCGCGCGAACCATATTTCGGGTTGCCGACAACACCGCGGGGTTCGGGCGAACGACGCCTGCCGCACGAGCGGCTGAGCGGGAGCTGGCCGGCGCCGCCGATTTGGTGGTGTATAGTGCGGAGACCTTGAAAGAGTATGTGGAGAGCTTGAAGCCGCGTCGCATGGCCCATTTGCCGAATGGCGTGAATTTTTCTCATTTTGCCAGGCCTGATGTGCCTGTTCCCTCCGAATATGCCTCGATTCGGCGGCCCATTGCCGTCTATGCGGGCTACATGGACGCCTGGTTTGACTACGCGCTGTTGAATCGTGTCGTAGCGTCATTGCCGGACGTCTCGTTCGTGCTCATCGGGGGAAGCAATCATGCCCATGCCAGGTTCGCGCCTGCGCCGAACCTGTATTTACTCGGGCCCCGGCCGTTTTCACGTTTGCCGGAGTACTTACGGGCCGCGGATGTGGGGATCATCCCGTTCGACGTACAAGGTCATCCGACGCTCGTGCATAGTATCCATCCCCTGAAGCTCTATGAATACCTCGCTGCAGGGCTTCCCGTGGTCGCTACCCGCTGGAGGGAGCTGGAGCGTTTGCAGAGCCCGGCGAAGCTGTGTGTATCGGCGGCAGAATTCTCCGGCGCAGTGGCAGCCAGTGTGTCGGAGTCGCCTCGGCGCGCAGAATATTCGCGATTTGCACAGCAGGCCGATTGGAAGCACCGCGTTCTCCGTCTGCTGGATCTCGCATTTTCTGAGTGAGCCTCGGAGGAGTGCCGATATGTCACGCCCATTACTGACGATAGACATGCGGATGGTCTTGGCCGCAGGCATCGGCACCTACCTCCGTCAGCTGGTGCCGCGTGTATGGCAAGCAGTGCCGTCTCTCAACCTGTGCTTGTTGGGAAGAGCGGAGGCACTGAAGCGATTTGAGTGGGCGCAACAACCCGGTGTCACCATTGTCGAATGTGGTGCACCCATCTATTCCTTGCGGGAGCAGGGTGAGATTCCCTTAAAGATTCCAACGAAAACAGATCTCTTCTGGTCGCCTCATTACAACATTCCCCTGTTCTTCCGAGGGCGCATGCTCGTCACGGTTCATGACACCTTTCATCTCGCCATGCCACAATTTGTCAAAGGATGGCATCGTCGACTGTACTCGCGTGTCATGTTTCGAGCGGTACGGTCAAAAGCAGCCGGCATTGTGTGTGTCTCGCGCTTTGCCAAAGACCAAGTTCTGAAATATTGTCCGACCGGAAAGCAGAACGTCACGGTCGTGCATAACGGAGTGGATTCCTCCTGGTTGGAGGTCGTGCCCGGTCCTGCGCCCCATCCGAAACCCTATCTTCTCTTCGTTGGCAGTGTAAAACCCCATAAAAATCTTTCACGACTCTTAGAGGCCTTTGATCGATTGTTAGAGAAGATTCCGCACGATCTCATCATCATCGGCCGACAGGAGGGGTTCATCACCGGAGACGCGTTGGCGAATGAACGAGCCTCTGCAATGCACAGGCGTGTCAAATGTGTGGGGGAAGTAGACCATGATCACGAGATGCTCAGACGATTCTATGCTCATGCCGATGCGCTGATTTTGCCATCGATCTATGAAAGTTTTGGTCTTCCGGCATTGGAAGCGGCCGCCTCGAGCTGTCCGATTGTCGTCTCTCGGGTAGGGGGGTTGCCGGAGGTGTATGGGGAGTCGGCGTTATATTTCGATCCATATGATGTCGGTGATATTGGGAATAAAATATTTCAAATGGTCACGGATCGAGAATTGAGACGTCGGCATATCGACCGTGGTCGAGCCGTTGCGACCCTGTATGGATGGGATCAGGCCGCGCAACATACGAGCAGGCTTATCCACACACTCCTGGCATAGGCACTCCGTTCTCTGCGACCGTTTCCTGGTGTGTTTCCACGGAATGCACCCGTGGTTTCGCCGGTCGTAGGCAGGTGGCAAACACTCTTACGTGGTCTATCGAGAGCAGATGCCATGTGTGACCGAATAGGGCTGATTCTTATCGGGGGACTTCTCCTTTCCCCTCTTGTGTTTAAGGTCCAACTGGCGCCTGGCTTGGTGATCCATCCGGTCGTGCTGCTCTTGCTGCTCAGTTGGTGTTGGATTGCCGTCGTCATGGTGGCGCCTCTCCGCAAGAGTCTTCGTGGTCTTTATGTGGCTGAATGGCAAGCATGGAATATTCCCATGTTCCTGATCGGTCTCCTTGTTGGTGGGCTGGCGTGCAGTCTGACCATCAACAATCTGCGAGTGGGCTCGTTTCAATCGGGTGGCTGGCTGCTTTTGGCCAAATGGTCGCTGTATCTCGCACCGCTGCCGCTCGCCGCGCTCCTGGCCATACGTACCGGATTGACGGTGGTCAGGGTTGTGAGTTGGCTGGTGCCCCTGACGGCCTGCGCGACGCTGCTGTATTCGCTGTACCGACTACGCCATGGGATTGGCTTGGATTTGCCTCAGCACTATGTCGGGTCCTCTCCCGAGTTCCAAGCTCTGGGAATGTTGGGCGAAGTCTGGACCCGAGAAGGGTTGCAGGTGCGGACGGATACGGTGAGTCAGGGCGCCTATGGCATGTATCTGGTGCTCATCCTGGTCTTTAGTCTGCTGATGGGTCTTTTTCGAGGCTGGGAAGGGATCGTTCCGGTTCGATATGCGATCGGTCAGTGCCTCATCCTGGCCCCTTTGGCGATCATGGGGATTCTCTTTACCGGGTCCCGAGCGAGTTTCTTCTTGATGGCAGGATGTCTGACCATTTTAGTTGGTCTGATCCTCATCAATCCAAAGCGCATAGTGCCCTCCGTCGCCAGACGATGGTTCCTGCTCAGTCTGGGCGTCATCGTCTGTGTGCTGCTGGTCAGCCAGGCGTTCTGGAAGCCCTTTATCCCCACACTGGACCGTGTGCGTGAGACCGTTCAGACCGCGCACACGATGAGCGGCCACTACGCCGTGTCTCCCGGAGAACAGCCGGTCGAGACACGCGTCGTGCTGCGTAACGTTCAGACGCGATTGTGGCTATGGAGGCAAGTCGTTCATTATTTACAGACCCATCCGTTAGCCATTTTGATCGGAGTGGGCTACGACCGCCAAGTATTCGTTGAGCGAGTGTTGGGCCTGCCCTACACAAATGCCAACTTCCAATTTCAAACTGCTCATAGTTTGTTGCTCGACATTCTCGTGAAGGGCGGCTTGGTGCCGTTTGTCGCATTGATTTTGCTTTATGCATGGTTATTGTGGGAGGCGGTGCTGGGCATGATGATTCCGCGCGGCATCAAACAAGATCACGCCAGGATCGGATTGGCATGGGCGCTGCTCTGTTTTTGGCCTCCTTTTTTTGGAGCCAATTTTTCCGGTGAAGAGATGTTCACCGACAATCTCCTCCTCCATTGGTCGCTGTTAGCCGGTTTGTTGCTGGGGCTGTGTGTGGTGGCCCTCCGGCAATGGCTCCCAGGCCAAATTGCGCATGTCACCGCTACGGCAGGCCTGGGCGGAGGCCCCGCATACATTACGGCCTTGGCCAGGCATCAGCTGAGCGAAGGCAAGAATGTCCGCATCTTCTGTTCGGATGAAAAGCCATATGTAGACACTTGGTCACAGATGGGCATTGATGTGTCAGCACTCCCTATGCGCCGGCCGAATATCTCGTCTGTATGGCTGCTCTTGAAAGAACTGCTACGTGCACCCGCCCCGATACATGCTCATGGAAGGGGCGCTGCGTTTTTTGCCGTGTGGGTCAAAATACTAGTGCGGATCCCGGTCATTTATCAGCCACATGGGCCGCACTATGCCTTCAAACGTGGATGCCGGTATGTGTCCGGCTGGTTTTTTGAAGCGTTCTGCCGCTTGCTATTCGATGCCATAATCTACGTATCCGAGGGAGAACGAGCGATTGCCCGCCGTCAGAGGCTTCCCGTCGGTCGATCCCGTGTGATCGTATCCGGCTTCATGCAGGAATCGGGTATCGTCTCGGCCAACCGATTGGAACGAGATGTCCTGCTCGCCACGTTACATATCCCCAAGGAGAGATTCGTGATCGGGTGGATCGGCCGGTTTCAATATCCCAAGGGCCTCGATCTCCTGTTCGATTCGATCGCGAACGTTGCGGCATGCGTGCCGGAAGCGATCTGGATTGTCATCGGAGAAGGCAGTGGTCAAGAAATGAGCGACTCTCGAGAGAGAATCGCGAAGCTGGGGATTCAAGAAAAGATCATCTTTCTCGGCGCTCGCACTGATGCCTTCGAGCTCATCCGGGTGTTCGACCTGTATATCTCGACGTCACGCTGGGAAGGCCTTCCACTCGTATTGCTCGAAGTGATGGAACAAGGCGTACCGATCGTGGCGAGTGACGTGGTCGGCAACCGGGACGTGCTCGACGGCTGGGGAGCCCTATATCCTCCGAACGATTCACGGGCCGCGGCGGATGCTCAGGTGCGATTAGCGGCCGACGCGTCGTTGAGGCAACGGTTGGCGGCGGCCGGCCGAGAGGTTCGCCTGACCCGGTTTTCGCTTTCCCGCATGCTTGCGGATATGGATCGTGCCTATGTCGACATTCTTGGTGATGAGATCGCGGGCGAGGCCAGGCAGTGATGGCGGCGAGCTCTGCGTCCTCATTGGGCCGTGCAGCGCTCCCATTGATTGTCTCCGATGTCGCGCTTCAGGGCGCGCGATATGCCTTCATTCTCTACCTCGGCTCCCAATCACTGTCCTACTTGGGATCATTCCTAATGGGTGGGGCATTGGGGTCGCTTTTGGGGGTGCTCACCGATTTCGGGATCAGTCAGCATTGGCTGCGTCTGAGTGTGAAGGATGCGCGCCTCACTCGCCGAACGTTTACGGGAGTGCTGCTCGGCAAAACTCTCTGTTCGCTCCTAGGACTACTCCTGCTTGATTTGCTCGTCGTCGGAGGCATGTGGAACGTGACGACTCCGTTGGCGATGACCATCGGGGTTTTTCTTATGACACTTCAGTCGCTGGGGGACACGTGCGAAGCCGTCGGCCTGTTGTTCCATCGTTATGTAACCGTGGCCCTGTTCCGGCTGTTACTGAGCCTAGGCATGTATGCCATACCCCTCGCCTGCGGCGTCCTGCTGGCCCAAGCTCATTATTCGGGTGGGATCTTCATCATGCTGGTGACAGCCGCAGCCGGTGGCGTGGCGTTATCGTCGCTGTACATTTGGAAGGTGGCCGGCGCATTCCATGGGCAACAGGGCACGAGAGTCGGGTATGGAGAGGCATGGTGGGATGCTCGGTGGCTCGGATTGAATCAATTGGCCGTGGTGGTTGACGTGCGAGCCCCATTGATCATCCTGGGTTTCATGCTGGGAGAAACAGCGGTCGGTTTGTACGGTCTCGTGCAGAGGACCACCGCGGTGGTGGAGCTGGCGTGGGCGTCCATCTCCAGATTGCTGCTGACTTCATACTCGGAACTTGTCGGAGAACATGGTGCTCAGAGGATGAGAGCGCAGGTCATCCATGCGGGCAGGGTGACGGCTATAATCATGGCGGTGGCGGCGATGTGTGTGTGGGGATCGGCGCTTCTTCTTGTCAGAATCGCTGAATGGTCGAGAGAGACTATCCTCGCCATTTCGCTCTTGCAATGGGCGATGGTAGCCATCGGACTCAGCTCAATCAAGCGGCCGTTCGTGTCGGGGCTGATCGCCCTGCATCGAGAGCGAGCCATCGTCCGCGTCAATATGGGGGTGGCCGCAACAGGCCTGATTCTGGTTCCACTGCTCATCGCCTATTGGGGCATTTGGGGTCCAGTTCTCGGATGGGTCATTCTTGAAGCTGCCGCCTGTGTGTGGATCATTCAGCTCTTTCTTGCCGTGCCGCTCGCTGCTGAAGCGAATCTTGATCCGTCACTGTCTCAACGTGCCGTCCTTTGAACGGGATCGTACTCTCTCGACGAAGGGATGGAATGCGAGTCGCGATTATCCATGATTGGCTGACCGGCATGCGTGGTGGAGAACGGTGCCTGGAAGCGTTTTGTGAACTGTTTCCCGACGCCGACATTTATACCCTCCTCCACATCAACGGGAGCGTGTCACCCACGATCGAGCGTCACCGAATCCGGACCAGTTTCGTGCAATCGTTGCCGCTGGCGGAGCGATACTACCGGTATTATTTGCCTGTCTTTCCTTTTGCCATCGAGCGATTTCGACTGCCGTCCTATGATCTGGTCTTGAGTTCAAGCCATTGCGTCGCGAAGGGCATTCGTCCCCCGGTCGGCGCAAAACATCTTTGTTACATCCATTCGCCTATGCGGTATGTATGGGACCAATTCGATAACTATGCGCGTGGCGGGAGGTCGGGAGGGGTAGCACGGTTGGGCATGGGGTTGTTTCGAAGGCGTCTGCAGCGATGGGATGTGGCCTCCGCAGCGCGGGTGGATCAGTTCGTGGCCAATTCCCATAACATCGCCGGGAAGGTGCACCGTTATTACAATCGCCCGGCATCCGTGCTGCATCCGCCGGTCGATTGGCAGACATTTGAGGCAGCGGAACAATCCGAAGACTTCTATTTGATGGTTACGGCCTTTGCTCCGTACAAGCGAGTTGATCTCGCTATTCAGGCGTGTAATGTTATGCATCGGCGACTGAAGATCATCGGCAAGGGGCAAGAGGAGGCGAGGTTGCGAAAGCTGGCCGGTCCGACGGTTGAGTTTCTCGGCTGGCAGCCCGACACAGTCGTGCGGGACCATTACGCGCGGTGCCAGGCGCTACTCTTCCCAGGTGAGGAAGATTTTGGTATTGTCCCGCTGGAAGCCATGGCCTGTGGCAAGCCTGTGATCGCATTCGGGCGCGGCGGCGTCTTGGAGACCGTGTGTCCCCTGACGGAAGGAGTCAGGGGAGGCGAGGGGCTCGCGCGAGTGGACTCAGCCGGTGCCGAGGCCCCGGCCGGAGCTGCGACGGGAGTGTTTTTTTTCGCGCAGACCACGGAGTCGCTGGTTCAGGCGATGGAGCGTTTCGAGCGCCGCCGGGCAGCGTTTGATCCACACACCATTCGTGCCCATGTAGCCGCATTCGACCGGCGGTCGTTCAAGGAGCGCATGAAAGCCTTCGCGATGGGAGCGCTGACCGGTACGGCTTCATAGAGGGAGCATGCTCAAACGCCACTCCCAATTTCTCAAGAGTCTGCTGTTCTGTATCGATCTCGGGCTGATTTGCGCCTGCTGGATCGGCGCCTACTATCTTCGTTTCTCAGAGTTTATTGAACCGGCACCCAAGGGAATTCCTCCCTTGGATATCTATCTCCTGCTGCTCGTTCCGATCGTCGCGGTCTGGGGCATGTCGTTTCAAGCCTTCGACCTCTACCGGCCTCGCCGGATGGGGACGCGTCTCGCCGAATTTCTGGATGTGGCCAAAGCCAACACCCTCTCGGTACTGATTCTGGTCGCCCTGACGTTCTTTCTTCGACAATACGAATATTCCCGATTGGTGCTGTTGTATTTCTGGCTGTTGAATCTTGTCGCGCTGGGCTTTTCGCGCGTCCTGTTTCGGGAAGCGCTACGATTCCTGCGCCGGCATGGGTACAATCAACGTCATGCGCTGATCATCGGTGCCAGTCGATTGGGTCGCCGGGTGGTGACGGCGCTGGCGGAGCATCCGGAACTGGGCGTTCACGTGCAAGGGTTTTTGAGCGCGGATCCTGGAAAAGTGGGCGAATGTATCCATAATGTTCCGGTCCTGGGACGGTACGATGATCTGGAAGAACTCGTCCAATCGGGCATCGACATCGTTTTTGTCTGTCTTCCTCCCGAAGACGAACAGTGGGCGGAGAAGATGTTTGTCTATCTGGCCACGACCATGGTCGAAGTGAAGGCCTTGCCGGCGATGTGCGAGTTTGTGAGTTTACGGGCGGAAGCCGAGATGTTCGAGGGCCTCCCGTTGATCACGTTGCAAGGATCGCCGTTGTACGGGTGGAATTTGGTCATCAAACGGGTGTTGGATGTGGTCGGCGCATCGGCTGCGTTGGTCTTGTTCTCACCGCTGTTGTGCGCGGTGGCGTCCTTGGTGAAACTGACCTCTCCCGGTCCGATCTTTTTCCGTCAGCTCCGCATGGGATTGGACGGGCAGGCGTTTGAAATGTTGAAGTTCCGGTCGATGAAAGTCGATGCCGAGTCCGAAACCGGTCCGGTCTGGACGCAACCCAACGATGATCGCCGGACTTCTATCGGAGCGTTTTTGCGTCGCACGAGTTTGGACGAGCTGCCGCAATTCTGGAACGTGTTGCGCGGGGAGATGAGCATCGTCGGGCCCAGGCCGGAACGGCCGGAATTTATCGCGCGATTTCGTGAGACTCTGCCGCAGTATATGTTGCGGCACAAGATGAAAGCAGGGATTACCGGCTGGGCGCAAATCAACGGCTGGCGCGGCAACACGTCGCTGGAAAAACGAATCGAGCATGACCTGTACTATATTGAACATTGGTCGATCTGGTTTGACTTAAAGATCATGCTGCTCACGGTTTGGCGAGGGTTTATCCATCGGCATGCCTACTGAGTGCGCCGCCCGCCATCGATCACCGCTACTCCGGACCGGGCCAGTCGCCACGGGCACCGGACGCTCCGATAGGGCCGAGTTTTCTTGAGTTTCAGGCGGTGGCTTGTTAACATCGGCGTCAGTCGAAAGCCCTCGCATGTCCAGCACAACACGCCGGTCCACAACTCCCGCTAAGCCTCGCGTCTCCTTACAAGGAACGCTCCGAAGGATCCGATTGTTTGCGACGGATGTCGATGGCGTGTTGACGGACGCCGGCATGTACTATTCCGAATCCGGCGACGAATGGAAAAAGTTCAACACGCGTGATGGGATGGGGATCAAGCTCCTGCAGAAGGCAGGCATTCTGACCGCCATCATTACGCAAGAGTCGACGAAAATCGTGATGCGACGAGCACAAAAGCTGACGATTCCTGAAGTGCACCAGGGAGTCTATGACAAGCTCGCCCTGCTCAAGGAGTTGATTGTCCGACATGGCCTCACGATGGAACAGGTGGCCTATATCGGCGATGATGTGAACGATCTTCAGGCGTTGAGGGCGGTCGGATTTTCGGCCTCCCCGGCCGACGGGATGCCGCCGGTGTTGAAGACGGTTCGATACGTGTGCAAGCACAAGGGCGGAGAAGGCGCCGTACGCGAAGTAGCCGATCTCATTTTGGCGGCTCGGCAGTCGCGCTGAGTCATCCGCAATCACGGTATGCCAATGACAATAGTGAAGGGCGCTCCATGGACATGACGAAACATCTCTATCCGGTGATTTTGGCCGGCGGCAGCGGGACACGCTTTTGGCCGTTAAGCCGGCATCTGTATCCGAAACAACTCCTGCGGATCATCGGCAACGAGACGCTCATTCAACAGACGATGCGGCGCGTCCTCTCCTGCGCGAAGCCCGAGCAGGTCATCATCTCCACCAACCCGGGTCAGGCGGATTCGATTCGCGTACAGTTGGCCGAGTGGAAGTCCGCGTTGAAAAGCAATTATGTGATCGAGCCGGTCGGTCGAAACACCGCTCCGGCCATTGCGTTGGTTGCGGCGGAGCTCTTGCTGCGCGATCCTGATGCGATGATGCTGGTTCTTCCGGCGGATCATGTGGTGACGGGCGAAAAGGCGTTTCAGTCGGCGGTGGCGTTGGGCGTGCAACTGGCCGATCAGGGACATCTGGTGACGTTCGGCATTAAGCCGACCAGGCCGGAGACGGGCTATGGCTACATTCAGCCTAATCGACGATCATCGCTCGCCAAGAAGGGTCGGCTGACCGGGCATCCGGTCGCGCGGTTTGTCGAAAAACCGAACCGGACCAAGGCGGCGCAGTATCTGAAGAACGGCAATTACTTTTGGAACAGCGGAATGTTTCTCTGGAAGGCGGCCACCATTCTGGAGGAAATTCACCGGCATCAGCCGCAGCTGGCCAAGGCCATTCAGCGGGTCCATGCTCTCATGGCATCGGGTGCCGAGCCAGGGCTGGTCGAGACCGCCTATAAGAAGGTGCCGTCGGTGTCGATCGATAACGGGGTCATGGAACAGTCGGCCCATGCGGCGATGATTCCGGTCGGATTCGGATGGTCGGATGTAGGCAATTGGAGCAGTCTCGAAGAGGTTTCCCCACGCGACAAGGCCGGGAACGTCGTCAGTGGGCGAGTCATCGATATGGACAGCACCAATTCCGTCCTCTACGCCGATCGACGAGTGGTCGCGACCATCGGACTCTCCGATATGGTGGTGGTGGATACGCCGGATGCCACGTTGATCTGCCCGAAATCGCGCTCCCAAGACGTGAAGCAGATGGTCGAGATTCTCAAGCAGCAGGGGGCTCCCGAACATTTGGAGCATCTGACCGTGTTTCGCCCCTGGGGATCCTACACGGTCTTGGAGGAAGGTCCTGGATACAAGGTCAAGCGGGTGACGGTGAGCCCCGGAGGACGTTTGTCTCTGCAATTGCACCATAAGCGCAGCGAGCATTGGGTCGTCATTGCCGGAACCGCGCGGGTGACGAGAGGTGAAGAACTCCTGGATCTGCGGGTCGGACAGAGCACCGCCATCCCTGTGGAGACGCCCCATCGTCTTGAAAATCTCGGCCCTGAGATGTTGCACATCATCGAGGTCCAGAACGGCCCCTATCTTGGTGAAGACGATATCGTGCGGTTCCAGGACGACTATGGCCGAACACCGAAATGAAGTGACTGGTCTGGCGACTTGTTGCAGTGAAGGCCCAGCAATTGACCAGATCGCCGAATCTAACTTCGCACTTGGAGTGATGCATGGCGCTGTTTCGCGAATATGATCTGAGAGGCATTGTCGGAGAAGAACTCACCGAAGCAATCGCCGAGCAAGTGGGGCGAGCCTATGCCACCATGGCCCGGGAACAGGGAGCATCACGAATCAGCCTCGGGAGAGACGGCAGGCTGAGCTCGCCCGGGTTGCAAGAGGCCTTGGTTCGCGGACTGTTGGCCGGCGGGCTTGATGTGGTCGACTTGGGGCTCTGTGCCTCTCCGCTCCTGTACTTTTCATTATTTACCTTGCCGGTGGACGGTGGGATCATGATCACCGGCAGCCACAACGCCGCTGAATACAATGGCTTTAAGATCTGCATCGGGAAAGAAGCGATTCACGGGGAAGAGATTCAGCGATTGCGGCGGGTCATGGAAGCCGGTCAATTCACGGCTGGTTCCGGTCGGCTCTCCGCCCATCCCATCATTCCCGATTACTTGCACCATCTCAAAACGAACTTTGCCGGCGTGCGGGCCGACCATCTCCATGTCGTGATCGATTGCGGCAACGGCGCGGCCTCGTTGGTGGCCAAGCAGGCGCTCGAGCAGATGGGGTGCCGCGTCACCGGACTCTATGATGAATTGGACGGACGATTCCCCAATCACCATCCTGACCCCACGGTCGTGGAAAACCTTCAGGATTTGATCGCGACGGTGAAGGAGCAGAAGGCCGATGTCGGCATCGGCTACGACGGAGACGCCGACCGGATCGGTGCGGTCGACGAACGGGGAGAAATTCTTTGGGGCGATCGACTGATGATTGTGTACGCGCGGGATATCCTTGCCGAGCGGCCCGGCACTACGTTTATCTCCGAGGTCAAGGCCTCGCAATGTTTGTATGACGACATCGCGGCGAAGGGCGGACGGCCGATCATGTGGAAAACCGGCCACTCGCTGATGAAGGCCAAGCTGAAAGCCGAGTCCGCAGTCCTGGCCGGAGAAATGTCCGGCCATATGTTTTTTGCCGATCGCTATTTCGGTTTCGATGATGCCATCTATGCGTCCTGCCGCTTGGTTGAGATTCTGGCCAAAACCAAACAGTCGCTCTCCAGTTTAGTCGCCGACCTTCCCCAGACGACGGTGACGCCGGAGATTCGCGTTGACTGTCCCGATGCGTTGAAGTTTCAACTGGTCGATCAGGTGCGAGCGCAATTGACGGCCTACCTCGCTGACGGTCAGCCGGTCGGCGCGTCGAATCTTCGCCTGCGTGAGTTGGTGACGATCGACGGCGTCCGCGCGATTTTTGATGATGGATGGGGCCTGATCCGAGCCTCCAATACGCAGCCAGCGCTGGTCCTCCGGTTTGAAGCTCCCTCGCCGGCCCGGCTGGATGTGATTCGCGCGACCATCGAAACCGAGCTCGCGCAGGCACGACGTGTTCTGTCGGCATAACGTACTATTCTCTTCTGCCTCAGTCCGAGCCATCCTGTTTTTTGCTGTCGTGATCGTGGCTCCAATCGTTTCTTCCGGTCCGTCGCTGTCTCACGCGTCAACAGATGGGCAGCTCCTCGCGCCGGTCGCGCTCCCCTTTGCCAACGGCGAACGACTTTCCTATGACGTGACCTGGTTGGGGATGCGCGCAGGAATTGCGACCATGGTCGTTCAGGAATATTCAGACGAGCTTGGCCGGCAGCAGCTCATTTTTGCCATGACGGCTCGATCAAGCCCCACCGTCACCAAGTTCTATCCCGTTGAGAACCGCGGGGTGTCCATCGTCGATCTCGAGACCTTTTTGCCCAGACACATGACGTTTGCACGCCGTGAGGGGAAGCGGTTCAATGATTTCGACTATACCTTCCGGCACAGCGAAGGTCTGGTCACCGCCGTGAAAGACGGGAAAACCGACGAACTGCCGATTCCTCCCGATGCGCAGGATGCCATGTCCTGTTTATACTATGTGCGCAAGGTCCTGCCGTTCGTGCCGGGGGCGTCTCTGACGATGACCGTGCATCACGACAAGAAAAACTATAAGATGGATGTCCGGGTCGAAGCCATTGAAACATTGGAAGGTAGATGGGGGAAACAACAGACGGCCCGGGTCGTGGTCATCATGCCGTTTCAGGGAATTTTCCTCAATGAGGGCAACATTCGCGTCTGGTTTACGACCGATGAGCACCGGGTGCCCGTCCGAATGAAGGCCAAGGTTGTGGTGGGCTCGATCGTGGCTGAATTGACGGAAGGGTATGGTTCGGCCGGCCATCCGTAAGGCATCGCTCTCGGTTTGCTCGCTCGGCCAGAAACCGCTATAATCGCGCCAAGTTCAAGGGGAGGGCTTCGGCTCTGTCCGAAGCCCTTGTCGTTTCGACCCATCGTCGTTCAGTTCATGAGGAACCCCGAGCATGGCGAAGTTTCCCATTACGTTAAGCCGTTTTATTATCGAACAACAGGCTGCGCATCCCGAAGCGACCGGAGAATTCTCCGTCCTGCTGACCCAAATTGGCCTAGTCGGCAAAATGATTGCTCATGACTTACGCCGAGCCGGATTGAACAAAATCCTCGGCACCACCGGAGAGACCAATATCCAAGGTGAGGTCGTCAAGAAGCTCGATCAGATCGCAAATGATACCTTCGTTCGCGTGTTCGAACACAGCGGCCTCGTGTGCGTCTTGGCTTCTGAAGAGATGGAAAAACCTCTGAAAATGGTCCACGAAGGAGCTAAATACATGTTATTGGTCGATCCGCTGGACGGATCCTCCAATACCGATGTCAACATGCCATTGGGAGCAATTTTCTCTATCCGCAGATCGAGGATGGGGCAGCGACGGCCTGTGGAGGACGAGTTGCTTCAAAAAGGGACTGAGCAGATAGCCGCAGGATACGTGTTGTACGGGGCGAGCACCATGCTCGTGTTCACGGTCGGGCAGGGTGTGCATGGCTTCACGCTTGAACCGTCCATCGGGGAATATCTCCTGTCCAACGAGAACATTCGGATTCCTTCAAGGGGCAAGGTCTATTCAGTCAATGAGGGGAACTACCACCGATGGCCAGCCGGGACACAGAAATATCTCGATCATCTGAAAATGCAGGACAAGGCGACCGGGCGTCCCTATAGCGGGCGATATAGCGGGTGTTTGGTCGCGGATGTTCATCGCATACTCTTGGGTGGCGGCATCTATCTGTATCCGGGTGAGAATGACAAGCCGGAAGGAAAACTGCGATTGATGTACGAGGGAAATCCGCTTGCCATGGTCGTGGAACAGGCCGGGGGTAAGGCGACGACGGGGATGATGCGCATTCTCGACGTTGAACCGAAGGCCCTCCATCAGAGGGTTCCATTGATCATTGGGAGTGCCGAGGATGTCGGCCAGGCGGAGGCCTGCATACAAGGACGTGCGTAACCACAACTGTGACTGAGGTCTGTTGGGAGGTTGATTATGAGCAATCGGGTCCAGGAAATCCTGAGCTGGTATGAGAGTGACAATGCGGGGACAAAGACAAACATCGCTCGGCTGCTGACCCACGGGAAGTTGGCGGGGACGGGCAAATTGGTTATCCTGCCGGTGGATCAGGGGTTCGAGCATGGTCCGGCCAGAAGTTTTGCCCCTAATGCCGGCGGGTACAATCCGCATTACCATTTTCAGCTCGCGCTCGATGCCGGGTGCAACGCGTACGCGGCTCCACTTGGGTTCATCGAGGCCGGTGCCAGCCATTTCGCCGGAAGAATTCCACTCATCCTGAAGCTGAACAGCCACGATACGCTCCACGACGAGAAGGATCCGATGCCGTCGGTGACCGGTAGTGTGCGGGAAGCCTTGAGATTGGGTTGTTCGGCGGTCGGCTTCACGATTTATCCGGGGTCGTCCCACTGCAATGCCATGTATGAACAACTGCAGGCGATTGCGGAAGAGGCCAAGGGCTGCGGGTTGGCCGTCGTGGTCTGGTCCTACCCGCGGGGGTCAGGATTGAGTAAGGAAGGTGAAACGGCCTTGGACATAGTGGCGTATGCCGCGCAGATCGCCGCGCAACTGGGGGCGCATATCATCAAGGTCAAATTACCCACCACCCATTTGGAACAGGCGGCCGCCAAGAAGGTATATGAAGCCGAAAAGGTCCCGATCGCGACATTGGCGGAACGGGTCAAACATATCGTGCAGAGTTCATTCGACGGACGCCGGATCGTCATCTTCTCCGGCGGCGCGAAGAGCGACGAGAAAACGGTGTTCGATGAAGTGCGCGCGATTCGCGACGGCGGAGGATTCGGATCGATTATAGGCCGAAATTCGTTCCAACGCCCCAAAGCCGACGCTGTCAAGTTTTTGAACACCATCATGGGCCTATATGCGGGCGAGAAGCCCTAATCGGCTGGACACCCGAGACGAATCACTATGGACGACTTTCGCCACCCAATGGAACAGAAGCCCGCAATGCGGTCCTGGATAGTTCCCGGACTGCTCGTGATCGCGGGCGTGCTCATCGGAGTCATCTTGGCTTCCGATTTCGGCTGGTTGCCGACGGGCCATGCGGTTCCGGAACCGCTTTCTGTACCTCCTGCCAGACCGGTCTCCACGGCGGTGCAGCCCACGCTACCCGGCGCGGGTGGCCAGAGTTTCGTCGATGTCGCCAAAATCGTCAAACCGGCGGTTGTGAATATTTTTGCGACGCGGAACGGATCAAGTGAAGAGGGGAAGAGCACCCCGTTTGAAGACCCATTCTTCAGGCGCTTCTTCGGCGAGGAATGGATGAAGCGTTTTGAGGCACCCAAGGAACGCAAAGAACGGGGATTGGGATCCGGAGTCATCGTCGACCAGAACGGCCTCATCATCACGAACAATCACGTGGTCAACAAGGCCGACGAGATCAAAGTGTTCCTCTCCGACAAGCGCGAGTTCAAGGCGAAGCTGGTCGGCACGGATGCCAAGACCGACGTCGCCGTGCTCAAAATCGAGGCGAGCGGATTGCCGACCATAGCCTGGGCTGATTCCGACAAGCTGGAGGTCGGGGAGTTTGTCCTGGCGGTGGGGAACCCCTTCGGGCTGACGCAGACGGTGACGTTGGGAATCGTCAGTGCCCTTGGTCGCGCGGCCGGCATCGCTGAATACGAAGATTTCATTCAGACCGATGCGGCGATCAACCCTGGAAATTCAGGGGGCGCGCTGGTAAACGTGCGCGGCGAACTGGTCGGCATCAACACGGCCATTTATAGCCAGAGCGGGGGAAATATGGGAATCGGCTTTGCCGTTCCGAGCAACATGGCCCATTCCATCATGGAGCAGCTGGTTCAGCACGGCAAAGTGGTGCGCGGCTGGTTAGGCGTCTCGATTCAAGAACTGACGCCTGAATTGTCGTCGCAGTTCGGCGTGCCGAAAGATGTGAAAGGCGTCCTCGTGAGTGATGTCATGGATGACAGTCCGGCCAAGAAAGCCGGTTTCGAGCGTGGCGATGTCATCGTCGACTACGATGGAAAACCGATGGATTCGCCGGCCCACTTGCGAAATGCCGTGGCCCAGACAATGGTGGGGAAGAAGGTCACGGTGAAGATCATCCGTGAAAAGAAGCCCAAGTCCATCGATCTTACCATTGCCGAGCAACCGAAGAACCTGGCGCAAGCGGGCGTGGAAGAAGGCGGAGAGTCCGTGGCGCCTGCCGGACTACTCTCGGATATCGAGGTGAGGGAGCTGAACACGGAACTGGCCGGCCGGTATGGCCTGAAACAGAGTGATCGCGGAGTGGTGGTCGTGCGGGTGAAGTCGGGGAGTTCCGCGGAAGAGGCCGGGGTGCGTGAAGGGGATCTTGTGTTGGAGGTGAATCGAAAATCAGTGGGTACAGTAAAGGCGTACGAACATGTCGCCGCCAATTTGCCGAAAGACCAATCGGTGTTGCTCCTGTTGAAACGGCAGGGGCGAGCCATTTATCTGACGCTGAGGCCGTGATTGCTCCGAATCGTCCGTTCGGGGTGAATCACAGAGAGGAGGCAAACAGTATGGTAACACGGGCCATATTTGTTCTGCTCAGCGCTCTTGCCGGCATGGCCTTGTTTCTGCGGGCCCAGGATCCAAATCGCGAATTCCTGTTGATGGGGATGGGAATAGGTGGGGTGGCAGGCGGACTCATTCTGGCGAGCGAATACGCGCTTCGAAGACTTTCATTCGGCATTATTCTCGGCGGTGCCGTAGGGCTCGCGGGCGGCCTTATCCTGACGGGTCTGGTGGAATGGGTGGGCAGTGCGGTCTTCGATGTAGAGACCTTTCTATTTCATATCGGCGGGTTGGTGTTTTTATTAGGCTTGCCCTACTTGGGTCTGGCCATGGGAGCCCGGTTCGGCAACGAACAGTTTCCCGGCCTGGATCAAGGGGCGCCGGTAGCCGGGACGTCCAATGCCAGCCTCAAGGTGCTGGATACGAGCGTCATCATCGACGGCCGAGTCGCCGACCTCTGTGAGACAGGGTTTCTAGAAGGACCGTTTCTGGTTCCCCATTTCATTTTGCATGAATTACAGCATATCGCCGACTCATCCGACTCTCTCAAGCGGGCGCGCGGCCGACGCGGGTTGGATATTCTCAACAAGATTCAGAAAATGCCGGACGTCGATGTTCGGATCATCGAAGAAGATTTCCCCCATGTGAAGGAAGTAGACGCCAAGCTCGTGGTCTTGGCCAAAAAAGTGGGGGGGCGCATCATCACCAATGATTTGAATTTGAACAAAGTCGCCGAATTACAGGGTGTCCGCGTGTTGAACATCAACGAACTGTGTAACGCCCTGCGTCCGGTGGTGTTGCCCGGTGAAACCATTCGAGTCTTCGTGTTGAAGGAAGGCAAAGAGGCAGGTCAGGGGGTCGCGTACTTGGATGATGGAACGATGATCGTCGTGGACAATGCGCGTCGCTGTATCGGCCGCAATGTGGATGTGACCGTGACCAGTGTGCTCCAAACGACGGCGGGGCGGATGATCTTCACCCGTTTGAAGGAAGAGTCTGAACGGGAAGAGTATCAGGTCGCGCGTGGATAAATCGGCGTTAGGAAAGCCAGCAGCTCAGGGTGACTCGGTCTTACGCCTGTGGCGCGTATCGTGGTCGCGGAATCGAACGCCGCCCGCCGCGCCCTGGTGCCTCTTCTGTGAGTGTGTCAGTGTCCTCTCGTGAGGAGCAACCGTCCTGGACAGGACCGCGTACGGTGGCGCTGGTCCCGGCCGCCGGTCGTGGACTTCGCATGGGAGGCCAGATCCCCAAGCAGTTTCTCTCCCTGGGGGGACAGCCGATTCTCGCGCAGTCTCTCCGCGTTCTCCAAGCCTCTCCGGTCATCCACGAAATCATCCTGGCGGTGCCTCCAGCGGAACGCCAGTATTGTCTGGATCATATTGTGGCGGGTGGTGAGTTTGGTAAGGTGACTAAGGTGGTGTCCGGCGGCGAGCACCGGCAAGATTCAGTTCGTCATGCCTTGGCAGAAGTGGGGAAGGACACGGAGATCGTTCTGGTGCATGACGCGGTGCGCCCGTTTCTGACCGAGGACATGATTCGAAACGTCGTGCAGGCCGCCGTGGAGCACGGGGCGGCCATCATCGCGCTTCCGATGCGGGACACAGTGAAACATGTCGGCGGCGGCGGGGTCATTGAACGGACGGTCGATCGGCGGCCCTTGTGGTTGGCGCAGACACCGCAGGCATTTCGTCGTGCTTGGTTGGAAGAGGGGCATCACAAGGCCCTATTAGGCGGCGTGCAAGCGACGGATGACGCCCACCTGGTGGAGTTGATCGGAAAGCCGGTTGTGGTCGTTGAAGGAAGCGGCGAAAACATCAAGGTGACGAGGCCGGAAGATCTCGTGATCGGAGAGGCGATTCTCCGTTCACGAACGACGGCGAGGAGCGCAGAATGACGGCTGTACGTGTGGGCTGTGGGTGGGATATCCATCCGCTGGTCGCGGGGCGCAAGCTGATCTTGGGCGGGCTCGAAATTCCTCACCACAAGGGACTGCAAGGGCATTCCGATTCCGATGCCTTAGTGCATGCCATCTGCGATGCGCTGCTCGGCGCGATGGGAGAGGGAGATCTTGGACGGCACTATCCAAGTTCAGACCAACGGTTCAAGAACATTTCAAGCCTCACGTTGCTCGAAGACGTCGTGGGGAAGCTGCGCGCGAAGGGCTATCGTCTCGGCAATGTGGATAGCACCATTATTGCGCAGGCCCCGCGACTGAGCCCGCATTTGGCGGCCATGCAGAAAAACATCGCCGAGGTGCTTCAAGTCGATCCCGATCTCGTGAACGTCAAAGTCAAAAGCGGAGAAGGATTGGATGCGGTCGGACGCGAGGAAGCGGTCGCCGCTCAGGCCGTCTGTCTGATCGAGCGTGCCTGACTTCGCGATATCGAGCCCGACTGTTGAGTCTGGTGCCACGTATGTTCAAGACCATCTCTCAGGACCTCCAAGCGATTTTTGACCGGGATCCTGCCGCCACCAGCAGGCTTGAAGTCATTCTGACCTACGCGGGATTCCATGCGTTGCTGGCCTATCGGCTCGCCCATTGGTTGAAAGGACGCCAGGTGCCGTTCGTGCCGCGGGCGATCTCCCAGCTGGCCCGTTGGCTGACTGGAATTGAGATCCATCCCTCGGCGAAGATCGGGGCGCGTTTTTTTATCGACCACGGTATGGGTGTGGTCATCGGAGAAACGGCTGAGGTCGGAGACCATGTCACCCTGTTTCAGGGCGTAACCCTGGGTGGAACAGGGAAAGAGCGCGGCAAGCGCCATCCGACACTCGGCAATCACGTCGTCGTCGGGGCAGGGGCAAAAATTCTGGGCGGGATTACGATCGGCGATAATGTGAAAATCGGCGCGAATTCCGTCGTCTTGAAGTCAGTTCCCCCGAATTCGACCGTGATCGGCGTGCCCGCCAGGATCATCAAGTCGCAAGGCGAGCGGCTGCCCGATGCGACCATGGACCATACGAATATGCCGGACCCGATCGCCGATCGATTCGCCGCTCTTGAAATCGAACTGATCGAATTGCGAAAGAAACTCGAAAACCGAGATGCCAACAGCCCTCGCTAAGATCCTCTCCGTGCTGTCCTGAGCGGCCATCCGACCCCGTGCCTTCGTGTCGACAGGCTCGCCAAGAGTATGGATACGCGGCGATCAATTCATGGGCCCTGTCGGCATCAGGAACGCCCGCTGGCGGACTTTTCCGCGTCGTATTAG
>CABVRW010000019.1 GCA_902500785.1 uncultured Nitrospira sp.
ACCGCCATCCTGCCGATGGTTCCCTTCGTCTGCATGCGCGCCGTGCCGATGGCGTCTCCTCGGTCGTTCCACGCCAGCACCTGGGCGCAAGATGGATCGAGTCCGTCCCACTCCAGTTCCTCGGGCACCGCCTGTTCGACGATGAAGACCGTCTGGCGAATGGCTCGAATGGCCGACTCTGCGGTGGCCCATTCGACAAGTGCGACCCTGGTTCTCTCGTGCATCATGCTCCCTTGGCCTCATCAATCGATCTGGTTTGCTGCATCCGATTCCACACCTCGTGTGCTTCGTGCCGATGACTCATCGGAGAGGTGGTCCCGTTTGAGGGCGCCTCAAATGTAATTCTATTTGGGAAGATCGGCAACCACATGGTACGGTTCATCATGCTGGTCTCTGAGTGACATGGCGCAGGTAGGCGCCGAGCGGTTTCAGGACACCGGTGGGAGGACATCCGTGAAAACTCAACGTCGAACGTATGATGTCGTGGCTGGGCGCAGGGTGCGGTCTAAATTGTGGTGTTCCTGGTGTCAGGCCGGTGGGCGGTCTCACATCCCCCCTGTGTTCAGTTGGTCGTTTTTGCGATCGGTCTGGTCTTTGTTCTGCAAGGTCACCTGGGGCCAGATCGGTCGTGAGCAGGAGGCTCGCTCTGATTGGGGGCACAAGTCAATCGGGTGCTCAGCGCCTCGTTCCACAGCCGTCTATGGCCGCTTGAACTGATCGCCGGTATCCGATTCGGTTGTCGCTCATCCTGACCACCTGGTTTCTCGTCCGCTGCGTCTGGCTCTTCCCTCGTTCTCTCTCTCAAATGAACAGCCTTCCATCCACGAGGCAGCGCCGTGCTCACGTGCCGTGGCCTGAGGACGAGTTGTCCCCGATCCAGACGGAAAGAAGCTATTGACCGGCCGATCGGTTGAGGCGAAGATGCGGCAGCAGGGGCACAGAGCCTGCTCCTGTAGACGACAACCGATTGAACGATGAGGGATAACCTATGAAAGTCTTGATTGCAACCGATGGATCGAAGTACGGCAAGTGGACGACCGAATGGGTGGCGCGGATGCCGTTCGCCGACAAGCTCGATGTGACCCTTCTGCATGTGACGGATGTCGAGGCGTTGCGCGCCCCGTTTATGTTTCAGCCGGTGGTGATCGGTAACGAGCCGTTTATTCAACAGGAGATCAAGCGCATCGAAGCCCGAGGGAAGACCGCGTTGGCCGAAGCCAAGGCGCAGATGGCGTCGCTCAAATTGAAGGGCAAGTTGGTGTTGGAGCGCGGGGCGGCCGGACCGACGATTCTCAAACGAGCGGCTCGGCGTGATGGTCTGGTGGCCATCGGGAGCCGAGGCTTGGATGCGCTCGACCGGTTCATGCTCGGGAGCGTCTCGACCCAGGTCACGCTGCATGCTCCCTGTTCGGTCCTGATCGTGAAAGAAGAGCCTCGTCCGGTGAGTCGAATTCTGTTCGCGGCCGATGGGTCCAAGGCGTCGGATAAGGCGTTGCGGTTCCTGCTGAACAAACTGCAGCCGGAGGCGCGAGAGGGCCTGGAGCCGATCGACGTGGTGGTGATGCATGCCATGCCGTTCCTGAAGTATCCGGAATTGAAGGAAGCCGGGGGCCGCATGGTCGAGCAATGTGCGAACAAACTCTTGAAGGCCGGGTATGTGGTCGATGAAGTGGTCCAACTGGGCAAGCCGGCCGATGAGATCGTGAAAGTGGCTTCCAAGAAGAAAGTCGATCTGATCGTGACCGGGGCCAAAGGCATGGGCGCCGTCGCCAGGTTTTTGCTCGGCAGCGTTTCAACCAAGATTCTGCAACAGAGTCCCTGCTCGGTTCTTGTGGTTCGTTGACGCTCGAATGGCCCGAGGCGCGTCTCGTGGGTCGAGCCAGAGAGCTGTGGCCTGTCACCCCGCGCGCGCTGTCCGTCGCGTACCGACAGACCGCTCCCGATCTCCTATTCCTTCCGAACTCGTGGCTCTCTCACAGCATGGTCCCTGTTGTTCTCAGGAACAGCAGGGCCGTGCGAGACAGACGATCGGCACCCCGCCAAGCTCCCTGTAATCGATCATCTCCTTGACTGTGAATGGTGATGTAGTACAACCAAAGGGAGGAGTCCGTCCCCTGTTCCTGTCCTGCTCCGATTCGCATGAGGGCGCTATGACCGGTTCTCCACAGTCGTCCGGCAACCCTTCGTATGATCCGCAAGCGTTGCTCAATTCGCAGCCGGTGATCGTGACGGTGATCGATCCTGCCGACCATTCCGTGCAGTTCCAAAATCAGACCTCTCTGGGTGCGTTCGGAGACATCGCCGGATCCGGCTGTCACGAGAAAATCTTGGGCAAGGCGGCTCCATGCGAATTCTGCCGCATGCCAGAGGCGCTGATGCGGGAGGGCGTGGTGTCCGACGAGGTAGAGATGCCGGATGGCCGCCATCTCCTGATCCATTGGGCCAAGGCCCCGACGGTCGATGGACGGGTACATGTCATTGAAACGATCGTGGATGTGACGACGCGCAAGCAAGACGAGCAGAGTCTGCGGCAGTCGCAGAAGATGGAAGCGCTCGGGCGTCTGGCCGCCGGCATCGCGCACGATTTTAATAATTTGCTGATGGTCGTGATCGGCCATGCGCAACGGGTCGCGCAGCAACTCGGGACTCATCCCTGTCACCATGAAGTGGAGATGATCGGGCAGGCGGGGACAAGAGCTGCCGCCCTGACGAAAAAATTGCTGACGTTCAGCCGCCGCCAGGTGCTGGAGCAACGGGACGTACCGCTGAATACGTTGATTCGCGAGATGGAAGATATTCTCCGCCGTCTGATCGGGGAGCAGATTCAGACGGTCATTGTCCTCAATCCCCAAGCCGGGCATGTGTTAGGGGATTCTGTCCAGATTGAACAGGTGCTGCTCAACCTAGCCCTCAATGCCCGCGATGCCATGGCGGAAGGTGGGATCCTCACGATCGAGACGGGCAATGCCGAGCTGGACGAGGCCTACGTGCAGGCTCACCCCGGAGCGATTCCAGGCCCCTATGTCACACTCGTGGTCGAGGATACCGGATGCGGGATCGATGCCGAAACCCTCGCCCATATCTTTGAGCCGTTTTTCAGCACGAAGGATGTCGGCAAAGGAACCGGGTTGGGCTTGGCGACGGTGTATGGCATTGTGAAGGAGAGTCGCGGGTATATTGAGGTGAGGAGTCAGCCGGGACGAGGCTCGCGGTTCACGGTCATGTTGCCGCGGGTGCTGATGCAGGAGAGGGAGGCCGAGCCGGTTTCGGAGTCTCGCGCGGTTCCGACGGCCTGCGCGACGATCCTCCTCGTGGAAGACGACGAAGGCATTCGCCGCCTCGTAGCAGCGGTGCTCCGGGATCAGGGATATGAGGTTTTGGCGGCTGCCGATGGCGTAGAAGCCTTGCAAATGCTTCAGCTTCGAAAGGGCGGATGCGACCTGCTGATTACGGATGTGATCCTGCCGAGAATGAAGGCCGCCGTGCTGGCCCAGGGGGCGAAAACGATGTTTCCCCACATCAAGGTGCTCTATATCTCCGGGTACGCCGGTGACATGTTAGTGTCGCACGGAGTCGACGCGCAGGCCGCCTACTTGCAAAAACCGTTTCTGCCTCAGGCTATTATCGAGAAAGTTGCCGAACTCCTCCTACCCGCTCGCTCGCAGTAACGCGATTCGTTGCGACGTGTATTCGGTCGATTCACCCCGATCACCTCTGGGCGTTCCCGTCCACATCCCTCGCTAGGTTTCTGTCCCGATGCGGTTTGCCTTGTCGAACCTGGGTTGACCGGAGAAGCGTGGATGATGGCTTGATGCCAGAGAGTGAGTACGAGCTTTGTCGGCATGTCGCTTGTGGCGATGGTGACGACGCGTCCTGAACTGATCACGTCTCTGGCCGCTGTCCGTCTCGGTGCGTTCGATCTCGCGGTGGGCAATCTCTTCGGCAGCAATGCCTTCAATATGGCGGCGCTCTTATTCGCCGATCCGGCGTATGGCGCGAGGCCATTACTCGGCATGATTGAGGCAACGCATGCGCTGACGGCTCTCTGGGGCATCCTGATGATGAACGTGGGGCTGATGGGGATTGTGTATCGAGTAGAGAAAAGGTAATGGCTCATTGAGCCGGATAGTCTCGTGATGATCCTTGGATACCTGGTGGGGCTCTGGCTCCTGTTTCGGTGACAGCCGGATTCCCTTCCAAGGGCGCTGTTGAGCAGGGCAAGGGCTTCGGCGCTTATTTCCAGACGACGGACGGGAGCGAGATGACTCGTTCCGTCTCCGTGGTGGTCTGAGCCTCCAGCAGCAGATCGTACACAAGTTTTACGCGAGCCCGCGCTTCCTGAGACAGCGCCAGGAATTCTACTCCGAACCCTGCGTTGCTCGTCCAGGTCACGACAGCCGGCTTGATCTCGATGGGCTCCCGGCGATCCGGAAGTGCGATCCGCAGCGTCAATCGCATCCCGCAATGAACCTTGGCCTCAGCCTGCTGAATCCGGCAACCGCCTGGAGAGAAATCCTGCACGACGCCGTGGCTGTTTCCGCGGGGACCTTGAACCTCGATGGGGCGATTCATCTCCACTCGGGTGTTCTTACGTTTCGACATCTATCTCCCTTTCCCTAGTGCGCCTGGGTGTCACCATCCGAAGACTGCCTGTGTCTCGCTGCTCACGATCCCGTCCTCCGGCAGGGACGTAGGATCCGCCGGTTTCCTCGGGACCGACGGGTTGAACCCCGGAGCGCCTTGAGGCTCTGGTCAAATCGCGGGGAGCATGAGCGACTCCGTTAATGTCCTGAATACGGGATCTAGCATCAATCGCCTGAAAGAGATGTCCTGTCGAGGATCCGGTATGCTCTCCCCCGCATCCTGGCGGCGATGGTTGCGGAAGGCGGCATGGAGCGATTGCATCGCCTGGTCCGGGTCGTTCATCGCCGCATAGGTGCGGGCGAGATGGTAGTGGAAGAGAGGATTGGCCGGATCTTGTGAGAGTCCATAGTCCCACGTCGCTTTGGCGTGCTGAAGATCACCGGTCCTGCCGTAGGCCGTTCCCAGGTTATGAACGAGCAGGCGCCAGAGAGCCTTGTCGAGGGCCGAGTTTGCTCGCTCAAGCGCGAGCGCTTGTTCGTAGTGCGGGATGGCCTGGCCGAAGTTTCCCTGCAGGTAAGGGGCGCTTCCTGCCCGGAAGTGATCGAGGCTGGTGGCTGTCGTTGCGGTGACGATGTCGAGACTCGCGAGCACGTATCGCAGTTGTGAGTCATCCCCGGGCGTGAAGCCGGTTTTTGAAACATGGATGTCCGTATAGACATTGTCTTTGCTGATACAGGCAAAGAGATGGAGTTGCGCTGTCTGCGGGTCAGCTGTTTCGGGTAGCAGATACTCGACCACGGGCAGCCGGCGGATTTCGTATCGCATGGGTTCCGGCTTGCGGTGCGCCGGCGATGTCCGCGCGATACGCTCCAGATGGGCGAGACAGCCCTGTTCGGTCGCCCGGCTGGTAGCCCCTTCCAACGTGACGGAGAGAGTCATCGATGCGGCGCGGTTGGTGGCTAAGAAATATCGCCGTCCGTCCGGTTTGACCCCATCCGCCTGAACGCGGTAGCCGGTAATATCGAGGGCCACGGCCCACGGTTGATCAATGAGGGCGATATTTGTCAGGTGCGGCGTTTCCTCCCCCCTGGCGGTTCCGATAGCCAGCAGGGTGAGGCCGAGTGTGCCGACCAAAATCTGTCTCATTACCGATAGCATAGGATCTCCTTGCACTCCTCACGCTGAGGCGAACGTCGCGTCGTCAGTGTAGTCTAACGTTCAGGCCTCTCCAGCCAAAGAAAAAGTACGAAAGCAGCCTCCCGACGGCCGTGGAGTCGATGGCTGGACTGTTCCGGCCACGTCGATATCGGTCTGTGGCGCCGCGCGACAGCGCGGAGGCCGCGCTGGGGTATTTGACGTCAGCAGTTGGGATTCGTCGGGCCGAAGGGCGGGGGCGAGGCTCCAATCGCGGTACTCCGTGACGGATATTCGAGTCCCGGTTTTGCATTGTTTGCGGCTAGGATGTATCTGTATCGTGACGTCGATGGCGCCCGTGATGAACCGGAGGGAATCAAGATGCAGCAGCGAACCAGGGGAATGGTCGAAGCTTGGCGAGGACCACGCCTCGCGCGGATAGTCGCCGCCAGCGTGATGCTCTTGGTGGGGCCATCCGTGCAGGCCAGGGTGCAGGTGCTGCCTGACATGGTGATCACGCGCGAGGGCCGGACCATCACTGAGGACAAGGCGGTTCACGCCGATCCGACGATGCAGGAAATCCTGACGGCATTCGACCGTGCTGAGCGCGCGTTGGCGCGGCGAGACCTCGGCGGGCTGATGCAGTTTTATGCGTCGGGCTACAACTATCATGGCCTGCATGGGGCGGATGTCGAACGTATCTGGGGGGAGGTGTTCGAGCACTATCGTGGGTTATCCTCGACGCATCTCTTCTCCGCGATGCAGGTGGTGCAGACCGAGGAAGGCACCAGGGTTGAGTTGACGTGCACCGGAGGTCTCTATGGCACGGAAGCGCAATCAGGAGCCCGCGTCACCCTCGATAGTTGGTATCAGGAGGTCCACTATCTGATTCGAGACAAGGACGGGTGGCGATTTCTTGGGAATCGAGGCGATGCGCCGCGTTCAGCGCCTTTCTCGTCCTCCCCGCACCATCCGCTGTTCTGACAGGATGCGGGAAAAATCCGCCAGCGGCGTGCTCGACGTCCGTGAAGCGTGAAATGTATCTCGTGGGGGACTGCAGCCTGACCGTGCCGAATGATCGCAACGTATGGCGCAACCAGCGAGGTTGTTTCGCAACCAGCTAAAAATCGCGGCGACAAGGATCAGGCCGCCGCGGCGGACGCGGCGGTGACGGCTGAGTTCAGCAGTTTTTTGACACCGGCGTGGGCCAGCACGACATCCGGTGTTCGTTGGAGGGCTTCGTAGTAGCTGCGTTCAAAGCCATCGCCTTCTTCGGAGGGACGCAACATGTAACGGGCTTCCGACAACAGGTCCTGCGCAGCTTCAATCGTAGTGTCGTCCGGATCTTCCAGGACGACATCGATGCGGACGACCAGGTGTGACAACGGGTGAAGCCAAGCGAACCAGGGATCGTTCATCACGAGTTGGAGCAGCTGTCCCGCCGAGGACACGCGCCCATAGATCCGTTCGTATGTCAGTTGTTCGGAGACGATCAGGGATTTATGCAGATCGAGGAGGCCGTGGCGAAGGTCCTTGAGGCTGCGGCGCAGGCTGTCCGGAATCGGGTTCGGGCTGGACCAGGACGAACGTGTCATATACCACCAATTCTAGCAGATCCACAGCTGCAAGCGACGGTTGTTCCCACCACAGGAATGATGCCCGCTTCGGGGCCGCTTCTCCGTCCTTCGTGGATACTGTATCGGCGTGTTTGCGCCGGGATTGAGTCCTCAGCCGCGTCCCTCGAGCGATTTTTTCGTAAGGCACTATGGGACGGGGGGATATGTGCGGTGATTTCCCTGAAAGCTGAACCACTTATCTGTGAAGGGGCGCTGGACGTGTTGCTCGGTCGCTGACGGGTGAGCGTCGCGCCGGCGATGCCAGAAGCGGATATTGGTACCGCCATGGGTATGACGGAGATGGATGTGACGAAGAGCGGCAGATACGGTGGTGCCCGATGACAACTTTGCGTCCGTTGCCGCAGCGGTCGAGGAAGGACGAAGCACTGCGATAACATCCACAGGGCTGCGCAGGGGCCTGTCTCCGGCACCCGTTAGGGCGCGGAGGCAGGGACGGTCCAGATAGTGGTCAGGGGGCTGGCTTGCCGGCTGAGCCCTACCGGTTTCGCGCCATACATGTCTTCGATCGTTCGCAAAAGTCCGTAGTGATCCATCTGCTCGCCGAACCGTCCTTGCCGCACCATCGGTCCCACCAAAATTGTGGGGATATGGTTGTCCGATCTTCCGTTATCCTCATCCCAGGTGACGATCAGGAGGCTGTTGTGGGTCTCAGCCCATTGCACGTAGGGGGCAAGGTGAGTTCGGAGCCATTGGTCCGCCCGCTCGATGCGCTCGGGATCTTTCCCATTATGCATATCGTTCTGTTGGTTGGGCACGACGATGCTGACGGTCGGCAGCGTGTGGAAATCCGTCGGGAAATCGGCGAACGGACGGTTGTCGGCGGGAGGCACGGTGTTGATGGGGGACGCTTGCCAATTGACCCACGGACTATGTTTGCGCACATATGCGCCGGCCACGCAATCTGTGGAACCGACGGCCGGCAAATCTTCGGCATACCCGACGAAGGTCTGTCCGACTTGCGTGAGGGCGCTGTGAAGATTCGGTACCGTCAATGCCAACGGACAGGTATTCGCGGTGACCCCTTCGGTCGATCCGGCGAACAACGCAATATAGTTGGGTTGGCTGGGATGGGTGATGCCGTAGGAGTTGGTCAGAAGCGCGCCTGTGCGGGCCAGTTCATTGAGATAGGGGGCGGCCGGTGAGTCGATGATCTGGGCGAACGAGTGGTTCTCCTCAATCACGATCACGATGTGGTCTGGCCTGGGCAACGGCGTCTGGGCGGATACTGGCTCAAACCCGGAGAAGAGCGCCATCCACAGCATGAGCACGGTCACGCGTACGCGCATGTGAATCCCCGTTGGTTACACCGGCATTCCGCTGAGTCGTAGGGTGTACAGATAATGATATAGGCCCTGCTGCTCCAGGAGCGCGGCATGGGTTCCCTCTTCCACGATCTTGCCCTTGTTGAGGACCAGAATGCGGTCGGCGCGCTGAATGGTGCTGAGCCGATGTGCCACGACGAAGGTGGTACGGTTGACCATTAGGCGCTCCAGCGCTTCTTGGACCAGTCGTTCGGACTCAGTATCCAGGGCGGAGGTGGCCTCGTCGAGCAGGAGAATTCGGGGATTTTTCAGAATGGCGCGCGCAATCGCGACACGTTGTCGTTGACCGCCTGAGAGGTTGATCCCCTTCTCGCCGACAATCGTCTTATAGCCGTCAGGAAAACCCACGATGAACTCATGGGCATGCGCGGCCTTGCTGGCTGCGATAATGTCTTCTTCGTCGGCGTCCTCACGCCCATAACGAATGTTGTCCCGGATGGGCCCGCCGAACAGGATGGTATCCTGCGGTACCAGCGCGATTTGGCGGTACAGGCTATCGAGTCGGACGTCTTTGACATCATGGCCGTCCACCGTGAGCCGTCCGGCGGTCGGGTCATAAAATCGATGCAAGAGATTCATGATCGTCGTCTTGCCGGATCCGGTAGGTCCGACGATCGCAATCAGCTCGCCCGGCTTGGCTTCAAAGGAGACATCCGAAAGCACCGGCTGCCTGGCATCGTAGGAGAAGCTGATATGCTCGGCGCGCACATGTCCGCGGATGGGCGGCAGTTCGATGGCCCCTGGGGCATCGGCGATTTCGGCATGGGTGTCGAGAATTTCAAAGACACGCTGCATTGCGCCTTGCGCTTCCTTGATCTGCGCAAACACGCGTGCTGCCGAACCGAACGGTCCGATCAGAATCCCCGCGAACAGCACAAAGGCGAACAGGTCGCCGGGGGAGACCGTTCCGTCGATGACCTGCCGTCCCCCGTACCACAACACGGTGGCGGCGGCGGCGAAGGTGACGAAGGTAATCGTCGGCACGAACAGCGCCATGATGGTGGCACGGCGTAGCGACAGCTCCATGGCGGATCGGACTTGGGTGACGAACCGTTGCTCTTCCCGCTTGGTTTGAACGAAGGATTTTACGACGCGGATACCCGCAATCACTTCTTCCACCAGCGTGCTGACGGAGGCGGTTTGATCTTGGATCGTGGTCGACAGCGCGCGCAGTCGGCGGCCGAAGAGTTTTGCCACAACGACCAGCAGCGGCAGGAGCACCAGAATGAGCAGGCAGAGTCGCCAGTTCATCGCAAACAGGAAACCCGCGCCGCCGATAAAAGTCACGATTTGTTTGGCCGCATCAATGGGCGTGTCGGTCACGACGTTCTGAATCACGGTGACATCGTTCATGAGCCGGGACATCAATTCGCCGGTCCGGCGCTTGGAGAAAAAGTTGACGGAGAGAGTCTGCAGATGAGCGAAAAGATGTGTCCGGAAGTCCGCCATGACCCGTTGTGATACCCACGCCGTCAGGTAACTGTGTCCCATCGAGCAGAGCCCCTGGAGCAAGACCAATCCTAGAAACAGCAGGATCATCTCCGTCATACGCGCCGCATCATGCTGAACGGTGATGACGTCCCAGAGAGAACCTCCTAGGCGAAGCAGGGTCAGGTTGATGGCTGCCACCACCATCACCATGACGGCAGCCGCGATCATCCGGGGGACATAGGGCTTGAGGAAAGGGTAGAATCGGTTAAACGAAAACATGGGTGTTACGACAATCGTTTCAGAGGGGGCAGGCGTGCAGCGTATGGCGTTCGGCGGCGGCGATACACATACGACATGACCTTCGTGATGAGGTGAGATCGCGCTAGAGCTGAGCGATGGACTCGATCAAGTTCTTATTGATCGCCACGAAGTCCGACCGATCCTTATCGTTGATCAACACGTCAGTCAGGCTGATGAACAGCCGCTGCTCTTCGTTGATCGCGTCGGACACACGATTGCGCATGGGCGGGATGAGGAAATCCCCGACGTACACACAGTTCACCGTTCGAACGCGGATGCGAACTTTTTTTCCTTCGGGCACGGATCCCTCCGTCCATTATGTCGTGATGGGCTCAGCTCTTGCGACGCAAGAATTTCTGACGCCGGCGCAACTTCTTATACTTGTGCTTGCGCATCTTCTTCCGGCGTTTCTTGAGGACACTCGCCATACGTTCATTCTCCAACTGCTAGGCGCGGGAGTCTAGTGGGTTTCGCTCCGAAAAGCAAGCCAAGATTCTATCGCTGCGCGGGGCGTCGTGCCGTTCGGCGATCTGTCGTCAGCGATCACGACCGGGTTGAGGCGCTCGGCTTGACCTCTTTCCGGCAAGGTTCCTATACTGCGCCATGAGTAAATCTCGCCCCTCGTGTTCTCTCCGTATCGCTCGTGTTCTGATCGCTCTCGTGCTGATGGTGACTGTGGGTTGTGCAGGGAAAACCCTTCAGTACAAGGACGATCACGATCGGATTCTCCGTATCGACCAGGCCGTGGAGTCGCTCCGCAAATCCTACGTAGAACGGGACCGCAGCGGGCTGGAGGCGCTTCTCCTCCCGTCGGGGAATCTGGATCAGATCCAGCGAGACATATACGGCGACTTCGAGACCTTCCGGGACATTCAGTTGGAGTTTTCGATCGAGCGCATCATGATCGAAGGGGACAACATCGATGTCTTCGTCCATTGGCAAGGCCAATGGAAACGGGATCCCGCGGAGGTGGGCACACGGCAGCGCGGCCATGGGCGGTTGGCCTGGGTGGGCACGCAGTCCATTCTTCTCCAAGAAGCACAGGGTGATTTGCCCTTCGGCATGGCCACGCGCACAAGCCTGGGTGAAGACCCGGCACGTGGGCGAGCCAAGCCATAGTCATGTCTTCCAGATCGCCCTCCCCGAAAATTGAAACAGACTTTCTCGTGGTCGGAAGCGGCGTCGCCGGCCTGCGGGCGGCGATCGAGCTCAGCCGGGCGGGGCGCGTGTTGATGTTGACCAAGGGCCATCCTTTGGAAAGCAATTCGATGTATGCCCAGGGTGGAGTCGCGGTGGCGTTGAGCGAAGAGGATGATGTCGGCAGCCATCTGACGGATACGCTGAAGGCCGGCCACGGGCTGTGTCGACGCGAGGCCGTGCGGGTCTTGGTCGAAGAAGGACCGGAACGCATTCAGGAGCTGATCGCGTGGGGCGCGAAGTTCGACAAGATCGGAAAGCGCTTTGCATTCACGCGCGAAGCGGCGCACAGCCGCAGTCGTATTCTGCGCGCGCGGGGCGATGCCACGGGCAATGAGATGGTGCGCGCGCTGATGACCTATGCCGCAAGGCAGCCGCGCATTCAGCGATTGGATCGGCGATTCACCGTCGACTTAGCAGTCGTCGACGGACGCTGTTGCGGCGCCATCGTCCTCAATGAGATGTCGGGCGAACGCGCGGTGTTACCGGCCAGTGCCGTGGTGTTGTCGACCGGCGGCGCAGGACAGGTCTATGCGCGGACGACGAATCCCGGCAATGCGACCGGAGATGGGATGGCGATGGCGCTTCGGGCCGGAGCGTTGCTGATGGACATGGAGTTCGTACAATTTCATCCCACGTCCTTGTATCTCCCGTCGAGTCCGCCGTTTCTCCTGTCGGAGGCCATTCGCGGGGAAGGCGGTCAGCTCCGAAACATCAAGGGCGAGGTGTTCATGCAGCGGTACCACCCGGACGGCGCGCTGGCGCCGCGTGATGTGGTGTCGCGAGCGATCTGGTCCGAAATGGCGGCGACGCGGGCGCGGCATGTGTATCTGGACGTGACGCATTTGGGGGCGGCCTTTGTGAAACGCCGATTTCCTACCATCTATGCGACTTGCCTGCGGTATGACATCGATATGACGGAAGAATGGATTCCTGTCTCGCCCAGCGCGCATTACATGATGGGCGGTGTATGGACGGATGTGCTTGGGGCGACGACCTTGCCTGGTTTGTTCGCCGCCGGAGAGGTCGCCTGCAGCGGCGTGCATGGCGCGAATCGCTTGGCCAGCAACTCGTTGTTGGAAGGACTGGTCTTTGGTATGCGTGCCGCTCAATCCGCAGTGGCCCATGCCGGACGCTACTCCGAGTCGGTGCGCATGCCCGCCCTCGAAGAGCTCGAACGGGGACGGCCGACGGATTTTGACGATCCGGAGAAGCTACGAAGTTCACTGCGTCGCCTGATGTGGGGAAAGGTGGGACTGGTGCGTTCAGGAGAGTCGTTGATCAGTGCCTCTGCGCAAGTGGTGCGCTGGACGCGGATGCTGACGAAGCCGTTTGCCTCGCGGGCGGCCCTTGAGGTGAAAAATATGGTGCAGGTCGCGCGCTGTATTATCGATGCGGCCTTATGGCGGGAGAATAGCGTGGGGGCCCATTATCGGTCGGATTTTCCGCAAGCCAATCGGCCGGGGTGGCGGCAACATAGCCAGTTGCTGTTTGCTGACGGCCAACCTAGCGGGCTCTCGCCGACGGAGCGAGCGCTCGTGCTTTCGCCCCCAAAACCTCTACGCGGTAAGACCGGGAAGAAGACATCCGGTCGTTCGTAAGAAAAGTGCGATAGTACCGCAGCACCTTCCGGACGTACTGCCTGGTTTCCGCGATGGGAGGAAGGCCATGATAGCGCTCCACCGCATGTTCTCCGGCATTGTAGGCAGCTAAGGCCAGGGGAAGGTTTCCGTTAAATCGATCCAGCAGCTGTCGCAGGTATTTCGTCCCCCCGCCGATATTCTCATCCGGATTGTACGAATCCCGCACGTCCAAGCGCACGGCTGTCTGCGGCATCAGCTGCATCAGTCCGATGGCGCCAGCACGTGAGACCGCCAGCGGGTCGAAATCGGATTCTGTCTTGATCACGGCGCGAATCAGGGCCGGATGGAGGCGATGGGCGCGGGAGTGTCGCGCAATCACCGGCTCCAACTCACCGTCGGAAATGACGGTGCGGGAGCGAGGCAGTTCTGAAATTACTCGCCGATATCGCGGGTCATTCGGCACATTGGTGAGAGAAATGGTGCCGCTGGCGTCAACATATTGATACACGTCTGCCTGGCTGGGAAGCGCACTCAGCAGCAGCGCCGCGGCGACTGAGAGGATCGCGATTGTGCGGCTGACTTGGGCCATCTGGATTGTGGGTCCGGTGAAAGAGACGGAGCCGCTTCGGATGTTTCAACCGTAGCATCGGACCTCCTGCCTGTCAAAAGCGGCTCCCCCGTATGAAGTCGGGTATAGGGATGTAACGCATTGACCATAAAGGCCTGATTCGGTGTGGTTAGGAGGGATCCGATGCAAGAAACCGCGTTCGGCTCTCGGCGAAACGCGTTTGCATCCGACGGGTTAAGGGTCCTGGATAGCCCTCGCCGACCACGAACGCATCGACTCTGGTCACCGGCATGATTTCCATGCTGGTATTGGTCAAAAAGCATTCCTTGGCGCCCCGAAGATCGCTGAGGTAATAGTGGCCTTCCCGGACCGGCAACCCCTCTTCCTGCGCGATGATCATGACGATGGTTCGGGTGATTCCGTCTAAGATGCCGCAATCCAGTGCCGGGGTATGGAGGGTGTCGCCGGCGATAAAAAAGAGATTGCTGACCGTGCATTCGGTCAGTTCGTCTTGCCAATTCAGCAAGAGACTGTCGAAGGTGCCGGCCGCAATGGATTCGCGTTTGGCGAGAATGTTGTTGAGGAAATTGGTGGACTTGATTTGCGGTGACAGGGCTTCGGGCAGATTCCGCCTCGTCTTGGCTACGGTCAGAGAGACGCCATCGCGTGACAGGGATGGCGGAGGAGGATGGAGCGCTTTCGTCATGATGACGACGGTGGGGTGCGGGCAGAGACTGGGGTCCAACCCAATTTCTCCTGCGCCGCGTGAGACGGTGATGCGAATGTAGGCATCCGCCTGATCGTGGCCGACCTCGTTGCGGCGCATGGCCTCATGGAGCAGGTCCGGCCACTGCGCGTTCGGGATGGGAATGGTTAAGCCGATGGATTCGGCCGAGCGTCGAAGTCGGGCCAAGTGTTGATCGCGCATGAAGATGCGGGAGCCATAGGAACGGAGCGTTTCGTAGACGCCGTCGCCATACAGGAATCCATGATCAAATACGGAGACCACGGCGTCTTCCTCGCGGACAAAGCGATCATTGAGAAACACCCACATCAGCGGCCGGCCTCCAGTATGGTGAAGAATGCGCCCGCTTTGGCGAGCGTTTCATCGTATTCACGGTCGGGATCTGAGTCTGCCACAATCCCCGCGCCGACTTGCAGATAGGCGTTGTTCTTGGTCAGGACCAATGTGCGAATGAGGATGTTCAGGTCCAGGTCGCCGCTCCAACTGAAGTAGCCCAAGGCTCCCGTGTACAGTCCGCGTCGAACCGGCTCCAGCTCCTCGATGATTTCCATACAGCGGAGTTTCGGCACGCCGGTGATCGTGCCGCCGGGAAACACGGCCTTGACGAGGTCGAGCGGGGAGATGCCTGGTTGTAAGGTGCCGACTACGTCCGACACCAGGTGGCTGACGTGTGAATATTGTTCAATGGCCATGAACTCATCGACCCGCACCGAGCCATAACGGCAGACTTTTCCGAGGTCGTTCCGTTCGAGATCCACGAGCATCACATGTTCAGCGCGTTCCTTCGGATTGGCGAGCAACTCAGCGCGCAGCAGTTGGTCTTGTTGGAGGCCGATGCCTCGCGGCCTGGTCCCGGCGATGGGCCTGGTACCGGCCTGTGAGCCGGTCAGTTGCACGAGGCGCTCAGGGGAACTGCTGACGAGGCTGAGGTTGGGGAATCGGACGAGTCCGGCGAACGGCGCAGGGTTGACCCGGCGAAGGCGGCCATAGAGTTCGGTTGAGTATCCCTCAAACCCCGCAGCCGAAGCCGTGGCGTTCACGTCGAGGGTGAAGCGATGAGAAAGATTGGCCTGATAAATATCACCGGCGGCGATATAGTCTTGGCATCGCCGCACACGAGCCTTGTAGTCCTCGCGCGATTGGTTGGGCACGAAGGCCGCCTGGATAGATCCGGGTGACGAGGCAGGATGCACGATCGGACTCGTCAGGCGGGCTTCCAGCTCTGCCAGCCGGTCACAGCCTTCACGAAACAGTTTCTCCCGAGGCTCCGCTTGAAACCGTGACAGGGGAGGACAATACATCAGGTACAACTGTCGAGTGTGGTGATCGACGGCGGCCACGACGTCGAAAAAGGCCATGTGCAAGTCAGGCACGCGGAGATCGTCGGCGGCCAGGGCCGGGAGCGATTCGAGTGCACGAACGAGATCGTAACTGAGGTATCCTATTGCGCCGCCATAAAACGGCGGGATGTCGTCCGGTCTTGGAATGGTCGATTCAGCGAGCGCTTGTTGGAGGGCCTTGAGGCCGCAGCCTGTATAATGCCGGAGTTGCCCCCCGGTCTCGATGTCGTATTCCTGTGCGCGGGCTGTCAGGGTGAGATAGGGTTCGCGGCCCAAAAACGAATAGCGCGCGGTCGTCTCAGTGCCGTTGGCGCTTTCCAGAAGGAACGAGGGACGCTCGGCTGGAGCCAGGCGCCGGTAGAGCTCGAACACGTCGACCGATGGTTGTGGGCGCACGAACACCAATGGTTGGGCCGGCCCGCTGAGAAATGCCTTGTGAGAGGAAACGCTCATAAACCCGTGTTTCGCATGGGCAGTGAGAGCTGAGGAAATGACTATACCGCATCGAGAGGCCGGGTCATAGGTGGCCAACTTCTTGACAAGCCCCCAGCGAATTTGCTTGAATGGCGCGCCCGCCGATGGGTGCACTCTCTCCGATTGTGCTGAAGAGTGCCGCGTGTGAGCAGCTGATGCCCCCCTCTCAGGATCCGTTATATGCGGGGCTCGGGCAGGCCGTCCGGATCGGGACGGAACTGCTTGCTGCGTTGATCGTCGGGGGAGGGTTGGGTTGGGTCATCGACACCTATCTGCTTGATTCGAATCCATGGGGATTGGTAGTGGGGTTGGTGTTGGGGGCCGCCGCCGGCGTGCGGAGTGCCTATCGCTCGGCGCAACGATGGCAGAGTTAACCAGAATCGTCTGATTGAAAAAAGGACCATCGTGGAAGAAAGTCCGTTACATGCGTTTGAACTGCACGACCTGATTCCGTTGGTACCGGCCGGGGTTGATATTTCCATCAACAAGGCCGTGATTCTGATGTGGGTGGTCGTCGGTCTGGTAGCCGTTCTGATGATCTCTGCGGCGGCGGCTCGTAAGTTGGTTCCGGGCAAATTGCAGAATCTGGCCGAGCTGATCGTCGAATTCATTCGCGGGATTATCTTGGACACCATGGGCGAGCCAGGGATGAAATATTTCCCGCTGATCGCCACGTTGTTCCTCTTTATTCTGTTTGCCAATCTGATCGGATTGATTCCCGGATCCTACACCGTCACCAGCCAGATTATTGTGACGGCGGTATTTGCCGTGGGGATTTACGGGCTGAGCCTCGTACTGGGTTTTTCTCTCCATGGGATGAAGTTTCTCGGCATTCTCGTGCCGCCGGGAACTCCGGGGTGGCTCTTGCCGTTGATGATTCCGATTGAATTGATCAGCCAGTTGGCGCGACCCATTTCCCTGGCCGTGCGTCTGTTTGCGAATATGACCGCCGGCCACGTCATTTTGGGAGTCCTGTTCGGGTTAGCGATCAGCGGCGGATTGCTGATCGGGTGGTTGCCGTTTGCATTCACCATCGCCATGAACGGACTGGAAGTCGGTATCGCGTTTATCCAAGCCTATATTTTTACCGTGCTGAGCTGTGTGTATTTGGGAGACGCCGTGACCCTGCACGGTCATAGCGAGCACGCGCACTAGGTCGAGTTGTTTACATAAGGGAGGAGAGGACAAACAATGGATGCAGCAGCAGCAGCGTTGGTGGGTATGGGATTGGCGGCGGCAGGATTTGCCGGTGCCGGTGTGGGCATCGGGTATATCTTCGGGAAAATGATCGAGGCCGTGGCCCGGCAGCCGGAAGCGGAAGGCCGCGTCGGCAAGTACATGTGGATCGGATTCGCGTTGGTCGAAGCCATTGCACTGTACGGGCTGGTCATTGCGTTCATCATCATGGGCTTGCGCAAGTAGTCGCTTCGACAGACGAGCCCTGATGCTGGGCCTATTCCCGGCTCAGAACCCTCAACTCATTTGGGTAATAGACTATGCCTCAATTTGAATCACATTTCTTTTCGTCTCTGATCTTCTGGGAGATTCTCTCCTTCGGGATCCTGTTCTTCCTCCTCTACAAGTATGCGTTTCCAGGCTTGTTGGGCATGTTGGAAGAGCGCGAGAAAAAGATCAAAGACAGCCTTGATCAGGCCGAACGCCACCGTTCCGAGGCCGAGCGCAAGCTCAGGGAATACGAGGCCAAGCTCGCGACCGCTGCCAAGGACGCGGAAGCGTTGTTGGCACAGGCAAAAGAACGCGCGCAGCGCCTGATGGATGAAAATGAACAGCGTATGACCGTGGATGCAGAGCGCATCAAAGGTGACGCGACTCGTGAGATCGACACCGAACGCCGAAAGGCCATCCAGGACATTCGTTCGCAAACGACGGATCTGGCGATGATGGTGGCAGAGAAAGTTGTCGGACGGGCATTGACGGAAGGTGATCATCGCCGATTGGCCGATGAGGCCCTGGATGCCCTCGCGAAGACCTACCAGAGCAGGAATTAGCCTCTCACGCCGGGGGAGGCAGACTTACGCCCCCCTGGCGGTATCCTTCCAAATCCACTGTCACGAAGCGATAGCCGACCTGTTTCAGGGTTTCGACCACCCGTTCTCGGCGTCCGGGCTGCAGTAACCCGGGGAGTTCTTCCACGGCTAGTTCAATCCTTGCGATCTCACCATAGTCACGCACGCGATAGTGGCGAAATCCTTCTTGAGCCATGGTTGCCTCCGCACGTTCCACGCGGGAGAGGGTGCGTCGAGTAATGGTGATGCCACGCGGCACACGGGAGGACAGACAGGCGGCGGCAGGCTTATCCCAATTGGAGAGGCCCAAATCTCTCGCGGCATCACGAATATCGGCCTTGGAGCATTCGGCTTCGAGTAACGGGCTGCGGACGCCCCGCTCGCGAGCGGCCTTGAGACCAGGACGATCGTCTCCCAGATCGTCCACGTTCGTCCCATCGACAATATATCCCGCGGCATATTCACTCCGGAGTGTGTTCAGAAGTGAATACAGATCAGTCTTGCAGTGGTAACAACGGGTGGCATCGTTGCGGACGAATTCTGGAATCTGCAGTTGATCCGTTTCGACGATGCGATGGCATGCGCCGATCTCTGCGGCGATGCTCCGCGTCGCGTCTAATTCAATCGCCGGAAGCGTAGGAGAGACGGCCGTGACGCCGACCGCGTGCGCGCCCAGTTCATCATGGGCCAATTTGAGAACGAGGGAACTGTCGACTCCGCCGGAGAAGGCGACGATGACCGACCCCATTTCTCGAAGGATGTGGCGTGCCCGAGAGATTTTGTCGATCAGCGGAGTCGTGGACACCATGGGATTCTTGGGCTGCGCGGACCGCTGCAGGAGAGTGGCCGGCTATTGTTTGACTTTGGCTTTCGCGATCGACCCGACGACGATCAATGCGTAATGTTGCGGGTCGAGATACTGTTTGGCGACGCGCAAAACGTCGTCCTTGGTGACTTTCTCGATGGCTTTTGGATACTGCGTGAAATAGTCCAACCCGAGATTGTAAAACTCGACTTGGGCTAGCACGTTCGCCAGCTTTGCGCTTGAATCGACCCGTAGGGGGAAGCTGCCGACGATGAACGACTTCGCTTCACTGAGTTCCTGATCCGTCACCGGGGCATCGCGTATCCACTTGATTTCATTCAGGACGCCGGTGATCGCTTGATTCGTGACATCGGCTCTGGTCTGCAGGCTGATGAAAAACGCGCCGGGCATGAGCCTGGTGTCGAACTGGCTCATGATCCCATAGGCGAGTCCCTGCTTGTCACGAATGGAATCCATGAGGCGGGAGGAGAACCCTCCGGCGCCCAGGATGTAGTTCATGACCGTAATGGCATAGTAGTCGGGGTTTGCTCGGCTGATGCCGGTGTGTCCCAGAACGATTGTGGACTGGGTCAAATCTTTCTCGATGAGCTGGACCATTTTACGGTCGATCGGCGCCGGCTTTCTGAGCTGGTAGGGAGCGGGAGTGCCCTTCTTCCAGGAGCCGAAATGGGTCTGGACCAGCATCGCTGCCTGATCTTGGGTCAGATCTCCGACGATGACCAGGATCGTTTGGTTCGGCACGTACTCTCTGGCGTGAAATTGTTGGACGTCGGCCACCGTAATTTTATTGAGGGTCTCTTCTGTCCCATGGGCCGGCCAACTATAGGGATGACCGTGAAAAATCAATTGATGGAAGGCCTTCATGGCGACATTGCCTGGATCGTCGTCATCGCTGATGATTTCGCCGAGAATCTGTGTGCGGACTCGTTCGAACTCCTGTTTGTGAAACGCGGGGTGTTGGAGCATGTCGGCCAGAAGCGTAAAGCCGAGGTCTGCATCCTTCTTGAGGACGCGTGCGGAGGCGGTCGTGAAATCTTCCGTGGCATGGGCTCTCAGCGAGCCACCTACAAAATCGATCTGTTCGGCGAATTGTCGAGACGTCTGGGTCACGGTGCCTTCGTCCAGGAGACTGGCGGTCAAATTGGCCAGGCCGGCTTTGTCCGGCGGGTCTTGCGCCGAGCCTACTTTCACCAGCGCGTGAATTTCCACGGTCGGAAGAAAATGCTGTTCTAGGAACAGCACCGTGATGCCGTTTGGGGTAACGGAGCGGGTTGGGATGATGTCTGCCGCGCGCGCGGACGCGAAGGACAGGCAGAGCGCTATGCAGAGCACTCCGGATAGGAGCCGTGCTGCGGGCATGGGGCCTCGGCATTGGCTTGGTCGAGGGATGGTTTGTCGTCGCATCATCTCAGGATCGGCTCGCTAATGAGGTTGTGTCGGTGACGCCGACTGGGTTTGCGGAGGCTGGGGAATCAGGGTTCCCGTGGTGCGCAGATCGGCAGTCAGATAATGCGATGCGACACGCTGGACGTCCTGCGCGGTGACGGCGCGCGTGCGCTCGACAAACTGGCTGACTTTGCGCCATCCGGCCCCGATCGTTTCGGCTTCTCCCAGCAGCATCGCTTGGCGGAAATTCGAATCTTGCTCGAAAATGTGAGCCGCCTCGATTTGGTTTTTTGCGCGCTGGAGTTCGAGTTCGCTCGGAGGCTCCGTTTGGAGCCGATGAATCTCTCTGAGTACGGCGTCCTCGACCGCCTCGACCTTCTCTCCCGGTTTCACTACCGCATAGAAGTAAAAGAGTCCCGGGTCGGCTTGCATCAGTCCGTAGTCGGCGCCCACGGCCAACGCTGATTTTTGTTCGTAGACGAGACTTTGGTAGAGTCGGGCGCTCTTGCCGTGGGACAAAATCGATTCGAGTACGTTCAAGGCGTAGGAATCGTCGCTGGAATAGTTGGGGACACGGTACCCCATCATGACGAACGGCACTTGCGCCTCGCGCTTCAGGAGAAAGCGGCGTTCGCCGCGTTGTGGCGGCTCCGTCACGTTCGGTATTTTGGGAGTTGGACCTTTGGGGATCGGCTCAAAGAGTCTCGCGATGGTCGGGAGGAGCGCGTCTGCCTTGATGTCACCGACCACGAGGAGAGTGGCATTGTTCGGCGAGTAGTAGGTGTCATAGTGACGCTGAAGATCGTCGAGGCTCATCGCATCAAGGTCGGAGAACCACCCGATCACCGGCCAATGGTAGGGATGACTCATGAAGGCTTGGGCGAAGAGGGCTTCGACCAGTGCGCCTTGCGGATCGTCTTCGTTGCGGAGCCGACGTTCTTCCTTCACCACTTCCCGCTCGGTCTTGAATTCGTTGGCGTCCAAAATCAGCCCTTGCATACGGTCGGCCTCAAGTTCGAGCGCCAGCGTCACGCGATCCGCGGCCAGATTTTCAAAGTAAGCGGTAAAGTCCTGGCTGGTGAATGCATTGTCCATTCCGCCGTTCTTGCGGACGAGACGAGAGAAGGTGCCTTTGGGGTATTTGGCCGTGCCTTTGAACATCATGTGTTCAAGCATATGCGACAACCCGGCCCGTCCCATGACCTCGTTTCGTGAACCCACTTTGTACCAGACTTGCACGGTCGCCACGGGAGCCTTCGGGACCTCCACAAGGATCACTTTCATGTCATTGGACAAGATGTATTCCTTGGGCTCGACGGCATGGACGATGGGGATCTGGATCGCGAGCAGGATGAAGCTCAGGAGTGAACAGGCAAGTACGAAGCGATGGGGTAATGAAATCAGGGCTGTGCTCTGGCTAGGCATGTACGAAGATCATGCTAACAACGGGTCTGAATCTGTGTCAAGGCGATCTGAGAGTTCGCCTCGGTGCGACCGAGTTGGCCGCAGGCGCCCAGCACATCGCGGCCGCGGCTGCGGCGGAGGTAGACATCCACATGGCCTCGGCGCAGGGTGTTCTGGAATGTGTCGATGGCCGCATCCGACGGTCGTCGATACGGGTTGCCGGGAAACGGGTTGAAGGCAATGAGGTTGACCTTGCAGCGGAGGCCGCGGAGCAGCTTGATCAATCGGGTGGCATCCTCTGCCCGATCATTTACGTCCGCGAGAAGGACGTATTCAAAGGTCAGCCGCTCGCGTTCCGCCACCGGATACGCGCGACAGGCCGCGAGCAGGGCGTCCAGAGAATGGAGCTGGTTGGCCGCGGGCATGAGTTGATGGCGGAGCGCATCGGTGGTCGCATTCAACGAAATGGCCAGGTTCACCTTGAGAGGGGCCACATCTTTGATTCGCGAGGCGAGTCCCGCGGTCGAGATCGTGATGCGGCGACCCGAAAACCCCAGGCCCCAGGTTTTGTTGGTGAGGCGGGTGACGGCATCGGCGACGGCATCGAGGTTGGCGAGGGGTTCGCCCATGCCCATGAAGACCAAATTCGTCACCCGTTCGCCTGTTCCCAATTGGTCTTGGGCGAGGAGAATCTGATCGATGATCTCATGCACGCGCAGGTTCCGCTGAAGACCCAGTGTGCCGGTCAGGCAGAAGCCACAGTCGAGCGTGCATCCGACCTGTGTGGACAGGCAGAGGGTGAGTCGGTTTCCGTCGGGAATGAGGACACATTCGACTTGATTGCCGTCAGCCAGCGTGAGGACGAATTTCTTCGTTCCATCCTGGGACGACAAGATCTGGACATCCGAGGTCCGCGCGATGGTGCAGGAGGTGGTGAGGTATTCGCGCTCCTTCTGCGAAAGGTTGCTCATCTCGGCGAAGGTGCGAGCGCGTTCCTGATAGAGCCAGCGCAGGATTTGTGACGCGCGATAGGACGGCCACCCGAGTGGTGAGACAAATGCGGCCATCTCGCGTTCGGTCAAGGCGAGCAGATTGGTGCGGGAATCGGTCTGTGGAGTCATGCCGGAGCCTAGCACAGGGAAAAAACTTGTGACAAGCAAGGCGAACGTGGTCGCGTTTTCAGAGCAGTAGGCTATAATGAATTCGATTCACCCTCTGCTCAGGATGAGAATGTGACCGCACTTCCTTGGCGGACCAGTTTGGCGGCCCTTGCCGTGTGGTGTGTGCTGTCGAGTCTGTTCTTGACGGCTACGGCCGAGTCGCCACGGCCACTGCCCATTGTGCCTGCATCCTGCGTCTCCGCTGAAGTCTGCTTCCGTTCCGCTGTGGCGCTCAATGAGCGTTCAGGGTCCTCCGCTCAACGTGATCAAATCATGCAGCTCAAAATCGACCAGTTGAGGTCGGTGATGGATCTCTATCCCTCCACGATCTGGGCTCAGCGAGCCGGAGTGGTGCTGGGAGTGTTATTGATCGAACGAGAGCCGGGTGAAGCGACGAAAATCCTGCGCGCGGTCCAGCCCGACATGCCGGTGCTCGACGACTACCTACGACTCTGGATCGGGGAATCGCTGCTGAAGCAGAACGAACCGATTCAGGCGGCCGAGTTGCTGGAGACGATTCTCAAGGTCGTGCCGGATTCGAACCTGATCGCCAAGGCCGCCTATCGCACAGGCGAGGCCTGGTACAGCGCAAACGTCTGTCTTCGGGCGCTGGAATGGCTGGAACGCGCTGTGACTCTTGCGGAGAAGGACGCGGCGGCTCCGTTGGCCTTGTGGCACCAGGCTGAGTGCCACATTCGCGAGAATCGAGTGTCGGAGGCGCGTACGGTGTTGAAGCAACTCTGGCTCCGCTATCCGCACTCACCTGAAGCGCGGGAGGCGAAAGCGCAGCTGGATACCGCGCTGGGCGGAGAAGCCTGGACGCCGACCGCCGAAGATCACTTGGTTCGCGCGCAGGCGTTTCTGGGGCTGGCCATGCAAGCCGAGGCCGTCGAAGAGCTGCGCGGCTTTCTGGCGATGGCACCGGGGCACCCCCGAAGGCTGGACGTTCGCTTGAAGCTGGGTGTGGCCTATGTTCGGCTCAAGCAATATGACCAGGCTCGCGAGACGTTTCGCGCCATGGTATCTGAACGAGGCCAAGAAGCATCGGAAGCCATGGTATGGCTGGCCCGAGTATATCTGCGGCAGAACCAAGGCGAGAAACTCGTCGAATTGGCACGATCGGTGGCTCAGGGTGCCTTGGAGGGCGACCAGCGGGCTATGGTGCATCTCTTTGCCGGAGTGTGGTTGGAGGATCAAGGACAATTCGATGAGGCGATCGGCATGTTCCGGCAGGTGGCGAAGTTGGGAAACTCGACGAGCCAGCGTGCGGAAGGCCTCTGGCGTGCCGGCTGGGCACAATACCGGACAGCCCGGTATCGGGAGGCGGCCGAGACGTTTCGAACCGTCGTGGAGTTACATGTCAACGGCTTGGAGCCTCAGGCGATGTATTGGGCGGCGAGAGCGGACGAGCACGAAAAAAATGCCACCGCTCCTGAGCAGTACGCACGCCTGTGTCAGCGTCACGCCTACAGTTACTACTGCCAACTGGCTGTGCGACGAACCTCGTTGCCGCCGGTTGGTATGGCTGCGGCGGAAGCGGAGCCTCCGGTGGGCGACGAGGCCGCACGGTTGCCGGAGGATCGGCGTCGTGAAATTGAACGGCATGCGGTCTATCAGCGTGGGATCGAGCTGAAGATCTTGGGGTTCGCCCAAGATGCGGCTCGCGAACTCGGATCTCTCACGGAACAATACAGCCGCGACCCCGACGTGCTGTTGGCCTTCTCGACATTACTCAGTGAAGTGGGGGCGTACCACCCGGCCTTGCGGGTGGCCAAGGTTCATTTTCGGGAGAAACTGGAACGGAGCGGCCTGCCGACGACGCCGGCCTTGTGGACGGTGGCCTACCCGACGGGCCTTCTTCCGACCATTGCCGCGCAGGGGGTGACCGCTGTCGATCCATACCTGGCTGCCGCGATTATTCGAGAGGAAAGTCAATACGATGAAAAAGCTGTCTCGGTTGTGGGGGCTGTTGGTTTGATGCAGCTGATGCCAGTGACAGCGAATGCCGTGGCTCAGCGATATGGCTTTCCGAGCGTCGGACGGGAGGAATTGTTCGATCAGGAAACCAATATTCGACTGGGGGTGCGGTACCTCGGTCAGTTGCTCGACCAATACGGCGGGAATGTGGCGCATGCCGTTGCGGCGTACAATGCCGGCCCGATTGCCGTCAACAATTGGATTGCGATGCACCGGGGACGGGAGCAAGACGAATTCGTGGAACTCATCCCGTATCAGGAGACGCGGTTGTATGTGAAGCGGGTCTTACGCAGTTATGGGGAATATCGGCGGCTGCACCACGGCACGTCATAGCGAGACCCGTTTTCTTGACAAGCGGAAGTGAACTTTCTATATTTCGCCCCCGTCACCCTAAGTGTGTCATCATCACTTTGATATGAGGAAATACCATGACTTTAGATCGTCTCGACGCCCTTGAAATTCGGATTCGCGATATGGTGAAGCTGGTTCAGGATCTGAAGCGGAAGAATGCCTCGCTCGAAGACGAGCTTCGACTGGCACGGGAACGCGTCGCGGTGCGTGACGATGAAAACCGCCGCTGGGAACAGGAGAGGGTGGACATTCGCTCGCGGATTGAAAAAGTACTCGGTGAAATTGATCTGTTGGAGTGTCTGGATGAACCCAAGGAGGTGGCTTTTGACTAAGACCATTGACGTGGAGATCTATGGCCAGCGGTACACGGTCAACGGCGAGGCAGACGAATCGTACGTGAGGCAACTTGCTGAAATGGTTGATAGGCAGATGAAGCAGGTGGCGGCCGGCATACGGTCGGCCACGCCGGCCAAGTTGGCCGTGCTCGCAGCATTCAATATGGCGCACGAGTTAATGGAGGCCGAGCGAAAATCCCGACAAGGTCAGGCCGATGCGGATCGTCGGGTGGCGTCGCTTATGGAATCGATCGATCAGCAGATGCCGTCCATTTTGTCCCGGTGAGTTTCACCTTGCTTTCACTACACTGCTTTGTTATCGTTCCCCTGTTGTCTTGACCTGAGGGTCAACAAGAGCAGGAGAGGAAAGGAAGCTTCGAAAAAGGACGGAAAATCTGACGACGGTTCTTGAGCGCTAAACATATGGAATCGCTGGTTTTTGCACTGTTTGTCAATGTGGTCGTGGTCGTATGGATGAGTCAGGGCTCTTATGCCGGTGTGTCTGAGCGATGGGTGTGTAACCGACGTGTATTGATATGCGGAGAGCAGGTGCCCGCAGGTAGGTTCGAGAGTGCCCAGGACATCAGAGCATGCGACTCTACTCGGCAGCATGTGCAGAATGTATTGGTGTGTGCACCTTCGAGGTGACAGAAGAATCGATTCGGGTCGAGGCCGACCACTCCTCCACTCGAATTAGCGACGGCGATTCCACTCTTCGTCTCTACTGGCTCAAGAAGTCAGGTGTTTCCCCTTCTCGCATAGTTATTCCTTTCTCACGCTCCTTGCTCCCCCGTTCATACTGGCTGTGATTATTTGCAGGGTGACAGCGCCTGTTGTCCCACTGCCGTAAGGGAGGTGGTTCCCATTTCTCTCAGCGTCGTTGCGTACATTATTGTCGGATTGGTGGGAGCGGTGTTAGGGGCTGGCCTCTACGAGGTCTTGCGGCGCCGGTCGGCTTTGGCGCGCCGTGCGGAGGCCGAGGATCAGTCTATGCAAGTTGTGCAATCAGCCCAGCGTGAGGCGGAGAATCTGGTCAAGGAGGCCAAGCTGGAGGCCAAGGATCTGGTCTTTCAGGCGAGAATCGAGCTGGAAAAGGAACAGAAAGCAAAGCTTGCCGAAGTTTCCAATACGGAACGGCGAGTGTCCCAACGAGAAGAGGGTTTGGATCGCAAGCTGGGGCTTCTCGAGAAGCGCGATCAGGAAGCTCTCAAGCGGGAGCAAGAGCTATTGAAGCGTGAGGAGACGTTGGTCCAGAAGGACGCGGCTTGCGCCCAGGCGCTCAAACAGCATCGTGAAGCTCTTGAGCGGGTGGCCGGCCTGACGGCTGAGGAAGCCAAGCGGCAACTCATCCAGGAACTCGACAGCCAAGCGCGTTTGGAAGCGGCCGGTCTTGCGAAACGCATGCTGGAAGAGGCGAAGGAAAATGCCGATCGTGAAGCACGAGAAATCATTGCGAGCTCTATTCAACGGGTGACTCGTGACTACGTGAACGAGGCGACGATCTCGGTCGTGCCGATTGCCAACGATGCGATGAAGGGACGGATTATCGGCCGAGAGGGTCGAAACATTCGTGCGATCGAAGCGGCCACGGGAATCGATCTCATTATCGATGAGACGCCGGAAGCGGTCATTATTTCGGGATTCGATCCGCTTCGGCGTGAAATTGCCAAGGTATCGCTCGAGCGGCTCATGCATGATGGGCGTATCCATCCGACCCGTATTGAAGAAATCGTCGAAAAGGTCAAGGTGGACATTGAGAAACTGATGATCGAAGAGGCCGAGAAGGTCATCTTCGAAGTTGGATTGTCCGATTTCCATCCTGAGTTGGTGAAGGTGCTCGGCCGGCTCAAGTATCGAACGAGCTATGGGCAGAACAATTTGTACCATGCTCGGGAGGCGGCCTATATCTGCGGGATCATGGCATCTGAGCTGAAGCTCGACGTGAAGCTCGCGAAGCGTGGGGCCTTGTTGCACGATATTGGAAAGGCCGTCAGCCACGAAGAAGAAGGGCCGCATGCCATGTTGGGTGCGGAGATCGCCAAGAAGTATGGCGAAAGTGCCAAGGTGGTGAACGCGATTGCAGCGCATCACGAGCAGGTCGAGCCGATTTGCCCGGAGACGGTCTTGGTGGCGGCGGCTGAAGCATTGTCGGCGGCACGTCCGGGTGCCCGACGTGAAGCGCTGGAGTCCTATGTCAAGCGGTTAGAGAAGTTAGAGTCACTCGCGACGGTTCATAAGGGCGTGCAGAAGGCTTATGCGATTCAAGCTGGACGCGAAATCCGTGTGATTGTAAAACAAGAAGATCTGACGGATCCGGAATGTTTCCAACTCTCTCGGGATCTGGCAAAAAAGATCGAGCAAGAGCTGACCTACCCGGGTCAGATCAAGGTCACGGTGATCCGGGAGAGCCGATTCGTCGATTTCGCGAAATGAGTAAGGGGTTATGAAAGTTCTGATGATCGGCGATATCATGGGCGAGCCAGGGCGTCGGTCCGTGGCTCGCCTCTTGCCGAAACTGATTGCCAATCATGCCATCGATGTGGTGGTCGGCAACGGCGAGAACGTGGCGGGTGGATTCGGTATTACTCCGGACCTGGTGGACGATCTCTTTGATCTCGGGGTGTCGGTCATTACCACGGGGAATCATGCGTGGGACAAGAAAGAAATTCTTGAGGTGTTTCCACGTGAGCCGCGCCTCCTGCGTCCAGCCAATTATCCGGAGGGAGTGCCGGGACGAGGCAGTTATGTTTTCACGACGCCGGGTGGTGAGTCGCTGGGAATTCTTCATTTGATGGGGCGGGCGTTCATGCCGACGATCGATTGTCCGTTCCAGGTCGCGAAGCGAGAGATTGAGCGGCTCAAGACTCAGGTTTCCGCCATCGTGGTCGATCTGCATGCCGAGGCGACGTCTGAAAAGATGGCGATGGGGCATTACTTGGATGGACTGGTGACGGTCGTGGCCGGGACCCATACCCACGTGCAGACGGCTGATGAGCAGATCCTTCCCAAAGGGACGGCGTATATCACCGATATCGGCATGACTGGCCCGCTCCATTCGGTGATCGGGATCAAGAAAGAGCTGGCGATTGAAAAATTTCTCACCGGAATGCCGCGTCGGTTTGAAGTGGCGTCGGGCCCGACCGTTTTCTGTGCGGTCTTGCTCGAACTGGATGCCATGCTCGGTAAGGCGTTGTCGATCGAACGAATCCGAGTGGTGGATTGATCTGTTTGCCTAGCCATGCCGTTCGGCTCGATACGATATGACCGGCCATACCCTCCCGCTTCCCCTGCTACTCTCCGTGTCCGACGTGACACGGCTTATTCGCGATACCCTGGAAGAGCAATTTCGTGATATTTGGATCGAAGGCGAAATCTCCAACCTTCGCGCCTCCTCCTCCGGTCACTTGTATTTCACCCTGAAAGATGAGCAGAGCCAGCTCCGCGGTGTGCTCTTTCGATCGGGGGCGTCACGACTTCGATTCACGCTTCAGGAGGGCCTGGCGATCGTTGCACGCGGGCGCATCTCGGTGTACGAGCCTCGCGGCGAGTATCAACTGATCGTCGACTCGTTGGAACCCAAGGGCGTTGGGGCGTTTCAACTGGCGTTCGAGCAACTCAGAGAGCGGTTGGCCCGTGAAGGGTTGTTCGACGAAGCGCGAAAACGTCCTTTGCCTGCCTTCCCGCAGACAGTCGGCGTGGTGACGTCTCGCACCGGGGCCGCTGTGCGCGATATTGTTGCCGTACTGCGTCGCCGTTGTCCGGTCGTCAATATTCTCATTGCTCCTGTGCCGGTTCAGGGCGAAGGGGCCGCGCAGCGCATTGCGGAGGCGATCAGCGCATTAAGCGGGATGCCGCAGATCGAGGTGATCATCGTCGGGCGTGGTGGGGGAGCTTCGGAGGATCTGTGGGTGTTCAATGAAGAAGCGGTTGTTCGCGCCATTGTTCAGTCGAACGTTCCGGTGGTGTCTGCGGTCGGGCATGAAATCGATGTGACGCTCTCAGATTTTGCCGCGGATTATCGCGCCCCGACCCCCTCTGCTGCGGCGGAGGCGGTGGTGCCTGTGTTGGACGAGATCGTGGAACGATTAGGTGAGATCGGGGATCGTGTTCGTCGCATCGTGCGGACATTGCTGCAGATGCAACGCCATCGATTTGAGCGATCGGTCGGGATCATGCGCGAAACGCGCTTTCGAGTGCAGGCGCAGGCGCAGCATCTCGATGAACTGCGGGATGGATTGACGCGCGCGCTGACCGAACGTTTGACCTTGCTGCACCGTGGAATGGTGGAGCGCCAACATGCCTTGTTGTCTCAAGGGCCGCGCAACCGGATTCACACCGCGTTCGTGGTCATCCCTCAGCTATATAAACGGTTGGAGCAAGAAGCCCGGCGGGCACTCATCGCACGCAAGCAATCGGTGGCGGCGCACATGACGGCGCTGGATGCCCTCAGTCCTTTGGCGATCTTGAATCGCGGGTATAGCGTCATCCAGACCGTACCGTCAGGACGGATTATCCGGCGGGTCTCTGAAGTAGCGGTCGGGGATAGGGTGCAGGCTCGGCTTGCCGAGGGACGGCTGTTGTGTCTCGTCGATGAACTGCTACCGCCCTCGGTGCCTTGACCTCACCGATGGGGCAGGCAATAATGTTCCGATTAATGAATGAGCAAGGGAGTTGTTGTGGCTGCTGTGAAGTTTGAATATGCCATGGCGAGATTGGAAACCATTGTCGCCGAACTTGAAAAGGGCGATCTTCCTCTGGATGACTCGCTCAAGATCTTCGAGGAAGGAATTCGATTGTCCAAGACTTGCCTGAAGATGCTGGAGGATGCCGAGCGGAAGGTTGAGATTTTGGTGCAGGAGAAGGACGGCAAGAAACGGATTCAAGCCTTTTCGCCCGATGAGATTGAGTCGGATCGCCCTCAGTAATAGTCTGATCGATGAGCAGGCCTGCCAGGCTGCCCGTGTTTTTCGCGGTTGAACTTCCATCACAGAGTATGAGCCACAAGCTGCGCCCAGAGCGGGAACGACTCGACCGTGCGCTGGTCAGTCGAGGGCTGGTCGCCAGTCGAGAGGACGCGGCGCGTCTCATCCTGGCCGGCCTTGTCCGTGTCGATGGGGTAATGGTTGATAAAGCGGCGAAGCCGACGCCGTCGGATGCGAAGGTGGAGTTGAGTGGGCCCGGGTCACCCTATGTCGGTCGCGGGGGAGAGAAGTTGGCCGGCGCCCTCGATCGATTTCAAGTCGATCCGAAGGGGATGATCTGCTTCGACGTCGGATGTTCAACCGGAGGGTTTACCGATTGTCTGTTGCAGCGCGGCGCCGCGCGTGTGTATGCGGTAGATGTGGGGTATGGGCAGTTTGAGTGGCGGCTGCGGCAGGATCCACGGGTGGTGCTCATGGAGCGGACCAACATTCGGTATCTTGATCCGAGTATGATCCGGGAACCGATTAACCTGATTGTCATCGACGTGTCGTTTATTTCACTGAACCTCGTGCTCCCCTGCGTCGTGTCCTACCTCAGTGCGTCCGGATGTGTGATCGCGTTGATCAAGCCGCAGTTCGAAGTGGGAAAAGGCCTTGTCGGACGAGGAGGAATTGTTCGGGATGACGGGTTGCGCGAGGCAGCCGCCAAAAAAGTAGTGGCTTGCGCCGATCAGCTTGGGCTGGAGTTGGCGGGTCGGATGGAGTCGCCGATTGAGGGGCGTAAGGGAAATCGTGAAATCCTGGCGTGGTTTCGGCGCCGGGCGTGACGGGTTCTGGAGAGAATTCGTGGGCGCTGAGTTGGAGTTCTGGTCTGGCTCTTACGCCGCAATGGCAAGTCGAAAAATACTTTGCGGAAGCCTTCAGAAGGTGTAGGCTGACCCTCAATTGTGTGATCGGGAACCGGCAGGTCTGTGGACGAAGGAGAGGCGAGGAGACGTATGAAAGTCTTGGTCACCGGAGGAGCAGGGTTTATCGGGTCACATGTCGTGGATCGTTTACTTCAAGAGGGGCACGATGTTGTGGTGGTCGATAATCTTGTCACTGGGAAGCGGAAAAACGTTCCCAAGGCGGTGCAGTTCTACAAGCTGGATATCGAAAACCACAAGTTGGAGCGGATTTTTCGCAACGAACGGCCGTCGGTTGTGTTCCACTTGGCCGCACAGATGAACGTGCGGCGTTCAGTCGAAGATCCGATGTTCGATGCGCAGGTCAATGTGCTGGGGACACTGAATGTGTTGGAGCAAGCCTCCAAACATGGAGCGCGCAAGGTCATCTTTTCATCATCCGGCGGGGCGATTTATGGGGAGCAACTGGCGTTTCCCGCACCGGAAACGCACATCACCCAGCCACTGTCCCCATACGGCATCAGCAAGTTGTGCGGCGAGCACTACCTGTCCTATTACCATCGGTTGAGCGGTATTCAGGTGGTGAGTTTGCGATATGCGAATGTCTACGGGCCACGGCAAGATCCGGAAGGGGAGGCGGGAGTCGTCGCCATTTTCATTCAAAAGATGTTGCGAGGGGAGCAGGCGGTGGTGAACGGTAACGGCCGCCAGACTCGCGATTTTGTGTTTGTCGAGGATGTCGTCGAGTCGAATTTAATGGCGATGGGTCCTTCGGTGGAGGGTGTATACAACGTGGGTACGGGGATCGAGACGTCGGTGAACGATCTCTACAAAATCGTCGTCGAGTTGACCAAGGTCGATTTCAAGGAGGTGCATGGCCCGGCCAAGCGAGGTGAGCAAGCCAGGAGCGTCATCGATTCCACAAAGCTCCACAGAGACCTTGGGTGGGAACCGAAGGTCGATCTGCGAGAGGGGCTGCGGCGAACGGTCGAGTATTTTCGCGACGGGCTCGGATAGCCGTCTGATCTAATAGCGCGGCACGGAGGAGTCTACTTGAGTAGACCAGGCATCAATACCCCCGATCAGATTTTTCACGTTTCCGAAGCCTTGCTGCAGTAGAAATCCCGTCGCATCCGCGCTGCGCATCCCGTGGTGACACACGGCGATGATTTCGGCGTTACGGTCTAGTTTGCCAAGGGCTTGCTGAAGGGTCGCCAGTGGGACCAGTATGGAACCCTCCAGCTTGGCGATGGCGTACTCCCACGGCTCCCGAACATCCACGAGTACAAGTTTGTCGCCTTTATCCAGCCTCGACTTAAGATCTGTAGGGGTAATCGTAAAACTCATCAGTGCACCTCCATCAATAGGGTTGGATCATAAGGAGCGAGAAAAGGGGTGTCAACTCTGGCGCAGGGCTCAATTTTGTTGTACGAGAGGTGCTCAAGCCTGTTGGCTTCCCAGCCGAAAGGTAAATGTATGAAAGAGTGAGGGATCGGCGAAGCCTGCTGACAAGCGGTGGGCAGATTGCAGATCGGGTGATGGGCGTTTTTTGTCGAAATGTGCAAATCCTGCCTAGTTTCTTGACTGGGCGCTGCACGAGAATAAGGGCGAAATAATTGTAAGATATTGATAGAAAGGGCAAAGTAGAAGTTTGATGTCTGGAGAAGGCACGCAATTTGCTTAAGGCAGGGGGAGACGTGGACGCGAAAGGTTCTGAGGTGGTGGTGTTGGTGACTACTGCCACGACCGATGAGGCGGAGAAAATTGGACAGATCATTGTTGAGTTGAGACTTGCTGCCTGCGCGAACGTCCTAGGAGGTATTCGGTCGATTTTTCGGTGGGACAATAAAATCAATGTCGAAACTGAATGCCTGATGGTCATCAAGACAACCTTAGGACGATACTCAGAGCTCGAAACAGTCATCCGACGACACCATAGTTATACGACCCCTGAGATCATCGCATTGCCGATTATTGCGGGCTCGTCCTCGTATCTGGAATGGATTAAGGCCGAAACGCATAAGTAATTGATTCTAATAATATAATTTTTAAAAACAAAGGGTTGACCATCGTGCCAGAGATCAGTACACTGCAAAAGTGTATGGTCTGAATTCTTAGATGAATTCGTGAAGGGGAGAGCGTCCTATGAGCCAGCAAACGGCCGAAACCAGTGATGCCTACACCGTCGTCGTCTTTCGGGGATCATCCTCGAAGCCGCTGCGGTTTAGTTTCCCACGGAAGTTCGTGCGGAAGCTATTGATCCTAGCTGCGATCTTGATTGTGGCGGATCTACTCGTGGTTTCTCACTATGTTATTCGGACCGGAGAAGTCTGGCAACTCTCGGCGTTTCGGGCTGAGGCCATGGGTGCGCGTGAACAAACCGCAGCCTTTTCCTCTGCGATTGATGATTTGAAAAAGCGTCTTTCGACAATGGGAGAAGTTAATCAACGGCTTCGAGTCATGCTGGGAATTGATACCAGCAAGCCTACCGGTGATCTGGCCAATGGACGAGGCGGTGAGGATGGTCCATTGCCGGATGGCAAAACCGGTGTGCAGAGGGTTGGGTCGATCACCTCTGGGGTGGAACAGCGCCAGCAGGTCGCCGAAACGCGTGACACCAATCAATCAGAGGGTGACTTTGCCGCGGAGAGTCTCGAAGAGGTGACGCAGCAGGTTCGTGAAAGTCTGGATGCACTCGTGCGGGAAGCAACCCAGCAGGAAGAAGCCCTGGAAAGCCTGACGCAAGTGGCAGAGCAGCGCTCTGCTCAGTGGGCGTCGACACCGTCTATTTGGCCTGTGCGCGGATGGGTGACCTCGACGTTCGGACCCCGAGTGTCACCGTTTACCGAGAAGCCGGCCTGGCATGACGGTCTCGACATCGGTGCCCAGGCAAATTCACCGGTTCAGGCCCCGGCGCTTGGACGTGTCGTCACGGTGGCGTTTGACTCGAAAATGGGCAATATGGTCAAGCTTGACCATGGATATGGCATTGAGACTGTGTACGGTCACCTTGCCAAGCCGTTGGTGAAGGAAGGTCAACGAGTGAAGCGTGGCGATGTCGTTGCGCTCGTCGGGAGCACCGGCCTTTCGACAGGGCCGCATCTCCATTACATGGTCAAGAAGAACGGTCAGGCGCTGGATCCAACCAAGTTTATTTTGGACTAGTCATCTCGCGGCCTTCCCAGCTTGTGAGTGAAGCTGTCCATCCCCTTCAAAATCCTCCTGTAGTGTAAATCTCTTATCTGCTAGCGACCCCTGACCCCGCTCTCCAGCCACCTGTGATGCGGTCCTTGTGGCTCCTGAATGCGCCAAATGCTGTGGTAAACTTCTCGCTGTCCTCAAGATGTGCTTTCACGAGGGACATTGCATGACTGATTTGGAAATAGCCCGTTCTATCGCTCACAAGCATATATTCGAAGTCGCACAATCTCTAGGCATTCATGCCGATGACCTGATTCCCTTTGGCCGATATAAGGCCAAGATCACCTCCACGTTGGGCGAGCGAATCCAGAACAGGCCATTGGGACGATATATTCTGGTTACGGCCATCAATCCGACGCCACTCGGGGAGGGTAAAACAACGACGTCAATTGGGCTGAGCATGGGGTTGTGCCGTTTGGGGTATCAGTCTGCCGTCACGCTGAGGCAACCTTCCTTGGGACCCGTCTTTGGAATTAAGGGGGGCGGTACCGGAGGCGGGCGCGCCCAAGTCCATCCGATGGAAGATATCAATCTGCATTTCACCGGCGATGCGCATGCTGTCTCTGCGAGCCATAACCTCCTCTCCGCATTTGTCGACAATCATCTTTTCCACGGAAATGCTCTCAAGGTTGATCCCCAAGGAATCAGATGGCCTCGTACGCTGGGTGTGAGTGATCGCGCGCTTCGCAACATCACCTTGGGAGAGGAAACCGGGAGGCGACATGGACAATTTGTCATCACCGAGGCGTCGGAGATCATGGCGGTATTGGCCTTGGCGACCGATCACGCAGATCTTCGCCGACGACTGGGCAGAATTTTGGTCGGACTGACAGAGAGTGGACGGATGACCCATGCCGAAGAGTTTGGCTGCGCCGGCTCTATGGCCGTCCTGCTGAAGGATGCGTTATTGCCGAATTTAGTGCAGACCCTGGAAGGGACTCCGGCGTTCGTTCACGCCGGTCCGTTCGGCAACATCGCTCATGGGAATTGCTCGATTATCTCGGATCAGTTGGCCTTGCGCTGTGCAGATTATGTGGTCACGGAGGCTGGATTCGGAAGTGATTTAGGCGCTGAAAAGTTCTTCAACATTAAGTGTCGCGCATCCGGGCTTCGTCCGGATGTCGGAGTGGTGGTTGCGACATTGCGGGCCCTCAAACTTCATGGTGGAGGTGGAATCGTGAAGTCCGGGACCCCGCTGCCACTCGGTGTGGCGGGGCCGAATCAGGCGGCCTTGGAGCAAGGATTTGCCAATCTGGAACAACATATCGCCAATGTGCGTGCGCATGGGGTACCCGTGGTGGTCGCGGTCAACGCCTTTAAGGATGATTCATCCGACGAACTGCGTTGGGTGTGCGAACGCGCGTTGGCTGCGGGCGCGTCGGCAGCCGCGGTGTCGACGCATTGGTCCGATGGTGGCCGAGGAGCCGAGGAACTTGCTAGAGCGGTCGTCAAGGTTGCCGCGCAAGGCGCGCAATTCAGGCATCTGTATGATGTCACCTGGCCCATCAAGAAGAAAATTGAGACCATCGCCACCACCATGTATGGCGCGGGCGGCGTCTCATTTGCTCCCCAGGCGGAGCGGGACGTGGAGCTTTCGACACGATTGGGATTCGATCACCTTCCCATTTGTATGGCGAAGACCCCGTTATCGCTTTCCCATGATCCTGCCGTGAAGGGACGGCCATCGGGGTTTACCGTGCCTATTCAGGAGTTGCGGATTCTCGCGGGAGCCGAGTTCATCACCGCCGTGTGCTCAGGTATTCAGTTGATGCCGGGTTTGCCGAAGAAGCCTGCGGGCGAACGAATCGACATCGATCCACAGTCGAGAGAAATTGTGGGACTCGCGTAGCTGAGCGCTAGCGCTGTTTCAAGAACCGGAAGAATTCCGAGTCGGGGCTAACGAGAATAGTCGTCTTGTCCTTGAGGGTCTTGCGATAGGCTTCCATGGTGCGGGTGAATTCAAAAAAATGGGGATCCTGACGATAGGCATCGGCATAGATTCGGAATGCCTTTGCGTCGCCGCCTCCCCGAAGTTCTTCTGACTCTCGATAGGCCTCCGCCAGAATAATTTCCCGATCTTTTTCGGCCTCGGATTTTATTTTTTGAGATTCTTCAGCGCCTTCCGCACGGTATTGCTTTGCCTGCCGCTCCCGCTCAGCTTGCATTCTGGAAAATACGGCCTTTTCATTCTGTTCAGGCAGGTCAGCTCGCTTGATGCGGACGTCCTGGATTTCGATCCCGTACACCGAGGCTTTCTCATTCGCCCGTTGCGTGACGACGGCCATGAGTTGAGCCCGGGTCGATGAGACGATCTCTGCCAAGTCGTGCCGCCCCAATTCAACGCGCAGTTCCGAGTAAATAATGTCGTGCAACCGTTGAAGAGCGCCGCGTTGACTCTGGAACGCTTGATACACCTTCAGCGGGTCGGTAATTCTCCATTTGGCAAAGTTGTCGAGGAGCAGGGTTTTCTTATCTTGCGTGATGACGTCCTGCGCATTGGAGTCATAGTCCAGGAGTCGCTTGTCGAAGTACGTGACTTCCTCAATGAACGGTATTTTCATGTAGAGACCGCCCTCAGTCACGTTCCGGACCGGTTTGCCCAATTGAACCACGATGGCATTTTGAATCACATCGACAATGTAGAAGGGCGACGCGCCTAAGATAAGGAGGCCGAGAATGATGCCGACAAAGGCGAGAATAAATCCTTGTTTGCTCATTGCGTGCGCTCCTGTGCCGAGCTGGACGGGGCCGGTTTGGTGAACCGGTCGAGTGGTAAAAAGGGAAGGGTACGGTCTCCGCCTTTACCGTCCAGGACAAATTTGTCGATATGCGGCAGCACCTCTTCAAGGGTCTCGATATAAATTCGTTTGCTGATAATGTCCTTGGCCTGATTGTATTCCTTCAACGTCGCCAAAAATCTGTTTGCTTCTCCCTGGGCTCGGTTGAGTCGTGCCTGTGCGTAACCTTTTGCCTGATTGATTTGCTGCGCCGCTTCGCCCTTGGCTTTTGGGGTGATATCGTTACGGTAGCCTTGAGCCTGGTTGATCAGTTTTTCGCGATCTTCTTTGGCATTGGTCACGTCTTTGAACGCCGCCGCTACCGCTTCAGGTGGATCGACATCCTGCAGTTGAATCGCGGCAATCTGCACGCCAGCCTGATAATCGTCCAGGATGTGTTGCAGGAGGTCCTGGGTGTCGCTCTGAATTTGGGCTTTGCCGGTGGTGAGGGCTTCATCGATCTTGCTCTTGCCGATCACTTCCCGCATCGAGGCTTCGGCTGCTTTCCCGATGGTTTCGTCGATGTCCGCCACATTGAACAGGTACTCGCGTGAACTTTTGATCTTATATTGGACGATGAATTCAATGGCCAGAATGTTCATGTCGCCGGTCAGCATCAAGGCTTCTTGTGGCACCATTTGCTGGCGGCCCTGACGATCCTTCCGAAACCCGATTTCCACCCGGTGTAGCTTTGCGACCTTCGGCTGTAACACGCTTTCGACGATCGGAATCTTCATGTGAGGACCGGGATCGACGACTCTAACGGGAATCCCGAAGCGTTTGACGACGCCTTCTTCGTCCGGAGCCACAATAAATGCGCTCTGCCAGATGAGGAAGACCGTCAAGGCGACCAAGAGAAGATTGCGAAAACCGCCGGTGGGTAACAGATTGAGAAGTTGACCTTGGGCCTGCTTGAAGGCCTGATCCAAATCGTCGCCCTTCTTGCTCCAAGGGTCTTTGGGGTCCCAAACCATGTTGTGGCTCAATTCAGTGAGGATGGCAACGTCGCCAACGAGTCACCTTAGCAAAGTGAGGACCTGGGAGCAACACTTAAAGGTGCCAAGATGTGAAGCTTGACTTATCAAATATTATTGATATATATTTTTCTTCATGAAGGGGAGCAGGATGACACATTCCGAACGGGCGGTGGAATTGTTCCATGCGCTTGCCGACTCAACTCGTTTGGAGATTTTGGACGAACTGAAAGCGGGCGAATGCTGTGTCTGCGAGTTGATGGATCGACTCCAGGCCGGGCAGTCGAGGCTCTCCTTTCATCTCAGGGTGCTCAAGGAAGCGGGAGTGATTCAAGATCGACGAGAGGGGCGATGGATGTACTATGCCGTGAACGCCGACGCGCTGGCCGAACTTGGTGATCTCGTCGATTCGCTCAGGCAGACAAAGAAGGCCCGTCGCGTCGCAGGATGTTGTTGATTTTTTGTGCCAAATATATCAACTAAATTTGATGTATAGAGGTAGAGAGGAGGAGCCGAAATGTCCGCACACACCATTCGAGATCTGATCAAGGAAAAGTATGGGGAAGCAGCCGTGCGAGCCAAGAGTGGAGGCAGTTCTTGCTGCGGGGCCTCCCCCGCGCTGGCGAATGTCGATCCGATCACCTCAAATCTCTATTCGGATCAGGAGCGCCAGGAGTTGCCGGCCGATGCGGTGGCTGCGTCACTGGGTTGTGGAAATCCCACCGCCTTGGCTGAACTTCATGCCGGTGAGATTGTCTTGGATCTGGGATCCGGCGGCGGTATCGATGTGTTGCTCTCCGCCAAGCGGGTCGGCCCGACGGGAAAAGCCTACGGGCTGGATATGACTGATGAGATGTTGGAGTTGGCGAAGGAGAATCAGCGTCAATCCGCCGTAGAGAATGTGGAGTTTCTGAAGGGCGAAATCGAGCAGATCCCGCTGCCCGATGAATCAGTGGATGTCATCATCAGCAATTGCGTCGTGAATCTGTCCGGCGAGAAGGAGCGCGTGCTTGCGGAAGCATTTCGCGTCCTGCGCCCTGGAGGCCGGCTGGCGCTGTCCGACATTGTGGCGCGCGGGGCGGTTCCCTCCGAAATCCGCCGAAATCTCGAACTCTGGGCTGGTTGTGTCGCCGGGGCGCTGGAAGAGACGGAATATCGGGACATGCTGAGCCAGGCAGGATTTGTCGAGATCGGAATCGAGCCTACGCGGATCTATCACGCCGACGACGTCAAGGAATTTCTGGTCGGTACGGACCTCTCCAGCGATCTACTCGTGTCTCAAGTCGACGACAAATTCATGAGTGCGTTCATTCGAGCCAAGAAACCGTCGGTCACCGCCTAAGTCGGGCGGGCAGTATCAAAGAAGAAGGAGCGCAGTTTATGGAACTGGCGTTATCGGTCGATGCGCCGCACGTGGTTGAGAAGCGGCTGTCGTTCTTTGAACGATATCTGACGCTCTGGGTGGCGTTGTGCATGGTGGCAGGCGTGCTGATCGGGCAGGCGGCGCCTGGTCTGGTGTTGAGTCTTCGAGGGGCTGAGATCGGACAAGGCAGCCATATCAACCTGCCGATCGCCCTGCTGATCTGGCTGATGATCGTGCCGATGATGATGAAAGTCGAGTTTGCCTCAGTCCGTAACGTGGGCACGCGACCGGTCGGACTCCTGATCACACTCTTTGTGAATTGGGTGGTCAAGCCGTTCTCCATGGCCTTCTTTGCCTGGGTGTTTTTTCGGCACGTATTCTCCATCTGGATCACACCCGCCGAAGCCGACCAATACATCGCGGGCACCATTATTCTCGCCGCAGCTCCGTGCACGGCGATGGTATTTGTGTGGAGCTATCTGACGGACGGGGACCCCGCCTACACTCTGGTCCAGGTCGCTGTGAACGACCTCATCATGCTGGTGCTGTTTGTGCCGATTGTGGGTGTGCTGGTCAGCGGCGCGTCATCGTTGACCGTACCGTTCGATGTGCTGCTGTACTCGGTAGCGATTTTTATCGTGATTCCATTGATCGTCGGCGCCGGGCTTCGGCTCTGGCTGGTGCATCGGTACGGGCTGCGTTGGATGGAAAAACAGTTCTTGCCGCGGTTCGCCCCGGTGACGATGGCGGCGCTGCTCCTCACCCTGGTGTGTATCTTCGCGTTTCAGTCGCAGAACATCCTGGGGAAGACGGTGCATGTGGTGCTGATCGCGGTGCCGATTCTCCTGCAGGTCTACATGAATTCGTCGCTGGCCTATGGGCTGATGCATCGGTGGCGGGTGCCCTATGCCATCGCCGCACCAGGAGCGCTGATCGGCGCCAGCAACTTCTTCGAATTGGCTGTCGCCACGGCCATTGCCCTATTCGGCCCGGAGTCCGGCGCCGCGTTGGCCACAGTGGTCGGAGTGTTGGTGGAAGTGCCGGTCATGTTATCCGTCTGCAGTGTGTGCAACCACACCAGACACTGGTTCGATCAGGAGGTCGCCGCATGAAGTCGCGGGTTTTGTTTCTCTGCACCGGGAATTCCGCGCGTAGTCAGATGGCGGAGGGGTGGTTACGGCATTTGGCAGGTGAGCAGTTCGAGGTGTACAGCGCGGGCACTCACCCGGTCGGTCTGAATCCAGGTTCGATTGAAGCCATGGCAGAGGTGGGAATCGACATCTCGGGACACCGTTCCAAGCATGTGTCTGAATTTGTGACACAGCCGTTCGACCACGTGATTACGGTCTGCGACCGGGCCAAAGAATCTTGCCCGACCTGGTCTGGGCCCACGCATCTGTCGCATTGGAGTTTTGACGATCCGGCCGGAGCCACCGATTCGGACGAAGCTCGTCGGAATCTGTTTCGGCGGGTCCGCGACGAAATTTTTAAGCGGATCAAGACGTTCCTGACTCAGGACGGAACGCCGCTCCTCCCGCGTGCCCGCTAGGTGACGGCGCCGCCGCAGGACGAGCCGGACCCGGCCGTGCATCCGTAGCAATGGTTCCGCGTCACGATCCGGCGATGGTGCAAGCGCGCCGGATCGAATTCTCGAATGTGCCTGGGTGTCCCTTGCGAGACCGGCAATTCCAGCATCTGATTGAAGTCGCAATCGTAGAGCGTACCGTCCCACCCGACCGACAGGGTATAGCGACACATCACTCCTGCTGCCGCCGTAGGATTGAACGCCGCCGCCAGCCGTTCCATATAGCCTTCGTAGTTGCCACTTTCCCTAAGGAACTCCAGAAATCGGCTGATGGGCATATTGGTAATCGTATAGAGGTGGGTGAAGCTGACGCCGTGATGTGTCGCCAGTTCTTTCCGAAACTTGGCCTCGATCCCCTCCTGCTTCGGCGGAAGAAAGGCGCCGACCGGGTTGTACACCAGGTTCAGCGTAAGTCCGGTACCCTCCTTGCCATAGCCCAGTCGGTTCAATAACCGGAGAGCCTCAATCGATTTGTCAAAAATACCTTCCCCGCGCTGGGTGTCCGTTTGTGTCGCCTGATAGGACGGCAGCGACGCAATGACCTCCACGCGGTGCTGTGCCAGAAATTCGCCCAGATCCGCTTGCGAGGGCAGGAGCAGCACGGAAAGATTGCACCGGTCCAGCACTCGACGGCCTAGCGACTTGGCCTGTTCGACGAGCCATCGAAAGTGCGGATTGAGTTCGGGGGCGCCGCCCGTGATATCTACCGTGGGAATATCCGTGCGAGCGAGGGCCTGGAGACACAGATCGAGGGTGTCTTTCGACATGACCTCCGTTCGATCCGGGCCGGCATCCACGTGGCAATGTCGGCAGGTTTGATTGCAGAGCTTGCCGAGATTGAGTTGGAGCGTCGTGATGCCGGTCGCCTCAAGAGGGGAGAGGCCTGCCTGATCCAGGGCCGTGTCGAATGGCGCGCAGGCCGTCGGCTGCGCCAGGAGGCGCAGCTGTTCTGACGGTGCCGCAAGCGGGTCTCGTCGAGCGAGCAGGCTTAGACCCATCGGATCGACCCTTTCCCCAACCTCAAGGCGACGCTGAGCAACAGCCGCCGGTCGGGCTGCACGCGACTTCGGTTCCGGTCACACCCGCGGAGGCCCGTTGGTAGATTGTGAAGTGAGGACTATAGGCCTCATGTGTCAGGACTTGAAGGGTCTTTGAACAGATTTCCAGCGGCACGCCACGGTAGTACTGGTGGTGATCGTCGTCTTCGGCAGTGATGATCGGTCCGGTCAGAATGGCGTAGGCGCTCTGCCAGACACAGGGCTTCTCCTCCGGGAGGATCGCGCACCAGCGCGGGTCGGTGGCGTGGATCGCGAGGGGTGCGGGGCCGATCAGAAAGAGCGAGCGCAATGGCTCGCTCTGTAACAGTTGCGCGCTATGGGCATCGATGGCTTGTGGAATGCCGCGTTCGTACCGTTGCCCCAATTCATCCGTGACGCTCAAGAAGGGACCGCGGAGGGTGGCATAGGACGAGGCCGTCTCGTCGACGACAGGAGGAAACTTGTATCCGGTCAGCGTGACCGATAAAAAGTGGATGCCGTCGATGGACTGCCAAGGCGTGGACGTAATCTGGTGGACGGCGCGAAATCCCGCATCGACCATCCCGCCGATGTAGTCCTGCACCTGCAGCGCGCCGGAGAGGCAGTCGCCCCACTTGGCGGCATCGTGCACCAAGTATTGCGGCACGACCTGATCGGACACGATGTCGGAAATCGTAAACCGGCCGCCCGGTCTGATCACTCGGTACATTTCGCGGAAGACCTGCCGTTTGTCGGGCGCCAAGTTAATCACGCAATTGGAAATGATCAGGTCGACGCTGGCGTCCTCCACCGGCATGGCATCGGCCATCCCTTTGCGGAATTCGACATTCGAGTTCGGGTGGCCGAGGTTCCCGGCGACGATGGGGGCGTTGCGGCGGGCGATTTCCAGCATGGTGTCGGTCATATCGATTCCAATGACGCGGCCGGTGGGTCCCACGCGTCGAGCCGCTTCAAAACAGTCGATTCCTCCGCCCGAGCCGATATCCAGGACGGTTTCGCCCGATTGAACCGTTTGCAGACCTGCGGGGGTGCCGCAGCCGTAGGAGATGGTCAGAACTTCTTCAGGGACGAACGATTTGAGGTCGGTAAAGTCGTATCCTGTCGGACAGCACATCTGTTCGCCCGTGGCCGCTGCCCTGGCATATCGGTCGCTGACTTTCTGCGTGATGTCGTCTATTGGCATGGTCTCCCTCACCCTTTGTAGCCCTCATCGGGGTACGATTATGCACCGATCATTCTGATAAAGGTCAATCTCGTTTTTGCAGAAAAGCGTCTGCCGCCCATCGCGTAACCTGCGCGCGCCGACCGCTCCGATCCAGGGTCTTAGCGAGTGTGGCCGGCAGGTCTCATGAGATCTGCCGGCATCGTGAGGACGACATGGTTCAAGAGCGCATGACGCTCGTAACTCAGGAGATAGAGATGGAGCAGCGAGGGATTCTCGGCGTCCCAATGCAGGAGCGGCCCATCGACGCCGATGGCATGGTGATCCAGCCATCGGTCTTCCCGGTCCAGATGGAATCCGTAGAAACTTCGTTGTACGGGAGGATGGGCGGTGACCTGTTCGTAGGATTCAAAGAACCCGGGATTGCCGATGCCAAGGGGGACCTGCCAACCACGGTCGGAATGTGCCGATGGCAACACCGGAATGGCAGCCCCATCAAGTCCGCCGAGAATGAGCCGAGTTGCTTCTCCAGTCTTGCTGCTGCGAAAGGCGAGGTCGATCTCTAAGAGAGGGTGTGAGTCCTTGATGACTGTCACCCGCCTGACGGTCGCACCAACCAAATCGGCCAGATAGTGCAGTTCGGTGTCCCGCGGATGTGCCCGGGAATACCGTCCCGGTGGAATGAAGCTCGTGAACCGCACCGGCCGGGTATACCAGTCCCGGTAGGTCGCGGCGATGGGCGTCAGAATGTTCGTCCGCTTCCGGGCTTGCTCTCCCTGCATTGCCACAGGTTCGTCCCAGCCTATCTTGGCCTGAACCGGCCATTGCTGTTCGACTGTCCGAATCCGGTCTATCGGGATTCGCGTTCCTGAGGGATCCGTCCAATGCTCGAGCGACCACCAGTGTGACCAATAGGATAGACCGTTCACGCGCTCGAAGAGCATCTTGTACAGTCCCAATGGAAATGTGAACCAGAGATGTTCATAGACCCGCTCCTCGCCCGCTTCTATGGTGAACAGTATTAATTCCCATAAACCGGCGTTGAGGCAGTTACGGGCAAGGTCGATGCGGCTCAGCGCGCGTTGTTCGAAACCGTCGCCTCCTTTGCGGACGTGCACGTGAGGGGAGTGCCGCGCAAAGCGAACTTGCTGACGGTTCCACTCGCGGTCGATCAATCCCACTCGCGTCAGATCCGCATCGGCCTTCGCATAGGCGGGGACTGCCGCGACAAAGTGGGCAAGGTCGATATCGGTCAGGTCGATTGCGGTAGCCTCGGGCGTCGCAGGCTGCAGAAGGAGGCGGAAGCGGCTATCTCCGAGTTGTTGGATGATCAACTGACGATGGGGATACTTTCCGAAGACCTGACTGATGGGCTCAGGATTCTCGGGATACCTGTCTTGCGCGAAGACCGTCAGGTCAACCGCCTGCCGAGACCGGTCATCGTATCGATCGGCAAACCAGACGAGGCCCGCAAGGACGAGAGTCCCAAGCGCGACGAGGGCTACCACACCTGCACGATGTTGAAGTGGTCGGGATTGTGTCCCCACGGCGGTCATGCTCCGTTGAAAACCAGGCACCGACGGCCTGCGGTCGGTGGAACTGACTATATAGGAAGGGACGCCTGTGGCGCGAATGATCCCTGGGTACGGTATGGAGATGAAATAGCCTTGGGGACCGGCACGATGTGGCATCTATTGTGAGAGGGCGGCTAAGGCACCCCTGCGGTTGCTCCGGCCACTGGCGAAGAGCGTACGGCAGCTACTGCAGCGAGGCCATCGGTTTCTCGGCGATGTCCCCCTTCATCGGGGCCAGCGCGCCAAGAAGTTCGGTCTTCTCCCGTTCAGGAACTTTAAACCTGTTCAAGGAGGCGAACAGGTCAGGCCGCGACCATCAGCGCGAGTCCGAGGCAGAGCGTGAGAGATGCACTCCATTGTGACATGAGGTTTCCTCCTGGTGATGGGGCGGTGTAGCGGACCGGGGTCCTGTCGAGATTCGCCGGCTCTCTGTCCGGAACTACGGAGGTGAACGGCGGTGGGATTTCCGGTGAGCGAACAATGCCGTTGTGCGTGAATAGTCCTGGTGCTACAGTTTCGGCGGATCGATGCAAACAAAGGGATTTCATTAAGACGCGGATGAGAATGGGCATGATCAAATTGCGAGAAGTCTTGGCCCCGCACGGAGAAGGGTTGCGGTCATGAGCGAGCCACGCGACCAGGACGAGGCGACCGAACTCGCGGCGCTCTACGCCATAGAAGCCTTGGGGGATGACGAACAGCGACGGTTTGAGCAGTCGCTCGACGGGGCGCCTGCGGCAGTCCGACAGCAGGTCGCCGCGTTCCAGGAGGTGGTGCACGAGTTGGCCTTCAGCGGTCCCGCGATGGCGCCTCCGGCGTCACTCAAGGCACGGCTCATGGCGCGTATCGCGCAGGAGCCCCAGGAGGAGCAAGGCACCGAGGGGTTAACCTTTGTCCGGTCGACGAGTCTGACCTGGCAAGAGCTGGTTCCGGGTCTGTCTATGAAAGTGCTGTTCAACGATCCTGCCGGGGCGCGGACCACGATGTTGCTGCGATTGGCCCCGGGAGGAACGCTGGTGGCGCACCGTCACCGGCAGGTTGAAGAGTTGTATGTGTTGGAAGGAAGCTGCATGTGTGCCGGTGAGTTCCTCCAGGTGGGGGACTACCACCGCTCCGAAGCCGGTACGGTTCATCCCGTGACATCGAGTGGGCAGGGTTGCTTAGCCCTGGTGATGACTTCGACGCAGAACGAGCCAGCCGGGTAAGCCAGTCAATTTGTTCCTCGTCTCCCGGCTGACTCGCTGAAGACCCACCAGTAGACCGCCGCGTTCACCAGCACGACCGTTGTCCCCAGCACAAGCTGTGCGTTGCGTGTGAGTCCTGCGGGATAGAGCAAGGGGAGGAGGGCGCGGCCAATAAAGTCGGAATCGGAGGCTGATTCGCCAGCCATGGTTCGGAGGATATTCTCCAGTGGAGTGAGGGGGCAGATCCATCCGGTGAACTCAACGACCGCGCCCCAGAGCGCTGCCGGCAGGTGCAACCAGGCGATGCGAGGCCATTTCAGCACCAACAGACCACCGGCGACAACGAACAGCACAAAGGCCAGGTGAAGCAGCAGCACGAGGTCGGCGCCGATCCGATACCACATCGTTGTAGTCTGCCGAATCACAGGAATGAAGGCAACGAGGAGGCACGAGTCAGAATAAGCGAGGCGGGGCATCGTGATCGGTCGGTGCAGGATAGACGAGACGGCCGGCGTCAGTCACGGCAAACGCTGTCAGGCGATGGAGCTTCACCTGGTCCGGGCCCATGATGTGGATGACCTGCCAATCGTGAGTCACGAGGGCATCGGCCACCAATGAGCGATGGCAGCGCCAAGGAACCGCCTCCGCGCACATGATGGCTGTTCTTGAGGCGGCGGCGTGGCTCATGAGTTCGCGCAACGCATCCTGAAAGGGCTCCGTGCCCATGTAATCCGCATAGCCGCGAAAGCCGGCGTTTTTCCAGCCGCTGTTCGGAGAGCCCGGATGGGTCGTTCGTCGACCGCCCAATCCCACCAGATGGTGATACTCCAGCCCAGCATCGACGAGCGTCTTGCGCAGGGCGTCTGAGTGAAAGTGGGGGTAGCGTCGCGAGCCTGCATATCGGCGGATGTCGATGAGGCGGCGGATGGCATGTTCGTGGAGCAGCGCCAGGAACTCATCGCTCGAACGAGTCGAGTGACCGATCGTCCAGACTGTGGCGTGGGGCCCGGCCAGCTGCTCATCCATCATGCACAACCGAACGGTCGTACTCGCGAGACGTGCCGGTATAGGGCAGGGATAATTGTGCGGTGGGCGGCGTCACGGCGATGTCTGCCCAGGCGATCAGATGGTCCGCCACTTCGAGAATCTCCACCGGCACTTCGTAATATTGTTTGAGCGTCTGCTTGGCATTGGGACGGAAGGGTTGCATGCCGCGTGAGGCATAGGCCGGTTGCGTCAGCGCATTGGTTTTAAAATAGAGCCGACCTTTGTGGATGATGCCGAAGAAGGTCGCTCGGTGGTAGAGGCCGTATCCGCCGAACATAGATTTGGCGGTGAGCTCGGCCATCTCACCGAGCTGATCCAATACGAAGTCTTTGAAACTGTCACCGCGCATGCGCCAAGGTGCTCCATGTCCTGCCCTGTATCGCGATCGGGCGCGGACTCCAATTCATCCCTGCGCAGTCGTCGTCCCTGGACGATCGCGCAGGGAGGCGGGTGTGAGCCCTCCCAGCCATCGCGCACTGTGCAACATTATGTGAATCATTTCAATGTCTACAGAGATTCGAGGAGCTCCTGCCCTCACGAATCAACTCGGACGAGTGGACCGTCTGATTCCACGAGGCGTTTTCCCTAGCCCAGGGCTAGCTGCAGGGTTCGTCGTCCACATCCGGATAGGCCAGATACTGTCTCAGATTGTCTCAGACTAGGGGATTCTCTAGTACGGGACGTTCCAGGAAGAGTGCAGAGTAACGCTGATAACTCACTCTTACATTTGGAGGGCGATATGCGCACATGGATGGCGGCAATGGTAGTGGGGTTCTGTATGATGACAGGGCCGGTGGTATACGCGGAGGCCAGCGAAACCAAGGCCAAGATGGAAAAGGCGAAGGGAGAGGTGAAGGCTGATGTGGAGGAGATGAAGGGTGAGGCCAAGGGGATGAAAGAGGAAATGAAGGGGAACGACGCCAAGGCTGCGATGGAGCGGGCCAAGGGGGATGTCAAAGGAGCTGGTGAACGGGCTAAAGGCAAGATGAAGGAACTGAAGGAGAAGGTCACGGACTAGCAGGCTCGGTTCGTGTTCCGCCGGCCGGCTCTCCGGAGCCGGCCGGCGTTCCGTTTGTACGAGAGCCGGCGTGCGACGCCTACCGCGGCTTGCGCGCGCTCACAATCCTCACCGCGATCGGCAATGAGACCCCCTCTGGCGTGCGATATTCATTCACCGCCTTGATAATGCCTCGCTCCGCCTCGGCTTGTTGCTCGGGTATCAGTTTGGCGAAGAGGTTTTGAATCGGTGCGGCAATATCCATCAACCCGCGAAAGAACTCCTCCGCCGTGGCATAGTTCACCTCGGCCGTGAACTCTTCATCGTCGAGTGGCCTGAGGCCCGCCTGTTCAAACATGCCGGCCAGGTCACCCGGTCTCGCGAGCCGGAAGATCCCCGGCGCCTCCGGGTCAGGCGGCGGCAAGGGGGTAATAGTTTTGATCACGTCCATGGGAATGCGAATGAACGGGTTCTTGTCCGGTGCGGACCAGACGGCGGCCGCGACATACCCCCCCGGCTTCAGCACGCGGGCGATCTCCGCGGCGGCCTTAGGTATCTCCGGCAGGAACATGAGGCAGAATCGGCTGATCACCGCATCGATTGAGCCGGTCTCGAGCGGCAGCAAGGTGACATCCCCGGTGCGAAAGGTCACGTGACCCAAGCCGAGCGTCTTGGCTTTACGCGTGGCTACCGCCAACATGGCTTCGGCGAGATCGATCCCGACCACTCTTCCATCCGACCCCACCACCTCACCGGCCAGGAGCGCTGGATAGCCGGTGCCTGATCCAAGATCCAATACCTGAAGGCCCGGCCGTACGCGCGCATCGGCGATCAGCCGATGATTGATGAAGGCCATGGTCCGATTGAAAAACTGATCCCATTTATCCCAACCGGCGGCAACACGGTTCCAGTCCTGGCGCTGGGCTTCGATGACGGCTGCTGGTGTTTGTGGCGGCATCGGATGATCTCCTCGTTGATCGATGGGGTGAAGCGACGCACGTTCGTTCGCGCACGTGAACGTACTAGTCTGTATGCGATTTTGCGGTAATTGTGTTCAGCAGTCAGGGTGCGGAAGGCCATCTTCTCCCACGCAGGTTATTCACACACTATTCCGACACCCTCCGAATGGCAGCACCGCAGGGACCGGGATAGGAGCGGAGAGAGCATCAAAGAGCCCTTCGGCACGTGGCAGTAAAGCACGCTTTAAACATTAGATCAACTCGGGGGCGTGAGGGTGTCGGCGCATGGGCGGAACAATGACCGGAATGATGTACGTAGTGTGTGTCAATAGTTGGATTTTGCAAGTTATTGAAAATAATATGCAATTCATGATGTTCGCGATGGGGTCCTAAGTAAGACGATCAAGAAAGGCGCGCAAATAGCCGATAGGACAGACAATGAGTTTTCTCTACACCATAGGGGTGGGCTCTGCCCTCTTGTTCCTCACGTCCTGCATGATCGTGCCGCATCCGCTGTCGGACGAAGAGATCCGTTTGCGCGTCGTGGACGATCTTCGGACCCTTCACGCGGACCAGGAGCCGGTGACCGGTCCTATCGATCTCTACGAAGCCATGGCCCGCGCGTTGAAATACAACTTGGACAGTCGAGTGAAGGTCATGCAGACCATGTTTGCGCACCAGCAACTGGACCTCGCGCACTATTCGCTCCTGCCTCAGCTTGCGGCGAATGCCGGGTATGATGGCCGCAACAACTTCAGCGGCGGTACCGCCGTATCCCTCCTCACCGGTCGACAGATCCTGGAACCGGTCACCTCCGCCGATCGGAACATCTTTACCGGAAATCTGTATTTGAGTTGGGATGTGTTGGATTTCGGCCTCTCTTATGTGCGGGCGCAGCAAGCGGCAGACAATGTATTGATCGCGCAGGAAGAAAAGCGGCGGCAGGCCATCCGACTGATACAGGACGTTCGCAATGCATTTTGGCGGGCAGCGAGCGCCGATCGATTGATCGGCAAGGTGGCGTCGTTGGACGACCAGGTCACCAAAGCGTTGGCGAACACCAGGACCATTTACGATAGGAAACTTCAGTCGCCGCTCGCGCCGCTCAACTATCAGCGCGATTTGCTCAATATTCAGCGTGAAGTCCAGCGGCTCTACCGGGAATTGAATATCGCGAAGGTGCAGCTGGCGTCACTGATGAATCTCCAGCCCGACGCCTTCTACCAGCTGAAGATGCCGGCCGTCGATCGTGCCGTCCCGGTCGCCAATCTGGACCTCGACCGCTTAGAAGAGCAAGCCCTGATGAATCGACCGGAACTCCGTACCATCGATTATCAGAAACGAGTCAATGCCAAGGAAGCGAAAGTCGCCCTCCTGCAAATGTTTCCCAATTTGCGCGCCCAATTCGGCGGGAACTACAGCAGTAACAGTTTCTTTCTGTACCAGAACTGGCTCGGCTACGCTTCGCAGGTCAGCTGGAACCTGCTCAACGTCTTCAGCCAACGCGCCAAATCGAAAGTCATCCAGACCCAGGACGACGTGTTGAAGACGCAAAGCTTGGCCACCTCCATGACGGTCTTGACGGAGGTGCATGTGGGAGCTACTCAACTCGCGTACTCGCGTCAAGAACTGGACAATGCGGCGCGGTATCAAGTCACCCAAGTTCAAATCGCCGATCAGACGCAGCGCGGCTGGTTGACCCGCAGCACGAGCGATCTCAACCTGATTCGTGAAAAAGTGAACGAGGTGCTCGCCGAGGTGCGCCTCGACGTGGCGCGTTCCGCATTTGAAGCCGCGCAAGGCAACCTCATGGCGGCCATTGGAGAGGACGCCGTGCCGTCGATGACACCGAGTCAGAACGTCGCGGAGTTGGCTCAGGCGATCCGAGAGCACTGGGAACGATCGGAGATGGTCGCGATGGTCCCAGTACGTAAGAAGGAACAGGATGTCCCCACGATTCATCCGGTGGCTCAGTAACGTCTGTCTTGTTCTGGCGGGAAGCCTCCTGTGTGTGCCCGGCCACGCCCGTGGGGAGGCCAAGCATGAGCCGTCGTCGCCGGCGGTGCGCAGCGAGCTCCAGGCGATGCGCGGTATCGTCAAGGCCTCCACGCAGGCGGTGCTATTCAGTCAGATTCAAGGTCGCGTCAAGCGATTGCCGTTCCGAGAAGGGGCGCGGTTCAAGAAGGGCAGTTCACTCGTCCAAATCGATTGCGACAAGTACCGAGCGGAGCTCGCCGGGGCGATGGCGGAATACGAGGCGAAAGACAAGACCCATCGGAACAATCTTCAACTGGCAACTTTGCATGCCGTCGGCCAATTGGAAGTCGAAGTTTCGGCGGCCGAGGCGAAAAAAGCGTTGGCTGCCATCCGGATCATGGAAATCAACGTGCGGGGGTGTGAAATCACTGCGCCGTTCTCGGGACGGATCGTGGATGTCTTGGTCCACGAATATGAAAACGTCTTTCCGAACGACAAGTTGCTCAGCCTGTTGGATGACACCAGCTTGGAGATCGAACTTGTCTTACCGTCGAATTCACTGAGCTGGTTGACCAGAGGGGGGCGGTTCGTCTTCTCGGTAGATGAAACCGGACGTCCCTATCCCGCGGTGGTCAAGGAACTGGGGGCCAATGTCGATCCGGCCAGTCAAACCATCAAGGTCACGGGCCGGTTTGAGAAGCTCCCTCCCGAGGTGTTGGCAGGGATGAGTGGCACGGCAAGTTTTCCTGTTCCCCACCCCTAACCTTGGACGCAGCGATCCGTCACTCAGCAGCACTGGTGGTCCTATGCAGAACGTGCTCCACATGCCTCGCAGGGACGCTCCAGGTGCTACCTCGGGAAGCCAGAACGATGCGCCGCCAGGAACGCCGGCCCTGACGATCCTGCTTCAACTGGAAGGTCAGGCGCGGGCGCAACCAACCGGCACCGCGCTTGAGTTTTTCATCGTCAACGAAACTCGCCGCCTCATCACCTACCGTCAGGCCTTTCTCCTCGGCGCAGGCAGGCATCCCACCTCGCCCTACCAGGTTCAGGCGGCCTCCAGCCTGTCCCTCGTGGAGCGCGATGCTCCGATGATGCGATGGCTGGAAGAGGTGGTGCGAAATATCAGGACAGGTCCTGACATCGAGGGCCCGAAGCGGATCTCCGCCGAAGACTGCTCTCCTTCTCTCCGGGATGGATGGAAAGAATTTGTCGGCCCGCATGCTCTCTGGTGTCCTCTGCGTCATCCCGACCGGTCCCTGCTCGGAGGGCTGTGGCTCGACCGTGATCAGCCCTGGCAGGACAATGAGATCCAGATTCTACAACGGCTGGTTGAGACCTATGCCCATGCGAGCAAAGCCTTGGCGAAACCGAGCTCATTCGGAATCTGGAAGGTGCCTCGCCTGGTCACCTGGCTTGTCGTCGTCGGTGTGCTGCTGGCGCTCTGTATCCCGGTGCATCTCTCCACGCTAGCTCCCGTCAAGGTCGTCGCGAAAGAGCCGGCTGTGGTGACGGCACCGATGGACGGCGTGTTGGCCGAGGTCCTCGTCCCGCCGAACACGATGGTGGTCGAGGGGCAGACGATCCTGCGATACGAAGACACGAATGTGCGCAATCAGTATCACGTCGCAGACAAGCAGCTCGCGGTCGCGGAGGCGGAGCACCACCAAGCCGTTCAATCGGGATTTCTCGACCCTCAGCGCAAGGCCGAAGTCCCCCTTCTGGAGGCGGAAGCCCGTCTCAAAGAGACCGAGCGAGATTATGCCAAGGAACTCCTGGATCGAGTGGAGGTGAAGGCGTTGCGGTCCGGCTTGCTTATTTATACCGATAGAGCCGATTGGGTCGGGAAACCGGTAGTCGTGGGAGAACGGATCATGGAGATCGCCGATCCTGCGCAGCTGGAATTGCGCATCGATTTGGCCGTCAACGATGCGATGTTGCTGCAGGAAGATGCGGAGGTGGCGGTGTTTTTCGACGCGCAGCCGCTCGAGACCTACGAAGCCAAGGTGACGCATGCCGGGTACCATGCCGAAGTGCTTCCCGGCGATCAGCTGGCCTATCACGTGACCGCCGGGCTAACGGGCGCGAATCGAGCGGTTCGAATCGGGTGGCAAGGCACCGCCAAGATTTATGGGAAGCAAGGCCCGTTGGCATTCCTCCTGTTCCGACGCCCGCTGTCCGCCCTTCGCCAATTCGTGGGGTGGTGATCCATGTCAATGAAGGAATCACCCCCGCGCCCCCTGCCGAGACTTCGCGCCAATCTGCAAGTTCTCGAATCGACGCCTGCCCCGGATGGACAACCGGTGTGGACGATCGTCGATCCCGTTCGGAACCGGTATTTTCAGATCGGCTGGACGGCGCATCAATTGCTGGAGCGATGGGCCTGCGGATCGATCGACCGGGTCATCCACTCCGTCCAGAGTGAGACCACCTGCCGAGTAACCGAGCAAGACGTTCAAGACCTCATCACGTTTCTCTTCGTCAACAATCTCACTGAAGAGACGCCTAGCGGCGGCAGCCGGGACTATGCGGTCCAGGCGGAGGCGAGGCGACAGGGATGGGGGGCGTGGCTGCTCCACCACTACCTGTTCGTTCGCATCCCGCTCGTGAGACCGGAACGGTTCCTTCGCGCGACCCTCCCGCTGGTCGCGCCCCTGTTCACGGGGGGCGCCGCCTGGCTCGTTCTATTGCTCGCGGTGAGCGGGTTGTATTTGGTCAGTCGACAATGGGACACGTTCGTGTCGACCTTTCCCACCTTCTTCACGTTCCAGGGCGCGATGCTCTCCGCCGCGGCCTTGGCCGGCATCAAAGTGCTGCACGAACTGGGGCATGCCTACACGGCGACCAAGTACGGCTGTCGCGTGCAGACCATGGGTGTGGCATTGCTCGTGCTCTTTCCGGTGCTCTACTCCGATACCACCGAGGCCTGGCGTCTGACCTCGCGGCGTCAGCGGCTCGCGATCGGGGCCGCGGGTATGGTGGTGGAACTCGCCTTGGCCGCGGTGGCCACCTTTGTCTGGAATTTTTTGCCCGATGGCACAGCCCGTACCCTGGCTTTCGTGGTCGCCACGGCCAGTTGGGTGATCGGCCTCTCGATCAACCTCAATCCGCTCATGCGATTCGACGGCTACTACTTACTGGCCGACTGGCTTGGAGTCCCAAACCTGCAGGACCGCGCCTTTGCCTTCGGCCGATGGACACTCCGCGAACTGCTGTTTGCGCCGGGTGAAGCGGCCCCGGAGATCGTCCCGCCAGCCTTGCGTCGAACATTGCTTCTCTATGCCTGGGCGACCTGGCTCTATCGGTTTGGCTTGTTCCTCGGGATCGCCATGCTCGTCTATTCGTTTTTCTTCAAGGCCTTGGGCGTGATTCTGTTTGCCGTCGAAATCTTGTGGTTCATCCTGCTGCCGATCGGACGTGAAGTGCATGGGTGGTGGCAGGAACGGTTCACGCTGGCCGTGGGGATTCGGTTCTGGGTCACGACCCTGGTGTCGCTCACGCTGCTTGTGCTGATGGTCGTGCCGTGGCCCACGCAGGTGTCACTCCAGGCCGTGGTCCAGGCGACATCCTATGCCACCCTCTATGCCCCGATTCCGGCGCGGGTCCGCGCCGTCATGGTTCGCAATGGGCAACGGGTGCAGGCCGGTGACATATTGCTGACCCTTGAATCCCCGGAGCTTGAACGAGACATGCGGCGCACGCAGATACAGATCGAGGCCCTCGAAGTGCGCGCAGGGCGACAGGCCTCCAGCGAAACGGATCGTATGCAGCGTCAGGTCGTCGTCGAATCCTTGCACTCGCGCAAGGCAGAGCTGCGAGGGCTGCTGGAAAAGCGCGAACACCTGATCTTACGGGCCCCGATCACGGGGATGGTGACGGATTGCGCAGAATCCCTCCATCCAGGCCGGTGGGTCAACGAGAAGCTGGCATTAGCCTATGTGATCGGTCTGGAGCAGGCCGGGATCGATGCCATCGCCCCGGAAGGTGAACTGGCCTATCTCGAACCGGGACAACTCGCGCGATTCGTTCCGAAGGATCTGACTCGTGATGAGCTGTCGGCTCGTGTGCGGGAAATTCGGCAGATCGATGACAGTACGTTCGCTCTTCCCTACTACGCGTCGGTCTATGGAGGCAACATTGCGACTCGCAAAGATCCTCAGGGTCGGGTCCGTCCGGATGCGTCCATCTTCCGCGTGCATGTCCAATTACTGGGAGATGGACCGGCCTGGAACCAGGCCGTCACGGGAACGCTGCAGGTCAAGGGCCGTCACTGGAGTGTCGCCGAACGGGTGTGGGACCGAACGGTCGCCGTCTTAGCCCGGGAGAGCGGCTTCTGAGGCCTTTTCGAATGTGGTGCTATGGTTGGAATGGCGAGTCCTGAGGCAGGCCATTGCCTCAAGTCGAGTGCCATTTCGGACGAAACGGACAGTATGGGGAGGTGCATCCACTCCTCGAATGAGGCCATGAAGTCGGGATGGAGCCTCGCATCGACCAGGGGGGCTGAAGAGTAGATTCCAGCATGGAAAGACCCGTACCGCCCAAAAAGACAGACGGAGGGGAGCCGCAGACGCCGAACGCGAAGGGCCGCCTGACAGGCCGGTTCCGAGGGGTAAAGGCCTCCTTGCTTGCGTTGGAGCCACGCCTCATGTTCGACGCGGCGGCCCTAGCGACCGCCGCCGAACTCGCCCCGGAGCAGGTCGCGAAACAGCAGGCCGACGCGGCCATGAGTGCGGAGGCAGCTCACGATGCGCCCCATGCGAGCGCCTCTGCGCCGGATCCGCTCCTCGACGCCATCTCGACCTATGATCCGCCGGCGACCCAGCGTCGCGAAGTCGTCTTCGTGGACTCGACCATTGCCGATTCTCAAGTCCTCCTCCAGGGCATCAATCCTGAAGCAGAGATCATCCTGCTTGATGGGCGCCGCGACGGCATCGCGCAGATCGCCGAAGCGCTGGCGAACCGCAGTGGCGTGGACGCGATTCACCTGATCGCCGAAGGGAACGAGGCGGAGCTCCACCTCGGCACAAGTTTTCTGACGCAAGAGTCCATCACGAAGCAGTATGCGAACCAGTTTCAACAGATCGGCCAAAGCCTCTCACAGAATGCCGACCTGCTGATCTACGGTTGCAACTTCGGTCGCGGCGAGGCCGGTCAGTCGGCGATGCAGACATTGGCGCAGCTCACCGGCGCCGATGTGGCGGCGAGCACAGACTACACAGGCCATGCTGATCAAACAGGGAACTGGGTTCTCGAGGCAACTACGGGCAGCATCGAATCCTCGGTCGTCATCGGATCGTATGCTCAATCGGCCTGGGACCATGTACTGGCCACCTATACCGTCACCTCTACGTTAGACGACGGATCGGTCGGCACTCTTCGATGGGCAATCAACCAGTCCAACGCCAGTGTCGGCGTCACTGATACGATTGCGTTCAATATTGCCGGCGCCGGTCCGCACACCATCACCCTTGGCTCAACACTGACGCTCTCCGATGCCGTCATTATCGATGGGTCGACTGAGCCGGATTTCACGACCACACCGGTCATTCGTCTGGACGGAAACAGCGGCGGATTCTCCGGCATCACGGTCTCGGGCACGGGGGACGGCAGCACGATTCGCAGCCTGATGGTCACCCGTTTTGGCGGCGATGGGATCCAGGTTCAGTCGGGCGCAGACAACATCACCATCGCCGACAACTGGATCGGCACCTCCGGCACCGGCTCGACTCTTACGGGAAACAGTGACGACGGTATCGACATCGCCGGCTCCAACGCCACGATAACCGGCAACGTCATCACCAACAACGCCGATGAGGGCATCACGATCGTCGGCTCGGGCGTCACGGGCCACCAGATCCAAGGCAACATCATCGGGCTGGATCCGGACGGCTCCAGTGGAGCAAACGGAAGAGGAGTGGGCTTGGCCGGCAATGCAGACGTGGGCCTCGCCATCATAACCGGTTCCGGCAACACGATCGGCGGCACCTCTGTGGCTGCCCGCAACATCATCTCGAGGAACCTCGAGGGCATTGAAATCAACACCTCAAACAACGTCGTGCAGGGCAACTACATCGGCACCGATATCACCGGGACTCTGGACCGCGGCAATCGGTCAGACGACGGTGTGGAGATTCAGGGCAGTAGCACAGGCAACACCATCGGTGGCACGGCGACCGGGGCCGGAAACTTGATCGCCTTCAATGCACTGAACGGTGTCAACATTGTCAACGGCACCGGCCATGCCGTGCTCGGCAACCAAATCCACTCGAACACGGCACTTGGGATCAACCTAGACGCGGCCGGTGTGACCAACAACGATGCCGCACCCGACAGCGACACGGGGGCGAACAATCTGCAGAACTTCCCCGTGCTCACCCGTGCGGTGACGAACGCAAGTAACCGTTTGGCGGTGGGCGGCACGCTCGCCAGTTCGGCCAACACGTACTATCGCATCGAGATTTTCTCCAATACCTCCGGTGATGCTTCCGGCAATGGTGAGGGGCAGACCTATCTCGGCTTCGTCAATGTGCTGACTAACGGATCAGGCAATGCAACATGGGGCAGGGAGATCACCACCAATGTCGCAGCGGGTGCAGTCATCTCCGCCACTGCGACGAGACTCGATGCGTCGCTCAATCCAGTTGAGACCTCGGAGTTTGCCGCAAACATTACAACGGTGAATCAGGCCCTCGTCGTCACCAATACCACCGATACCATCAACGGCGACACAACTTCGGTAGCGACGCTCATCGCCACGCCGGGTGGCGACGGCATCTCGTTGCGTGAGGCGATCACAGCGGCGAACAACACCACCGGAGTGGATCTCATTCTCTTCAACATTGCCGGGGTCGGGACACATACGATTACACTCGGTTCGGCTCTACCGACGATCGGCGGCACGCTCATCATTGACGGCTACACGCAAGGTGGCTCCTCGCAGAACACGCTCAGCGTCGGCACGAACGCCGTTCTAAATATTGAACTTAACGGTAATAGTCTGAGCGCGTCCGGTCTGAGGTTGGGGACAGGTAGTGATGGCAGCACAATCAGCGGCTTGTCCATCGTGAACTTCGACGGGAACAGTACGAGCTATGGCATTCGGATCGACAGCAATAACAACATCATCACCGGGAACTATATCGGGATCCAGGCAGATGGAACGACCGCGAACGGAAACAGCGAAGGGATTCATATCATCGGCACGGGTACGGTGGGCGCGGGTGGATCAGGCAACACAATCGGTGGCACGACGCCGGCCGACCGCAACGTGATCTCGGGGAATAGCAACGGGGACGGGGTCCAGATCTGGACCAACGTGGTCAATAACGTCG
>CABVRW010000020.1 GCA_902500785.1 uncultured Nitrospira sp.
CGTTCACATCGCGTGTATCCGTCGAGCACATCGACTGGACTGAAATCGGCGCATCCCCGCCGATCTTCACCGACCCCGCCTGAATCTGCCGCGTCTTTTTTCTGGTGATATGCATCAGTGTCTCGGCTTGTCCTGTTTACGTGGTGTCCGTCTCAGCTAGCTACCCTGTTCATCTCCGTGCGGCAAACTCCCCACGAGCGACGCCAACCGGGCGGCGTCGTCCGTAGCCACACTGGCCCCGAACAAGGCTTTCACGCTGTTATACATGCCGTCCGCGGTCAGGCCATATCGTTCACGCAGCAGGTCCTGCGGCCCCTGCTCAATGTACCAATCGGGAAGGCCGATGAGCTTTGTCCGCAGATGCGTGAGTCCCTCTTCCGATAGGGCTTCCAAGACCGCGGATCCGAATCCGCCCATCTTGCAGCCTTCTTCGACAGTCACCAGGCAACGAACATTCTTCGCAGTCTTGCTGATCAGTTCGGTGTCCAACGGCTTCACGAACCGGGCGTTGACCACTGCAGCGGAGATGCCTTCCTGGGCCAATCGTTCGGCAGCCTTCATGGCGGGCCAGACGGTCACCCCGATCGCCACGATCGCGACATCTGTGCCCTCACGCAACAACTCGCCCTTGCCGATCGGCAGGGCCGTCGGTTCAGGATCCATCGGCACTCCAAGGCTGACGCCGCGGGCGTAACGCACCGACGCGGGGCCGTCGTAACTCACGCAGGTCTTCATCATGTGCTGCAGCTCGTTCTCATCCTTGGGCGCGGCGACCACCATGTTCGGCACATGCCGTAAGAAGGCAAAATCAAACGCGCCGTGGTGCGTCGTGCCGTCCTCAGCCACGAGGCCTCCCCGGTCGATGCAGAAGGTCACGGGCAGGTTCTGGGTGGCCACATCGTGCACCACCTGGTCGTAGGCTCGTTGCAAGAAGGTGGAATACAGCGCGACCACCGGCTTCATCCCCTGCGCGGCCATACCGGCGGCAAAGGTGACGGCATGTTGCTCGGCGATGCCCACATCGTAAATACGGTCCGGGAAAACCTTTTCAAATGCGTTGAGGCCGGTCCCCTCGCACATCGCGGCGGTGATGGCCACGACCCGCTTGTCCTGGTGGGCGACCTTGATCAGCGCATCAACGGCCATGCTCGTATAGCTGGGTCTCGACGCTTTCTTCGCCGGCACGCCCGTTTCGCGCACGAACGGCGGACAGGCATGGAACCAGACAGGATTATTCATCGCCGCCTGATATCCCAAGCCCTTCTTCGTAATCACATGGAGCAGAACCGGGCCCTTCATCTTCAGCACGTTCTCCAAGGTGGGCAGAAGATGCTCAAAATTATGCCCGTCGATCGGACCCGCATACTGGAAGCCCAATTCCTCGAACAACAGACCCGGAAGAATCGCGCCCTTGGCCAATTCCTCGGCCCGTCGTGCGAATTTCTGGACTTCTAACCCGATGTGAGGGATCTTCCGCAACAATTGGCCGGTTTCCTCCCGCATGCGGGCGTAAAATTCGCCGGTGAAAGTCCGGTTCAAGTAGGCTGAAATCGCTCCGACGTTCTTGGAGATAGACATCTGGTTGTCGTTCAGGACAACGATGAAATCCTTGTGCGTGCCTCCGGCATGGTGCAACCCTTCCAGCGTCATCCCAGCCGTCATCGCGCCATCACCGACGACACACACCACCTTGTGTTTCTCATGGCGCTGATCACGGGCTTCCACCATCCCGAACGCGGCGGAAACCCCCGTGCCGGCATGCCCGGCATTGAAGGTATCGTAAGCACTCTCCTCGCGTTTGCAGAAGCCGCTCAACCCCCCGTACTGCCGCAGCGTGTGAAACTGCTCCCGGCGTCCGGTGAGGAGCTTGTGGGTATAGGCTTGATTGCTGGTGTCCCACACAATCTTATCTTTCGGCGTCTCCAGAAGATATTGCAGCGCGACCGTTAGCTCGACGACTCCCAGATTGGAGGCCAGGTGCCCCCCGACATTCGACACCACAGCAAGGATCTGCTCACGGATCTCCTGGCAGAGTTCCGGGAACTGCTCAGGGGAGAGACGTTTCAAATCAGCGGGACTGTGGATATTTTTCAACAGAGACATTGCACAATCTCCTTGTCAAGGTATGACAATTGGACACAGGTATTCATTCAGTGGGAAACAATCGTATAGAGAAGGTCGCGACGAAGCAGCGAAGAAGTTTCGTACAATTGTCTCATCCTCACATATGCCGCAGACGGTGTCAAGATTTCGCGTTCCGCCGAAGCGAAAACCATGCGGCCGATCCTACGATCGAAACCGGTAGGTGAGGACGGTCGACAGGGTAAAGTCCGCCGCGCTCCCGGTGATAAAGTCCAGATTCTCCACTCCGTAGAGCTGCCACAGCAGCCCAGGAAAGATTCGATAACTCACCCCGAGCACCGACTCCGTGACTCCCTTGTCCAAGACGCGCGTCCCTGTCCCGTGAAACGGGGGGGAATAATAGTCGAACTGTGCCGTGATGGAGAAATTGTCCGTCCAGAGATATTCCACGGCCACCAACCCATTCACCACCGGCTGAAGTCCAAGCCCGGCAATTTTCCCCGTCGGAAAAATCCCGTTCACATTGGCATAGACGATCCAGCTTGAGGCCAGGCGTTTCTCGACGGCAACGCCGAGACCCGCGTCCGGATGGCCGCTGCCAAATACTTCTCCGGTGTCTCCAGTGGGCGCCTTCACGGCGACCCGAAGGGAGAGGGCCGGAACGGTAGAGGTTTCTTTCAACAGCTGGTACTTCCCGTAGAATGAGATGTCTCCCAGCCCTGCGGCACCCTCGGAGCCTCTGAACAACGTTCGTCCACCGTTCGAGATAGTAAACGCATAGGGGGTGCCTTCAAGCGCCTTGCGCGGCGGCGACACCCCTGTGGTCAAACTCTCCACGCCCTTGATCGGGCCGTCCATAAATCCCCCATAGCGGTGGAGCGTGGGAATCTCTGCGCCGATCTCAAACCGGTCGGTCAGTCCATATCGCAGAAAGAGGCCCGTCCGAACGGTCTCAAACTTCATCGTGACCTCTGCCTGCTCCTCACTGTCCCGAGCGATGCTGGCCGTGTTGGCCACCTCCATTCGCACGTCGAACTCTCCCTTGTGCAACACTGCGGCCCGCTCGCCGGGCATGCCGAGAACCAGTTGATCCAGGGCTTGAAAATTTCTGACGGGGAACGGACCGAAGCCTTCCGCTCCGGCTGAACACGGTAGGCCGCACAAGAGCGCAAGGATGGAGAAAAAACGAATGGTCTGCCGCATGAGTAACCTCGGCCGTTCACTCATTGGCACTTAATAGGGAAAATCCAACCCAGCGAAGACGGCCCCGCCTTCGCGGCTATATCCATAGTCGATGCGACCGACAACGTTCGGCCGCACAATCGCCCGAAACCCGACCCCGGGGGTCATCCGATAGTCTTGAAAACTTACATCCTTAAATGAGTTGAACACCTGCCCCGTGTCCAGAAACGGTGCCACCTCAAAATCGGCCGTCACCCCCGCCAATTTCGTCCGCATGACGTGAATGCGCTCTTCGATGCTGAAGGCGATCAAATGCTTGTCGATGTACCGGTCCTGCCCGAACCCGCGCAGATTGTTCTGCCCTCCCAGCGAAGACTGTTCGAAGAACGGTACTTGCGACCCGATCGTCGCTTGCAGGTCGGCACGAATGACGAGAATGGCGCGCTTGGATTCGCTGGGGAACAACTTTTTGACTTCCAGTTCATAACGCGAATAGACCGGGTGGTCGCCGTTTTTCACATTTTGATTCAGTTCAGCATAGGCCGTCACGGCCACGCCGTCGGTCGGGGTGACGAGGCTGTCCCGCGTGTCGTAGTAAAACGAGGCGCGATGGCCCACGATGATCGACTCGCCTTGAATGCCGTCGACAGTGGGGAATTGCTCGACCGAAAAGGGCAGATCTGTCGCGCCGCGCTGGAGCTGTACCTGCCGGACCCGCTGCCCGACCGAAATCTGCGTCACTTCATTCGCGTAGAGCCCGAGCCGCCAGTAGGCGCGCGCTTCCCTGGCCGTATAGTTGGACTCATCCGCCTGGGTGGTCGCCTGCCCGAGCCCGAAGAACCGCGAGGTGGCATTCTTAAAAAAGGTGCCGCCGAAGTTGAGTGAGTATTGTCCATTGCCGAACGCCGGATCGACATAGTCGAATAAGACCTTGCGTTCGATCCGCTCGGTCAGCGAGGCGATGAATCGCATCTGACGGCCACCTGGGTCGTACTTAAAGAGATTAAAGACCGCACGACTGCCCACGATCGAATTCTGAATGAGCATCGGCGCCATGAGATATTTGAGCTCGCCGTCGGGGTCCGAAATGAGGATCGGCGTGATCAACCCGGCATCGTTCCCGTCGTTTTTGCTGGTCGAGACCGACGGGACGGGAAAGATTTGCGTGTCCGCGCGGATCGGAGCCGGAAGACTCAGGAACAAGAGTCCGGAGAGCGCCAGAAGAAAACGAATCGACAACAAATAATTACACTGCATGGCGCTCGCCGGAATCGGTCGCCCCCTCCCGGAACTACGGAGCTTTGATCTTATTGGATTTCTTGCGAAGTTGGTCGACGAGGTCGGAGTACGAGGAGGTGTGGAGGATCTTTGTAAATTGCCCGCGGTAATTATTCACCAGACTGACGCCATCGACCACAACATCGTACACATGCCAGTCGTTACTCTTGTTCAACAACCGGTAATCCATGGGGATCTCGGTTTTTCCGGACAGCACTTTGGTGCGCACCTCCGCATATTCTTTTTCAGTCCGCTCATTGAGATACTGCACACCTTCGCCGGAATACGTCTCCACCCGATCGGCATAGGTATTGGTCAACAGGGTTCGAAAGAGTTCGACGAATTCTTTCTTTTCCTTGTCGGACAACTGATTCCACTGTGCTCCCAGCGACCGCCTGGACATTTCGGGATAATCGAACCTCGCTGCCACGACGGTCTCCAAGCGCTGCCGGCGGTCCTCCTGACGTGCGGGCGCTTTCAATTCTTGATCGTTCAAGATCTTGAGCACTTCATCGATGGTCCCCTTGACCGAATCAGTCGCGCCACCGGCCATGACGGACGCAATCCCGCCCATACACAGCTGCAGAGCCACGAGGGCTCCTATGATGATCCATCGCCTTGCATGCATCCCTACACCTCTCCGTTGAGTGGTGATTCTCTCACACCACCGGCCTGGCTTATTGATTCTCCTACCCCAACGCTGTAATCGATTGAGTTAGTTCACCTTGCCGTGCACATACTGGCTGACCAATTCCTCGAGATCAAGTCCGGACTCGGTATCACGGATTTTGTCACCGGGCTTCAACGGATCGCCCCCGCCCCCCACCGACAGGGCAAGATACTTGTCTCCGATAATCCCGCGGGTCTTGATTGAGGCGATCGTATCTGAATACAGCTTCACGCCGTCTTGAATCGCCAGGGCCACCACCGCACGGTCGCTGTTCAGACCGATGTTCCGGACACGCCCGACCTCGACCCCGGCGATTTCCACCGACGCGCCGGGCTTGAGTCCCGATGCGGAAGTAAACTCCGCGTCGACCGCGTAGTTATTCCCTCCGATCACTTCCAGCTTCCCCAGCTTGATGGACAGATATCCCAGGCATGCCACCCCGACGAGCACGAAGATGCCCACCATCAATTCCAGTTTTGCACGTTCCATGTGGTCTCCTATCAGAGGGACGCGGTCGGCAGCCCCTTCGCCATGACGGTCCCTGCGACAAAAATAAACTCCCGAATTTCCTCATCCGTCGTCTTCACAAACTCACTCGATGTCGCCATCTCCGCAATCCGTCCCTCCTTGAGCATCGCCACATAATCGGAGATCCCAAAAATCTCCGGGATCTCGTGGCTGACCATGACGGCGGTAAACCCGAACTGGCGCTGCATGTCGAGAATCAGATCGTGAATGGATTTCGCCATCAACGGATCCAGCCCGGTCGTCGGTTCATCAAACAGAATGATCTCCGGCTCCATCACCAATGCGCGAGCCAACCCCGCCCGCTTGCGCATACCTCCGCTGAGTTCCGCGGGAAATTTGTGCCCCATGCCGGAGAGTCCCACCTGTTCCAATTTCTCCTCGACCCGACGCGTGACCGTCTCTCCTTTGAGACGAAGCTTTTCTCGGAGGGGAAAGGCCACATTGTCGAAGACGGTCATTGAATCGAACAGCGCGGCGCTTTGAAACAACATGGCGAATTTCTTGCGCACCTCGTTGAGCGCCTGCCCCTTCATGGGGGCGATATCGGTCCCGTCGATCAAGACCTGGCCCCGATCAGGCTGCATGAGACCGATCATGTGTTTCAGCAACACGCTCTTTCCCGAGCCGCTTCGACCGATGATCGTGGTGAGCTTTCCCGCAGGGATCGACAAGTCCACTCCTCGCAAGACCTGTTGCCCGCCCAAGTTCTTTTCGACACCGACCAGCTCAATCACGATGACTCCGCCGTTCGCGTCATGCGCTTCCCCCTGCTTTCCCGTCCGCCCCGCGCCGACCACGCATCAGAGCAACACGGACGTCAGAAAATAGTCCCACACCAGAATCAAGACCGCCGACAGCACGACGGCTTCGGTGGTCGCCGTCCCCAGCCCTTCAGCGCTGTGCTTGGTGTGAAACCCTTTGTAGCAGCAGATCCAACTGATCAACAAACCAAAGCTGATGGATTTCAGAATGCCTCCGTAGACATCCTTCCACTCCACGGCCGATTCAATCGAGCTCCAATACGCGCCCTCGTTGCCGTTCAACAGCTGCACGCCGACGACGTATCCGCCATAGATCCCCACCACGTCGAACAGCGCGACCAGCAGCGGGACGGCGATCACACTAGCGACGAGCTTGGGCCCGATCAGATATTGCAGCGGATTGATCGCCATCGTGTCCAAGGCATCGATCTGCTCCGTTATCCGCATAATGCCGATCTCCGCCGTCATGGCCGATCCGGCCCGAGCCGTCACCATCAACGCCGCTAGGACGGGGCCCAATTCCCGGATAATGCTGAGCGCCACGGCGGAGCCCAGCACCGCTTCGGAACCGAACTTCCGGAGCGTATAATGCCCTTGAAGCGCCAGCACCATCCCCGTAAACACGGCCGTGAGGACCACGACGAAGGTGGACTTATAGCCGATAAAATTCAGCTGTTTGACGATTTGGTAGATCCGGAACGGCGGACGCGTCAACCAGGCAAAGGAGGACAGGAGAAACAACATCATCCGTCCCATCTGCTCTGTCAGATCGATGGTGTACCGTCCGATACGCGCAATGCCTTCCATGCCACGCCCTCCTGTGGTCCACCTGCCGAAAACCCAGTCTCCGCAACGCGTCAATCCCCGTCAGGCAAACCCATCCCGTAACGCCTTCTGGGCACAGGCTCGATATAGGGCCGTCAACTGTGCCCCGGCGACCCGGCTTTGCACGCGAAGCCGATGGAGTCCGATGACACTCGTCGGATGCGCCAGGCACGCGGCAACACCCTTGACCCAACCAGATGGCCTGAGAAACAGATTGAAGTCAAGCGGAAGGCTTTCATCGACGAGATCCGACGTAGTCCGAACGATCACAAACGGAATCCGGCACTCTACGGCTACCAGACCCAATGCCGCACTTTCCATGTCGAGACCGACGCCTCCCAACCGATTGGCGATGTCCTGTTTTTCTTCCGCTCGACAGAGCACTCGTGGAACCGTGACGAATCGTCCGGTCTGCATCGGCAGGCATTGCTGCTGCACCGCGAGCCGTACCCAGTCGACCATCGTTGTGGCACAGGGAACGGATCGGCCCGCCTCCCTCCCACCTTCCATCATGACCTGGGTTCCGATCAGCACCTCACCAATCCCGGCTGGTCCCAGCGCACAAGCAAATCCAGTCGACCACACCGCGGTGAATGGTTGCGCCGCAAGTACCGCCCGCGCGGTCGCGGCCGCCCGGTCTGGACCGACGCCCATCGGAATGATCCACCACTCGACCTGAGCTTGCCGCGCGACTAAGCTGCTGATTCCGCCGACCATCTGCACCTCGGTCGTGACAAACGCCTGTCGTACGGCAGCCAGTTCCCATCTGGTTGCCACGAAGACGCCGATCGCGGTCACAGAGACTCCCGCGGAACAATGACAAGAAGAGCTGAACTCGCTGGACACCCACGGTCAGCGTGGCGACCGGAACTGTCCTGATTGATAGGCCTGCTGGCGCAATTCATCAGCCCTCGTCGTTCCACGAGTCTTGAGATTGCGGTACATGGCCAGCGCCCAGAGGGGGAAGTATTGGCAATACCAATGATACCGAAGATAGAACACCCGCGGGAAACCCGTTCCGGTATGGCGTACCTCTTCCCATGACCCATCCTTCCGCTGATTTCGAATGAGGTAATGGATACCCCTGGCCAGGCTGAAGGAATCGGTCACTCCGCCTGTCATGAGGGCCAACAGCGCCCATGCGGTCTGTGACGGGGTACTCTCACCACGACCGCTCTGCGACACATCCCCATAGGAGAGGCAGGACTCGCCCCACCCGCCATCGGGATTCTGCTTGGACTCGACCCAATTGACGGCCCGGCGAATATAGGGCGAAGAGACGTCCTCGCCGATGGCTCGGAGTCCGGACAGAACCGACCAGGTACCGTAAATGTAATTCACTCCCCAGCGGCCGTACCAACTGCCGTCCTGCTCCTGATCGTTTTTCACAAACGCCAGCGCCGACGCCACTGCGGGATGCGTCCAGTCATAACCCAACGTCGCGAGCATTTCCAGACAACGACCGGCAAGGTCGGCCGTGCTGGGATCCAGCAACGCTCGATGATCGGCGAACGGTATGTAATTGAACACGATTCGGTTGTTGTCGACGTCATAGGCGCCCCAACCCCCGTCTGAACCCTGCATGGACGTCACCCACCGGCATCCACGACGAATCGCCAACCGCTGCGGCTCTTCGTCAGGCAGGTGCACTTTGGCTAAGGCCATCAGCACCACCGCCGAATCGTCCACATCGGGAAACTGTTCGTTCTCAAATTGGAAATACCATCCGCCCGGTTCCGCACCCGGCTTAGAAATAATCCAATCGCCCACGGTCTTGGTCTGCTTCGACAGCAACCATCTCGCGGCCTTTTGCAGCGCCGGATGATCCTGCGGCATGCCTGCTTCGATGAGCGCATTGATGAGCAGTGCCGTGTCCCAGACCGGAGAGTGACAGGGCTGCAAATGCATCGCGTCGAGGCATTGTCCGCTGTCCTGCACCGTGTCGTGGACCTCAAGCTCCTCAATCTCTTGCATCGCCTTGACCAAGAGAGGATCGTCGTTCTGATACCCGAGGCAATGCAGCGCCATCACGGAGTTGGCCATGGCGGGATAAATCGCACCGAGGCCACCGCTCCCCTTCATGTGATCGAGCATCCAGTTGGCGGCGCACTTGAGGGCTTTCTGTCGGACCCACTCAACGGGCGAACGATCATAGATCTTGAGGAGCGCATCGAGGTTGATAAAGAAGTTTCTGGCCGTAAACCAGGCCCGATCCTTCTTGAACGGAGGCACCGTACCATAGTCGATCTCGGCCGGAGGTTCCGTATAAAGCTCGTCGATACCCTGCTCGGACGGAACAGGGCACAAGGGTCGTTTCGCGAAAATGATCAGCAGCGGAATCAGTACCGCACGCGACCAGTAGGAAATCGCATAGATGCTGAAATAGAACCGCTTCGGCAGCAGCATGATCTCCGGAGGCATGCTGGGAACGCCGCGCCAATCGTATTGGCCGAACAAGGCCAAGGCGATCTTCGTGAACACATTCGCCGCCACAACCCCGCCTTTGGCCAGGACGCAGGTTCTCGCGTTCACCATGAACGGTTCGTCGGCTGACACGCCGGAAAGCTTCAACGCGAAGTAGGTCTTCACCGATGCGCTGATCTCGGCTGGTCCTCCATGATAAATCGGCCAGCCGCCGTCCGGTAACTGCGCGGACTTCAAATAATGAACCGCTTTGCGTTCACGCTCAGGATCGACGCAGTTCAAGAAGCGGCGCAACATCAAATATTCCGATGTCAGCGTCGTGTCGGCTTCGAGTTCGGCAACCCAATAGCCTTCGGACGCGTCCTGTCGCGCCAGAAACCAGGCCTGGCTTCTCCGAAGCGCCTCGTCCAGCGCTTCCAGGTAGCCTGTCGAATGGGACGGGACCCGCTTAGCCGCACTGTCGCCGAACACCACTGCAGCAGGTTTGTTGGAGACAAGCCGGAGCACCGGGGCAGCCGCAAATTCGCGCGCCGCCCTGATTCGGCTCGGCACCGACACCAGCAGACTATCGGACAAACGATTGAACAGGTTCTTGAGAAGTCGCATAACGTGATGCCGTGAATCTGAATGAGACGGCGGGAGCGATAGTCGAGACGGTTCCATCAATCAGGCTGAGACCACATGAAACCGCACAGTACCAGTTATTACCATTAGCAGAACTGTATAACAAACTGTCTCGGACCAGTCAAGGGAAGCAGACGCCCAAGCTGCGCCAGTACTGCCGTTTCCTCCCATCGAGAGGTGCCCATTCGCAGGCACGACTGGTCCGGACTAGGCCGGCTGGAGGTCGCCGAGCTTGACCGAAATCAACGTCGACACGCCGGGCTCTTCCATGGTCACCCCGAACAGGGAATCCGCCATCGCCATCGTGCGCTTGTTGTGAGTAATGACTAGAAATTGCGCCGTGACCGACAGGCTGCGCAGCACGGTGGTGAAGCGCCCGATATTTTCCTCATCGAGCGGCGCGTCGATCTCGTCTAAGATACAGAACGGGGTCGGGCGAATCAAGAAACTGGCGATCAACAAGGCCATCGCGGTCAGCGTTTTCTCCCCGCCGGACAACATGGTAATGCTCTTCAGTCGCTTCCCCGGCGGCTGCGCCACGATCTCGACACCCGGCTCGCGCGCCCCGTTGTCCTCCACGCCTTCTTCCAGCGGCTCCTCGATTAATTGTAATTCGGCACGGCCGCCGGGAAAGAACTGGGCGAACACATCCCGGAATTTTTGCTGCAACTCGTTGAAGGTCTCCACGAACATATCCTTGGTGGTGCGGTTAATGCGCTGGATGATTTCCCTGAGCGACGCAATGGAGGCGGACAAGTCCTGCTCCTGCGTCGTGAGGAACTGGTACCGCTCCTCCAACTCACGATGTTCGTCGATAGCCGCCAGATTGATCGCGCCCATCCGATCCAGCCGTTCGCGAATTTTCTGAATCTGCTCCCGCAACTGAGGTGTCTCGAGGATCGAGACCGGAGCCGGCGGCTCTTCGCCTTCCGTTACCGGCTGAGCATTCGCCGACGGCATGAGCAGTCCCTCCGGATCGATTTGATAGGTGCCGATGAGCGTGCTTTCAATCGTCGAAAGGTGCGCCTTCACTTCTGCTTTTCGTACTTCAGCCGTCATCCGTCGATCGTGCAACGCGGACAGGCTCTGCCGCACCGCGCTGAGGGACGCCTCCACCGCATGCAGGCCCGCCATTTCTTGCGCCTGCCGCTCCTGGGCCGCCACCAACTCGGTCTTGATCCCGTCAACCTCTGCCCCCAATTCGCGGCACAACGCCTCTTGCCTGGTCTGCTCGGCACGACTGTTTTCAGTGGACTCCACCAACCCAGCCACCTGCTCGTTCAGGTCGACCGCGCGGCGTTGCGCCGCATCGAGCCGTTGCGTCAACCGCGCAATGTCGTTCGAGGCATGGTCCCGCCGCCCGCGCATACTCTCCAGGGACAAGCGGACTTCGGTCAGCCGTTGTTGGAGCGCGAGGCTTTGACTTTCGATCACCACCAACCGTTCCCTGACGTGCAGCAATCCGGTTTCCTGTCCGACTCTTTCCGCCACCCATTGCCCCAGTTGCGCCTCGCTGGATTGAAACTCTTCCTGGAGCCGCGCCTGTTCAGCCATGCTCCGCTGCAGCTCTTCCGCCAACCCCTCCATCCGTCGGTGCAATTCTCCGCGCTGGCGCTCCACGCCGGCATCGTCTTTCTGCAGCGACAATTCCAGCATCTCTGCCTCGCGGATCGCCCTCCCGAGGCGCTGTTCATCCTCACGCCCAAGCCCCAATTCGGCCGCAGCCTCTTCACGCGCAACCCGTGCCTGCTCCAGCGCTTGCGCCGCCTCGGTCTTGCGGGCTTCCAGCTCCAACACTTCGCGCCGACGCTGAAGCAACCCGCCGCTGGTGCTGCTCCCGCCCCCAGTCATCACACCTGCGGCATCCAGCGTCTCGCCGGCCAACGTCACATAGGTGGGGCCGGCGGGCGCCGCCCACTGGTGCTGCTGCCAGAGAGTCAAGGCCACGTCGAGGGATTCCACGATGACGATCCCGTCGAACAAATAGGTCAACGTGGATGCGGACGAGCCTGTCGCACGAATCACATCCATCGCGCGGCCCACGACGCCCGGCTGTCCGTTGAGGGCCGGCCACCAGGCACCCGATGTGTCACTCGCCGCCTGATCAGGCGCCCAGCGTAATTGCTGCGGAATAAAGGCTCCCCGCCCCAAATCTTTTCCCTTCAAAAACTCTATGGCGCGACTGGCGGCCGACGGTTCTTCCACCAACCAGCCACGAACACGTTCCCCGAGGATGGTCTCCACCGCGCGGTCCAGCCCCGGCGGGATCACGAGCCACTCGGCGAGCGCCTCGCGCACGCCGTCGCACATTTTCAGCGCCGTGCCTTCTTCGTCACCTTCCCTGCCATACCCCATTTCCTCACGCACGACTCCCTGCAGCGCGCCGAGACGCGATTCCACACCGGCGACGTCTTCCGAAAGCTTGACGATATCGCGATCCAGCCCGGTGATCTGGCCGCCCAGCCCTTCAATGCGCTCGATCGCCGCCTGCCGTTCGGCCATGAGCCCTTGAATTCGCTGGCTCGCTTCTTCCCGTTGCGCCGTAAGGAGATCGCGCTGCTCATCCAACCCGGCCCCCTGCGCCACCAACTGTTCTTGATCGCGCGAGACCCGCTCTGCCCGGGCGGCGGTTTCCTGCTGCCGAGCCGTCACCTGCGTGAGACTCTGCTCCGTATTGGCGACGAGCACCGCCAGGTTCAACACATCCCGCCGGGCGCGCTCTTCCTCCGCCACCGCTGCGGCCCGATGTCCGGCCAACGATTTCGCCTCGACATCCGCCTGCTGGAATTGCGCCTCCTGCTCGACGATATCCCCTTCCAGCTGAAGCAGCATCGCCCGAAGCGCTTCGATCTCCGCCTGCGCCTGTTCCTGATCCGCCGCCAGTCGGTCCATCTCCTGCGCAGCCTGCCCCCGTTGCCGCTCAAACAATTCGGTCCGGTTCCGCTCGACCTCCGCGGCCGTCAATGCCTGGGACTGTCGCTGTTCGGTGCCGGCCAGCGTGTCCCGCACCCGCGCAATCGCCTCAGCCGCGTCGTTCATGCGAAGCCGGATGGCCTCCTGCTCCGAATCCAGGCGGGCTTGTTCGGCTACCTGTTCGGCTTCCTGCGACTCCACCTCGCGCGCTTCGCGATCGACGGACTCAAGGTCGGCATGCATGGTCCGGTAGTCGCGGGACAGCAGTTCGATCTCGAGCCCGCGGGCTTCCTGCTGCAATGTTTGATACGAACGCGCTTGGCGGGCCTGGCGCTCCAGCGAATTCAGTTGCTTCTTGACCTCCGCCACAATGTCGTGCACCCGCACCAGGTTCTGCTGAGTCGCCTCAAGCTTGCGGAGGGCTTCGGCCTTTTGTTTCTTATACCGGACGATGCCCGCGGTCTCCTCGATCAATTCCCGGCGATCCTGCGGTGAAGCCTGCAGGATCTGCTCAATCCGGCCCTGCTCAATGACGGTATGGCCCTTGGATCCCGCCCTGGTTTCGATCAAGACGTTTCGGATGTCCTTCAGCCGACAAGGCGTCTTATTGATGAGATATTCACTGTCGCCGTTTCGATAGAGACGACGAGTGATCATCAGTTCCTGATACTCGCTCAGCTGGCTCGGCAGCCCGGCAACCGCATCCAACCGCAACTCACCCAACCCGCCGATGACCAGCGAGACCTCCACCAACCCCAACGGTTTGCGAACTTCCGTGCCGTTGAAGATGACGTCTTCCATCTTCTCGCTCCGAAGCGTTTTAGTGCTTTGCTCGCCCAAGACCCACAGGATGGAATCCACGACATTGCTTTTGCCGCTGCCGTTCGGGCCCACGATGGCCGTTATGCCTTTCGGAAATTGGATCTTCGCCTCTGCAAACGACTTGAAGCCGAGCATGTCCAATGACTTCAGATACACCGGCGACCTCCAAAGCAAGAAGGTTGAGATGGGACGGATTGTAAGGAGTTAAACGAAAATCTTCTATCACAGCGATAGCATCAATGCAAAGAAAAACACTTGATATGGGGGAAGAATGAAGCCACTCCCCCAACATATGGAGGAGTGGCAAAAACGGAACGCAGGAAGGGTGAACGATGCTCCGCGAACCTAGTTCGCCGAGGCAGAGGCCCGCGAAGCCGACTCGATCGTGACCAGTTCTTTCGGAAGGAGAAACTCGACATCCTCTTCGATGACCGTCAGTTCCTCGACCTCTTCCGAAGACCCAAGACGCTTCAGATAGGCCACCACTTCGGTGACCAGGACTTCGGGGGCGGAGGCCCCGGCGGACAGTCCCACGCTCTTGGCATCTTTGAGCCAATCCGGATTGATGTCCGAAGCCGCGTCGATGAGATAGGACGGAATGCCGCAGTGTTCGCCCAGCTCGCGAAGGCGATTCGAGTTCGAACTGTTCGGCGACCCGATGACCAGAATCACATCGACCAGTTTCGACAGGGATTTCACCGCGTTCTGGCGATTCTGCGTGGCATAACAAATATCTTCCTGATGGGGCCCTTTGATATTGGGGAACCGCAGATGTAAGGCATCGACAATGTCTCGACATTCATCGACGCTCAACGTGGTCTGGGTCACATAGGACAAGTTCGGCGTCTTTTCGACATGCAACTTCTCCACATCCTCCACCGAGGAGACCAGATGGAATTTGTCCGGGATCTGTCCCAATGTTCCGATGACCTCCGGATGTCCCGCATGGCCGATGAGGATCAGTTCATAGCCCTGCGTATAGTCGCGGTTCACTTCATTGTGAACCTTGATGACCAGCGGACAGGTGGCATCGATCACGTGCAACCGCCGGCTCTGCGCCTCTTCCCACACCGACTTGGCCACGCCGTGGGCGCTAAAAATGACGACCGACCCTTCCGGCACTTCGTTCAACTCCTCCACGAACACGGCACCTTTATGCCTCAGCGAGTTCACGACATGCCGGCTATGGACGATTTCATGGCGCACATAAATCGGCGCCCCATATTTCTTCAGCGACAAATCGACAATATCGATGGCACGGTCGACGCCCGCGCAGAATCCACGAGGATTCGCTAAATAAATCTTCATATATCGTTTCCCCCTCACGCTCATGAAGGACCGCTCACCCCGCTGGGAAAGCGCGCAGTGTCACTCAACGGTCACCTTACGTCAGACCCGCCCTTGTCGTCAACCGGATCACCCCCGCCCCTCTCGCCGAAACAAGTTGAGGCGGCGGAACCGTTGTGGGAGAATTCCGCCATGCCCGTCCCCGCCACCGCCCATAAGAAAATTCTGATCGTCGAAGATGAGAAGGATATTCTCCAACTCGTCAAGCTCTATCTGGAGAAGGAAGGGTTTCGCACGGTCTCTGCGATGACCGGCACGGAGGGACTTCGCCAGGCCAAGACCGAACATCCGGATCTGATCATTCTCGACCTCATGCTGCCTGAGCTGGACGGGCTGGAAGTCTGCAAACGGATTCGGCTGAATCAAGAGACCGCGCTGCTTCCCATTCTCATGCTGACCGCCAAGGCGGAAGAGTCCGACACGGTCATCGGCCTTGAACTGGGCGCGGACGACTACGTGACCAAACCCTTCAGCCCCAAAGCGTTGGTGGCGAGGGTCAAGGCCTTGCTTCGCCGAATGGAACGCAACGCGAACCACCCCCAGACACAATATCGCTATGGCCCCTTGGTCGTCGATCTCTCACGGCATGAAGTCCGGCTGCAGGACAAGGAAGTGGCGCTCACGGCGAAAGAGTTCGGTTTGCTGGAACACTTGCTGCGCAACGTCGGACGTGTGCTCACGCGCGACGTATTGCTCAGCGCTGTCTGGGGCTACGATTATTACGGCACCACCCGCACGGTCGATGTCCACGTGCGCCGGCTCAAGCAAAAACTTCCGCTGTTGAACGACGCCATCATTTCGATCAAATCACTCGGATACAAACTGCGCGAATCCGACTTACCTGCATGAAGCTCGGCATCCGGTGGAAAGTCGCCCTGGGCACCCTCGCCGCCGTCTTCGCCGGCCTTGTCGTCGCGGGCTGGCTGGTGATCCGCTCGGTGGAACAGACCGAACTCAGCCGGATGGCTGAGATGCTGGAGACCAATAGTGGGCTCGCCGCCATGGCGCTCCGACCCTTGTTCGAGCAGTCCGGGGCACCCGTATCCGAGGCCCTCCTCCATTCCACCGTCCGTGAGCTCAGCCAGCAGGCCCACCTTCGCCTCACCGTCATCCAGCAGAATGGGGCCGTCTTAGCCGACAGCGCCGTTCCTGCTGAGGGGCTGCCTCAGGTCGAAAACCATCTCTCCCGCCCCGAAGTGGCACAAGCGCTGACATCGGGACGCGGCATCGATATCCGGGCCAGCCAGACCACCGGAGAACGCACCTACTATGTCGCCCGTCTGTTGTCGGCCCAGGCCCCGGCGCAGCCAGGGATTCCGGTCATCAGACTTGGGCTTCCACTGACGGCGATCGATGACCGCGTGCGGCATATCCAGCAGGATTTGATAACCGCCTTTGGCGCAGCCTTTCTCCTCGCGATGGCGCTGAGCCTCTGGGTGTCGCGCAATCTTACGAAACCGCTCGCAGAGATGGCCGCGGCCGCCCGTCAGCTCGCCGGTGGAACGCCGGGAGTTCGCTTGCTGGTCTCCTCCACGGACGAAGTCGGCCTGCTCGCGCAAACCCTCAACCAGATGACCGACCAGCTGGAGATGAAAATCAAAGAAGTCTCCGACGACCGCGCCCAACTCTTGGCCATGTTGATCGCCATGGTCGAGGGCGTGATGGTGTTGGATTATCGCGGCACGGTGGTTCAGGTCAATCCGGCGTTGGAACGGATGTTCGCCCTGGGACTGACGGAATCGCGGGGCCGGCACTATGCCGAGCTCATTCGCCACGAAGGGCTCACGGCGATTGTCTCTTCGGTGCTACGGACCGGCTCAGGCCAAGGCGGCGAAATTACGCTGTCTCCCAGCGGACGATGCCTGCGCGTCGAGGCCTCGATCGCCGGAGGCGGCCGCGAACAGGAAGCCTGCGCGGTATTTGTGTTTCACGACATCACCGAACTGCGCCGGTTGGAGAAAATCCGCAAAGATTTCGTCGCCAATGTCTCACACGAACTCCGCACGCCGCTGACGTCCATCAAGGGGTATGTGGAGGCGCTGCTGGATGGAGGGAAAGACGACCCCGCGACGGCCGCGGCGTTCCTGGAAATCATCATGCGCCAGAGCAACCGCCTCAATCTGATTCTGGATGACCTGTTGCAGCTGTCGCAAATCGAATCCGGGCAGGTACTGTTCCGCCGTGAGCCGGTTGATTTACGCGCCTTGCTGGAACGGACGGTCGCGGTCATCAAACCACTGGCGGACAAGAAACATCACACAATCGAGCTCTCACTTCCGGACGCGTATTGGGTGGTCGAGGGCGATGAGGAGCGTCTGGCCCAGGTGTTCATCAATCTGCTCGAAAACGCCGTGAAGTACACCCCGGATCACGGCCAGATCTCCATGGCCCTCCGCACCACGGCACAGAGCCGAGCAGCCTCACCCCGCCCGATGATCGAGATTGTGGTGGCCGACTCAGGAATCGGCATCCCGGAGGCGGATCGGCCGCGTGTGTTCGAGCGGTTTTATCGGGTCGACAAAGCCCGCTCGCGCGAACTCGGCGGGACCGGTCTGGGCCTCGCGATCGTGAAACATATCGTGGAAGCCCACAGCGGACATGTCTGGGTGGAAGGCCATACGCCTCGAGGCAGCAGGTTTGTGGTCCATCTCCCCGTCGCGCAAGAATCGCCTACAGCAGTCTCGACAGCAGCAGGTAACACATAGTCGAGAGCAGCGCAGCTCCGGGCAGGGTGAAGAGCCACGCCGACAAAATCCGCCGGGTCACCCCCCACCGCACCGCCGATAACCGCTTCACCGCACCCACCCCCATGACGGTGGAGGTGATGGTGTGGGTCGTGCTGACCGGAAGCCCGATATGGGCCGTTGCCAGCAGCACAACTGCGGCGCCGGTCTCAGCAGCGAACCCATGGACCGGCTCCAATTTCACGATTCGCATGCCCAGGGTTCGGACGATTCGCCACCCACCCACGGCCGTGCCGAGCCCCATCGCAAGGGCGCACGAGCCGATCACCCAAGTCGGTACCTCTGCGGTGGGAATCACACCGGCCGACACGAGCGCCAGCGTGATGATGCCCATCGCTTTCTGCGCATCGTTCGCCCCGTGGCTGAACGCCATAAAACTGGCGGAGACCAGCTGCAGGCGCGAGAACAGCCGTAGGGCCAGGGCGCGCGGGACTCGAAAAAACATCCAACTCAGGCCGATCATCAACACCAGACCGATGGCAAACCCGAAAAACGGCGACAAGACCATCGCCTCAAGGACCGACCGCAAGCCTGAAAATTTTACGGCCGCCATGCCTCCGTGGGTAAGCGCCGCGCCGACTAACCCTCCGATGAGGGCATGGGAGGAGCTGGTCGGAAGCCCCAACAGCAAAGTCATGAAATTCCACATGATCGCCCCGGCCAGCGCCGAGGCCACGACCGTCTGAGTCACCGACTGGGGATCGACGATCCCCGTCCCGACCATCTTGGCGACTGCAGTGGACATGAACGCCCCGGCCACATTGAGGACACCGGCCACGAGGACCGCCGTGGACGGACTCACCACGCGGGTGGACACCACGGTCGCAATGGCATTGGCACTGTCGTGCCAGCCATTGGAGAAATCAAAGAGCAATGCCAGAATCACGACGACCAACAACAACCCACTCAGTTCAACCATGAATGCCGCTTCCTACCCTTGGAGTTTGATCAGGATTGGTGTCGAAGAGACGCAGGAGGCGCTCACGTGTGCTTGAGGGCGATGCGCTCAAGAATGTTGGCGACATCTTCGCACCGATCGGTCCCCGCTTCGAAATTTTCGTAGATCTCTTTCCATTTGATGACGGCAATCGGATCCGTCTCCTTCTCGAACAACAAGGAGATGGCGTCACGGGAGATGCGGTCGGCTTCGTTCTCGAGGCTATTGACCCGCACGCTACATTCCGTGACCGCCTGATGCGACTTGCCGAGCAAATCGACTGTCGCCCCGACTTCCACTGCCGCCTGATACAACACATTCGCGAGCTTGATCGCCGAATCCGTGGGCGCCGTCACCTTGTAGAGGACAAATCGGTCGGCGATGGCCTCGACCACATCCAGGATGTCGTCGAGCGCGCTCGCCAGATCGTGAATATCCTCTCGATCGATGGGCGTGATGAATGTCTGATTGAGTTTTCTGGCGATGTCGTGGGTAATGCCATCCCCCACATGTTCGACATCCTTGATGCGCTTGGCCTTCTCGACCGGGTTCCGGAAATCCTCCGTCATGTCTTTTAGAAGACGACTCCCCTCAATCATGTTGTGCGCCGCATTCTTGAATAGGTCGAAAAACGCTTCTTCCCGAGGGATGAGACCGAACATAACGTCCTTTCTAGCCGCGAGGGGTTACCAGCGCACCAATCCTGTAGCCCAAGTCAAGCCCCCGCCGAATGCGCCCAACAACACCAGATCTCCCGCCGCCACTCGCTGCGCCCGCACCGCGTGGTCCAATGCGATGGGCAAGGAAGCCGACGAGGTGTTCCCATATCGGTCAATGACTGAATACAACACGTCCGACGAAAGCCCAAGACGACGCCGGAGCTGCTCTAAAATTCTGGCATTGGCCTGATGAGCAATCACCCGGGTCAGGTCGCCGGCTTCGAGGCCGAATTCCTTCAACAGATCCCCGACCGCCTGCTCCAAATGACGCACGGCCGAACGAAACACCGCGCTGCCTCGCAGACGCAGCATGTGTTCATTCGCACGGATGGTCTCCACCCGAGTAGGGTTTCGGGAGCCTCCGGCCGGGATGGTGATCAGCCCATGGCCAGACCCGTCGGCATAGAGTCGCACGCCGAGGATGCCGGAGGCGTCCGGTCGAACCGAGTCATCCTGCACGACCACCACTGCGCCGGCTCCATCGCCGAACAGCATGGCCGTCTCTTTGTCCGCAACGTTGAGTGATTGTGATTTTACCTCGGCGGCAATGACCAAACAGGACCGAATGTGTCCGCTCCGGATCATGACATCCGCCGTCGACAAACCGTAGAGAAACCCCGAGCAGGAGGCTGACAGGTCGAAGGCCATGATCGAGTCGGCGCCCAAGGCGCGCTGGACATGACAGGCCGTGGAAGGAAACGCGCTGTCCGGCGAGGTCGTTGAGACCAGAATCGCTTCGACAGACTTTGGAGCCAGCCCAGCCGCCTCACAAGCTCGCTGTCCGGCCACCACCGCCAAGTCTGAAGACGCTTGCCCCGGCTCCACCCAATGCCTGGTCCGAATGCCGGTCAAGGCCACGATCTGGTCCGGATCCAGCTCAAGCGTAGCCGCCACCTCCTCGTTGCCGACAACGCGAGAAGGCACGTACGAACCAGTTCCGACAATGCGACTGCGTTTCACGGGGGTCCTACTTGAAGCATCCTTGGGGACCGTCTGCGACGACGTGCCATGCGACATCACGAGGTGCGGCGAGATTATAGGACCCGGGCCCAAGTGGGTCAACCGTCACAAGCCGAATTCGTTGCTTTTCGCTTCCCGATCTGCTAGAAAAATTGTGTAGTTACGATCGGATAATGTTCTAAACTATTTGCTAGGAGGAGTCGCTGGATGCCTAGGCGTTCAAGGGGGTGGTGTGTCGGTTTGACCATTGTGCTGGGGTTACTATGGTGTACGGGCGGATGCTCCAGCAAACCGAAAACAACTGCCGGCGCCAAACCCGTGAGCGGCACCGATGAGCAGATTTTCCTCGGCGACACCATTGAGAAGAACTACGATCCCAATGTGATCATGAAGCGTGGCGAAGCTTTTTTTGAGAAGGAAGAGTTTGCCGAGGCGATCGTCGAATACCAGCATTTCCTGGAACTGCATCGATCCCATCAACTGGCGGCCTATGCCCAGTTCCGCCTCGCCGAGAGCCATCTCCGGATGGCCAAGTCAATCGACCGCGACCCGGAACCGATCCAGAAGGCCATCGCCGCGTTTGAAAAATTGCGCAAGGAATTCCCCGGAAGCAAGTACGAAGGCCAGGCGCTGCAGCGTATCGCCGATTGCCACGACTGGCTCGCGCAGACGCACTTGTTCGTCGGTCAGTTCTACTATCGCCGGTCCTCTTATCTTGCCGCCGCGCATCGATTCGATCAGATCATGAAAGACTATCCTGATAAGAAGGTCGCACCGGAGGCGCTCTATTACCTGGCCATGACCTATCAGGAACTCGGCGCCAATGACTGGGCGACGGAAAAACTGCAGCTTCTGGCCGAAAAGTATCCCAACAGCGAGGCTGCAGGAAGTGGTCGCCGCTTGCTGACCAAGCTTGAGAAGAAATCGCCGTTACCTGCGCCGGCGGTGGTGGCACAAACTGATTCGTCTTTCTCTGAAACCCAGCCTTCTACCACGCGGCTTGCCGTCCCGGTTCCGTCGTCGAGCTTCAACGCGTCTGCTTCTCCGACCATTCCCAACGTCAAGAACCCAACGGCAGTGTCTCTTGGGCGACCGTTCGTCTCCTGCCGACTCGGCGCATGGTGCTGACAGGCCGCGAGGCCTGCCCTCTTCCACCTTATCGCAGATGTAATGCTTCGAGCAGCAGGTCGTTGACCGATGCCTTGAGGCGCTTCTTCGCATCAGGCAGAAATTGTGCGGCCGTGGTGCGTCCCTGCAGGACTTCGAAATAGGACTGCACCACATCCTGATACCGGCGGAGAAGCCTGAAGCCCAGCCTGGGAAAGGCATAGATGACCCGCGCGATCCTGGCCGTAATTCTGAACTCCGGCAGGATGTCACGCTCCAGCGTGGCCTCGTAGGCGACCAACGACTCACGGTAGTCGTGGCGGTTCTCAAGAATCGCCCGAGCAATCAGCTGGCCCGAACGCACCGCATAATAAATGCCCTCTCCGAACAGCGGGTCGACCAAATGGCCCGCATCACCAATCAGGGCCGCTCGACCATTGACGAACTGAGAGTTCCCTCCAGCGTCAGGCCCTCCCCCAGAGTCAGAATAGGCAGGAATCGGATGTCCCACCGGGCGTGGCACCGTCCAACCGGTCAACCCTCGCTCCTCCTTGACAAATCGGTCAAATGTCGTGCGCAAGCTCGTCGATTTGCGGCAAAATTCTCCTACACCCACGGACAGGTTTTCACGCTTGGGGAAAATCCAACCATACCCCTGACGAGCCGCGCCCACATCCACAAGGATCGTCGTGGCGCTAGGATAGTGTCGGCCGTTCCCAAGTCCCACCTCACTTTCAAGGGCGGGGGCTCGATAGAGAGAGCGGTTGGGGAACAGCTGCCGCGCGACGAGACTATTGGCTCCGTCCGCGCCGATCACCAGCTTCGCGCGATAGCGTCTCTCCCCGGTAACAATCTCGACGCCGTCGGAATCCTGGGTCACCTCGATCACTCCCTCGCCGGTCCGAATCTCGGTTCCGGCTTGAATCGCTTGTTGAACCAGAAAGTGATCGAAACGATCCCGCATGACCATGTAGGCGATCGGCCGTGAGGACTCGATGAGCAGAGGATCCTGGCCACGATAGACGAACTGGACCCCGTTGACAGTCTGTTCGATAACCGATCGGAAGCCTGGGTCTAACAACTGGTCGATGCGCGCCGACAGCCCGCCGCCGCACACCTTATAACGGGGATGTGGCTCTTTGTCGAAAGCAAGCACGTCTATACCGCCGCGACTGAGGGCAGCGGCAGCGGATGCTCCCGCCGGTCCCATTCCGACAATGACCACATCGTAAGTTGTGCCCACTTGCCCATCCGCCATGTGTCGTCAACCAATTGAGGAACAGACATCTCCAACCCGGTCTGACCGGTTTGGAGCACGCAATGCGGCGTGAACCTTCAGGGAAAGTCCGACAGGGCAGAAGAACAGGAGACCACGCTACTGACCGAGGTACCAGCCGATCCCATATCGTTCGAGAAAGCTCGTGATCATGGTCAGCGAATTGGCATAGATCATCACGCCCACCACAATGAGCAGCACCCCACTGACCGTTGAAACACCCCAAAGGTACGCGCGCACTTCTTTAAAGTAGCTGAGAAATCGATCGACGCCGAGCGCGGTCAGAAACAACGGCAGGCCCAATCCCAGCGAATAAAACGTGAGCAGGACCACCCCACTGAACATCGACTCGGTCGTGCTGGCATAGAGCAGGATCGTCCCCAAGACAGGCCCCACGCAGGGAGTCCACCCAGCAGCAAACGCGATGCCGATCAAGAAGGATCCCAAAAACCCGGCCGGACGGTTCCGAAACTGGAAGCGATGCTCCATTTTCAGAAAGTTCAAATTTAAGATACCGAGCAGGTAGAGACCGAAGAGAATCACGACGATCCCCCCGAACCGTCGTAGATGCTCCTGGTAGGTCATCAAGGCCTGGCCCAACAAGCTGGCCGATGCTCCGAACGCCACAAATACTGTTGAAAACCCTGCGATGAAGAGCAGGGAATTCAGAATGATCGCCTTGCGGAATCGGGTCCGCGCAGACACATCGGTGAGCTGTTCGATCGAGAGCCCGGTGATATAGGAGATGTACGATGGAACCAGCGGCAGCACGCAAGGCGACACGAACGACAGCAGCCCAGCGGAAAACGCAGCGACGAATGAAATCGACTGCACCGAGTCGGTCATGCTTAGGACTCCTGCAGCAGCGATTCGACCAGGCGCTTCCCTGCGGGCGCGCTCCAATCACGGGCCCCGGGAATCCGGTTGCGAATGATGCCCTTGCGGTCGATGAGAAATGTCATCGGCAACTGACGTGCACCATACTGAAGCCCAATGCGGAAATCGGCGTCGTGGAGGATGGGAAAGGTAAAGCCGACCTCCTGCTGAAAGGGACGGGTGACGGCCGCGCCTTGGGCGTCGGTTGAAACCGCCAGAATCTCAAACTCCTTACGGCTGAACGATTGATACAGTCGCTCCATGGCCGGCATCTCGATCTTGCAGGGACCGCACCACGTCGCCCAGAAATTCAAGAGGACGACTTTCCCACGGAACTGATCGAGCGTGACGTTGAACCCCTCGGAGTCTTTCAGTAAAAAATTCGGCGCCTCTTCATCGACTTGTGGAATGCGCGCGGCTACAAGCAGCGGACCGCGGGACGACAAGGACGAGGCCTCCCGGGCATCGGCAGTGAAGCCTCCGCCGATCATCAGTCCTGCACCGAACATGAAGAGTACCGACCAGCGATTCATCATGGCACTTATGACCTGGGGAGCGCCTGAACGGAGGTCGCGCGCGCAGCTTTCTCCGCCGGCTTGAGGAGTTGCGTCAACACTTTGAGGTTATCCAAGCGTGTCCAATCGCGAGGTCCGATTACTTTTTCACGCAGGAGACCTTGCTGATCGATGATATAGGTTTCAGGAACCCCCATCAATTTGTAGCGCTTATCCGTCTGGCCCCAGGAATCCACCAACACCGGGAACGTGAGATTCATGCCCTTGACGAACGGTGGGATGTCTTTCTTGGTTGTGACCCGGTCGATGCTGACCGCGAGAATCACCAACCCATCCTTTTCAAAATTCTTGTACAAGACCTCCATCGAAGGCATTTCTTCACGGCACGGCTTGCACCAGGTCGCCCAAAAATTCAAAAAGACCACCTTGCCGCGGTAATCCGACAGCCGGAGCTGTTTGTCGTTAAGATCGGGCAACTGAAAATCCGGTGCCTCTTTTCCCACTACCAACGGTTCGTACTTTGAACTCTGCAGCCACACCACGAGAAACATCACGCCGAGAATGGCGGCGGCGGCCAACACGACCACCATTCGGGACGGACCGGTCCGTGACATGGAATGAGTGGCGCTCTGATTCATGTGATCTGTCATGGTCTAGGCGTAGGCATGCAGACCGGAGAGCAGAAAGTTCACTCCCCAGAAACAGAAAATAACCATGAGAAACCCGAAGATCGCGTAGATCGCAGCCTTATGCCCTTCCCACCCCCGCGTCATGCGGGCATGGATATAGGCGCCATAGATCAGCCAGACAATCAATGACCAGGTTTCTTTTGGATCCCAGCTCCAGTATCCACCCCAGGCATAATTCGCCCACATCGCCCCGAGGATGATCCCGAAGGCGAGCAGCGGGAATCCCAGCATGATCGCCTTGTAACCAAGCTCATCAATGGTTTCGAGATCAGGAAACGCGGCATAGAACCGAGACTGGCTGCCACGATTGACGGCCCGTTCTTTGAAGAGATACATCAGCCCCAATCCTCCCGCCATGGCAAACGCCGCATAGCTGGTCAACGTGATTGAGACATGGATATAAATCCAATAACTGTTTAGGGCCGGAACAAGCGGCTCCGCCGTTTGATACCGATAGGGCAAGAGCGACGCGGCGCCCATGGCGATAAACCCGATCCCCACCACAAAGGCTCCGACAGCCTTGATCTTGTATCGGAATTCCAGCATCACATAACCCAAGATAATCGCCCAGGACACATAGGCCATCGCTTCGAACTGGTTCGACCAGGGGGCAAAGGTACCGGAATGCTCCATTCGCTCGAACGCCCGCGTCGTCAAGGCGAGGGTGTTCAGCACCCATCCAAACACGGTCACAAGGGTTGCGACCTGTCCCAGTTGCGTGGCCCAGGCGCCATCGCGCTCTTCGATGTTTTCAAGCGGATGTCCGGCCGGTGCCATCTGCATGGCAGGCCGTTTGGCGAACAAATAGGCCACATACAAACCCAATGCGGCCAGATACAGCCAGAACGTCATATCGAACAGAAACAGTGATCGCATCATACGGACCTCCGTCTATCTCTAGAATGCAGCGTTGACCGGATAGGACATTCCTCTGAGCCACGCGGCATCGATATTCAGGATGGGGCCTGAGCGTTGATTTTCTCCGTGAATTTTCTGAACTCTTTCTGAAAGTCGATCTGACTTTTGTGCGTGGTTCCTCCGAGATGGAGCGTGGCACCGAATTCGCTGGGAACGATCTTCGCCCACAGCCGCCGATGATAAATCAGCGACGACAGTGTCATCCCTACGACTAACATCGTACACCCGATCCAGACCATGGTGATGCCTGGATTTCTAGCAATCTGCAGACCGGTGAACTTCTTCGGCTGATACCCGATGAATTCGAATTGGTACGCGGAGTCCTTAATCTCGAACAGATCGGGATAATGATAGAACACCCAGGGGGTAGACTGCACGGCACTCCGTTCATCCACCGCCAGACGAATCGCCGGATTCGCATGCTCGGCGGTTTTTGAAAACACTTTCTTTTCGGTCGAATTGAAGGCAAAGTCGGCCACGAAATCGGTCATCTTCATTTTCAACGGAAGACCGTCGACGGCTTTCTCCTTGTTCCACTCCAAATCTACCGTCGCGACAATCTTGTCGCCGCCCTTTTCCTTGACATTGATTCGCGCGGCTTCGATCTGATCCCAGGCATCACCATAACTCGACTGGTAGAACCAAATCCCCTTATATACTAACGGATCATTGACCGTAATCGTCTTGGTTGCGGTCGGAGTCCCCTGATCGATCACGGTCAGCGTGCTGTTGTACGATTTGACCGACCCGTTTTCATGGTAGTCGATCCAGAACTTGTCGACGCGAAGATCAAAATTCCCGCGCGGGATATGGTAGGTCTGCCCTTCCAGACACACCCCGAATTCCTGAAACCCGTAATAGCTACCGAGCAGTCCCCCCAGCACAATGACCGTCGCGCTAAGATGGGCCACATGCGCACCGACCCGACCCATAATCCCTTTGGTCGCGTAGACCGTCACCTCACCCGGGTCACTCTTGGCCAGCACCCGATAGCCCTTTTCAGCAAAGAGCCTCACGAGTCGCTCTGCCACCGCTTCTTTCGACTGATTGAGCGAAAGAGTCGTCTGCTGCTTCATGCCCTGGATAAACGCCAGCGACACGCCGACCTTGTCCTGGCGCATGGAACGCCACACGCTGGGAAACCGTTTATGGAAACAGGTGAGAGAATTCACACACAGGAGTCCCAGAAGACTGGTGAACCACCATGTGTGATAGACGTCGGTGAAACCGAGGCGGAGAAACCAGCGATACGCGTCTTCACCATATTCCTGCACATAGGTTTCCGGACGCTCGCCCTGCTGAATAACCGTGCCGATCGTCGCAGTCATGGCGAGCACAATAAACAGGAACATCGCCAGCTTGATCGAGGCAAAGAAGTCCACGACCTCCCGCGAAAACTCTTCCCATCCCAGCCCGGACGTAGACGGGCCGGATGCACTCACCTCGGATGCTGCCTCGGGTTTATCGTTCATGAATCAACATACCTAGCTGCTTCGACCTGGCCGTCAAACCGACCCCATCATCATAACCAATGACGAGCTGCGTGTGGGATCCTGCACCAATACAGGCTAGTACCACGAGGTTGGAAGTGCCAAGGCAGAGCGTTTATGATGAAAAAGGTTCCAAATGCGCGAAAAGTAAGCTATCTTACAAGTCGTCTCGAAGGACTGTCAAGCAAGACGCTTGTCCTGGATGAGACGTGAGCAATTCCATCAGATCGGTAGACAAAAACCGCCTGGTCAGTTACTATTGCCTTAGTTTTTTTGCGGGGTTGCCTGACCATTCTCAGCGCAGCATCTTCCACATTTCAGTCGTCGTGCCATCTGACTTTAATCACTGAATCCTCGAATCACTTCAATTCCAGGGGGAACAATGAGACATAACTATTTGTTTACGTCTGAATCGGTCACCGAAGGGCACCCGGATAAGATTGCCGACCAGATTTCAGACGGAATTCTAGACGCCATCATCGCCCAAGACAAGTATTCGCGAGTAGCCTGTGAGACGATCCTCACAACCGGCATTGCCTTTGTCGCCGGAGAAATTTCAACCAAAGCCTATGTGGAGATTCCCGACATTATTCGCGAGGTAATCAAGGATGTCGGCTATACGGATGCCTCTTGGGGTTTTGATTCCAACACCTGCTCGGTCTTGACCTCGATCCACCAACAGTCCGGCGATATCGCCATGGGTGTTGATTCCGGCGGGGCCGGCGATCAAGGGCTCATGTTTGGTTATGCCACCAATGAGACGACCGAGCTCATGCCGATGCCGATCGTGTTGGCCCATCGGTTGACTAAGCGGTTGGCCGAAGTCCGCAAGAAAAAAATTCTGAAATGGGTTCGCCCCGACGGCAAATCACAGGTCACTGTGGAATATAAAGACGGCAAACCATGTCGCATCGATACCATCGTCGTCTCCACGCAACACAGTCCCGATGTGACCAACAAACAGATCGAACGAGATCTGATGGAACACGTCATCAGGCCGTCCATGCCGAAGGGCTTGTACGATCCGACGAGCGTAAAGCATCATATCAACCCCACTGGTCGATTCGTCGTCGGCGGCCCCATGGGCGATACCGGCCTTACTGGCCGTAAGATTATTGTCGACACCTATGGCGGTCATGGTAGCCACGGCGGCGGCGCCTTCTCAGGCAAAGATCCGTCAAAGGTGGATCGCTCGGCATCGTACATGGCTCGCTATATCGCGAAAAACATCGTGGCGGCCGGACTGGCGTCAAAGTGCGAAGTACAGCTGGCCTATGCCATCGGAGTGGCCGACCCCGTCTCCGTGTTAGTCGATACGAAAGACACCGAGAAGGTAGCGCCCGAAAGCCTGGACAAGCTGGTCCGGAAACATTTCCCGTTGACTCCGCGCGGGATCATCGATCATCTCAAGCTGCGTCGGCCGATCTTTAAGAAGACCGCCGCCTACGGACACTTCGGTCGCAACGAACCGGAGTTCACGTGGGAAAAAACCGATAAGGCCAAAGCCTTGCGCAAGGACGCGGGGCTCTAGGGTCCCAGAGCGCGTCGCACCAGCCGAGGGGGCGGGTCGTAAGCCCGCCCCTTTTTTCTGCGTTCATGCATCACTCATTTATCAGCCACCACACAGGAGGACGACCAGTGGATTACGACGTGAAAGACATGGGACTAGCTGATCAGGGCAAATTGAAAATCGAATGGGCAGAAGCGACGATGCCAGTGCTCAGGCTTATTCGCAAACGCTTTGAACGGGAACAACCGTTCAAAGGCATTCGCGTCACGGCCTGTCTGCACGTCACGACGGAAACCGCCAATCTCATGAAGACGCTCAAGGCCGGTGGAGCCGAGGCTCGCCTCTGTGCCTCCAACCCTCTGAGCACTCAGGACGATGTCGCCGCCGCTTTGGTGCGACACGAGGGTATTCCGACCTTCGCCGTCAAGGGAGAGGACAACAAAACCTATTATCGGCACATTGAGTCCGCCATCGCGCATAAGCCTCACCTCTCGATGGATGACGGCGCCGATGTCGTGTCCCATCTACACTCGAAAAGGAAAGACTTGCTCCGCCATGTGATCGGTGGAACCGAAGAAACGACCACCGGCGTCATCCGTCTTCGCAGCATGGCAGAGAAAAAAGTCCTGAAGTTCCCGGTCATCTCCGTGAACGATGCCGACACGAAACACATGTTCGACAACCGGTACGGCACAGGCCAAAGCACGATGGACGGCATTGTCCGCGCCACCAATCGCCTGGTGTGTGGCTCCACTCTCGTCGTCGCCGGCTATGGCTGGTGCGGACGCGGCATTGCCACACGTGCGCGCGGCATGGGCGCCAACGTCATCGTGACTGAAATCGATCCCTTAAAGGGTCTCGAAGCCGTCATGGACGGATTCCGAGTGATGCCGATGGATGAAGCCGCTCCCCTCGGAGACTTCTTTGTCACCGTCACAGGCAACCTGAAGGTCATTCGCGGCGAGCACTTCGCGGCGATGAAAGACGGCGCGATCGTCTGCAACTCCGGACACTTCAATGTCGAGCTGGATATTCCTGCGCTGGAAAAACTCAGCAAGAAAAAACTCGCCGTCCGCTCTGGTGTGGATCAATATACGTTGAAGAACGGCCGACGCGTCAGCCTCTTGGGTGAAGGCCGTCTGGTCAATTTAGCCACCGCTGAAGGCCATCCTTCCAGCGTCATGGATATGAGCTTCGCGAACCAGGCCTTGGGGGCGGAATATATCGTAAAGAACTACAAGAAACTGGAGAAGAAAGTCTATCCGGTTCCAGCCGACATCGACAAAGAAATCTCACGGCTCAAACTCGCCGGCATGGGCGTGTCGATCGACAAGCTCACCAAGGAGCAGGTGAAGTACTTGGCCTCGTGGGAAATGGGAACGTAGCCGCAGAGGAACGGCCGGAGCTGCCTTCTACGGCTGCTCCGGCTGAACCATCCCGGCCTTGCGGCACCCCCGCAGATACCCGCCCTTCACTCTCCCCCATCATGTAGTGCGCTTCCAGTCTCCGTCGACCCGGGCTTCATTGCGGGTGCCCTACACAGCAAGCACCTGCGGGAAGGCATGCGTAGACCTCGCCTTGGACCGCGCACAATATGACTAGAACCTATCTCAAAATTGCTTGAGCAGCATGGTGATCGATGCCAGTTGCACCAAACCCCGAAAGTTGGTGGCGTAATATTCCCATCGCACCAGTAGCCGACGCTTCCATTGGAGACACGCAAAGAACCGCTCCACGAGCCAGCGGCGTTGGTAGCGCCGCAAGTGGCGACCATCTTGCGTCTTGAGTTTCCGCGTGGACCGGTGTGGCGCAATCATGTTGATGCCATCCTGCTTGCGGTCGTCATCCAGTCCGTCACTGTCGTAGGCGCGATCGCCGATGAGGGGTTCGGGTTTGGCCTCCAGCATGTAGAAGTTGAAACTGAGTTGCACCAACGTCACCTCATGATGATTCGCCGCATGTGTGCTCACGGAGAGCGGCAGCCCATGGCGATCCACAATCGCGAGAATCTTCACGCCTTTGCCCCGGCGGGTCAGCCCGATGCCGTCGCCCCCACCCTTGGCGGCGGCAAACGTCGCATCGATGAAGCTCTCGCGCTCATCGAGTGCGCCTTCCTCACGCAGCGTATTCGCGAGCTGTGTCAGGCTGCCTCGCAGCACCTCGCGTTCGCACCACTGTTGAAATCGACGATGCACCGTCTTGTAGTTGGGATAGCACTGCGGGAGCATGTGCCACGGTGCGCCGGTGTTCAGTATCCACAGGACGGCCTCCAAGATGGCCCGCGCCGGCACGGGCTTGCGGCCAGGACGGCTTTCCGGGATGTGTCCCTCAGGTAACTGTTTCCGAATGCGTTCCCATTGGTCATCGCGCAATCGCAGCATGCAGTCGCATTATCGGCACTTCGTTCCTCGACACAACTATTTTGAGATAGGTTCTAGACAGGCGTGCACTCTCAGCAGCAGTGGAACGAAGACTAACTCAGATACTGGGAAAGAGGCGGGGTAATGTTGCGGCTACGGAGGTGAGAGGATAGCGCTTATCCTCTCCACCAGACACGATACGACTTCTGATTCAGGAAGTCTCAGGCCTCGCTGCGCGTCATCCGGAATGTCTCTCGGAACCTACCGAACCAATGATTGACTAACGCGTATTGACCATAGGGAGTTCGCGAGAGCCTTCGGCTTCCTGCTGAATTCGCTGACGCTCGGCTTTCGACTCTTCCAACACACTGTGCAGCAACTCATCGCTGAGCTGAGTCAATTGCGCCGCAGCATCTTTCATCTCCGCATGTTCCACTGCCCGTGACAGTACCTCGGCCTTGGTCGCGCCCTTCTTCTGGCCCAAAAACGGCTTGATGATGAGATACGCCACATCGCGGAACGGCATGTACCGCAAGAACCGGCGCAGCAACTTGAACGTCTGAATCGGGTAACGGGTGAGCTTGTAAAGAAACAGTTTCTTGAGGCCCTCTTGGCGGACCGAATTGATCACCGCCCCCGGCAAACACGTCGGATCAATCTCCGAGCATTTAAAATACTTGTACCAATCCTTGGCGTCGCTGACCAATCCTCGCTTGATATATTCCTGCCACAGCGGCGTTCCTCTGTAGACACAGAGGCGGTTGAATCCAAACGTATCCAACGGCAGTTTCGATGCGAAATCGAATGTCTTCTGCATGTCCTCGACCGTCTCGTCAGGATTACCCACGGTGAAGAAACCGTGAACAATTTCGATGCCTGCCTTCTTGGCGTTTCTTACTGCGGTCTCAACCTCTGCCAGCGTCTGTTCCTTCTGGAGACGATCCAGGATTTTTTGGCTGCCGCTTTCAATGCCGAACATCACCGTCCGGCAATGCGCTTTAGCCATGGCAGGAAAGAGGTGCTGCGCCACGGAGTCGACGCGGCCTTCAATCCCCCACTGGATCGTGAGTTTGGCGTCAATGACCCCGTTACAAATGGCATCGATACGCTTCGGCTGCAACAAGAAGTGATCATCGACGAAGTAGACTGACCCGTACCCGTTCGCCTCAAGATACTTCAGTTCATCGACGACGTGCTGCGCGCTACGCGCACGCCACTTCCCCTCATTGAAAATCGGGATGTCACAGAACACGCAGGGCCAAGGACAGCCCCGGGAGGTCTGCATAGTCGTAAACCGCTCCATCGAAAGCACCGCCGGCACATCTAACGGCATGGACTCGACAAAATCTAATTCCAAACTTTCCCGGTCTGGGAAAGGCCATTGGTCCAAATGGCGCTCCATGGTACGATTGGGGTTGTTGATTACTTTGCCGTCTTTGGCCCAAGTCACCCCGCCTACGTCCTGAGGATCATCGATGCGATCGAGCAGATCTAGCAGGAGCTGTTCACCATCACCCCGGCATACAAAATCGATCTCCGGACATTGCAGTTTCACCAACCCGGCATTGAGACTGGCGAATACCCCACCAAAAGCCAGCTTGACGGTGCTGTCGGCAGCCCGTATCTGGCGGGCAAGAATTTTTGCGTACGGATAGCTGGTGGTACTGAGAAAGCTCAGCCCGACCAAGCCCGGCTTTTGCCGTTTGATCTCGGCGATGATGAAGTCATTTGGTGTTTCAGGATGCGCCTGATCGAACATCACACATTCATGGCCTGCCCGCTTTAAAACCGACGACAAAGACATAATACCGATGGGCGGAAACCCCATAACCCGGATGCGCCCATTCTTGGCTCGAGTCTTGGCGGGAAGGGCATAGAACTGGGGATCACGCACATGGATAAGAAACACGAGCATAGTGATGTCCTTTCATAGGGACCGTAACGGAGCTCCCCAGCCTGCCTGCCGACCGTTCTACTGGGGAGGGGCGGCCTTCTCTCGAATTACAGTGAAGCCGAATCACTCAGGCTATTCGGTCCCCCTGGGGCTTTCTACAGTAGCACGTCTCGCGGGAGGGAAAAAGGGAAGATTCTGGCCCAAGATACGGAGCACTCGTGGCTCCGATAATGTGAATTGTCTACGGACGTACTGCGTCTAATCTAAAACGCAGAGCGGACATCGGACTGGATCCGACGCCCACTCTACAAAAGATGTCTGCCTAGCGACCTAGCGCCGCCTTCACAGCATGACCGATTTCGGCGGGATTCTTCACCACTCGAACACCAGCGGCTTCGAGAGCCTTCATTTTCTCCGTCGCCGTGCCCTTGCCACCGGAGATAATGGCGCCCGCATGGCCCATACGACGCCCCGGCGGTGCCGTGATGCCGGCGATAAAACTGATCACCGGCTTTTTGACGTGTTTCTGAATATATTCGGCCGCCTTCTCTTCCGCGTCGCCACCGATCTCTCCTATCATGACAACCGCCTGGGTTTCAGGATCCTTCTCGAACAACGGCAAGACATCCACAAAACCCGTACCGTTGACGGGATCACCGCCGATGCCCACACAGGTGGTTTCTCCCAGACCCAATGTCGAGAGCTGATGAACCGCTTCATAGGTCAAGGTGCCGCTGCGTGATACGACGCCGACCACCCCGCGCTTATGGATGAACCCCGGCATGATGCCGATCTTGGCTTCATCGACCGTGATGACGCCAGGGCAATTGGGCCCGATCAATCGAACATCGCGGCCATGGAGAGCCCGTTTGACCTTCACCATATCGTTCACGGGAATGCCTTCCGTGATGCAAATAATCAGTTTGACGCCTGCATCAGCGGCTTCCAGGATCGCATCCGCGCAAAACGGTGGTGGCACAAAAATCAGAGAGGTATCGCAGTCAGTTTTCTTCACGGCGTCGGCCACGGTGTTGAACACCGGAATGCCTTCGACTTCTTGACCGGCCTTTCCCGGCGTCACCCCCGCGACCACCTTCGTACCGTAAGCCTTGCACTGCGTCGCGTGGAAAGAGCCTTCTTTCCCCGTGATTCCTTGGACTACCACCCGCGTATTCTTATTGACGAGAATGCTCACGGTCTTCTCCTTTACGCCGCCTTGCCGGTCAGCTTCACAATTTTCTGCGCCGCTTCCCAGAGATCGTCGGCCACCTCCAACGTGAGGCCGGACGCCGCCAATAGCTTGCGGCCTTCATCTGCATTCGTGCCTTGGAGACGCACCACTAACGGCACCGTAATTTTCACTTCCTTGGCCGCTTCAATCACGCCATGCGCGATCCGCTCGCATCGCACGATGCCACCGAAAATGTTGATGAAAATACCTTTGACGTTCGGATCTTTCAGCAGAATCCGAAAACCGGCCGCCACCGTCTCTTTTGTTGCCCCGCCGCCTACGTCCAGGAAGTTTGCCGGCTCGCTGCCCGCGAGTTTAATCACATCCATAGTAGCCATCGCGAGGCCGGCGCCGTTCACCATGCAACCAATGTTGCCGTCAAGTTTCACATAATTGAGATTGTTCGCTGTCGCTTCAATTTCAAGCGGGTCTTCTTCGTTGAGATCCCGCATTTTCTGAACATCTTCATGCTTGAAGATCCCATTGTCATCAAACGACACCTTGCCGTCCAATGCGACCAAGGTTTTTTCCTTAGTGATAATCAACGGATTGATTTCAACCAGCGCTGCATGTTTTTCCATAAACAGACGATAGAGATTGCCGAGCATCTGCACGAATGGATTTATGACGGCCGCTTCCATTGCCTGAAGACCCAACGCAAAGGCCACGTTGCGCCCATTGTGCCCCTGAAACCCCACGGCGGGATCGATCGCTTCCTTGATGATCTTCTCCGGGGTCTTTTCAGCCACCTCTTCGATTTCCATACCGCCTTCGGTACTGGCGATAAACGTCGGCCAGCCGGTATCACGATCAACTAAAATGCTCAGATACAACTCTTTAGCAATGTTAGCCCCTTCTTCAAGGAGTAACCGATGGACCTTTCTTCCTTTCGGCCCGGTCTGGTGCGTAATCAGGGTCTTCCCGATCAACTCCTTGGCGAGTCCTGCGACAGCACCCTTGTCTTTTGTAATCTTCACGCCACCGGCCTTACCACGTCCGCCAGCATGAATCTGGGCCTTGACCACGAAAACCGAGGTGTTTAGCTCGTTGGCCCATGCGGTGGCTTCCTCGGGAGAAGTGATTTCCTTGCCTCGTGGCACCGGCACCCCGAACTTCGCAAACAATTGCTTGGCCTGAAACTCATGAACGTTCATGGAATCCTCATAAGAGCTAGTGGCTCATGCCAAATGACGTAGAGCGTGTCTATCAGCGCAACTCCCTGTCCAGGACAGCCGCCATCAGCCCTTCGCGATACGCTCTGGCTCCTTGCGCGTATACGCAGGGAGTATCATCGGAGAAATGACGCCGCTGGAGTGACCGTGTTTGTTCGCTTCTGCTCGGAATCGCTGCAGATGCTTGACCGTGAGTTTCCCTTGGTGCATTGATCCGGCGCGCGACGCGGCCGTCAGACCTGACCGTTTGCCGAACACCATTAGATCGAGCAATGAATTACCCATTAAACGATTTCGTCCATGCAACCCGCCTGAAGCTTCTCCGGCAACAAACAGATTCTTGACGTTGGTCTCTGAGTTTGCGTCGATCTTGACGCCGCCGTTCTGATAGTGCAGCGTCGGGTAAATAAGTACGGGGTCCTTGCTGATGTCGATGCCGAATCGTTCGAATTGCATCATCATGGCGGGAAAGTGCTTTTCTACCGTCCCTGGCCCATGCTCGGCATCAAGCAACGGCGTATCCAGCCAGACACCGACGCGGCCCGACATCGTACGAATACCACGGCCTTCCTCACACTCACGAATGATGGAAGAGGAGACCACATCGCGGGTATCGAGCTCATTCACAAACCGCTCGCCCTTGGCGTTCACCAGGTGGCCGCCTTCTGATCTGATGCCTTCGGTGACCAGCGCCCCGATCAATTGTTCGGGGTAAACCGCGCCTGAGGGATGATACTGAAACGTATCGATGTGGTCGAGCTTTGCACCCATCCGGTACGAGAGGCACAAACCGTCGCCGGTTGCGCCGTAGTGATTACTCGTGGGGAACCCCTGGATATGTAGTCGACCGATACCACCGGTCGCAAGAATAACCGACTTGGCCGCCACAACGACATGCCGCTGATTGTCGAGATCCTTAAAAATGGCTCCGGTACAATGACCATTGTCGTCGCTGAGCAACTCAACTGCGGCGCAAAACTCAAGCAGCTGGATCTTTTGATTCAGGACTTCGTCCTTAAGCACGCGCATGATTTCGAGCCCGGTGTAATCCGAGCACGTCAGAAGACGTGGCTTTGAACTTCCGCCACCCTTCTTCACATGTAGATTCCCATCCGCTTGCCGATCGAACAGAACGCCCAGTTCAATCAACCACTTCGCAATAGATGGTCCATCCTCGACCATGACTTTGAGTAATTCGTGGTCGTTCTGCATATGACCGCCCTTGAGCGTGTCCAGAAAATGCGTGACTGGGGAGTCTTCAGGCGCGACGGAAATTTGCATCCCGCCCTGAGCCATCACGCTATTCGAGTCGCCAAGCCGCAGCTTTGTCGCAAGAATAACCTTCGCGCCGGTTCCATGAGCATGCAACGCTGCCGCGCAGCCGGCGCCGCCTCCACCGACTACCAGTACATCCGTCGTAAAGTGCGGGGTCAGATCGATACTTTCAGCAATTGGGCTATCGCCTTCCAGCAGCGCGGCAAGTTCGACGACCGTCTTGTCATTCGCATTCGGGCCAAATCGAATCGGACGATAGGCGCTGACGCGATAATCAGGGTGGTGCTTGTGAATGAGTTGGTCGCGATCGGCGGGAGAAAACTTGGGGAGGGTCTGCTTGCGGCGAGCATCCCGCGTTTGGTGGACGATTTGTTGAAGTGCGTGAATATCCATGATTTGCTTTCAGCACGGAGCGCGGTCTCGGAGCGTATCCGTCCGAGACCGGCTGACGGCACAATGCGTTACTTCACTGTCGCGCAGTAATCGGCCAACTCCTGTTCGTTCATCGCGAGAACTTTGTTCCACTCATCGTTAAAGCTGCCGTCCTGAATCTCTTGGATACGAGCATCGAGCCCCTGCGGCTTCTCCGTGAAATGAGCACCCTGCGCTCGACTCACATAGAGAGCTACCAGGTTGGGCGCAATGTCCGCAATACAGACCGGGGTGCACATTCCGCACATGACGCAGTCCATGAACATTTCGGACACGCTCTTGAAATCCCCGAACACCGCTTTCCATACCCCTTCGCGCACATCGATTTTCTGAGGGCAGGCTTCCGTACAGGCATTGCAATTCCGGCAGAGTGGTGCTTCCGGATAGAGATTGAAGAGGTCTTGTTTCGGATCCTTGAGCGACTGGATGTCATACAGGGCTTTCCGGGCTGGGAACGGAGGCATGATAGTGAAAGACATGCCGTCCTCTACTGCCATCTGGCAGGCCAGGCATGTTCGAACCTTCGGATCATCTTTGGTTCGATAGTAGGTGGCACAGGCACCGCAAAACCCCCCGAGACAGCCGGCTCCTCGCACCACCTCCTGCCCTGAATACCACAGGGCTTTGATCACGGTGATGCCTTCCGGCACTTCATACTTCTTGCCGGAAATTTCAATCGTCACCATTTTATGGCGTAGCACTTCCGGCTGATCGATCACGTTGGTATCTTCTTGTGCCATGATTCTCTCGTGAAGCGTGAAACGTGAGGCGCAAGGAGGATTCTCTCCCCCTTACGCCCGACGCCCTATCAACGAATAGGTCCTTTAGGCAATCGCGTCGATGATCGTATTCAATGTCGGACTCGGGCGCATGGCCTTGGACGCCTTCGCATCATTGGGATGATAATACCCCCCGACATCGACTGGTTTGCCTTGAGCCGCGAGCAATTCAGTCGATATCTTGGCTTCGTTTTGTTCGAGTTCTTTGGCGATCTTCACAAAACGCGCTTGTAGATTTTTATCCTGCGTCTGCTGGGCCAATGCCTGCGCCCAGTACAACGCGAGATAGAAATGGCTGCCGCGGTTGTCGATTTCGCCGACCTTACGAGCCGGTGACTTATTGCTTTCCAAGAACTTGGCATTGGCCTGATCAAGTGTATCCGCCAGGATCTTCGCCGCTGAATTGTTAGCGACCTTGGCCAAATGCTCCAACGAAGCGGCCAACGCCAGAAATTCACCTAGCGAATCCCATCGCAAATACCCCTCCTGCTCGAACTGCTGCACATGTTTCGGAGCAGAACCGCCGGCACCCGTTTCAAACAGCCCACCACCGTTGAGCAACGGAACAATCGAGAGCATCTTGGCGCTGGTTCCGATTTCCAGAATCGGGAATAGGTCGGTAAGATAGTCCCGCAAGACATTGCCTGTCACGGAAATCGTATCTTTGCCTTCCTTGATTCGCTCCAATGAAAGCCGCGTGGCGTCAGCCGGAGTCATAATGCGGACGTCGAGGCCCTTGGTGTCGTGATCTTTCAAGTACCGTTCAACCTTCGCAATCAATTGCGCATCGTGGGCTCTAGCCTTGTCCAGCCAGAAGATCGCCGGAGCACCGGTCGCCTTCGCGCGAGTGACAGCCAATTTCACCCAGTCCTGAATCGGGGCGTCTTTCACCTGGCACATGCGCCAGATATCGCCTTCCTCCACTTGGTGTTCCAACAGCGTCTTGCCTGCGGCATCGACCACGCGGATCGTCCCATTGCTCGGGGCCTTAAAGGTCTTGTCGTGCGAGCCATATTCTTCTGCGGCTTGCGCCATCAATCCGACGTTGGGCACACTCCCCATTGTCTTCGGATCGAGGGCGCCGTGCTTCTTACAGAAGTCGATGACTTCTCGATAGACAGGCGCATAGCTGCTGTCGGGAATCACGCACTTGGTGTCAGCCAACTTGCCGTCTGGCCCCCACATCTTGCCGCTGTCTCGAATGACCGGGGGCATAGAGGCATCGATGATGATGTCGCTGGGAACGTGCAGGTTGGTGATTCCCTTATCGGAATTCACCATCGCCATCGGGGGCCGCTTTTTGTAGACCTCCTGAATATCGGCTTCGATCGCTTTGCGTTGATCGTCCGGCAAGGCCTTGATCTTGGCATAGAGGTCGCCCAGGCCATTGTCAGGATCGACGCCCAACTTCTTGAGCGTTTCACCATGCTTCTCAAAGACATCTTTGTAGTACACAGTCACGGCATGACCGAAGATCTTCGGGTCTGAGATCTTCATCATGGTGGCCTTCATATGGAGTGAGAATAATATTCCCTTTTTCTGGGCATCCTGGATCTGCTCCTCAAGAAACGTGCGCAACGCACGCTTGCTCATGAAGGTGGCATCGACCACTTCACCCGCCTGCAATGAGACTTTGGGCTTGAGCACGGTGGTCTTGCCATCCTGGCCGACGAATTCGATCTTGGCATCGGTCGCCGCGGCCGTCGTCATCGACTTTTCGTTGGAGCGGAAATCTCCACCCTGCATATGTGACACGTGGGTCTTAGAATCAGGGCTCCATGCCCCCATTTTATGCGGATGCTTCCTGGTATGAGCCTTCACGGACAGTGGCGCTCGACGATCCGAGTTGCCTTCGCGCAGGACGGGATTGACCGCGCTGCCCTTCACCTTGTCGTAACGGCTCTTGATGTCCTTTTCTTTGTCGTCTTTTGGATTTTCAGGATATTCAGGAAGCTTATACCCCTGCTTCTGCAATTCCTTGATGGCCTCTTGCAACTGAGGCAATGACGCGCTGATGTTAGGCAATTTAATGATATTCGCTTCCGGCTTCTTGGCGAGTTCACCCAGTTCGCTCAAGGCGTCTGGCTGTTTCTGCTCAGGAGTCAAATGCTCGGGAAAGACCGCGAGGATACGTCCCGCGAGCGAGATATCCCGCAATTCGACGGAGACACCGGCAGCCTTGCTGAAGGCATTAATGATAGGGAGAAACGAGTACGTCGCCAGCATGGGGGCTTCATCAGTCTTTGTATAAATGATCTTGGAAACGTTCGTCGTCATGATTATCCCTCTTTATGTGTCGTGTTAGTTCAGCGCGTTCAACGCTGAACCTGCCTTGAACCACGCGATCTGTTGCTCTGTGATACTGTGGTTCGCCTGGATAGTGAGCGCCTTACCATCCGCTTTATGAATGGTCACTTGCACCGGCTTGCCGGGAGACAGATTGGCCAACCCCGTCACGCTGATGCGATCCTGCTGCTCGATCTTGTCGTAATCCTTCGGATCGCCGAAGGTCAACGCCAAGATCCCCTGCTTCTTCAAATTCGTCTCATGAATCCGAGCAAAACTCTTGGTAATAACGACCTTTACGTTCAAGAAGCGCGGAGACATCGCTGCATGCTCGCGACTGCTGCCTTCGCCGTAGTTCTCATCACCCACCACAACGGAGCCAATGCCTTTGGCCTTGTAGTCGCGGGCAATTTGAGCGAGAGTGAGATTCGCTTCGCCCGTCAGCACATTCGTTCCCCTGCCGGGTTCTGAGGTAAAGGCACTGTTCGCACCCAAAAACATGTTGTCGCTGATCTTGTCGAGATGCCCACGGAACTTGAGCCAAGGACCGGCCGGTGAAATGTGATCGGTCGTGGTCTTGCCCTTGGTCTTGATGAGGAGCGGAAGCTTTTCGAAATCTTTACCGTCCCAGCGGGGAAACGGCTGTAACAACTGCAATCGTTCGCTGGTAGGAGGAATGTCGACCGTCAGCCCCTCGCCGTTTTCGGCCGGAGCGACAAACCCTTCCTCTCCCTTAGCAAATCCCTTGGCTGGCAACTCTTCGCCCACCGGCGGCTGAAGTTTGAACTCCTTCCCGTCGGCTCCCTTGAGCGTCTGATTCACCGGGTCAAATCTCAGATCTCCGGTAATGGCATACGCCGTCACGACCTCGGGACTTGCCAGGAAGGACAACGTCTCACTGATGCCATCGTTCCGACCTGGGAAATTGCGGTTGAAGGAGCTGACGATTGAATCGGCCTTACCCTTCACACCATCCGCCCGTTTCCACTGTCCGATACAGGGGCCGCAGGAATTCGAAAGGACCGTGCCACCGAGCTTTTCAAACGTATCCAAGAACCCATCGCGCTTCATGGTGTGATAAATACGCTCGGAGCCTGGCGACACGAGAAACGACGCCTTCGCCTTCAACCCAGCTTTCAACCCCTGCTCCGCGACATGGGCAGACCGACTGATATCTTCATACGAAGAATTGGTGCAGCTACCGATAAGGGCCGCCTTCAACTCAACCGGATACCCCTTCGCCTTCGCTTCTGCCGCCAACTTGGAAATCGGCCTTGCGAGATCCGGCGTATGCGGGCCAACCACGTGCGGCTCCAGCATCGACAAGTCAAGCTCGACGATTTGATCGTAATATTTATCCGGCGACTGGTAGACTTCAGGATCGGCGACGAGAAGATCCTTGTGCGATTGCGCGAAACTCGCCAAATCAGCCCGATCGGTGATGTTCATGTAGGCGACCATCTTCTGATCGAAAGGAAACACCGAAGTGGTAGCCCCAAGTTCCGCGCCCATGTTGCAGATCGTGCCCTTGCCTGTTGCGCTAATGGTTTCCGCGCCGGGGCCAAAATACTCGACGATCTTGTTTGTGCCACCCTTCACCGTCAGCAGGCCGCACAGATAGAGAATCACATCCTTCGGAGAAGCCCAGCCGCTCAACTTCCCGGTCAAGCGCACGCCGATTAATTTCGGATGGAGCACTTCCCACGGCAAACCCGCCATCACTTCGCCGGCGTCCGCGCCGCCGACGCCGATGGCCAGTCCTCCCAAACCCCCGCCGTTCGGCGTGTGTGAGTCCGTTCCAATTATCAAGCAGCCAGGGAATGCATAATTTTCCAAAACCACCTGGTGGATAATCCCGGCTCCGGGCTTCCAGAATCCAATGCCGTACTTCCTCGCGGCAGAGGCGAGAAAGTTATACACTTCCCGATTCTCGTCCATCGCGCGGAGCAGGTCCTTCTCGGAGCCCATTTCAGCTCGAATGAGGTGATCGCAATGAATCGTGCTCGGTACGGCCGCTTTTTTCTTATTAGCCTGCATAAACTGCAGCATGGCCATTTGGGCCGTGGCGTCCTGCATGGCTACACGATCCGGCCGAAGCGCTAACATGGCCTTGCCTCGCTCCCAAGTCTGCGAGTCAAAGTTGTCTGCGTGAGAGACCAAGATCTTGTCGGCTAGCGTCAGGCCGCGGCCGAATCTCTTTCTGGCCTTGGCAAACACATCCGGCATCTTGGCATACAGTTTCTTGGCGAGATCCATGGACATGGCTTGTCTCCTTAAGGTAAGTCAGCCGTCAACTGCGAACCGTCAATCGGCCAGGAATGGGAACCCGACGACCGGATTGAGGAATCGCTTATAGATGATCGAGCAGTAGCGTCTTACTTCAGCGGCGGAACTTCCCGCCTCTTGGGTGCCGCGTAGTTCACAAGGTAATCAAACAAACGGATCAGGCGGCTATCCTGGCGTTTTTGATCCACCCAGTGACCGATTAATCCAATTGTCCTCGAGAGAATGAAGAATCCGTTTAAGCTATCGACAGGGAAACCAATATCGACCAGTACGGCCGCCATCGTCCCATCGACGTTCAGAATCAGATTGTCCTTTTTCACGGAGGTAACTTTCTCCACCTCAAGCGCGAAGTCCAAACAAGGAGTCTTAATCTTCAGACTCTTCACATAGCCGACTAACTCTTTTACTCGCTTGTCAGGATTGCGCAGACTCTTCACGCGGTGGCCAATACCCGGTACCGGTCCATGGTTTTTCTTCATGTACGCCAAGAATTCGTCGACGGACATCTTATTATCCACGGCATATTTGAAGAAGCGGCCGGCATCAGTAACGGCACCGCCAAAACGTGGTCCAATCATAATCATGCCTGCTGCAACCGACTGCGACAACCCGATCCCGGCACAGGCGGCGAGAATTGTCGCGTAGGCGCCGCTGACGCATGGACCGTGATCAGCTGAGAGCATCATAATCCGCTTGATGATCTCCGCCTCCTGCTTGGAGATCAGCCGCTTGTCCCACAACAGCCCGATCACATGAGGAATTTCATAGCCCTTGTTGATGAGCTCAGAAGCTGGATAGCCGTCGTAGCAGGGTTCGTCACCGCGGTCATCGCTGATGGTGGTGCGGATCAGCGGCGCGACCATGACCTCGTCGGCCTTCATGGCCTCCTCGATGGTCTTGGGCAACTTGGGCAACGTCGCCGGCTCGACCGGCTCCTTCACTTGGCCGGACTTCAAGAGATCTTGATAGGTTTCTTTAATCGCAGGGCCAAGTGCGCCAAAAGTGGGTGGCACGAGCGCGCCTGATTTCTTGAGCGCATCGGACTTGGATCGCGCCGATCCTTCCCCCTTCATGCCCTCCTTGGCTCCGGCATGACCGAACTTCATCCCCTTCGGCAAACTTTCCTGACAAAAACCAGAGACCACAGCAATCAACTTCACCCGTCGCTTCTTCGCGCCATACCATTCCGCAGCCCGCTCTTCGAGATCACCACCCATCTCGCCGACGATGACGACCGCCTTCGTTTGCGGGTCATTTTCGAACATTTCAAGATAGCTGACGTAATCAGTTCCGGGATAGGCATCGCCGCCGATACCGATGGCCGTCGTGATCCCGTCGGCAAACTGTGAGCAGATCCAGATAATTTCGTTTGAGAGACCTCCCGACTTAGTGATCACACCAAACGATCCTTCACGGTAGAGCTTGGAGAGGACGAGGTTGTCGAACGCACCGCCGATTACACCTAACCGGCAGGCACCGGCTGAAATGATACCGATGGACGACGGACCATTAAAAACCTTACCCAACTTGCGCGCATGAGCGCCAAGCACCTTGGCATCCTTTTCCGGCACGCCCTCGGTGATCATCGAGACCACCTTAATGTGCGAATCGTCAAGCGCCTCCATGCCGCCCTTCATCGCGCGGTCGGCACCGATGTAGACGAGGCTGGTGTTCAGCGTTGGGTGATGTTTGGTGGCTTCGGTAATGGACTTATAGATTGGAATGGCGATGAGGCCGCTGCCGTATGGGATCTCATTGGTCTTACCGGCATCGGGCGGATATACGAACGCCTCGACGTTTAGCGGACGCTTAATGAGATAACAGAACTCGGCCATGCGGCGGGCAGCGTTGACACCGGCTTGACCACCCTGGATCACCACGCGGGTGTCTTTGTTTGCCAGAATACTCATCTCGGGATCTCCCCTATATTCAGTTGGTCATAGACGGCAGGCTATTTTACTTGGAGCGCCTTGTCGACAATGTCGGTGAGTGGTGTGTTGCGGTCGAAGACATTGATGTCAAAGCCTTCGTCTTTCAGGGCGCGCATCGCATCAAGGCCCTCTTTCTCACGCGGTCCCCCGCGACGGACCCAAATCTTGACGTTCCTCAACTTGCCCTCGGACTTGGCCTTCCGAAAGCCGTTGATGATCCCGCCGAACGTCTTTTTGACATCGGTGAAATTTGCAATCGCACCACCAACAATGATGTTTTTGATTCCCGGCAGAGAACACACTTTTTCCGTGAGGACTTCGACGGCCCAATCCGGTGGATCGCCGGAATATTCGGCATAGTTGGCTAACTTGCCGCCACGCGCGACGACCGCGTCCGAATAGTACACGCTGGCGCCACCGCCCGCCGGCAACATGGCTGTATCGCCACCAGGAATTTCGATGAACTTCACCGAGCCTTTAATCTTGCTGTCGACCGCCATGACTTCAAGTTCTTGCCTGGAATAGGCGCGGCCGAATTCTGCGGCAAACGCGAAGTTCCAGTCCGGATGTCTGAATTTGGCATCGCCGTCGAGCAGTGTCACGGCATCAAGCGCAACCAGCTCCTCATCGGCGGCACGAACGACGACCGGATTCACCTCGAGATATTGTGCATCTTCACTGTCGAAGCAGGCAAACATTTTTCCTGCGAACGCAGCCATCTTCTTCGCTAGAGGCCCAGTAAATCCGGCCTCTTTAGCCAGTTTCTCGAGCGATTCCTGAGAAGGAGCCTGCCCGATATCAAGACACAAACGCTTGACACGTTCCCAATTCGATTCGACTTCGATCCCGCCGCAGTTCGCAACCAGGACCTCACTGCCTTCGCGCGTTGATTTCACGGCGCAATAATATTCTTCTGTGTGAGCGATCATTTCAGAGACAATGACCTGCGTGACGGTGATGCTGCCGACTTGTCGCCCGATCATCTCCTTGGTAGCAGCTTCCGCAGCCTTGAAGTCCAAATCAACCTTGACCAACCCAAGCTTAAACCTCGACCCGAGCGCCTCGTGCGCCTTCGCAACAAGCTTGGAATTTTTCAACCATTCATTAGCCTGACCCAGCTTGGTCAACTCATCAACGGAGGTCACGACCACATAATTGGGGACGTTGATTCCCCACTTCTTCATCAGCCCCATCCCGGGACCTTCCAGCACTTTCGCCATGATTGACGACTCCTTGGTGTGTGATAGGGCAGAGAAACGGAGCGGTAGAGTACCGAATTCTGCTGATTAGCTCAATCCTCCAAAGGGCCTACGCGGCGAGCTCAGAAGTCCTACCACAATGCGCACTGAAGATTCATCACCATAAATTATTGATAACATGATGATCGTCTCCGCTGCTCGTGCCTCAATGGGCGAGAGCTTTTTCATGCCTGGATGGATCACGGACGCGCTCTGCGTTGGCATGTAGGACAGAAAAATGAACTTCGCTCACCGACGGAGCGTCGAATCACGGTACCGCAGGCATTGGGGCAGGGCTGCCCAGCCTTGGCATACACTAGGTGCCTGCGCTTGTACTGGCCCTCGGTTCCATCCGGCGCAAAATAATCCCGCACACTGGACCCTCCCATGACAATGGCTTCATGTAATACATCCCTCATCACTTCATAGAGACGAGTCACCAGTCCCTCTCTGACCTTGTTCGCCGCCTGATCGGGATGAAGCTTGGCACGGAAGAGAATCTCATTGGCGTAAATGTTGCCGATTCCCGCGATGACCTGTTGATGCATCAAAAGAGACTTCAGCCTGGTACGCGTAGCCCCAAGCATACGCAGGAATTGATCGGAACTGATCGTGAGGGGATCATAACCGAACCGGCGAGCCGTATATTGATCCAACCCTGCTTGGTCAAGCAACGACAAGCGACCGAATCGTCTGGGATTCCAATATCTGATTTCAGGTTCGGCACAGTCCTCAAGATGCAGAACAAAATGGATATGTTGTGGATACTTGGTTGGCGTAGACCTGAACAGCAACAGTCCGGTCATGCCCAACTCTGCGGCAAGAAATCTCGCCTCCTCCCCGCAACGAAAGGTGAGGATGACGCTCTTCCCCCTTCGCTCCACCCCCGTGATCGTGGTCTGACGATACCATTCCAGAGAAGGTAGTCCTTCCCGCACGATGTCACCACGGCCCACCCAACAATCGCGCACCCTGGCTCCTACGACTCGCGCGCGCAACTGACGGGCAGCAACTTCTGCTTCCGGCAATTCAGGCATTGAATTATTCCCGAGGTGATGGATGTGAACCCTATCTGACGACAAATTACGCCATGGCGCGGAAGCAAAATGCAACTCCGTCGAGAGATCACCCCTCAAGCGTAAAGTTGGCATGGATACGGCGAGATAAGCCAGGGGAGGGATGGCGAACGGAAAAAGACGAGCTAATATTCAGGATGGTCTGATGGTCTATGGGGGCCCCGGGCTTCCAGCAGGATGCGGAAACAGTCTGCCAGCGGAGGGCCCGCAAGGCACTGCCACTTCACCATCTTGGCGGCGTTCACACGCGCGACCCACATTCTTCAGCGCGTCATGAACCTCGGCGGATCACCGTGCGGATTGAGTAGTATGAGCCGATTCGCTCGCTGCGGCGTTGCTGGACGACCTCGTCGCGCATGCTGCAGACGTTTCTGATGCCGACACGGCACATGATTGATCAGAGCGTATTGAGCGGAATCGGATATCTCTACTGTCTGCTAGGCATTTGGCGAATTGTGTCGACCCTGGCGTCGACAACGAACGTCTTCGATAATTTCTTGGAGACGCGGCAAAGGCGTGCCACCGGGACGCCTCGTCAGCACAAGCTTTACCGCATCCGGATACGCCATCCCTTCAACACAACAAAGATAGGCAATCACCACCGAAACCGAACGTCCCATGCCGACCCTGCAACACACCATCAGCCGATTGTCCGCCACATGTGCCGCGATCCATTCCACAGCCTCGTACAATGACGCAGCGGCCGGCTCACCGAATTCCTTCAATGGAATCTTGGCATAGACAATCCGTGATGGAACCGTCACATTCTGCTCTTCAGCGACCATGAGGACGGCGCTTACTTGCGGCGGGGGATTCTTGGCATCTTCGACGTTGCCGACGAGCAGACGCTTGTTGATCATGTGCATCGTGTCGCTAGTATAGGGGGTGTAAACTTTCGGTCAAGGTAATCCATTAAATCCATAAACCCAGGAAGGGCGATTGAACATCCCTCACATTGATGCGTATACTCAACCCATCTATGCTTAGGGGGAACTAATGTCCTTGACTCCGCTCGAAGTGGCAGAAAAACGGCTGTCAAGCGTGCAGTGCGCAATCTGCAAGACGAATACGTTTGGCATCGACCGGCGGACACTGCAGTCAGATGGAGAATGCCGCGGGGTGTGCCTGAAATGCCGGTATAATTTCCCCGTATACACTGATATGGATTTTTACCTGCGAACTCAACCGGATATACCCTATCGGCTGAAAGAAATTTCCTGCCCAAGCTGCCAACATCGAGGGGTGACCCTTGATTTTCGCATCACGATGTCCGTTAGGGAGTCGGTCTATTTCGTTACTTGCGTGGCTTGCAAAACTCAGTTTCCTGAACGCTCCTCATTGGAAGCATTCGAGTAGCCTTTCACGCCACCGTTTCATGTTATACTGACCCTATTATGAGCGATACTCCAACTCCAAAGCCCCAACAAGCACCCCCGCCTGCCGCCGAGGCTGAAACGAAGCCCCGCAAGGAAATCCCGCTCATTTCCGTGCCCAACGATCGGGATATGATTGCGGCAGAAATGGCCGAACTCTTCGATGAAGATCGAGTGTCCCATCAGCACGGCTCCTCTGAGCCCGAAGCGGACTAGCAGGTTGCAGAATAACTTCCTTGTTGTGCCTGCGGCAAAAACTCTGCTGGGATCAGAGCCATTCGCAGGACTCGAAGCAACAGAGCCATCCGCCCATACCGCATCGCGACACCTCCTGAACATCAAGACTGCAGACGCGCGCCAGTTGATTAGCGCCCAGTCTCGCAGAAGGGACTCCGACTTCTTCAGCCCGGGCCGCCTCCCATAGACTACAGTGACCGTGCTTCTCCTGGGACCGTACGATGAGCCGCTAAGGGATACGAGAGCGCTGCTGACGGAATATTTTCGCAATTCGTTCCGTCCTCACGCAGGACGAACAATTTCCGCTGTGCCGGATGAGAGAATGCGGCCGACCATTGCGGGCCTGCCTTTTCGCTCCTTCCTGACGATCTCGCTGACCCGGATAATAGCCCCACGATGCCAGTCCTCGAACCCAGCGTTCGCGGACGATCGTTCCTTGTCCTGGCGTCCAAGTTCGAACCTCCCTGTCTGATCACATAACCAGACCCTCTTCTCGCCCTTCATAACCCGCAACTCACTCACCACTCGATGGTAGTCCGTGTTTCGTGACACCAGCGTTTTCCCGTCCTTTCGCAGAATCACATAGGAAAACTTAAGTGCATCTTTGATAAACCCGACTTCTCGATCCACCTGAGCAATCCAGGCCGGAATCTCCCACTTCCGCTCTTCATGACACCAATCATCCGGCTTTACGAGTGCCGGACATGGCGTATCGTGGAGACAGGGGCTATAAACCGAGCAATGCTGCTCCGCGAGCAGGTTATCCCGTACCTGATGCAGGTCCCGTGAAGCCGATCGTAGGGCCGGCTCAATAATCATCAGACTCCCTTCTGGAGACAGACAGCTCAGCAATTCCCCAATCAACGCCGTCCGCTGCTTGATGGGGTCTGCATTCCCAACGAATAGCTCCGAGAGAATATTCTGAACAATAATAAGGTGATACCCGTTCTCTAGCCGGGCCTGACGAAGAACTGATGGGAGTGAGCGTTCGAGATTGCATTCGGTTGTCCGCAAGGGCGAACTCGACTGATTCTGCCGCTGTGCATTGTAAGTCTGCCACAGTTCAGCACACAGCCTCAGAGCCTGCGGAGAGCGGTCAACTACCGTCATGCGAAGGGACGAAGGAAACGGCCACTCCTTCTCATGGCACCAATCGAGCACAGCGAGAGCTCCGGTTCCAGGGCCACCACCGACATCCAACACTCGAAACTCTTCACCCGGCACGGCAGGAGACACCGGCTGCAGTTCGTCTAAGAGGAGCTGCACTTTTGCGAGATTCACGGGCACATAATAAGCTAGATAGCTGATACCTAGCTGAGGCTCTTCGAAATAAGCCCTTCCGACTCCATCACTGCTCCGGGTAAATATTTCGGAGAGCCTGGAGACTCCACCAATAACCGATTGTGGAGTATTGCGGTCGTGATCCAGAATGTTTATCCTCGCCACCGTGGCGATGGCATTCAACACTGCCGGCGACAATTGGTACATAGAATCGGCCTCTCGGTTGACCCTCCAAAGCGTGCTGCGGTATTCTGCTCATGAAGGAGTACTTCACATGACTGACCCTATTTTACAAGCCTATCGAGAGGTGGAAATGGCCATGGAGCGCTTTACGCTCGTTCTGCATGACCATGTCGATCATCTCCGCAAGACCGAAGCCCCTGGCTCCGACAAGCTGCACCGTATGGCCAATGGCACCAAAGCTATGCGTGATAGCGCATCAATCTATTTGTCCTATGCCAAATACGTCGCTCACGGGATGCCGGAAAGCCCTGATCTGGTCGAGGAAGATCTTCAAGGCTAAGACGGCCACATTCAAGCATCTCTCCAAACGCACAGGGCCCGTTCGGTTATACCGAACGGGCCCTGCTGTTTTGGTTCAAACGTGCTTCTCAGCCTAAATACTACGCATAAAATGCCCCATGGCTTCATGGTCAGCGGCTGATGCACCCATGACCTGTGACATCGCAACGTTTGTCGACTTCTTCCCTGTCAAACCAGACTCGACTTCATCCACAATCAATTCCACCGGCATCGACTGGCCACCATAAACTCTTGGACCACCGATGATTTTTGCGTTCGAGAAACCGTAAATGGCTGTGGCCACTTCTTTGGCCAGCCATCCAACGTAGTTGAATTCCGGGACGACAATCAACTTGGCTTTTCCACAGAGTTTGCGCAACTCCTGAGTTGGGAATGGACGAAGCGATCGAATCTTGATCAAGCCAATCTTGATGCCCTTCTCTGCACAAATGCGCACTGCCTCACGCGACTGAGCAGCTGCACTACCCGAAGCGATAATGACCGCCTCGGCATCATCCACGTTCTCAGCCGTGAGCAAGCCACCCATGTACTGGTTGATGTATTTACGAGAACGCTCGACGGCCGCCCAGACCTCCTGTTGCCACACCGCGTGGATGTTGTAGGCCATAAAATTTGACTTCTGAACCGGGGCGTCACGGGAGAGTCTGGCCGGAGGATTCTCAGCATCAAGGACGGGTACCGCTCCTCGCCATGGCTCCCGAGGAGGGAGCTTCATCCCACGATCTTGCATGCGGACATAGCCTCTGGCGTGGGTAACGAAAAATCCATCGCAACACACACCGACAGGTAGAGTGACATCATTCTTCTCACTAATGACAAACCCGGCCAACGTGAAGTCATACATGTCTTGCTGATTCTCAGCATGGAATACAATCATCCCACAATTGAGCAGATACGATACTTCAATATTATCGGGCTGAATCGCCAGCGGCGCATTCACCACACGACAGGTAAACATGGCCACCACCGGTAGCCGGTGCCCTGGCCAAGAAGCAATCCCTTCCAGCCCTCTCAAAGTCCCCGGACCGGCGGTCGCAGTATAACAACGAACTCCCGCTCGAGACCCACCGGCAATAGCCGCCATGACGCCGACTTCTTCTTCTCCGCGGTAATATTCTTTTACATAGCCTTCACCGTACAACACACCCACTAGCTGCATGGTTTCGCTTTGTGGGGTAATGGGATAGGCAATGGCAAGATCGACGTTCGACCGGCGGATCGCTTCTTTTGCAGCCTCGCTGCCCGTTATAAACTCCTTGGTACGAGGGGCTTCCAGAAACATATATTCAGGTGTTACGACCTTCTGCTGCTTTGCATCCGCGTGCGGATCCTTCTTCGCCTCAACCTTAGGAGCAGACACGCTCGTGATAGGATCGCCCTGAGGATTGGTTTTTTGTTGGGGCTCCAATGCTTCGCTCATTATTGCACCTCTTGACTGTATCGCCTTAGCCTAAAACTCCTAACCTTCTCGCTTCATCTGCTCCGCTGAGTGGCCAAATGTAGCCGCGCTGCCAACGCCTGCAGCAGAGGGCATAAAGGTCATAGGATTTGTATGCGTCTTCCCGTTATGGACCTTGGACTGAGTTCCGGTGAACCGCACATTCTCGCCATTGTCCGGCAACTTAATGCCCATTTCTTCGCGAACCTTCTTAAAGATCTGTGCGGTCTTCTTCAGCTTCAACGTGTCCGAGTCTCGAATCGTAAGCATGGCATCTTCATGCCCTTGCTCAGCGCAGATGGCCATGGTGCAGCAATTGGTCCCCGCACGAATCATTTTCAGCGTGAGATTGGCATAGTGACAGTGAACGCCGATGAAAACACAGGCTTCAATTTTATTTCCCCAAATCGTGAGATTGGGATGGTTCGGATTGATGACCTCTTCGGGATCGATTTTTGGATACTTGGGTCGATAGTCCGGCATGGGAATAATCATCACATCGGGAATCTGCGCAGCAATTTCAAGAACTGCTTTCGCCTTTTCGACGGCATGGTTGTTCCAAGCCCACAAGACGAGAGGCCCCGGGAAGATTGTCGCATTGGGGCTCGTCAGCATTTTCCGAGCCATCTCCTCAATCACTGTATCTTCATTGGGCTCCAGCAATCCATAATATAGCCCCTGCCCAGGGTCAGGCAGCGCCACTCCCATCTGAGCCGCTGACGGTGGATGGAACCCCGCTGGTCCCGGCACGATAATCCGCTCTCTCGTATCTTGCGTCGTTCCCACGCCCGTTCCCCTTTCGTCCAATTACCCAACTACAGGGCTGACCAATGCCGCCGTCGTGCTTTTTTCCCCATAGGTAATGTTGTCGGTCAATGCCGCCACCGGCAGCTGGTCGATCATAATCATTTTAATGGCATTATTCTTCGCCATATTGTCGCAGACCCATACGCATTGGGCGCATCCCTTGCACCGATCCACTGCCACGTAGGCCGAACCGTACTTAAACCCTTTGTCCTTGCCCATCTCATCGCTATACAGGATGGTATTGGCTTCTGGGCAATATTGCGTGCAGAGCTTGCAACTCTTCGCGGCACAGATCTCAACGCTGATATCGGCTACGAGATACATGAGAACTCCTTGTCCTTGACCGGGATTACGCGGTGACGCTCTCCACCGCTTCCGAACGCTTCACGGATGGGGCCGCCCATCCATTGTCCACCGCATAATTCCAGCCAGCTCGAATAACTGCCACATTCTTCTCGATCAACTCTTGCTTCTTTTTGAATTTCCTCTCGACGACGCTGTCCAACGCGGCAGTGCCACCAGAGACGACGAAACCCTTTCCGAGGAACCGATCTTTCACGGATTGCTCCAACGCCTCGACCGAGGTCAACCCCGTGATAGCCCCAATGCAGCCCATCAAGGCCATGTTCGTGGCGAGGTCCATTCCCGCGACCTCAAGAGAAAGCTTGGTAGCCGGGAAATAGTAAAGCTTCGCATGCCGCTCTTCGAGCTCACGCGCCTGGTCTCGATGAAGCTTCATCGGGCCATCATTGTTGATCAAGGCAATCCCGTTTTCCTTCAAGCCAAAATAGAACGGCATCGTATACGACTTGCCGTGCGTGATGACCTGCGGGTGGAAGATAATGATGATATGCGGGAAGGTGATCTCGCCGATTTCGTATATGGGCTCGTCCGACACTCTGACATAACTCTCGACGGGCGCCATACGCTTTTCTGATCCGTAAAAAGGAACGATCGTACTTTCTCCTCCGGCATGGATGACTGCCGTACTCAGAATGTGCGAGCCGGTCACAACCCCCTGGCCGCCGACACCCGCCATACGAATATTGAACCGTGTCGCCATACTCAATCCTCCTTAAACGTTGCTCAGGCCTTGGGGAGCCCGGGAGCGGGAGCAGCCGGCTTCGGGAGAAATTCCTTGTAGCCATACCGTTCCGTGAGAAATTGCTTCGCTTCGTCGGTAATGTATTCGGAGAACTGATAGCGATCGTTTTCAACGTTCTTCGCATCTTCCATGACCTTATCGGTCGGGATGGCATACTCAATGTTACATGACGTATAGGCCTGAATGTATGTTGATCCCACCTCTCTGGCGATCAACACGGCCTTCTTAATGACGCTCTCTACACGGCGAGGATTGTTCGGCACCACCGTCGCGACGTAGGCACAACCGGCAACCTTCGCCATCTGCAGCATATCCATCTTCTCAAACTTTTTCCCTAGCGGAGCCATCTTGAGTACGGCGCCGCGATTCGTCATGCCGCTCTCCTGCCCACCGGTGTTCCCATAGACTTCATTGTCCAGCATGATCGTCGTGAACCGTTCCTTGCGGAACCAGGAGTGGAGGACCTGCTGAAATCCGATATCAGCCGTGCCGCCGTCACCGGCCATGACGACCACATCCTTCGGCTTATCACCGAATCGAAGGCGCAGACCACGGGACAACCCGCTCGCCACACCATTCTGGTCACCATAATTACCGTAGACAAAGGGAATGGCGGCTTGCGAAATCGCGAGGCGTCCGCAGCCGGCTGTCCCAACGGTGATGGTATCCTCTGGATTGGGGAATGCAATCATGGCGAGTCTGATGAAGAGGGTCATCGCACAACCAGCACACATGGGGTGCTCTTCCAGCACTTCTTTGAACGAACCCATTTGCGATACGGAAACTTTTTTTCCGAAGGGACCATGTTCAACCATGTCCCGATATTCTTTCGGCATGAACTTTTCAAAGCCACTTGAAAACTTGACGTAATCAAGGCTCATAAGGACTCCCTCCCTTTTATAAGCTGATGACTTTGTTCGGGCCTACGACAAGAGGACCAGAAAAAGCCAGGTGCAGATTATATCGACGTTATTTGGCCTGAGTACTGAACTGTGTCCCTGACACGGAAAGGATTATAGCTTTCTTCTTACTTTCTTTATCTCGCCGCCAAGTGTAACAAAGCGTGAAAAAATCTGTCAATCGCAACCATCACGTCAAAAACAGAAGAGCCTGTCGCTCCGAGACAATGGCAAGTCTATAGAGTCCACAAAAGCATTGCAACTTTGCATAAGACCCACACTGGACGAAAGAAGGCCTAGTAGAAACATGTGCGCTAGGCCCTTGGCCCCAACTCCGCTCGAATGCGAAGATTTAGCCTTCGAAGAAGGAATCGTGCGCCACTCAATTCAGTTGCAGTTCACCGGAGAAGCGGGTAAAGATTGTTGCTTAATGCGTTTCGGTCTACACTGCACCTATGCCTATACGAGTACTTGTTCCAGGAGAAGACCATGGCGAGCAGCATGTGGGAGGGGTACACAAGCGCCCACCGATCCCGGATGGCTCGCTCAAAGCCGAATGCCCCAAATTCATGAGCCACGGCCCATGTGGAGGCGTTCGCAAAGGTGGATTCTGCGAAGTCTATCCGGAAATGACGTGTCCGTGGGTCACGCTCTACCACAAACTGAATGAACTGGACCAGTTGGAGTGGATGAAACAAGTCTGACTATGGAAGGTGGGGTGAACGGTGACAGGGAAGGACAGCAAGAAACGAACGCAAGACAGAGCAACGACAAGGCTGGGATACAATGAGCGGCATGCCAAGAGTGGAATTTCCGCTCCTCTGCCCGACATCGAAACCTTCCCCAACCAATACAAAGGTTATGAAATTACGATCGTCATTCCCGAGTACACTGCAATTTGCCCCAAAACCAACCTGCCGGACTTCGGAACCATCACTCTTCACTACAAGCCGGACAAGTATTGCCTCGAGCTGAAGGCTCTCAAAATGTATGTCCATGCCTACAGAAATATAGGTATTTTCTACGAAAATGCCGTCAACCGGATTCTCCAGGACGTTGTACGCGCTTGCCGGCCGGTCATGGCCACAGTGACCGGTGAATTCGCCGCTCGTGGGGGCCTGCGTAGTGTGATCGAGGCAAAGTATCCGGCATAAATCGCCTGCCGGCGCATGCCAAGGAGAACCACCGCAACCACTTCTACGATACTTGCCCCGCTTCTTAGGCCTCATCTGGCCACCCAGTCGCCCTTATCCCTGAATCACTGCGCTCCTGCCCTACCTATTCCACATTTTTCATATTCATCATGTTGCCTCCCTGAAATCGCGAACGCCTAAAGTCCTGCCGCCAATCCACCGAAATCAGATCGTCAAGGTGCAGCACGGGCGGGCACAGCTCACACGCACATCACCACTGAGTCGCTCTTGAGCAAGAAGAGGACGTCGTTTTGCTCACACTATCCAGAGGAGCGACCATCATCCAGGTCGCAGTGGGGCTCCTCGTTGTCATATCGGCAACATACAGCTTGTCGGTGCCGACCGCGGAGGCGATCCCTGCATTTGCGCGGAAATACGCCTTGAACTGTACGATCTGCCACACAGCGCCTCCGCGGCTCAATACCTTCGGCGAACGCTTCCTCGAAAATGGCTATCAACTCCCGGGAACAGAGGATGGCGGGATCACGGGCAAAAAGAACCTCGGCGACCTCAGTCTGGATGATTTCGCGAATTACACCGGCGTACGGCTCCGTGGGAACGTCTTACGCGCCCACACCTTCACACAGCAAAATCCACCGGGCGCCGAGGCCGGCACGGTCCAAAACAAGAGCGAGCTGGGATTCCCGGAAGTATTCAGCCTCTTCACCGCCGGCACCTTGACGAAGAACATTGGGTTCTTTACCGAGTTGGAATCCAATCTCGAAGAAGGGGCAACCGGGATCGAGCGGGCATTCATCACTTTCAACAACATCGGGGGAGAGAATATCGCCAGCATACGCATCGGAAAAATCGACCCTTCAGCGGCCTTCTCATTTTCCACGCTCCGGCAACAGCTGGAGTTCGTCGGAGAAAGCTCGAACGCCTCGACCGACAAGGTCCAACGCGCAGGGCTGTTTCCGCTTGCCACCGCGGCGAAATTCTACGGCCTGCGAAATCGGGCAGGATCCGTCATTTCCCCCTATGCCCCATCCCTCTACAACACGGTGGCGGACACCGGGATTGAGGTGCGTGGTCGTCCGTTCGGGGACTGGTTCATGTATCAGCTCGGCATGCTCAACGGCTCAAACGAGGGCTTCGGAGATTCCAACAAAGGCAAAGACTTTTATGGCGCCCTCCGCGTTGAGTACGCCCGCTCCGCCCACTTTTCCGGAAGCCTATCGGGATTTGCCTATCTCGGGAACAGCAACGCCACTGTCTTCGACGGCACCCGCAACGTGGATGTGAATTGGAACCGCTACGGCGCAGCCGCACATCTACGCTATAAGATGCTGGATCTCTATGGGATGTATACGCTCGACCGAATCAAACATGTGCCGACGGCCGCCCTGGCCAATTTCGACTCCAGCGCCAGCGGGGTGACCGTCGCGCTGGATGCCTACGTGACGAACCGAACCCTGCTCTCACTGCGCTACTATCCTGCTCCCCTTGAAATTGAGACCACCCCTACGACATGGTCCAGAGTGGA
>CABVRW010000021.1:0-9768 GCA_902500785.1 uncultured Nitrospira sp.
GTTGAACTCATCCAGGATCACCATCGCATAGGACGGATCGCCCATGAACTCGCAGGCCTTCGCCCAGGCCGCTTGCGCATGGCTCGTATCACGCTCCCGATCCTGCGTCTCCCATGTATACCCTTCGCCCATACGGAGGAACGTTACTTGATTGCTGAACGATTTCAGGATGCGCTCCTCTGCGGTGTCGATCGCGCCCTTGATGAATTGCACGACGGCCACCTTCATGCCGTGACCGAGACAACGGATGGCCATGCCGAGCGCGGCGGTCGTTTTTCCCTTTCCTGCGCCAGTGTAGACGATCAGCAGCCCCTTCTCGTCCTGGGCCGCTTCGATCCGCCGATCCACCGAAGCTTTTAATCGCTGCATCTTCGCCGTATGTTCGTCCTGCTCCGCCATCTCATCCTTTCGTTACAGAGACCTGAATTCCACGCGCTCGACGTGCGCTCCCCAGCAGATCGGACACGACATCCGGATGGCTGCCGAAGTGCAGATGGCTATACAACGCGAGGGTATTCCCCATCATCAACCCGTCCTGCCCGACCGGCTGCCCCGCTGCATCCGACAAGGTACAGGCATGGCGTAGTTCGCCTCTTGGTTCCAGCATGGAATAATGAAACTCATGTCCGCGCACCTGCGTGCCGGAGCGCCCCAGGATACAGGGCTGAGTGACTGCTGCTGTTCGGTACCCCAATGTCATGCCGGCCTTCCGCATCACCGCTTCCGCCGGAAACAGGCCGACCATCTCGTGTCGCCTGCCTTCCCCGTCACGAATGGCTTCCGTCAAGTACATCAATCCGCCACATTCGGCATACAGGGCTCCCCCGCTCCGGGCAAATGTCCCTACGGCTGTGCGCATGGAGACATTGGACGCCAATGTCTCGCCATACAGTTCAGGATATCCCCCTCCGAAATACAGCAGCTCTACATCGGGCAACTCGGCATCCCGCAACGGTGAAAACATCACGAGCTCGGCCCCCGCCGCTTCAAGTAATTCCAGATTGTCCTGATAATAGAAACAAAAGGCCGCATCGTACGCGACGCCGACTCGAACCGGTTGCCGCTGTGCCACCGGTCTCGTGATCGGGAGATCTTCTCCCGGAAATTCGCCGGCGGATCGAGCCATGGCCTCTACCCGATCCAAGTCAATCGTGTTTGCAGCGGATCGCGCCAACCGGTCATACAGATCACCCTGCCCCTGCTCGATGGCGGTTCTCAACCCGAGATGGCGGTCCTGAATCGTCACCGAAGCATCGGGCTGCAGGTACCCGACGACCGTCAGGTCCGTTTCCGCCTCCACTGCCTCCCGCAGCAACTGGTAATGCCCCTCACTCCGCACTCGATTAAAAAGCACCCCGCGAACCTGTACGGCCGGGGCGAATTTCGCGTATCCCGATGCCATGGCTGCAGCCGATCTGGCCATGGCGCTTCCGTCGATCACCAGCAGGACCGGCGCATTCAGCTGCTTCGCCAGTTCAGCCGTGCTGCCCTGCTCATGCACCGGCGAGCTACCGTCGAAGAGCCCCATCATGCCTTCGATGATCGACAGATCCGCATCCGCTGCGGTCCGGGCAAACAGGCTGCGATTGACGGCTTCACCCAGCATCCAGCCGTCCAGATTGCGTGAGGGTCTGCCGGTGACGGCCTGGTGGTGACCGGGATCGATGAAATCCGGTCCTGCCTTGAAGGGTTGGACGAGACGACCCCTGGCCTTCAACGCCGCGAGGAGCGCCAGGGTGACCGTCGTCTTGCCGGCTCCGCTGTTGGTGCCGGCTATGACCACACGAGGATATGGCATTAGGGTCCCCCTATCCCTTTCTCATGACTTTCCGCCGAACGCGACCCGCACGCCGCCGAAGATCGAACGAATCGGCGTACCGGCACTGGCCACCTCCTCGTACTTTTCATTGAACAGATTCTCGGCCCGAAGATAGGCCTGCACCTGTTTAGTGACGTCGTATGTCACGGCCAAGGACCAGACGTCGAACGCCTGCAGGGACTGCTGGTCTCCGGTCGTATTGAATCGTGATCCGACATAGCGGCCGATCACCGTGATCCACAATGGCTCAATCGGTTGGTAACTGACAGAGGCGCTCCACTGGTCGGTCGGCCACCGGGGGAGACGGCTCTGGGTCTCCAAATCGCGCGTGAGCGTGTTGGTATATTGGGCCTGCAGCACGAGGCCTTTGAGAAACCGCCTGTCGCTCGCATGCGTATAGGTCACGCCGGCCTCCCAGCCCTTCGTGGACGCGTTTCCAAGTTGCTGGGGACAGAACCCGAACGTGCTGAACGGCGCGCACAAGACCGGATCGAACGTCGTGACGATCAGATCCCTATACCTATTCCAAAAGAATCCCCCGCTGAGTTTGAGTTGTTTCGACAGGAAGTATTGATCGATGCCCACGTCCATGCTCTGGTTCTTTTCGGGACCCAGGTTGGGGTTGCCGAAATTCGGAAAGAACAATTCGTTCATGCTGGGAGCTCGGAATCCGGTGGAGTAACCGGCGCGAAGTTTCGTGCCGGTTTCCGTATGGTAATAGCCGCCGGTCAATCGATAGGTGGTGGCATCGCCGAACACGTTGTAACGGTCGTGCCGCACGCCGGCGGTGGCCAACCAGCGGTCCCAGAGGTTGAACTGCGCCTGCGCGAAACCGGCGTGTGAACTCAAGATACGATTGATGAGTCCGGTATCGTTCTCTCCCTGCTGCTCTCGAAACTGATAACCAGCGCTGATCAACAGCAATTTGGTGAGTTGGAAGTTATGCTGCCACTCAAGCCGATTGGACAACACTCGGGTTTCGTTCGGCGACCCGAACGGCGTGCTGAGGATCCCGGTGACAAGACTGCGCTGCAGGGTGCCGGGCAAAAAGAGGGACGCTTCCTGTGATCGCGCCAGCGTCAACTTCTGAGACCACCAGGCGGTGATCGGCTGCTCATAGCTACCGCTGAAAACATATTCCTGACTTCGAATTTTCGACCCGTAGACATCGCTCGGTGCGGTCGCCGAAATGTTGTCGAGTTGGACATCCGAATTCATCCAGCGCATGGTGAAATCGAGCCGCCCGTCCTGCGGCAGGTCCACCCCGACCCGTCCCGATCCCTGCCAATTGCGGTAGGAATCGCGCTCGGTTGCGCCGCGCCGATAGTTGACCGCCGAAAAACTCGACGTGTCCCAACGCGAAAGCGATAGACTGTAGTCAACCACACCATGCTTGCCGGAAACCGTTCCTCCCTCGCGCAAGGAGGCGAAGGATCCATATTCCAGAAAGCCGCTCGCTTTGAACGGCCCCTGTCCGCGTTTCGTCACGATGTTAATGACGCCGCCCATGGCGTCGGATCCCCACAACATGCTCTGGGCGCCGCGAAGAATCTCTACCCGTTCGATATTATCGGTCGTCAGGTTAGCAAAATTATAACTGCCGACGGTGGCGCTGTTGACGATGGCGCCGTCGATTAGAACCAAGGTCTGGTTCGCACTGCCGCCGCGCATACGTGCGCTCACGTCCGTGCCGGGACCGCCGTTCGAAAAAATCGCCAGGCCCTGAGCCAATCGAAGGGCATCCACCACGGTCCTGATGTTTTGTTTTTTCATGTCCTGCTCGGTGATGACTTCCACGGCACTCGTCACCTGACTCACCTGCAAGGGCGTCTTGGTCGCTGATACCACGACTTCTTCCGTCTGCACGACGGGATCGGGCTCTCGTGCGGGATCGGACTCAGTTACCACGGCTGGCTTGATCGGTTCCTGGGCGAATACTGAAACCGCCCAGACCACTGGTGCTAATACAACCAAAACCATCCCGCCTAAGACGGACCACTCCCTGATCGGACGCAACATACTGACACTCCCTTTCGCTCGAAGGGCTCAGTCGTAACAGCCATCAGTTGGGTCTCCTGACTTGCGGCTCATGGCTTCCCTGCGCCTTCCCATGTGCTCGGCACACAGTGGCCTATGGCAGAGTCACTCCCCGCTTACAGTGGCGGCACCGTGATGGTTTTGCACCATCTTCCCCGACGCTGACGGCGTCTTCCTGATACTCCGCTCTCCAATGATGACGCGCCCCTTCGCTTCACACGGGTAGGCCGGGCACGAACCCCTCCCGCAACAACGACTTAGACTCGAAACGGCATGCCCTGTCTCGGCAACGTAATCCTCGGAAGACCCGACTCCGGATGCGGATCGATCAAGACCTCACAGCCATACACCGTGCGTAACGTCTCCACCGACAACACCTCCGACGGCGTTCCCGTCGCATATACCGAGCCTTCCTTCAACATGGTGATCCGATCACAATATTGGCTGGCCAGATTCAAATCGTGCGACACAATCACCACGGTCAAGTCATGCTCATCGCTCAGACGACGCAACACCGAGCAGATCTCGATCTGATGCTGGAGATCCAGGAAGGCGGTCGGCTCATCAAGCAACAGGACGCGCGGCGCTTGGGCCAGGGCACGCGCGATCATCGTGCGTTGACGTTCGCCGCCCGACAGATCGGTCACCGCGCGCGAAGCGAGATGGCCGATGTCCATCGTGGCCATGGCCTGAGCAGCCGCCGCACAATCGTCCCGATCTTCCCATCCGAACCCGAGGCTCCATCTGGTCTGCCGGCGATGAGGGTAGCGTCCCATCAACACCGTTTCCGCCACGGTAAAGGAGAAGGCCGGCGCACTGTCCTGCGGGACGAACGCAACAGTCCGTGCCGCCTCCGCCTGGGAGAGGTCGGCCAGGTTTCGCCCGAACAGAGAGAGGGCTCCACGATGTGGCACGGCAAGCTTAGCCAGAAGTTTCACCAGCGATGTCTTCCCCGATCCGTTGGGGCCGACGATGCCGAGTATTTCGCCTGACTCGACCTGAACGTTCATATCGCTGAGCACCCACCGAACATCCCGCGCGAGTGGATTGCCATAGCAAAAATACACCCCATGAAGCTCGTAGGCCTGATCACTACCTGACAAGGTACCAGATGCGGGATCCGCAGAATGGAGGTCCAGGGAGCGCCTCATCCGAGCCGATCCTTTCGCCAGACCAGCAGGTAGACAAAGAACGGGCCTCCCGCGAGCGCCGTCATGATTCCGACGGGGACTTCCGACGGCACAAAAAACGTCCGGGCGATGGTATCGGCCACCATCAAAAACATGCCGCCCACGAGCGCCGAGGCCGGAAGCAGCAATCGATGATCGGCTCCGATCACTAGGCGTACGGCGTGGGGAATGATCATCCCGATGAATCCGATCATGCCGCTGACGGACACCACGGCTCCGGTCAACAACGCCGACACCAGAAAAATCACTCGTTTCGCGCGTTCCGTATCAACCCCCAACGACCGTGCCGGCTCCTCACCCAGGGCCAGAACGTTCAGGACCCGCACCTGTTTGAAGAGCAGAACAAGCCCGAACAATAAATAGACCGAGAGGGCCGCCAACGCGGGATAGGCCGGCGCCGTGAGCGATCCCATGAGCCACGCCATCATGCCGAAGGAACGGTTCGGTTCCATGATCGAGGTGATGAACATGATCAGCGCTGAGAAGATCGCGTTCAGGATCACCCCTGCCAACAGCACCGAATGAATCGGGAGACGGTCATAGCTCGCCGCCATTCGATAGACCACCAGCAACGCCACCAGTCCGCCCAAGAACCCGCAGACCGGCAAGAGCGAGAATGCCAGCATCGTCGTTCCGATTCCGAAGAGCACCGCCAGGGCCACGCCCAACGCTGCCCCGCTCGACACCCCGAGTACATAGGGGTCAGCCAAGGGATTTCTGAGCAGGGCCTGCAACGCCACGCCGACCGACGCCAGGCAGACGCCGATTAAAAATCCAAGAAAGACACGCGGGAGGCGCACCTGCAGCAATATGACGCTGGTCGTGTTGAGCATCGTGTCGTCGCTGGGCTGGTCAAAGAGCGCGGACGACAGCACGCCGAGGAGGTTCCCGAGTCCGATGTACTGCGTCCCGAGTTGTAAGCAGACCGTAGCAAGCAGCAGCGCGACGACCGATAGGCTTCCCATGATGACCCACCAGCGCATCGGGGTCAGCACGGCTCCCTGAAAGGGCCGGTCATCACCGTTCATGTGCCCGGAGGTCTGCATCGTTGCGGATGGCATTGAGGGGGAGGCCACTGCGGACACGGATGACGTGGAATGGCCGGCTGATGGGATCATGGGTGGACAGGCACCGATTTGGAAGAGAAGACCTCTGGGTGAATCACCCTGACGAGCGCTTCCAACCCATCCATCACGCGCGGACCGGGACGATTGAGCGCATCGGCCGAGACTTCATGCAAACGGTTCTGCTGCACGGCGGTCAGGGTCGTCCAGCGCCGCCATTCCTGTTGTTCGCTCCGTGGCACCGTTTCCACCGATCCCATTGGAAAGATCAGCACCTCGGGGTTCTCCTTCAAGACGGTTTCCATGGTCAGGCGCGGATAGGGGGCGCTTGCTCCGGATGCGATGTTGATTCCCCCGGCTAGGCCGATCATCTGGTGGATGTAACTCCCGGGGCCGACAGTGATCAACGGCTGGCTGTTGATCACATACAACACCCGGACGCGCGGGAGCTGCGCGGTTCGCCCGCTGATCTCGGCCATTCGAGTCCGCATGGCCTGCGTCATCGCGTGGGCCACCGGCGAGCGATCAAAAATCCGTCCCAAGGTATGGAGATGCGAAAAAATATTCTCCACCGAGGTGGCTTCAAGCAGCATGACCGGAATCTTCAGTTCCTCCAGCTTGGCCAACACATTGGCACGGTGAAACTCGCGCGGCGCCACGATCAATTCCGGCCGAAGCGCGAGGAGGGATTCCAGATTCGGATTGGCATAGCCGATCTTCGGTTTGGCCTTCGCCGCGTCGGGAAAATCGCAAAACTCCGTGACTCCGACGATCTGTTCGTCCAGCCCCAACGCGAACAGCATCTCCGTGATGCTCGGCGCCAGCGAGACGACCCGCGTCGGCGCCTTGGCGACATACAGTTTTCTTCCCGCATCGTCGATGAACGTGCGCGGGGTAATGTTGGCCATGAACGGCATGCCCGTAAGGATGCCTTGTTGCCGACGTTTCATCATGGTCTGATCTTCCGGGGAATTCTCAAGCGCAAGGGCAAGGCCAGCCAGCAGGACAGACGCGACGACTCCGATGAACAGGGCTGCGAACCGGTGAACGGGCAGCATTCGAACCGCGCGCAAATAAAAAAATCCCCAGGGCCAATGTGGAACCCTGAGGATTGCATCCGCATCTCATCCTCGCCTATTCCCCAGCCCACGAGGGAATAAAGGGTCGCTCCCTGGGCAGGTCTTCTGGCTTATGGTTCGTCCTACTCCCCGCGCCTTCCCGTTCACCGAAGTGGACAGTGGCGCCTGCGGGTTTCGTCCCCATTTACAGCGGCGGGACCGCGAGGGTGTTGCACCCTCTTCCCTTGACCCAAGGTGTCTTGAAAAGAAGCAAACTTTAGGAGCGCACAACCGATGTTGTCAAGTTCAAACTTGTCGCGCCATGGGATTCTGGTGCGCAACTCGGAAGCCGAGCGCCCTCCGACATCTTGCCCAACATCTACGGGCGATACCACAACTTCAACACGAGAATGGCCAGGGTCAGCACCAAGGTCACAAGATTCGCAAGAATAATGGGCATGGCCCCGAGCATGAGCCCATAAATCAACCAGAGAAACACCCCCGTCACAAAAGTGAGCAGCATGCCCAGGGACACGTCCTGCGCCGAGCGGGTGCGCCAGGTCTGCTGAAGTTGAGGGATAAATGCGATGGTCGTCAGGGTGCCTGCGAGCAATCCGACGAGCGTCACCTGATCCATACGTGCGACCTCAATGGGTGATCGGCCTGAGCGAGAGGGGCATCCTGAAGAGAGAATTCACTCCGGCAGCTTGTCATGGCCGGCGAGGCTATGGTAGCATCCCCTCCCATCTAAGGACTAGTCGTTGAAAGACGCCGCAACAAAGGAGTAGGGCCGTGGCATTTGCCTGTGATCTCTGTGGAAAAAAGCATCAAACGGGAAATAACGTCAGCCACGCGAACAACAAAACGAAGCGCGTCTTCAATCCCAACCTGCAGCGCGTGAAGGCACTCGTGAACGGGGCCGCCTTGCGCATTCGGGTATGCACCCGTTGTCTGCGGTCTGGCCTGGTCAAAAAAGCCGTCTGATTGCTCCACATTTCTTCCCCATCCCGTTAATCCGCCATCTGATCTCGTGCAGGGGCTGCGCCTATTTCACGCGCGCCGTCATGCCGACTCGATCTACCCTCACTGGGAACAACGAATGCTCGTCGCGGGCTCTGAGGAGTTGCGCTGCACGGAGGTCGAGAACGCTGCGGGTGGCTCCTTGTTGCATCCTGCCAGGGTAGTTGCATATCCGGGAGCCGTTGCCGATTCGAAGCGCCCATCCCACAGGAGACGCGCGACCATGATCCGTGTACAATCTCCAGGCAGGTGTAGAGAAGGCACAGAACGGATCCGGGTCGAATGGGAGGCAACATGATGAAAGTCAGTTGGTCCCTCGGTGTTCTGATGCTCTCCATGGTGGTCATCGGATGCAGCCATTTCCAAAACCAGGAAGCGGCGTATCTTGATTCGGCCAAAGGGCAGGCCACTCAATCTCAGGTGCGGCAGAAACTGGGCCCACCCACAGCCATTCGACAGGGTGAGAACGGAGAGACCCTATGGGTCTATGAACGGCGCGAGCAACAGGCCGGCAACCGCTACACCGCACCAGGGATCTGGTGCGAACAGTACCTCCTCACCTTCGACGACAAAATGGTGCTGGAAAAAGTGAGACAGCTGTCCCACTTCCACGGCGGCGAACTCATGCCGGAGGAATGTATCCCGGGGACAGGGCAGGGAAAATAGTAGCCACTCTGCAACCGAACCGGCGGACCGATGTGCGTGCGTCGTTGAAGCTGGAGACGGAATATTGGAAAGAAGATGCCCTAATAGGCGGAGGCGTGGAAGAGGTACCGGGAGATTTTTGGCAGGAGACCGGAACGGTAGGGAACGTGTGGAGAAGCAGGCTTACACCGAAACGTAACTACCCACCTATCAGAATCTTCGTGACTCGACGATCATGTGTAACAGGTGGGGTCGTATCTCCAGACAGTTCCTGATCTCTCAATGATTCCGGCAACTCGATTCCGGCAACTCGATTCCGGCATGCTCCGTTTCCGTTCGATGGGCCGCAAAGGCGGCAACGTCCAGAATCACCATCTGAAAGTCCAAGCCGCCATGCGAAATGGCACACTCGGATTGATTGATTTCAAGGTGTCAGACCTCTGCTCCACACCGACATTATCCGATCTATCAAGACTTGAGTGTTCCCCATCAGAAAAAGCTGCGTGGGACAACCACGATATCCTCAGGGAGAATAACTGAATCGAGGTTCACCTGAATCGATTGTTCTTGTCCGTTGATTTTACGTAGAACCTTTGTGCTACTCTCCGACGCCTTATCGGTGAACCCTCCCGCCATGGTAATGGCTTGATGTACCGTCAGTCCTCTGCCATAGGGAAAATCTCCAGCTCGCTTGACCTCTCCATTGACATAGATCTTTTTCAATTGCGGCGCCACAACAAAATCGTCCGGCAGTAACGGTGCCTCCAGCGCCATCTCAATGGTATGGGCGACACTATCGGTCACACGAGTCACGAGGATCATGCCCTTTTCGGCCTTCTCCGTCCAACCACCTGCCATGCTAACTGCCTTATGGATGGTCATGCCAGTTTCGTAGAGATAGCGGCCCGGCGTCTTGACCTCCCCACTCACATAAA
>CABVRW010000021.1:9868-57516 GCA_902500785.1 uncultured Nitrospira sp.
GAAGCGTCTCTTCCTGGTTCCCGACCCGTCGCAGAATATGGAGCGCCCCCCGCTCCGCCTTCTCCGTCAGTCCACCCGCCATGGCAATGGCTCGATGCACCGTGAGATTCTCCTGGTAGGGATAGCCGCCCGGGGTCTTCACCTCACCGCTCGCGTAAAACTTGTGATGCTCTGGCTCCACCACGAGAATGTCGTCCGGCAACACCTCCCCCTCAGGCGGCAGGGTGAAGGTTTCGGCGAGGCCACTCGTCAGCCGCGTCACCTTCACCATATTCTTGTCCGCTTTGTCCGTCCCCACCACCGCGAGGCAGAGGGCATTGTTGATGCGTATGCCAGTTTCGTAGAGATAGCGGCCCGGCGTCTTGACCTCCCCACTCACATAAAATCGCCGCGCCTCCGCCACCACGATAATGTCGTCCGGGAGCACCAGTGTATCCAGCTGCACCGGAAGCGTCTCTTCCTGGTTCCCGACCCGTCGCAGAATATGGAGCGCCCCCCGCTCGGCTTTTTCTGTGAGCCCTCCTGCGAGACTAATGGCCTTCTGTACACTCAGTCCCTCCTCATAGGCATATCCCCCAGGCGTTCTTACTCCACCACTCAGATAAAAATTACGGTGTTTAACGATGTGGATCGTCACCTGCGGGTTACGGACATACCCGGCAGCCAGCCGCTCAGTCAGAGCCCCCTGCACCTCAGAAATACTCTGACCTCCGACCTTCACGGTACCAAGCAATGGGAGACGGATGTTCCCGTCCCCATCAATTTTGCTCTCCCCTGACAGGTCCTCTTCGCCAAAGACCTGAATGTTGATCACATCGTTCGGGCCAAGGTGATATCCGGTCGCGCCCACAGATTGGCTGCTACTCTCCGCCACGAGCGGAATTAGCAGAAACACGGTCACGAATATACGCAGGCTGCTTACGAGGACGTGCCCAATTAAGGTTGATCGGGGATCCATGGCTATTCCTCCACTATCGCTCCAGATTCACTGTTTGCCCATCCCATGCCAACTGTGGCAACCACTTGATCCGGACGAAAGGTCGGGACCAAACGGCAGATGGCCTCCATGACGGATTTGGTGTCGTGCAGCTGAGCTACATATTCGAGATTTTCGATCTGAAGAGCGAAGGCTGCGCTCATCGGAAATTGACACGGAGTCACACGTTGGATTTTTCTCACTGAAGATGGCTGGACGGTTTCTTCTGTATCCACGAGTTCTTCATAGAGTTTTTCTCCAGGCCGTAACCCGACAAAGGTAATGGGAATCTCGTCATCCGGGATATAGCCGGACAGGCGAATCATGTTGCGAGCCAATTCCACGACCTTGATTTGTTCTCCCATGTCCAAGACGTAGGTGGCACCGGAGGTATCGAGAGCGGCCGCCTGCAAGACCAGTTGAACCGCCTCCGGAATCAACATGAAATATCGCTGCACGTCCGGATGTGTGACGGTCACAGGTCCGCCCGCCTTAATTTGCTCAAGAAATAGCGGAACGACGCTGCCATTGCTGCCCAGGACGTTCCCGAATCGGACCGTGGCAAAACACGTTCGACTGGTTCGTGCAGTATTCTGGACGATGAGCTCCGCAATCCGCTTGGTAGCTCCCATCACGCTGGTCGGATTCACCGCCTTATCCGTCGAAATCATGATGAACCGCTCAACCTGGTGACGAGCCGCAACCTTCGCCACCAGCCTGGTCCCGCCGACATTGTTCTTGACCGCTTCGCACGGACTGGCCTCCATGAGGGGGACATGCTTGTGGGCCGCCGCATGGAGGACGATCTGTGGGCGATACAGACTCATGACCGCCGACAATCTGGCTTCGTCTGTGATGTCTCCGATGGTCGCAACGATCCGCTCGCGATGACCCTGCCGAACCAGTTCATTCTGTATGGCATACAAACTATTTTCGTACCGTTCATAGAGCACGAGAACGGATGGTTGACAGACTGCTACCTGCCGACATAACTCCGACCCGATCGACCCTCCCGCACCAGTGACCAGAACCCGCTTTCCAGCAAACAGGTTCCGAGTGGCAGCGCCTCCCAGCTCTACCGGATCTCGCATGAGCAGGTCTTCGACCGCGAGGTTGCGGATCTGGCTCAGCTCGATCTTGCCGTCTAACAGACGGCGAAGATGGGGAATAATCTTAATAACCCCTCGGTAGGGAGCCATCGTCCGTACTAGAGAGCGGAGCACGGTCGGCGCCACATTAGGAACGGCGACAAGGACGACATGAGGCGACAACCTCTCCATGATCTGCGGCAAATGATCGAGCGTCCCAAGAACGCGGACTCCGTGAATGCGCTGACCGATCTTCCTCGAATCGTCATCCAAGAACCCGATGGGTTGGTACCCTTCAAACGGATTGCTCTTCAGCGAACGGACAATCGCCTCGCCCGCATCTTCAGCCCCGTAGACCAACACATGTCGATCCCCCTGCGAGCGCACGAGCTCTCGCTGAAGCCGTGGAGCGAGTCGAGTTCCTCCAACGAATAGGATCATGAGGATTGCATCGATGATATAGACCGACCGAGGATAGTTAGCAGCTCCCAAACCCCACCGCACGATGAGATAGAACCCCGCGCTGCTGGTGAGCGTCGCAAACGCAAGTTTGCGAAGGTCCCACATACTCGTATAGCGCCACATGCTCTCGTACGCCTGAAAGTAAATCAAAAAGGCCGTACGAAGAGCGAGCAGGACCGGCAAGGTTTGGAGTTGGAGGGCTAAGGCCCATTCCGGAACGACGCCGTCAAATCGGAGCCAAAAGGCACTCCAGTTGGCAAGTCCTGCCAGCAACAGGTGGATCGCGACAATCAAGGGACGGCGGCATGGTTGTAGCATTGTCAGCATGGGCCTCGTGGGTGGCAGGTGAGGATGTCAGGGTCGAGCAGAAAGACGGGTGACGTCGGTTCGATCTAGTCGTAGCGATGCCGCATCAGGAATTCGTACAGGTCTGGAGCACACCGCGCGACAACGGCTCCCACGACGCTGGGGCCAAGCGTCACCAATTCGTGCCACAATTGTGACAGTCGTGGCGCCGGCAAACCGGTCGCCGGCATGACATGCACGTCGATACCGCTCCCGGCGAATACGATAGCAAAGACGGCGCCGCTGCGGAGTGCATGGTAGTCTGAGGTTACGATTGCGACGCGGTGTAGATGTTCTTGTTCGAGAATGCGCCGCATTGTAATGGCCTCATCCACCGTGTTCCGCACACCTGTACGGCAGGCCTCCGTGGGATGTCCTTGCTGCAGGCAGCCGGGATTCGACAGCGTCGAGATCAGCCGCGGAGCATAGCCCCGCTCGATCAACAATCGACCAAAGGCCCAGCGGCCGTCCTCTCCGGCGAGCGGGACGACCGCCTCTGCCTGGGCGACGTCATACAGCCTCAAATCAATGGGTGACCGGTGTGACGCGGTGAGGATGGCTACTCCCCAGAAGGTAGCCGTGATCGCCAGACAGATCACCAATGACACGACAAGATCAGACCTGAGGAGTCCCCCCTGATGCACAGCAGGGAAGCGCGGTGTTTGGTGTGGATGCATCACTGGAGAATGTCCTCCACCGCGCGACACACCGTATCCAGCTGATCCAAGGTCATATGGGAATAGAGCGGTAACGCCAGGCCCTCCCGGCCGGCCAGTTCCGTGTGGGCCAAGTCGCTGCTGACCCTTGTCGTCCACTGCTTGAACAACGTCTGCTCATGAACCGGCGGATGAAAGTAACGTTTCGTTTGGATGCCCGCTTGGTGCAATTTCTGATAGACAGTATCCCGATTCGTTTTGGCACGGTCTGTAATGAACAAGACGAAGTAGTTGCCGCTCGTCGTTCGGTCTTCCGGCAGTTCTTGAACCCAACAGCCGGGTAACGCACCAAGACGGTCGCGGTAGACATCGATACGAGTCAGCCGAGCCTTTCCCCACTCATGGACACGGCGAAGCGACCAGAGTCCAACCGCTGCGTGGAGTTCACTCATCCGGGCGGAGAGTCCCAGATCCACCATGTCCTCGCCATGAACAGGATCGCGGCCATAGTCGCGCATGGACCGGAGTCGATCTGCAAGAGCGATATCGTTGGTGGTAACGAGCCCACCTTCGACGGCGGTGACGACCTTCGTCGGACTCAGGGAAAACACCTCGCACGCACCAAACTGACCGAGCGACTGCCCATGGTAGGTGGCGCCCAATCCCTGCGCACTGTCGAAATACACGGGGATCCCCTTCCGACGGCCGATCTCCAGCAGTGGATGAATGTCCGGAGGCAGCCCATAGATCGACACCGCACAGATGGCCACCGTCCGTTCCGACACATTCCGCTCGACGTCACTGGGATCAAGCGTGCATGTTCCAGGTAGACAGTCGCAGAATACCGGCACCAGACCATTCCAGAGCAGGGCTTGCGCCGTGGCGGTAAACGTAAAGGAGGGCACGATCACCTCTCCGCCAGGCGGAAGATTCAAGGCGCGAGGGACCAGAATCAGGCCGCTCGTACAGGAAGACATCGCCACCGCGTATCGTGCGCCAGTTTGCCGGCAGGCTTCAGCTTCCAAGGCCCGAACCATGACACCGTTGGTCACAGCGCCTGATTCCCAGGAGGGGCGAATCAGGTCGATCAATTCATCCAGGGGCGGGAGTGTGGGGCGAATAATCGGCAACGTCATCATGGTGCGGCTCCTCCTCTAAGGTGCGAAACAAACGACTGGAAAGGATAGCGATGCTGGGCACAGCCGGTGCCGGCGCGGGACTGCCGGCATCGGAGGCACGAGAGATCGTCATGCGTTGGTTCTAGTGTCGTGGTCAGCTAGAGGCTGACCACAGAGGCTGGGAGAACTAAGCGCCGTCGAAGCAACGACGCTTCAAGGTACTCGATCACATCTGCGCAAGGAGCCACGAGTCGCGCGCTCTCAGCTACCAGCGTCGCGGTTCCAGAGGCGAGCTCAGCGCAGTCTCCTGCCGAATGCAGGCACAAGAGCTGTCGTTCTCCATCGAGGCGCCTCAGGCCCTGAAGAGCGGCAGCATCCTGAAGAATTGCGCACGTTCCGGCTCGAAACAGGCCAGGATCCAATCGGCCGATCTGATACCTTGCCAAGGAGGTCTCCAGAATGATCTGAGAAAATCCGTATCGTTGGTGTCGGCGATCGGCCGCAGAAAGCCCCGCAATGGTGCAATGGAAATTCGCATGATCTAACGGCGGGAGCGACTGCTGAATCCACTGCACCTCTCTTTCGGACCTCATATTCCACGACTCATACCAAGCCCGCGCATGGGGATTGTCGGAAAAATTGTCTAGGCTCAATTGTTGCTCCCGAGTCTGTCGGACCCTGTGGAGCCCGTCCAGGACAAGCGCGGTACCCATGCCATGTCCCCGAACATCCGTTGCCAGGTAGAGATGATTAAGTTGCAAGGTTGTGCCTGTATGCCGCCACGAAGACATTCCCACGACGCGCTCCTGCACCGTTCCCACGACATACTCGTCGCCTCCATTCGTACCAATCTCGTCCGCGATGAAGTGTGCCAGTTGCGGACTGCCCATGATGGTGATACGACGGACCACGTCGCTGACGCCGGTCGCCATGAGGCGGGCGATGGCCTCGCTATCATTGGATATCGCGGGTCGAATGAGAGTTTCGGAAAACACGGGATTCACACTCGAGAAAGGACAAGGAGCCTATGCGCGATAAGCGGGAAAGAATCCGCAGGCAGCGGACCACTGTTGACCCCGTTCACGTTCCCAGCGTGCGCGTTTATCGACCAAGGCTTGATAGGCATGAGGGTCCATAATTTGAGTCCCGACTCGGAACGAGACAAGTCCACCGGGGGCAAACCGCTGCTTGTAGCGCAGGAGACTATCCTCTCCGGAATAGCCACCACCCAGCACGATCTGCTTCATGCCTTGTGCTTTGCCCCAAAGGTTGACCCCGTGGCGCAACAACTGATTGGCGCGGAGAGGCAGCCCCTCTTCGAGCGTCCCGCCCAAAAAGGCATAAAGGTAATTTTCGGAGGTCAACAGCAATTCCGTCGAGAGGACGCGTTGGTTATGGAGTACATGAACGAGCGCGACCTGACCGTGAAGTTGGGCGACCAGTGTCTCAAAAAACGACCTCGGAAAGTAATACTGCGGTAAGGCGCCGACACGATTCATGGTCGAATAATACACAGCGAGGAACTCATCCAGGCGCCGACATTCCGGATCCAGCTCGATAGTCAGCCCCGCCCGTTCCGCCTGGCGCACATTTTCGCGAGCGGACTTATCGTAGCTCCGGAGAAGCAGGTCTACAGGCGGTTCAAGCGAAACCATTACACAGGAGGCCTTCACCAGCGTGTCCCCATAAAAAGGAATCAGTTGATCTTTAAACAGTGAGAATCGAATGAACAGGGAAACCGCCCGGATGGTTCTGGCCCAGTTGTCGAAATCTGTCCAGAACGTTTCGACCTTGCATGAACCCCATCCAAACGGTCCGCCGTATCCGTACGGAGAGACCAAATCGCAGATTTCCCCCTCATCGTGGCCCCAGGGTTCGATCCGAATCGGCCGCACGATCAAGGGGAAGAGAATCCCTCCCTCGGCGCTCATCTGGCTGACACACACCACTCGATCCTCGGTTCGGGCAAAGAGTTGGGCATAGGCCGGATGAGCCACCACATCTCGATGCGGCCACGCCTGCCATAAATTGAGCCACTGAGCCCGCTGTTCGGGAACGGCCGCGTCAAGAAGGAGGAAGGTATGCATGACGTGTGGTGTCCCGATCCACTAGCGCATGGAGGGTTGATCCCAGAGGGCAGGAAATACGATCGGATCGGTATAGTCCGGGGTTCCGTCTGCACATGTAGGAGCGAGATCGTCGAGAAAGATATGCCAGGGCACGCCCTGGTCGTTGAGATGACGCCGGTATCGATTGCTGACATCCTGTAAATGCACCGCAAGGGCGAGGCGTGGCGCTCCACTCGTATTCGGCCCGCTCCCGTGAATCAACCGACAGTGATGCACACTGAGTTCCCCCCGGCGAAGGGTCATGGGAACCCTGACGATAGAACCGCGATCGGGGAATTTTCGCTCCAGTTCCTGGAGCTCCCTGCACCGGAAGGTCCGCATGTCTTCGGTCCCCGACCACAGATGGCTGCCGTCGATATACAACAGCGGTCCCATCTCGACCGTACAGTCCTGGAAAGGAATCCACATGGTGAGCAGGCTGTCTGACGTGCAGGTGCCCCAATACGATCGGTCGGTATGCCACCCGACGACGGATTCCTTCTCGGGCAATTGGGCGGGTTTGTCCACCACGGTATCGGCAAAGTACCGGATCGTAGGGCTTCCAGTCAGACGGGCGGCGATGGCGCCCAGGATCGGGTGCAGTGCCAAGGCTCTCACCTCCGCGTTCTGAAGCGCCACCACCTCAGCATTACGCAGGCTATCGCCATCCCCGGGCTTCCACGTGGAAAATCCACTGGTAGGCGGCAGGATCCAATCGCGTTCTCCCGCGAAGTGCCGTGCGATGCCGATCGCGGCCGCATCCAGCATGACGTTCGATAGGATTGGGGGCGATCGATACCACCCATGCTCGCGATAGAACGCAATGTCCTCCTCCGAGGGAAGCAATGCTTCTTGTTCTCGTGTTAAGCCCATGGATATTTCCTCAGGAATGGAAACGGAGTTCGTCAGGTGACTCGGCAGACGCAGGCCGGACGAACAACTGTCGGCTTGCTCAGAGCGGTTGACGTTTGAGAAATGATCGTGGCTTGAGGTCATGGAGGACCGTCACGCCCGCCCCCACAATCGACTGCTCTCCTATCGTCACCGCCTCCCGCAAGACGGCATTACTGCCGATGAACGAACAGGATTGGACGGTGGTGGCGCCGTTGACGATGGCCGCCGTGGAGATATGGCAATGTTCTTCGATGATGGCATCGTGTTCGATCAGAGCCTTGGTATTGATGATGCAATTGTGGTCGACATTCGCGCCCGCATTGACCATGGCGAAATGCATCACGATCGTGCCCTCACCCAGCGTCGCCCGCGCGGAAACGTATGCGAGAGGCGACACAATCGTAGGAAGGTTCACACCCAGATCCTTCAGCATTTCATAAAAGCGCTTCCGGGGCTCCCACACTTTGATCTGTCCGATCGTGATCAAGAAGTTAGAACAGCCTCGGGCTAGCTCTGGCAGGTCCTGTTCGTGCCCAAGTAATGGATACGGAGCCAGCAGCGGGTGAACCGCAGCCTTCTGATCGACGATGCCACGGACAGTGTACCGACCGTCCATTTCGATCACGTCGAGACAGGAGAGGCAATGCCCTCCTCCACCAATCAGAATGAGATCTTCTTTCGTGCTCATGAGTGGTGTCAGTGACGGCGACCGAACAAACAACTAGGCTATTGCGGGGTATGGTCCGATGGGGCGCCCTTGAAATTGCCTTCCCAGGACGGATCATCGGGATGCATGATGCCTTCTCGTTTCAGGACCTTCCACGGCGTCATTAGCAGGATCCTGCAATCCAGCCAAAGCGAACAGTGCTCGACGTACCAGAGATCGAGGAGGAAACGGTGATGCCAGGAAGCGGAGTTTCGCCCATTGACCTGCGCCCACCCCGTCAGGCCTGGAGGAACGAGATGACGACGCTGCTGCTCCGGGCTGTAATGCGCGAGGTATTCCATCAGGAGGGGGCGCGGGCCGACAAGACTCATATCCCCCTTGAGCACATTCAAGAGTTCAGGCAACTCGTCGAGACTGGTGCTGCGCATAAATTTGCCGAATCGTGTGAGACGCTGAGTATCGGGCAACAACTGTCCTTCTGCGTCGCAGACATTGGTCATGGTACGGAACTTATACAAGGTAAAGGGTCGACCATCGAGCCCCGGACGTTGTTGAGTGAATAGGATCGGTCGCCCATGAAGAACCGAGAGCGCCAGTGCGACAAGTGCGACCACCGGAAGAATGATCGGCAAGCAGGTGATCGTCAGCATCAAGTCGAATCCACGCTTCAGCGGAAACCGCTCCCAGATCGTCTCCTCGTCTCTATCACGACGCTGATTCATATCTCGATCAACTCTCGTTCCCGGGGATTACAAGCGTGCGGAAGGCTCTTCGAACCCTATCGGCTGACAGAGATCCACTAGGAACCGTTCGTGGGCGAGTGGACACGACCTGGGCGAACGGCCTGCGCATCGGTCTCCTCAGGGAGAAGATCATCGCCTCGCTCGAACAGCGAATGATCGGAGTGTGGCGCCTTCAATCCTTCCACGGCAAGGCACCGCACATACTCCTGGTAAAGGGCGGCGTGCATGTCCCGATCGGAGAAGTCTCTGAGAACTCTGGCTCGGGCGGCGGCGCCATGGCGTCGCCGGAGATCCGGGTCTTGAAGGTATGGCCGCAGACCTGCCGCCAGAGCCTCACCATTGTATCCTTCCACCAACGTTCCAGTTACGCCATCCACCACCGCATCCAGACACCCTGTCACCCGCGTGGCGACGATCGCCAACGCCATGGCTGCCGCCTCCAATAACACGACGGGAAATCCCTCACGGTGGGTCGGGAGTACGAGCACGTCCATGGCCAGGTAGAGGGGCGGCGTGTCCCAATTCTCTCCTCCCATATGGACTCGCGGATCCTGCCGAAACTGCCGGAGCACCTCGGCAGGCGGAGGATCGCCTGGTTCTTCGGGGCCGATGAACAGCAAATGGAGAGCAGGAAATTCACACCGCAACCGGTCCCAGGCTTCGGCCAATTCCACCAGGCCCTTTGCCAAGGCAAGCCGCCCCACAAATCCGATCACCGTCGCGTCGGCCGAAATGCCATACCGATCTCGGACCTGTTGGCGCAGGCGAGGATCCGTCAGCAGTGGATTGAACTCTGTTCTGGCATCCACTCCATTGCAACTGCCCTGTAAGAGTACTCGAATGTTGCCCGATGCGCACAATCCGAGTTCCACTGCCATGGCACGGACAGAACGGCTCACACACAGGACTTGTGACGCCAGTCGGCACGACACCATTTCAGTCGACGTGAGGAGTGTCCGGCGAAGACCTGTCGCCGTCACCAACGGCAAACCATGCATATGATAAATTCGGACAGGAACGCCGGCGAATCGTGCCGCCAGCATTCCCAACAAACCGCCTTTCGGGGTATGGGCATGAACGATCTGGGGGCGAATGGCACGCAGAAACCGCCACAGCCGCCACAAGGCAACACAATCCTGGAGCGGAGTAATCCGGCGCGGCATCTCCACCGCATGCACCCGGCACCCCTCCTCTTCGGCGAATGCGGCAAGAGCCTGGCCTGGCGAAGAAATTGCGGAGGTCTCCACTCCACGCATCCGCATATAGCCAGGCTGACCCGACACAAATCGAAGCGATTGGGGGACCGTTGTGATGTGGACAAGCTTCACTGTCTCTCCTGCCAAACCTGTGCCTGTATCAGATTCGATTGCGTTCCGACTGCCGGACACAGATTCCCCACTGTTTCAGTGCGAACGTTTTCTCGCACGCTCGGTTTCTTCTCGAATGAACCGGTAAAATGCCTCCCGAGATCTTCTTAGGGCATCTTCGTGATACTGCCAGGCTCGTTCGAGGTTCCGTACTCCCATCCGCACCATCCGCTCCGGATCGACCACCACCTCAGCGATCAGATTTGCCAAAGAGTGAACGTCGTTCGGTGGCACGAGATCCTGCGGACTCAGCAATTCGGGTATGCCTCCGACTGTGGATCCGATGCAGGGTAATCCGCGAGCCATCGCCTCGATCATCGCGCGCGGCAATCCCTCTGAGCGGGAGGGTAAGAGAAACAGATGCGCCTGATCCAGCTCCGCACGGACAGACGCACCGGATGGAACTTCGCCTGCGAATCGCACACGGCCACTCAGTCCCAAACCCCTGGCCTGCGCCTCCAACTGTGCGCGGAATTGTCCGTCCCCGATCAGTACTAGTCTCAAGTCCAGCCCCTTGGCGACACAATGGGCAACCGCACTGATGAGAATGTCCTGCGCTTTGTACAGTTGCGCGAGGGTCCCTACTGAAATGAGAGTCCTGGGGCCCGCTACCTTGCCTCGTTCAGGAGAATGGGATGCAAATGCTTCATTGGGCAATTCAACATCAGAATAACTCGCCGAAACCGCTCCACGGCTTGCAGGATACCGACGCTGCAGGGCTTCTCTGGTCACGTAGGCCACTCCGGAAGCTCGTGAACATAACGTTGCCAGCTGGCGGGAGAACAAGATTCGGAAGAAGGGCCGCAAGGGATGAGATACCGATCCGGGAGTAAAGAACTCCCAGGGATCCCCGATCACCTCAACGCCGAACGGATAAACGCGTGAGTAGAGGCACTGTCCCAGACGATTGCTCAACGGTGATGCCGCGCGAAGGATCACTGCTTCAGTCGTCTGCGCCGTTCGCTTCAACACTCGGGCGATTTCATGACGCCGCTGCACATACTCGAACGGACCGAGGTAGTACGGCACAGGGGCGAAGGATACTGATGGCCCATCGGCCCGTTTCCAATTTGAGGGAACGGACGACACCTCCTGGACACGAGACACAACTTCAACTTGTTCGAACATGTCCAGATATCGATGAAAGAAGGAGTACGCATATTGAGCGCAGGTCCAGACTTGCCCATCCGGGGTCCGCTGAAAACGATTTTCCGTAGTAACGGTGACTTTCATCGCGTTTCCCGAAACACAACCACTGGCATCGTGAAGCTCCTTCTCGCACACATGAGTATGCTGGATCGGACCGGTTTACCCTGCGGCAGCCGTGGAGACCGGTGTATAGAGACGTTCAAGATCAGGGAGGGCGTGCCGAAGGTCGTATGGACTCCGGCACACGTCGTCCAGCGCTTGCCGCTGCGGAACCCTGCCACGCTGGTGGTATGCCGCAAGGAGCATGTCGGCCCATCGTGAAGGCGGATCCGACAATGATAGTCGGCGCATGAGTAAGGGAACGATGTCGGCTTCCGGAGTCACCACATCCGAAATGACGCACGGAAGTCCAGCTGCCTGAGCCTCAATGAGCACGACGGGAAGTCCTTCATAGAGGGACGGCAGCAGAAATACATCCATCACGTTCATCATCAACTGTGACACATCGGAGCGGGCCCCCAGCAGACGGACGGCGGGTGCAAGACCCTTGATGCGCACGGTCTCCTCGACTCCGGCCTGCAGCGGTCCCTCGCCGATAAGCAGAAACAGGGCGTCGGGGTTGCGCCTGGCCAATTCCGCGGCCACTTCGATCACGAACAGATGGTTCTTCTGTTCGACAAAACGTCCGACGTGCCCGATCACAAGAGCCTGCGGCGGGATGCCAAGCAGCTGGCGCGCCTGCCCTCCATCTCCCTGACGGTGGAAGGGCATGAGATCAATGCTGCACGGGGTTGTCTGCCAAGACGATCGGCAGTGACGGCCGTTTCCATAGAGAGCCTTACCGGCAGTATCCGAGCAAGCCAGCCGATGGGTGGCATAGCGTACGATCCATTGGCTGGTCAGAGCCAAGTACCGGCGACGAACAAACCCGGCGGCTTGATCCACATGGGACGTGTCATTGTGGCTATGTGCGACGCGGACCGAGACACCTTGCCGCTGCGCCAAACGAAGGACGAACCCACTGTAATGATGCACATGACTGTGCACCACATCGTACGGCGCCCTATTCCTCAGAATGCTTCGAAACCGGCGTGCATAGGTCCACGGCCGAGATGGATCAAGGCACGGGATGACTTCGGAACCCAGCGCGATAATTTCACGATCATAGGCGCCTGGCTCGTGGGTATGGACAAGAAAGTCCATGTGGAATTTGGTGCGGTCGATATTCCGCAACACGTTCATGAGCCAGGTTTCGGCTCCTCCGCGATTCATGGCGCCGACGACGTGAAGAATACGAATTGGATTCATCCCTTTCTCCTCATAGGGGCGCCGCCGTCCGTGATGCGGCTGGTTTCGAAGTCGGCGGCAAGGAGATCACCGCCCACGAGGATGAACGGGTACGTCGATGGACAAGGTAGAGGACGAACACGTAGGGCACGAGACATTCCCAAAACATGGGCCTGACGACGAGATGACTTTCAGCGCGCGCGACGAACAGCACAAACGACATGAGAATCGCTTGCGTGGCCAGTCGCAGCGCATCCGGAGACTCAAATACCCAACAGACGAATCCGGCCAGGAGATAGCCCATCCCAGCCATCGCAATCGGAGCGCCGATCCATGAAAAATTCAGATACGCTTCTGCAACCATGGAATATCCGAAGGTAAAGCCGGCGTTCGCCGCAATGGGATCGACTTCCTTCATCAACCAATAGGAAGGAAGACCGGCCTGAATGGCCGGGTGCAGGTCCCAGAACAAGTTCGGAAACACGGTGGTGAGGGCGACCCCATAACTCATCCCCCACTCATGGGGTTTGAGAGCCGGAACTATATCGATGGTATGGATCACGGTGAGTATCGTCCCGCCCATCTCGGTCAATGCCAGAACGATTGGATTATCCATTGCGAAGTACGCCTGTTGAAGAGCGGTCACGGTATCTCCCAGCGCAATGGCTTTCCCACGTACCACCGCAAGACCTGGGATCAGGAACAGGGCGATCAGAGTGGAGCCCACAAGAACCGATTTACGGATTGGACGAATCGCGACAGAATGAAGCCAGAGCAAGGCCACCAACCCTCGAATACCTACGTTTCGTATGCCCAATAGAAAGTACGTCACAGCCGGCACCGTGATCACCACCCAGGCGAGCGCGATATTCGCTGGTTTTCCTTTGCTGCCGACCAGAAATAGGAGCGCTCCCGGAATCAAAAACATCGTCAGAATCTGTGTCCACGCATCCACCCCGGTCGACGATTTAGCCAGATAAAACTGTCCCCCGTAGCCAAGACTCTCGATGACCGAGGCATCCCGATACAAATCGTACATCGCGGGGCCCACGCTCAGGAGAATCAAGGCCAATCCAACCTGTCTCGTCGCATCCGCCGTATCGAGGGCGCGATGAGGGTCGAGCCGCGACGGGGCATAACGCACGGCTCGTAGGAGCGCGCCACTGTGGAACGCCAGCAGACTGGCAATGACCAGGATCAGCGCGTATTTGATCTGCGAGGAGGAAAACTGTCCGTTCAAAATGCCCCGCGGCAGCAGACCCAGCATGTTGAGAAGGGCTTGTCCCCCAGAAAAGAGCAACAACGAGGTGAAGAAGAAACTATAGAGATCAACCCAATGGCCCATGGCGAGACGCCAGGACAGGAATGCCCAGACTGCAAATGCGCCAAGAAACCATGACAATCCGTCGATGTAGTGATCCTCCGACAAGTCATAGAGGGCCATCATCCCCAGCAGTAGCGCAAACATAACCAGCCATCCGCACTGCCCGAGGACTGTGGCTGTCCTGGTGCGTGCGCTCACATGTTCCACATCATGCGCGACCATCATGCGAATCCTACTGGTGATGCCTGAAAGAAAGAGGTGGCATTGGGGAGACGGTTGAAGATCTATGCCTTCTCAACGGCGGGAATAAAACCCGCGCCATCCACGGACTGCTTCTCGCGGCGAGCGAACACGATGGAAAGACAGGCGCAGGCCAGCAGCAGTTGAGTGAGCAGTGACGCGCCGAATGCCCACACGGCACCGTTGATGCCAAACCGAGGAACCAGCACCAGACTGCCGACGAGTCCCACAAGCGCGACAGCCGCGAACTGAACAGACTGGCTGCGGATGATTCGTGCGGCTGTCATGCCAAATCCACACACTGAACTCAGGTGTGAGATCGCACCGACGGCCATGAGCCACGCGAAGGAGTGCGAATGAGCAGCAAAGTCAGGTCCATAGAGCAATCGTAAAATTGCAGCCCCGCCTATCATACTGACAGTCACCCCAAGCAACCCCCAGAGCACGGCGAAGAGCGCAAACTTCGCGAGAAGAAGCTTAAATGCCTGCACAGATCCGGCGGTCCAGTATTGCGACAGACGCGGACTCAGTGACTGACCGACCGAATTCACAAGCATCCCCATTGCCACAACGACGTACGCCAAGCCGGCAAAAATACCCAGTGCGCGCTCGCCCCAATAGAACTCAACGAAGTAGCGCGGCACGCTCGAATTGAGAGAGAGAAGCATCGCCCCAATCCCAAGGGGCAAGGCCAGCATCAATAACGTTCGTATCTGGATCAGGCTCGACATTTTCAACGCATGGCCTGCTTGCCTCAGAACGATATGACCGTTCCGAACATCATATGCGGCCAGCAGCATGCTCCACACCAACAACAAGCCGAGTGACGCGCCGAAGACCGTCCCGGCCACGAGGAACCCTGCGGTAAATGCCGCCACCGAAAGAACCCCCTTCAAGCAGAGAGAAATGGCAATTAGATCCATCCGCTCATGCTTCTGGAGCAAACCGAAATACACATCGCTGACTGATTCCACGCACTTGGCGGCAGCGATCGCCAGAATGGTGGCTGCCGTGTCCAGCCGATACTTCATGGCGAGGACCGTGATCACGCCGAGTGCGACGACGTTCGTCGACAGGCGCAGCGTCAGGTAATCTCCAAATGCGAACTGATGGCAGGCATCGGTGGACTGCAACGGTCGGAGGCCCAGGTTCGAAAAAATGATGACCGGCGCCGTAACGGCAAGGGCCAGCGCAAACTGCCCCACCATTTCCGGGGTCCCCAATCTCGCCAGCACCATCAAGAGTCCCCACTGACAGGCGGCATACACCGCATCCCCGATTCCGGTCCAGGTGACTGATCGTCTGATAGGAACAGCCGGCATCGAAGGATGGACGTGTGACTTCTGCGCACGAGGAAATGGGATATGCCCCTCAGGCCTGCTCACTGGCATGTCCGTTGGTTCCGATGTTGCTCATTTGAGCATATCGATAGTACTGCGACAACTGCGGCGTGGCCGACTTCTGCAACACGATGCCAATGAGTGTGCCTCCCGCTTTGGTGATCTTCTGTGCGGCCAGTTGGCACATGATTCGGTCGGCCTGACCCGCCCCTACCACCATGACCACACCATCGACCTGGCTGCCGAGAATGGCCGCATCGCTAAATAACCCGACCGGCGGAGTATCCACGATCACAAAAAATCCCTCGCTGCGACAGCGGACCAGCAATGTTCGCATGCGATTCGTAGAGAGCAGTTCCGAGGGGTTTCCTGGAAATTTTCCGGGGGGAATGGTCCATAAATTAAGCTCTGCATTCTGGTGGAGAATGTCCTCAAACTCTGCCTCCCTTTTCAGGAAATGGACCAGCCCTTTCGGTTGTACGTCGGTCAGGGGGATTAAATTCGACCGGTTAGGATGCCGCAAGTCTGCGTCAATCAGAAGCACGCGGCCGCCCTCTAGTTGCGCCATGGCAAGAGCCAGGTTTACGGCGACCGTGCTCTTGCCTTCACTGGGACCGGAGCTGGTGATCACCACTGCTCCATCGCGCGGGATCAGACCGGAAAGCAGCAGACTCGCACGAATGGAACGAAAGGCTTCGAGAGCCGGCAGTGCCTGCTGCCCTCGAATGATCAAGGACGACTGAGAGGAGAACTGGGGAACGAACGGCACTGCATCAAAGAATGCGATACTGGGCATATGAGCGCCAAAATCTCCCGGCACCCTGACACTTTGATCCCAATGATCCAAGGTCAGGACCAACCCGATACCAAAGGCGAGCCCGACCAACAGTCCTAACATCGTGTTGGCCATGATGCGTGGCTTGCTGGGCGTCGTCACTGGGGTCGCCGCGTCGGCCAGCACGACATTGCTGGCGACGAACTCGGATGCCAGGGACGTTTCCTTCACTCCGTTTAAAAATACTTCGTAGACCTGTTGCGCACTCTTTACCTCCCGCTCGAGGATCGCTTGTTCTGATTGGTACGACTCGAGCTGGACCACATCGGCTTTTTGCTGATTGATCGCTGCACGGATGGATACTTCTCGGGACACCAGCAGATCACGTTCGTGCTTCAGAGATCGGTAAATCTTACCGACTTCGGCTATGAGCCGATCACGAAGTTGTTGTAACTCGGTCTTGGCACGAAGCATCTTCGGATGCAGCGGGCCGTATTTTTCCGTCAACTCGGCGACTTCACCGGACAGGTTGATCTCTTGAGTTCGAAGCGTCTGGATCAGCGGCGACGAGAGGACTTCAGAATGATCATCCCATTTCGACCAGTCGATGCCCTCGGAAATAGTCTTATCCGTCAGGAGGGTGGCGATCTGACGATACCGCGACTCGGCTTCGCCGTGGCGAATCTCCAGCTTGACGAGTTCTGACGTCAACTCACGCAGACGCTGGCCGGAAAGGGTCTGACGATCTCCGACTTCCACGACTCCGTGGGCGGCTCGATAGGCATGTACCGCCTCTTGAGCCTGCTCAACCTTTTTCCTCAAATCCGCCACGTGGGAAGAGAACCACTCCAAGGCGTTGCTCTTGCTCTTGACATGCACCTCTTCATTCAATTGCACGTAGGCAGAGGCAAGGGCATTGGCAGCCTCCGCAGCAAACACCGGATCATGAGACGAGACAAGAATTCGAGCCAGTCGAGTTCCACGCACGGGCTTGATAGTGATATGGCGCTCAAATCGAATCAGCGCCCGTTCCCATGCGTGACGAGCCAGCCCCACGGCCGGGATTGGGAGCGCCTCAGATCCCGCTGAGGCACCCGCTTGTTTCGTCTCCTTGCTGGGTGTCGCCCGAGTGAGGACAAATAGCTGTTCCGCTATGCCTGGAGGCCCCGTATATTCAGCCCTATCCCAAATATGTAACTGATGGGCAGCCCGTTCCAGAACGCGATGGGTCTTGAGCAACTCGAAATGCGTTTCAAAGTAGTCAGGGGACAGGTCAGGGATCGACGAACCTGCATTGTGAATGGGCGCCTGGTGCTCCCGCTCAATCAGCACCGTCGCTGTGGACTCGAACATCGGGGTCTGCAACACCGACCACCCCACGGCCAGTGCACCCGTGGCGAGGGAACAGAGGAGAATCAGTTTCCAACGCGCTTTGAGCGTCCTGAAAAATTCGACCCAGTAGGATTCGGGCTCTGCCCGATGCATCGTCATATTCAATTCCTTGTCGTACTGTGGCTGGCAGAATGCTCGCTGAATATATGCAATGCCTGCCCCGTCATCGCAACGTGGAAGGGCAAGAGACATCCATGAAAGTTTGCAGGCATGAACCTTCGTGAAGGATCGACATCGTGGGGAAAGTTGGATAAGTTTGGGCCCCAGAGGGTATTGGGCCTACCTCGAACGCCGGTCTCCGAAAGTCAGGCACCACAGACATTCCTGGCATCTCGTCGTATGGTTCTCCCTGCAGTCTTTTTATCGTTCGGGGCAATAACCGGCCTTTTCTCAGGAAAATTTGGTGGCACAACCTATGCTGGATCCTACCGTACGACCCCCTAGTGCCCTCATGTGCCGATGTGCGATAGGTACGCGACCCCTTTCGATCAACCATGGATATGAGTACCTCAATGCGAAAAACATCATCTCTGTCGTGTCTGTCGTGCATGCACCGTGTACCCCTGCTTATCGCGCTCTTGGCGACAATCCTTCTGATCCAGACGCCTCCCCCTATCCTGGCACAAAGCCTCGCGCAGGCCCCGGCTCCGCAGAGCCCACACTGGTCCCATATCAATGTATTCGCCTATGCTCGATCGTTGTTTCTTGCGAATGTTTCCCCCGATGCCTACCAGTGGTACCTGTCCCATTTAGACGCGGTCGAGGTCCATGGAAATGGACCGGCCATTCGCGCGAAAAATCCGACAGCCGAACTCTTCAGCTACCAGATGGACCTCACCGCGTTCACCAAGGATACCCTCGTGGGGGTTGCCGAAGAGGCCTTTCTCCACTTTTCTGAACCGACCACACTGACCTTCTATACGTTAGACCGCACGCAGGCCATTGGATCGGTGTCACTGCCCGGCTGTCCGAACGGAACACCGATCGTCCCCGCATGCCGTGTGCAAACCCACCTGTGGAACGACCGTCGTTTCGTGCTCAATCCACAATCTACGGCCTTCCAGACATGGAAAACAGGCGCGCTACTGGGAACGCTGAATGTGTATGGCTTTCCTATCGACACGAGCCGATTTCTCTGGATTGATGAACATGCGCCAGGATTCTCCTGGCCGCTCAGTTTCGGGTATCAAACGGTCGTGCAAACCGGCAGTGGTATCCGTGAATTTTCCGGTCGGCGCCCGGGGAATGTGGAGTTTGAAGCGGCTTACGCTGATGCGGTCGCCAACTGGTTAACGATTTTTTCCTCTCGAGCCATTCAAGCCGGGAAAAAGGTTCTGATCAATGCAAATGAAAACGCCTTGCATCCCTGGCTGCTGCCGCAGGTCAACGCCGTCCATGGGATGAGCACCGAAAGCAAACATCGCCCGGATGGATTTGCAGGACCTGCCGATTACGGAAACTATCTGAATCTGGTCAGCGGATTGACGTCTGCCGGGGGGCTCGTGGACCTGCATGGGGTCTGGTGCTACACCGGACCGGCCGGATTCTCGGCGGGGAATTACGCCACGGCCGCCGGACGATACCGCATGTGGCGATTGGCCAGTTATTATCAGTTCAAGGAGCCTACGGGCAGTGCCGGGATGGTGTATTTCAATCCCGGATTCTGTTCGGACGAGACCCCGTCCACCGATCAGTGGACAAAGGACCAGAGTGAGTGGCTGCCGGCCTATCAAGTCGATGTGGGGACCCCGACCGGAACAACGACTCTCTATCAACAAGGCACAGCTGGATGCCCATATGAAATTTTTGGCCGAACCTATTCAAAAGCCCTCATACTGGTCCGCCCACAAGACTCTCCCACCTGCAAAGATTACGGCGATGCATCAGCGGCCACGGTGACACTCCCGACCCCGGTCCAACTCTTGAGGGAAGACGGAACTCTTTCTCCACCCGTCACCACGGTGTCTGTGCGTAACGCGGAAGCCGTGATTGCCTACTATCCCCTCAATGTCGCGGATACAAGTGCCCCGGACGCGCCCAGAGGAGTGATCGTGCGGTAGATGCCCTTGGGCGTCCTGCATGTGCTTAGACCTGAGCGAGTTTCAATCGTCACAAAACCAGGGCTCACGCCGCCCTCATGATCAAAACATACCCTGTGCGGAGAGCATGGCCGTATTGGCCTGATACCTGAATTCGCGTGCGTTTGAACTTCGATCCTCAAACACATACTGCAGACCGATCCCCAGCCATTGAACGGCACGGTAGTTCAACCCCACGGCGGCATTTTTTAGAGTATCGGTGCGCGCAGTAGTGGCCGCGGTGGTCCCGGACTGGCTGGAGAAGGCATCCTTCTCATACCCAAGGTTAGTCGTTAACTCCATACGCATTCCAAGCGGATACGCGGTCGAAAGATTGACTCCTGTGGCCGTAAAATAGGCCGTCCCAGCTACCACGGTCTGCTGGATGGTGCGGTAGGGCTGCACGGTGATGTGAAGATTGGCCACCGGGCTCCACCGGAGCTTCCCCATCATGAATAGGTTGTCGTACGAGTCCTGATCTCGCCGGAACAGGCTCAGAACCGGGCCTTGCTGATCAACGGCGGCGCGGGTAAAGCGCAAGTGCTGATAGCCCACCAGAAATTCTCCGCTGGCATTGCCGGTCATCTCCCACCTCGCGCCGGTGCTGGCGGTGTAGATGGTGTTGTCCAAATTTTTATTGTCGTCATAACTTTCTTGTCGCACACTGAAATCGAGCAGGAACGAGGTGTTGGGGAGCGCCTTAGCCGCCAACGTCAACCCGAGGTAGTTACTCAGCCGGTCACGAATCGGCGCCTGGCCGTTGTTCAGATAATGCCACCGCACCGACTGCACATTTACTGTTGTCCCCATCACGCCCCCTTCATACTGGGCTCGACCAATGAAGCTGGTGGCGGACCATTTGTTTAGCTCAGGCGTTTGGAGGTCGAGCGCCGATCCACGAGGGTCGTGGCCCATTTTCTGTTCGCCCTGGAGGTCGATCTTGAGTCCACTCGCCAAATCCAGCCTCGTCGCCCCCGTGATAGTTTGATCCTGAACGTTGTTGGACGGTGTGCGGTGAAAAAACTGCAAATTGCTGGTGTAGTCCATGACAAAGAGATGGCGAGCTCCAAACGGCAATTGCGCCTGGAGTCCGGGTGCAAGGGTGGTGAAAAAATCGCTCCGTTTGTTCGTGGTACGTAACACATTGTCCGTATACATCTCCGCGACACCGACATGCGGATGAAGAGAGAACGGCCCCGCCTTGACGCCAGCCTCCTCCACGACACGCATAAAATTTCCGGGATAGAGCTGATACATTCCTGTATAGGGGAAGGTCGGTGTCTGGTACAGCGCACCGAGGATGCCGGGGTTGGCAAACTGAGACAGCCACAGATACCCTTGGCCGCCGAAGGTGGCCGTGCCGGTTCCCGGTGCGATGACGACATTCGTCTGCTGTGACAGAGCGGCAGGTGGAAGAATCCACATCAGACCTAAGAGCACCCAGAGAAGCACGGGCATTCGACAAGCGGAATGATGGACATCGCATCCTGGCATAGTGGCGCTGTTCACGAATTGCGTCCATTGGGCTTCATCTCGGACACAATCTGATCGAATCCTCAAAAATCATCTAGCAGGCTGAACTGACTTCCTTCACAAGCGCCACTCTCAACGCATTGAAATCGAGGAGGAGCTCCGATACTTGCCGTTTCAGTTGCCCATTCTCCATCTCGAGTTCTCGTAACCGCTTGCCCTGTAGAGCGTGCTCATGCGCTCGAGCCTTGGCACGCCATCGGTAAAATGTCGATCGTGAGATGCCCTGCTGACGACAGACCGTCTGGATCGTATTCTGACCACGCACTGCTCTCAGAATCTCCTTGATTTGCTCGTCTGTAAACGAGGATTTAGTCACGGACAGTCCTTGCATCTCGTTTGATGAACATCTAGACGGCGTGGCGGCCCAGGAGGAGGGCGAGAGTCGAAAACGATGCTCTATTTAAGGGGAACTACCTCGTCGGCTCGTATGTGGATTGCGGCGGCTTGCTGAATCAGGTTCACACGTACCACGATCATGTGATGTCCGTCTCGACGCACAAACTGTCCCCGCAGCCCGATCAAGGGACCCTTCACGACTTCCACCCAGGTCCCTTCGGCATAGTAATCATGATGCTCCACGAGACGTTCGCTCGCAGAGAGTGCTCTGATCGCGTCTAACTCAGCGAGAGGAATAGCCTCAGGAGCCCTGGCGCCCACAATCCCCGCGACACCAGGGAGTTGCAGGATCATCCGACGGTTGTTCAGGGAGAAATGTGCGAAACAGTAGCCGACAAAGAGCGGCAGTTCCGTCAGGACTTTGCGGTCCGACCACTGGCGCAGCTCTCTGGTCAATGGAAGAACAGGCTCGATGCCGATACCGAACAGGCGCTCGTACACCTTTTTTTCCTGACGCGACCTGGTTCTGATGGCGTACCACTGCAGGTCGGTCTCAAGAGCGAGAGGACGCGAGGGAGCGGAAGAGTCTGAATGAACATCCATTGACATAGCTTCGCCCCGTGAGTCCCACTGAGTAAGCGCCGGTTCTACAAGAATCCGTGCCATACAACATCGGACAATGGTGCCATTGTTCTGCGTCCCGTATTAATTCGTATAGTACATTTGTGCTGGGCAGGGTGCCCGACAGATGAGAGTGGCTGTGGAAACGCTCGATCACGGCTCAACCGCACGTTCAGGCAAGAAAGACGGACCTGCAGGAAAGACGAAAAAAGGAGAACCTGCACGGCGTGATATGACCTCCAGAACGGCAGTCCTGGAATAGGATGATCCTCCGTTACTGTTATGTATCGGATGGTCTCACCGGCATTCTGTTCAAGAATGTGCCTCGACCTACCATCCTCTCACGGCATAAGACGCCGTTTCCCTCGATTTCCGAGCTGCAACTCAGTTCCCTACATGGTACGGTCCTTGCCTAATACCGGGAGCTGATACTCGGAGGCTCCATCATGACAACACTCTGTATGAAACATCTGGCCGTTGTCCTCACACTCAGTTTCGTGACTGGAATCTGGTTGTCGGTCAGCTTACCCACGCCGGTGGAAGCGCAATCATGGAACAATCGGAAACGGCAGCAGCAAATACAGAAAGTTCCTGTCCCTTCAACTCAGACCACGCCAGTGAGAGATTATTCGCTGCTGAAGATTGTCCCGCCTCCCACAGGAGGGCTGTACCTAGGACAATACGAGTGGGTTCAGAACGACATCACGACCTTCGAATCGGCAAGCGGGCGCAAAACCGCCCTCTGGTCAAAGTATCGAGGATCGTGGGCCAACGGATACGACGCGGCGGGACAGCCACATTTCGATGTGCAGGCGGGCAACCTGGCGTGGCAGGAAGGGAAAGTGATTGTTGTTCAGGCCTACAACACACACCCCGCTCCCGGCGAATCGGAAGCGCCGCAGGGATTCACGGTCGATAAACTGCTCAACGGAGTGTACGACACGGAACTTCGCCGATTCGCCGCTGAGCTCAGGCAGTATGGAAAGCCGGTGTTTTTCATAGCGGGACGGGAACCCAACGGGGTCGGAGCGGACTACTTCGGCGGCTTCGGACCGAGTGGAGACAAATCATTACAATGGGCCATTGAAAACAAACGTGGCTTTGCGGAGTTCCATCCTTCCACGCTTCCCTACAGCTCGCTCTACAGCGACATGGGAACTCCTTACATCTGCGACGGGGTGGAACGCCTCAAAGCGGCACAGCGTTATTACTATGATTTCTTTGTCCGACGAGAAGGTCTCAAATTCCTCACGTTTGACACCATGGGATGGTCCGTGAACCAAGTGAATCAGATCGAATACGATGTCAACGACCTTCCCTCGTCGATCGATAAGACCTACGCCCGGCAACTCCTCCAGAGTTGCCACTCATTCGCCAACTTTTATCCTGGCGATCAATATGTGGACTGGGTCAGCCTCAATTTTTATATGATCGACTACTATGCGAAGGACTGGCCCGGGCTGACCCAGGACCATGTCATCCCCATCGACGATCACTTTGCCGCCCTGGATGCAGTAATGCGCGAAGTGTACACAGCGGCACCGACCAAACCGGTGTTCTTCATGGAATTGGGCTTTGCAGATGGAATGCTGAAGAATTCGAGCTGGGCGGCGCAGAAAATCGCCGCAGGCCTGCCGCGCATCATCTCAGGATATCCGCAAGTCCATGGCTTTGCCATGTGGTCGGCACATCCGTCCTGGATGATTCCCGGAATCTTCCCCTATGACTGCTTGATCCGTCCCGGAACACAACAGGGCGCGGCCCTGAAAAACGCCGTCATGACGAACACCTCCGCGCTCCTCTCGTGCGTATATCTGTCCGATGGAAAGCTACATCCGAACTGCTGAACTGGGAGAGGTTCCGCGCATGGCGCCGTGACATCGGCAGGACAGGACATCGCACCGGCGATCAAAACGCGACTTCCCGGACGGTCTTCCGATTCGCTCGAAACCAGGAGACGGTCTTTTGAATGCCCTCGACACATACCGTCGCGGCTTCAAACCCGAACAATTGTGTGGCTCGACTCACTTCCAGGCAGCGGCGCGGCTGCCCATTCGGCTTCGCCGTATCCCAGACGATCTCGCCGGTGAACCCTACGGCAGCGGCGATCATATGAGCCAGCGCCTGAATCGTAATCTCCTGCCCGGTCCCGATATTAACCGGCTCATTCCCATTGTAATGCTCGGCGGCAAGCAGAATGGCTCGAGCCGCATCATCCACGTAGAGGAACTCTCGAGACGGTGTGCCGTCTCCCCACAACACCACTCGACTGTCGCCTCGGTCCGTCGCTTCCACGCATTTTCTGATCAAGGCCGGAATCACATGGGACGTCCGCATGTCGAAGTTGTCTCCAGGACCATACAAGTTCACCGGAAATAGGACGACGGCGTTGAATCCATACTGTTGCCGATAGGCCTGCGCTTGGACCAGCATCATCTTCTTGGCCAAACCATAGGGGGCGTTGGTCTCTTCCGGATACCCCGTCCAGAGATCCTCCTCACGAAAAGGCACCGGCGTGTACTTGGGATAGGCGCAGATCGTGGCCAACGCGACAAACTTCTCCAGACCTCTTTGGCGACCGACCTCCATCAGCTGAGTTCCCATCATGAGATTGTCGTAAAAAAACTGCCCCGCATGGGTTTGATTCGCCCCGATCCCACCCACACGGGCGGCCAAATGCAGCACCAAATCTGGGTTTGCGTCCGCATACAGTCGCTTGACGGCACCCATGTCCACAAGATCATAGTCGCGGCTCCGCGGGACCACGATGTCACGACAGCCCTGCTTCCGAAGCTGCGTCACCACCACTGACCCTAAAAACCCTGCCCCACCCGTCACCACAACTCGCTTGTCCGTCCAATACGACATGATCAGCATGCCCCCCTGGTGCCGTTCAGAATGCCTCGTTCGGCGCGTAGATCGCCCTCGACCATCATCACGATGAGCTCCTGAAACGACACCTTCGGCTCCCAGCCCAAGACCCGTTTCGCCTTCGTGGCATCCCCGATCAGCAGCTCGACCTCCGTGGGTCGATAATAACGCGGGTCGATCTTCACGTATTGCTTCCAATCCAAGTCGAGGTAACTGAAGGTACGGTCGAGAAACTCCCGCACCGTATGTGTTTCGCCTGTCGCGATCACATAATCATCCGGTTGATCCGCTTGCAACATCATCCACATCGCCTGCACGTAATCTCCGGCAAATCCCCAATCGCGCTTGGCGTCGAGGTTTCCAAGATATAGCTCCTGCTGCACCCCCAGCTTGATTCGTGCCGCCGCGCGCGTAATTTTCCGGGTGACAAAGGTCTCACCTCGCCGAGGTGATTCATGGTTGAAGAGAATACCGCTGCAGGCGAACAGATTGTACGCCTCGCGATAGTTGACCGTAATCCAGTGCGCATAGACCTTGGCGGCGCCATAGGGGCTGCGCGGATAAAACGGTGTGCTCTCCCGTTGTGGAATCTCCTGCACCTTACCGAACATCTCGCTGGAGGAAGCCTGATAAAACTTGGGCTGAATGTCGGATTCCCGAATCGCTTCCAACAGGCGGACGGTCCCCAGTGCCGTCACCTCCGCGGTATATTCGGGCACATCGAAACTCACACGTACATGGCTCTGAGCCCCCAGGTTGTAGATCTCATCCGGCTGAATCGTACGCAAAATCTTATTGAGCGAACTGGCGTCGTTGAGGTCCCCATACACCAGCCGCAGTCTCGGTTCGGCAACATGCGGATCTTGATAGATCGCATCGATACGGCCGGTATTGAACGAGCTGGACCGACGGATAATGCCATGAACCTCATACCCCTTCGCCAACAATAACTCTGCGAGATACGACCCATCCTGCCCGCTGATGCCGGTAATCAATGCCTTTTTCACGATGTTGCCTCACTTCGTTGTTACAACTGGGATACTCGGACCCATCCGGCCCGGCTCATCACACATTCATCTGCGCGCGCGGGATCGACTGAGCAAAAACCAGCTGCCTCATCCTCGCCCGATGGCTTGCAACACCTGCCGTTCGCACCAGGCATAGGTTCGTTCAAGCCCTTCCTGAATACTGGTCTCGGGCGACCAATCGAGGATGTCGCGCGCCCTGCTCCAATCGGCGGCCCGGTCGACATCGCCTTCGGGCTTACTGGTGTCGAACCGAATCTTGATCTGCTTTCCTGAAATTGCACAGACCCGCTCCGCGATCTCCTTGATCGAGGTGCTGTAATCTGGTCCGATCTGAATGACACCCTGATTCATACCCTTCGTAGCCACCGTCACCAACGCGTCGACGATATCACTCACGAACACGAAGGCCCGACGTTGCTTTCCGGACCCCCACACCACAAATTCCTCGTCCGGATGCCGCACCGCCTTGCGGATCAGCGACGGAATGACCTGTGATTTCTCGGGGGACATTTCACAATGCGGCCCATAGACGTTGTGGAACCGGAGAATCCCGATATCCAACAACTTCTCTTTACGGGCCAAATCACATCCCATCTCCCCCATCAGCTTGCTCCACCCATAGGATGATTCAGGTGACGCCGGATACACATCGTCTTCCTTGAACGGGGGCGGGTTCAATTTGCTTTGGCGTTCGGCCGGGTAACTGCAGGCGGTCCCCACATACACGTAGGAGGACACCTTGCTGGCAATGGCCGCCCGCAGCATATTGGAATCGATGATCAGGTTCGTGTTGAAGAGCGAGAATTGGTTCCCAAACACATAGTTGATGCCGGCGACCACGTCGGCCAGGTGATAGACGATGTCCTGCCCCTCCGTCGCACGCTCGCAGTTCCGATAGTCGCACAGATCCAGCTCCAGAAACCGGCGATCCAAGTCGATCACCGGCGCCCCATTTTCACCGAGCAGATTCGACTTCTTCCCGCGCCACAGATTGTCCGCCACGGTCACCTGCGCGCCCGCGGCGGCGAGACGCGCCACGAGATGGGAGCCGATCTGACCGGCGCCTCCGGTGACGAGCACACGTTTGTTCTTCCAATACATAGTGATCCCCTTTCCCACAGAAATAACTACTCAGACTCGCGCCCTACCAAGATGAGCCGCCTTGAGATGATCGGCGAGGCGCAAGGCCATGGCGACGATCGTCAACGTCGGATTGGCGTGGCTGGACGTCGGAAACACCGAACTGCTGGCGACAAACAGATTGGCTACTCCATGCACTCGACACTGCTCGTCCACCACGCCTTGCGAAGGATCGGCGGACATCCGCGTGGTTCCGATGTGATGGCCCAGCACCGCCTTCACGTCGTCCATCAATTGCGACACATCGTCACCCAAATAGGTCAGGTAGCCGCAGTTCTGTCGGCGCAACTCCTGATCGATGAGCTCATGCGCCCGTTGCACGCTTTTCCGGTCCTGCTCCGTGACTTGAAAATGAAGCCGCAGCCGCGGCATGCCGAGTTCGTCACACGCATCATCCAACGTCACGCGGTTGTCTCGATGGGGCACCTGTTCGCTCTGAAAATAGAGGTAATACGTATTTGAACGTGACCGCATCAGCAAGGAAGGTATCCGCCGCCGTTGAAGCAGCCGCTTTCGACCGAACTTCGGGAGCACCGACAACGCCTGGGGCGATCCCGCCAGAATATTCTTGATATGCCGCCAATAGAGGGCATACTTCCCCTTCCCTAATTGCTCCTGCTGCCTCCCCCCCAGCAAGCGTTTGAGCAAGAACGCCGCGGAAAGGACCGCATTGCCGTGGTCCGGATCTCCCACCAAGGGCCGATCCAACAACATGTACAGGTTCAAGAGGCGGTGCCGGCGCTGAGCCTGTTCCGAGAAGCCGATGCGCCGCCGGCAAAACACCCCCTGCGGATCGGCTTCATACCCGAACATGACGTCCTGTCCCGCCGTCAGGGTGGCGCTCGCAATCACGCCGTGAATATGCGACATGTAGCCGCGCCCCAACCAATCTGAATGGTTACCGATCCCCTCTGGATGTACACGCCGCGATGCCAGCAGCAATCGCGTTGTTTCCAACCCGCCGCCGGCCAACACGATAGTGCGGGCGCGAACGGTGAAGCGACGACCGCTGAAGGTCGCCACGTCGACCGAGTCGATCCGCGTGCCGTCCGGTGAGGCGTGCAATTCAACCGCCAGGGCATGCAGCAGGACGCGCAGGTTCGGTGCACGCGTGAGGATCGGCCGATACACCGTTCCGAACTGCGTCGGTGGGCTCCAACGTTCAATGCAGGACGTATTCACATCCCCGTCCTCGAATCCTGGCAACATCGAAGATGGGGCACCGGGAAGGGCGGTCGACACACGGTAGTCGTACTCGCCGCATTCACAATAGGTATGGGCACGTCGGTAATAGCCGTCCATCTCTTTCTGTGAGATCGGCCAACCGCTATATGCGACCCACTCGCGCCGATCGAAGTCTAGGGAATCGAACGGAATGCAGCGGCCGCCCCACAGAGATGTGGTGCCTCCGAGTTGCCGGTAACGAGCTTGATCCAGCGGCAGGTGACGGACCGGATCGTTCAGCGCGCCCTGATAGAGGCTCTGACTTGGTCCGGCTTTCGACTTACCGCCGGCTTCCAGTACAATCACGTCCAGGCCGGTCGCCAGCAATTCCATCGCCAATGTGATCCCGGCGGCGCCCGCGCCGACAATGCACAGGTCGGCCGTTAGGGTCTCTCCGTCAGAGATCGATCGTGCATCAAGCAACATGGCTAGACCTCATTGCGACGTCCATCGCGCGCACATTCTCCCCCACATGCCGACGGCAACTCATTCCCGCCAGCACGACGCCGATCTCGGCACGCTGCACGAGAGGATACAAGGCATCGGAAACGGATCCTTTGGCGAGCGCATCATGGGCAAGCACCTCCCGTGCGATCACGCCCACCTGCTGGGCGCGTGCGCGCTCCAGCACCGGGATGGCCGCCTCCATACGGCTCCGGTCGAGAGGGATCTGCACACACGCGACATCCGGCTGTCCGAGCCAGTGGGCGGCATCCTCCAAAGATCGGCAGGACACGCCAAAGTGCCGCAACTTGCCTTGCGTCCTGAAACGTGTCAGCAACTCGAACACCGCATCGCGTTGCGGCATATCAACCGGAGGGTTGTGCAATAAAAAAAGATCGATCCGATTCACGTTGAGACGACGCAAGCTTCCTTCGATTCTTCCGGAAAGATAGTCCGGGTGAAAACACTGCCGCTCCTGTCGGCGTCGTGCCCGTGTGGTGGCGACTCGTGCGCCGTGCCAGCGCCGCAGGAGTAGATTGGCGGCCGGCTTGATGAGTCGAACCACGCCTTCCATCGGTCCGACCGTTAACCCTGACTTGGTGCAGAGAATCATTCCTTCGCCTCGGCTTCGAAGCAGCTTCCCCAGCAGCCGTTCACTATCGCCCTGACCATAGACGTCGGCCGTATCGAAAAACGTAATACCCGCCTCCCTGGCATCGCAAAGACTCGCCTCCACCTCGGCTCGTGAGTACCGTGTCGCCAACGACGCGATCATCGAGCACCCGAAGCCAAGTACGGATGGGATGAGGTCAGTGCTGCCGAGCCTGCGATACTGCACAGTTCGCTCCTATTCCCAGCACATCTTCATAGCGTGCCTCAGTGGTCCGCGCGATCGCTTCCCATGAGATGTTTCGAGCCGCCACTTGCACATTCTCCGCCATGCGCGCATATAGCTCCTCATCAATCAGAAGCCGCGCAATTGCCTGCGCCAGCGCGGCCGGATCCTTCGCAGGCACCAGCAAGCCGGTCACCTCGTCTTGAACGACTTCATCGAATCCGCCCACTCGCGTGGCAATGACGGGCTTGCCGAATCCGAACGCCGAAGCCAGGACTCCACTGTTCCAGCCATTCTCATACGGCAGAACCAACAGCTGTGCCGCGCTGAAGTAGCCGGCCATCTGCGCAAAACTCACATACTGCGGCACTAAGCGCACTCGTTCCAGCAAACCCAGATCGGTCAGCTGGCGCTGCAACGGCGCGATGTCCATCAGCGGCTTCCCGACAATCAGCAGCAAGGCCTCCGGCACCTGCCGAAGAACCTCCGGTGCGGCGGATAGCAGCGTATGAATCCCTTTCCTCGGCTCAATCAGCCCGAAACAGAGCACGACTTTCTTCCCGGGCGGGATGTCCGGCGGTTCGGGGATGACATGCTTCCGCACGAAGGCCGTCAGATCAGCGATGGGAAGAACCGTTATCCGATCGGGTAACACGCCGAAATTGTCGATGACCAATGCCTCATTCTGTTTCGCGTTCAAGAAGACATGCCGCATGCGTGCATAGAGATAACGAAATGCTCGAATGTGATAGGGTCGAAGCGAGTTCGGCAGCACGTCCTGTGGGGTATAGACGAAGCACGTACTCCCCAGCATGCGGAGCATGGCCCACAACAGGATATACAGGGCCGGGTGCTGCGCCCCTTGGAGATGGACGACCTGTGGACGGAAGGTCAGACACGTCCACAGAAATCGAAGCAGTCGAAGCGGCCGTGGTCGATACCGGTCGAAGACCTCGATCGCCTCATAGCTCCTCGGATAATCCGCCAGTTCAAATCCCACACCGGTGGCAAGCACCACCCGGTGGCCACGCTGCGCAAGTGCATCGGCCAGGTTGTGCGTATACTGCACCGTCCCGGCACGCGGAGCCGGCGCGATAAACAGGATACGAAGTCCGTCGGCCGCTGTCTTCAGAGCGTCCGTCGCGTTACTGCTCTCCATGCGGTGCCTCACCAGGTTTCATCGGAATATACGCTCGTACACCACGTCAGAATGTCGCGATCATTCGCAGGCTGACCTTGTTCGCCAGACGATTCGCGGACGTGCCCAGAATGTCTTCCCGCTGATCAAACATGTCGTACCCCAGCCGAGCCACAAGCCACGACGCGGGCGTGTAGGACATGCCGACATTCCATTTCAACGTGTGCACCGTCAAATCGTCTGAGCTGGTACTGGTAAGAATCCACGTCAGCCCGGCATCAAAAAGAACATTGTTCGCCAGACGGATCTTGGCCGACGCGCGCACAAAATCTCCAACGAGTGGTTGACTGAGCCCTCCCGACGGAGGAAACACGTCACGCATATAACTCAGCTCATACAACGCGTCTCCGATCGACTTTTTAATGGACGCCTGTGCGAGAACCTCGACTGTCGAAGGGTTCGGCTCCACACGAACCGCACCGATCGTTCCGCTGACCACCAGCGTCTCTGACAAATCCATTTCCTGGGTGATCAGCGCAGAATGCGATTGAAAATCACGCCCCTGCTGAAAATCAAAGAATCGAAATCGGTACTTCACCGTGGTACGCCCCCACTGCGTCTCGCGCACTCTCGCCCCTACCTCGCCTTCATGGGTCATACTGTCGATGGCACCCGGCGCATCGACAGACCAGCGAAAATTGCCATAGTTCGCCAGGAGATCCACGGACGGGGTGAGGCGGTGCTTAACCATCAAGGCAGCGATGTTGATGGAGGTGCGTCCGAATGCGCCAAGGATGCCGGGCACCTGCTGCTCCGTTGGGTCTTGAAATGATTCGAAGCGGTCAAACAGGGTCAGAGACGTCCGATCGGACAGGTTCCAGATTCCAAACAGCTCCCCATTCTGCCGCGACACCGCTCTGTTCTGATTGGTATTGTTCGCGTAAACTCTGGACTCCACCGCGTAATCAACGGAGAGCTGTCCATCCCGCCCGGACGTCCGATAACCCAGCCCCGGCGAAATCTTGGTGATGTAATCGGACCCACGATTCTGCGGGGTAAAAAAGACGTTGTCCGTATATTCTTCGGTGAGCGTGAGTCGAGGCGTCAATCCCTCGCGGCGAATCGGAGCGCCTAACAGCAATTTTTCCGACGCAGGCATCCGGTCATATCCCATTTGATTCTGCCAGGACGGTAATTCACCGAACTCACGCTGCGGCCGAACAAACTCCGTGTTCTCCGACTCCTGTGCAAAGAGTATCGGCGGACACAGCCATGCACCGAAGGCTAATGCCATCCCGGCCAGCGGAAGACGCAACCAGTGGAAGGCCGACTCAGCCACCACCGCTGCCCCATTCCAAACGGTTCCTCGCCCGCTTACGCGGCCCGCAGGTGCGGCCGGACACTCATTTTTCTGTGACACTCGACTTCGCTTTCGTCCCAAACAGTTCCGCGATCACACGCACTAGGGGACGATCACCGTGTCCCCGGGGCGAAGCATCACATTTTGATTCGTGTCTTCTCCCTGAACAAACTTGCTGTAGCTGAACGGAATGCGCTGTTCGTTGCCGCGCGCGGGGTTGACGATGAAGATCTTGTTCCGCGAGGCAAACGTGGTCAGCCCTCTGGCCATCGCCAGCGCCTGAATGACGGTCACCGGTCCTTTAAGATCAAAGACGCCCGGCTGCATCACTTCCCCCAGAACGAAGATACGAAAACTATGCGTCGCCTCTAGGATTACCGTGACCTGCGGATCTTGGATATGCTGCTTGAGCTGCTTATTGATCCGTTCCTCGATCTCTCCCAGCGTGAGCCCCTTGGCTTCAATTTCGCCGATCAACGGATAATTAAATTTTCCATCGGGACGAACGGTGACAATGGTCGACAACTCTTTGTGCTTCCAGATGAAGACGTTGAGCACATCGCCCGCGCCTAATCGAAACGGGCCGCTCCAGCCCGCTTCCGGAGACGCAACAACAACCGGCTCGTTCTCGGATGCCTGCACGACGGCCGCCAAACTCAGGACCATGAAACACGCCGCCCAACTAGCGTGAAAAATACCTCGCATGACTCGCCTCCCTCCACGTAACAGAAAATCTTAGTTCGTCTTGCTCATCAATAACGGCACGGTTCGCATCAACCCGGACGCCATGACAACGGCTCGGCACATCAGCAAAAATGGCGCGGCAATTCGTAATCCTGGATCCTCGCGAGGCAGTTGCCACAGAAACGGCACCGCCGTGGCCGTGAAGAGGACGCCGGACAATGCCGCGACATAGATGGCATGAGGCACAAGAGGTATCAACGCGATCGCTCCCGCAGCCAGCACCACCGAACCGATCTGAAGCTTGAGCGTTTGCGGGGTATAGGAATCTCGGATAGCCTTCCCGGGAAACCGCTTGTACACCATGACCCGCCAGTAGGCCCGGCTATGTTTCTTCCGGAGATACTGTTTCAGTGTCGCCGGATGTTGGTGATAGACAATGGCCGATGGATTAAACTTGATCTTGTAGCCAGCCGTCGCGACCCGATAGGAGAGGTCCGTGTCTTCGTTGTCGGCAACGGGAAAACTGGTGTCGAAACCACCGATCGTACGAAACACCTCGCGGCGGAAACCCGCCGAGTAGGAGAACACCACGTCCACATATTCGGCAGCTGCCAGCTGACGATACCGGGCCTCAAACTCGGCCTGCGCGAAGCGAGCCACAAGACTGGTTTGCTGAGTTTTGTACGCACCCTTGACAGCCGCGATACCGGCCGAGCTGATCGGCGCCACCATTTCCTTGATCCAGTCGATGTGCGGCACGCAATCGGCATCGGTGAACAAAAGGAACTCTCCGTGAGCGGCCTCTGCGCCGAGATTCCTGGCTGCCGCAGGCCCCTGATGGGCCTGGCGTATCACGCGGACACGTGGCTGCTCGTGTCCCCAATTCTTGACGCATCGTTCGATATACTCGGGCGTGCCATCCGTCGATCCATCATCGACGATGATGAGCTCGACCTCCCCAGCCGGAAATGATTGCCGGGCGAACGATTCCAGGCCGTCATGAATCGTCTTTGTGGCGTTGTATGCTGGAATGACGACCGTCACTCGAATTCCCATCATGTCCTCATTTCTGCCCTGGCGGCAGGCAGGCGTTTCGCACGCTCATCTCTCCAGATTTGCTGCGGCTGTCCCTCATCGACTCGCGCGGAAAAGAATTCGCCCTCCTGTGATGCATTCGACCGAGCCATATGTCCGATCGCCATGGCCATGGGCAACGTCAGCCAAATCTCGCGCACCATCGGTGTGATCATTAAAAACGCGATTTGCCCGATAAGAAGACTCGTCAACAAGACCGCGTAGGAACGCAGGGCAGGAATACTAAGCCCGCGTTTGAGACACACGAAGGCCCATGCCCACATGCCGATAAATGCCGAAAGAGCGAAGACTCCCAGCTCACTCGCCACTTCGAGAAACATATTGTGGATCACCGCGGGGTGATAATAATGGTCGGCCCACGAGGGCAAATATTTGACATAGTGGTTGATAGCCTCTCCGAATCCGACACCAAACCACGGGTGCGCCCAAAAAAGATTCCAGCCGCCGACGATCGACTCCCGTCGAAAAGCGAGGCTCCCGCTGCTTTCGTTCAGATCAGCCTTGCCGAAGAGGCTCTGACTCTCCACGGTATGGATCCCGGCCTGAAACCATTCCGAGACAACCTGGTAGCTGAGACCTCCGGCCAGAGCCAGCACGAGCGCGATCACCGACAGCTTCCGCACGAGCTTGGATTGAAACCACAGGGCAACCACAATGAGAAGTGCGAAACCGACGACCGAACTTCTCGCAAAGGTGTAGAACCAGGCATAGCCCATAAGGCCGAGCATAGCCCCAAGCGAGGCCTTCACCCATGGATGCTTCTCATGGAGAAGCAGGAATGTGGTGCAGGGCATGGCCATCAAAAAGAAACTTGCGAGAAAAATCGGATGGGCGGTGGTACCCTCGGCTCGAACCTTTCCCTCCGATATGGACATAAATGCCCCGTCTACTCCCCCTTCGCCGGGAAGACCGACGTTTCTTCGCCAATCTCCGGGCATCACAAAACCGTAGTGGACCTGGGCCGCCGTAATGAGCGCCTCACCGACACCGGTAATCGTGATCACCCACAAGAGGCGACGGAGATCATCGGCCGTGCGATTGAAGGTCAGGGTCAAAAAGAAGAGCGTCCCATAAACCGGAATCTTCGCCGCCTCGCCGGGAAATCCACGCAAGCCCTCCGCGAGGACGAGCGACAACAGCGAGGTCAGAAAGAACGTGCCGGCAAGGTAGCCTGCAGGCCATCGCAAAAGAACCGGCCAAGGTCCGCGACGGATGAGCGCATTGATGGTCACCATGCCTATGGCCAACGGCGTGATCAGCTTGGTGACCGTCACGCCCCCCAACAAATCAACCTGCACGGGAATGGTGGCGACAAGGATGAAATAGGGGAACGCTGCCGAGGCCATCATCCCGACACATGCACTGCCGGCAATCACCAAGGCCAAGGCTTTGGTTGAGAGCGCCAAGACGGAGGCGCCCAAAGTCGCGCCCACCAGAGTCGGAACAGTATATGTCGTTGCTCCCAGTTTCATGATCTTCTTACATCCGGCATGACCGAGCGCGCTGCCAACCCAGACGATCTTCCGAGCTCCAACACATGCCAGAGGATGCCAACGATCATCAGCGACTGGACGAGACGAGAACACAGCGTGGTCCATGCGGCTCCGACGGCCCCGAATTGCGGAATGAGCCAGACGGCGGTCAGCACCCAGGCGACTAAGCCTACGATTCCGGATAGCGTGTGCAGATGCGGCCGATTCATCGTATAGAGAACCAGATAGAGGGGATGCGTCACCAGGGTCCCCAATGTGCCGACAAACAACACCTGAAAGACGTCGACGGTGCCCTCGTAGGCTGAACCGAACAACCCAAGGACGAGCGGCCGCGCGAAAAATAGAAGGGGAAGCAATACGACCGCAATGAGTGCATATGCGGGAAAGGAGCGTTGCACATAGGATCGGCACTGTTCGATCCCGCTCAATCGGCTGACCTTCGGAAGTAACGCCGTCAACAAGCTAAGCGTCAAAAAATCCACTCCCATCAACAAGGAGGACCCGGCGCCATAAAGCCCGGCTTCGCGGGCATCCGCGAAATAGCTGAGCACCGGAACGCCCAGGTTGACTTGAAGCAGGAAGCAGAGACTAGCCATCGCCGGCCACTTACTGAATCGAAAGAGTTCCCGTAACAATACGCCGTCGATACGAACCTGTGCCAAATGTCCGCGTAGCGCCCACATACCCGATAGCGCACAGAGGAAATAGACGACAACGTGAGACCCCATGACCCCGCCCAGCGTGAGATATCCTCCTAGGGACAACACCGGCAGACTGAGAACCCTCAGAATATTGATCAGCGGCACCATCACCCCATAGGTCCCGAATTCTTCACGGGCCTGCCACACCGAGAGGTTAAAACTCCACAACGCCGCGCCAAAGGAGCCGACCAGCCCCAACACCACCGGGACCACATACGATTGGCTATGAAACACGCGCTCCGCACATTGCGCTCCCACGGTCACCCCGACCACGACAACCGGAATACCGAGCAGAATTCTCAGCGCGAGAGCATTGGTGAGCACTTCAGCCGCCTTGGAGGGATCTGCACGGCGATACATGGCATAAAACCGCACCACCCCTGGACTCAACCCGTCTCCTAGGAGGTCATTGCCGAAAATCAGAATCACGATGAACAGGGAAAACAATCCGAACTCTTCCGGCCCCATCCAGCGCGCGACGAGCAGGCTCATCACAAACCCCAGGCAAGCCCCGGTCATTTTTCCTGCAAACACCAGGGCGGCCTGCTGAGACAACACTTTTATGCCAGACCATTGAATCCACATGTCTGCGTTACACCAGCCCCTTCACGACAGGCGCTCCAACCCACCACGTAGCGCCTTCTCAGCGAACAACGGGAGGTTAGCCGACCACTGTCGCACACAACGCTCCAGGCCTTCTGTGATGTCGCTCGGCTGATACGGCACTAGATCGAGCAGCAACGATGTATCGGCCTGCCACTGTTTGGGATCGCCGGGCAACTCCTTATTCAACGTAACAATCGCTTTCTGGCTTCCAACCAGATGCGTCACGATCTCTGCCATGGTTCTCACGGATGTCGAGACACCCGAGGCCACATTCACCGCCCAAAAACCTTTCGGCTCCCGTCCGACCATACCCAGGAAATAGCGACAGATATCGTCGATATGCAGAAAATCACGAGTTTCAGTCCCTGTGCCTTGAATGGTCAGATATGGGTTGTCGTCGATCGCCTGTCGAAACAGTTCCCACACCAGCAAGCGCTGCTGATACGGACCGATGGTCGAGAACAGCCTGGCGACCACCACGTTCAGGCCGAAGCACTGCGCATACTCTTGTGCCAGTTGCTCACACACAACCTTATGAAACCCATAGGGAGAAATCGGACGGAGGCTCGCCCCTTCGGGTACCGGCAAACGGGTCGGATTCCCGTATACGGATGCACTGGATGGGAAAATGACCAATGGATTGGCATCTGCCTTCCGAACCGCATCCAGCACGGACACCCACGTCTCGACGGCCATCAGAAAATCCTCTCGCGGCTGTTGAAACGAATAGCCCACCGATGCAGAACCGGCCGCATGCACCACCACATCCGGAGCAAAGCCGTTGAGCACGTCGAGAAAATCCGCCTGGTCCAAAGCACAACGTCTGAATCCCATTCCGGCAATCCGGTCGTTGGATTCCGAACGCGCGACACCGAACACCTGGTGGCCGTTCTTGGCGGCAAAATGGGTCAGACTCTTGCCGAGAAACCCTTGCGAACCGGTAATCAGAATTTTCATCGCCACAACCAATCCAGTTGAATACCCACGACGACTTACTTGGCGCTGATCATGTCCAGCTGCTCCCGCAACCGGTACTGCTGTGCGGAGCGGCTCGTCTTCTGATGCTTGAACTCGATCAATCTGAGATAGACCTCAGAGGTTCGCGCCGCCATCGCTTCGATTCCCAAGTCATCGATAATTTTTCGGCGCGCACGCAGGCCGACTTCGCGCACCTTCTCCGGTGCGCTTCTCAGCATCAGCATGGTCTCGGCCAGCCGGGGCACATCGTCGACCGGTATCAGATACCCTGTTTCGCCGTGGGTGATCATTTCCCCCGCCCCTCCGACCGCTGAACTCACCACCGCTTTTTCCATCGCCATGCCTTCAAGCAATGTGAAACTGAAGCTCTCGGCGAAGGACGGCGCCACCAATACATCCAGACAGGCAAACACGGTGGGGATTTCAGCCAACGAGACATGCGCCATGAGCACGGCCGATCCCAGATCATGCTCCGCTATCCAATCGACCAGCGTCTGGCGATACGACTCAAATCCCGGAAGCACGGTGCCCACAATGACGAATCGAGTGCCAGGGTGGCGGTCCAGGATCGTGCGCGCCGCCTTCAAGAAATTCAGATGCCCCTTCACCGGATGGATGCGTCCCACCATGCCGAACACAAAATCGCCACCGTTGGCAAAATCGGTAATGGAAGAGGGCGTGAGCATGCGCGTGGGATCGAACCATTTGGTATCGATGCCGTTTCGGATCGCGACGACAGGCGGGTCCTGCTCTCGCATCCTTAATTCGGTACCGATCGCCACCGAATCGGTAATCACCGCATCCAGCCGTTTGAGAATCATCCGATCGATGGCGGGATACACGGTCGCTCGCCAGGACCCTTTCTCGAAGTTCACCCAGCCCAGAAACGAGGCGACGACCGGCCGGCCGGTCACTTTCGCGCTGAGAACCCCGACCAAATCGGAACGGTGATCCAACGCGTGGACCACGTCGGCTTGAAACGACCTGATCAACGAGGCAACGGTGTAGACATCACTCAAGTTGAAGGGATTCCCGATCGGAATCGTGACGTACTCGAACCCGGTTTGCTTCAATTCTTTCAACCAGGATGTTTCGCCCAGCGCGGGATTCACGATGCATACCAATAGACAGCGAACGTGTTTCGGATCGAATCCTTTCAACAACGAGAGAAGATAGGTCTCTCCTCCGGTCATGCCGGTGATTCCTCGACAATTGCGGATAATCAGCACTCGAATCTGTTTCATAAACAGCTCCGGCTTCCGTCAGAATCTTTCATCCACGCAGGCGTCATCATGAACGAGTCTCTCGATACGACGACGTCGGTGCACCAATCGGCGCAGACCGCAGCCACCGAACCCTTGACAGGCCGAGCGACCATCCCCATCGCTCGCTCAGTCCATGCACGACTTCGCGCAGGCCGACTGTCATCAGAAGGGTCATGACAGGAAGCGCGGGGATACTGTATCGAATCGTGGCAAATGTCAGCGCATGAGCGGCGGTCAGGAAGATGATCGGTACCATGAGTGGGAGCAAGATTCCTCCCTGCCGTTTGGCCTCCAGCATGCCCATCGCCGCCAGGGCCAGAAATACCGTTTGGAACAGCACGAGGAAGGATTGCGCCCAGCGATTGTCCGGAAAAAATATTCTGAACCAGAATCGAAACACTTTCCGAACCGTCAGCAACGCACTCTCGAACGGATGAGAGACAAGCTCCCGCCAGGCGGCCAGAAAGAATGCATGATCTTCTGCCACCGTAATGTGGACCGGCTGAGTCGCCGAGCGGATCGTGGCTCGATCCGAGACGGAGACAAACGATCGATCGGAAGCCCCTGCCGACGCGATCACCGCACCGCGCCGTTCGATCAGATGTGCCCGGGTCGGCTCATCGACTTCCCAATCTTCCAGCCCTTCGCTCACCATCTGATTGCCCAGCCAGAGGGCATATCCCCCTCCGGTCGCCACAACCACCAACTCGCCCGTCACCCGATAGTTCCGAATCGCCCAGGGGGCCAGGACTATCAGACACGCGATGGTAAGCGTGGTCGCGGCGGACAGCGCACGACGAAAGTCGCTGCGCAGCTGATAACAGGCGCAGGCCATGAGAAGCGGCCACAACCCCAACGCCACCGGCTTGACCAAGGCCGCGAGCGCCACCAATGCCCCGACCGCTGCATAGGCGATGGGACGCCGATTCTCCACTGCCCACACCCAGGCAGCGACGACGGCCGTGAATGCCAAGGTAAAGAGCGGTTCCGACAGGAATCGGAGCGAGTAATACGCCGACAGTGGATGCAGCGCGAAGATCACGGCAGAGACGAGTCCAACAGACTCGCTGAACAGCCGTGTCCCCATAGACAAGATCAGCACGACGGTGATCGCGTCCAAGGCTGATTGCGCCACAAACACGGCCGTTTCGTTATGCTCTCCGAACAGCGCATAGAGCAGCGCCAGGAAGGCCGGGTACAGCGGCGCGCGCCACATAAGCGGCGCGCCGCCCGGTTCAGCCACGAAACCATGCCCTCGCGTGAGATTCGCGGCAATGTCTGAATAGACATCCGCCCGTTTGATGACCGGCACTGCCGCATCGACGACCACTCCGACCCCGACGCGCAACGCAAAACAGAGCGCGAAGATCATACAGAGATAGAGCCGTTTCGAAGAGTGGTTCGGCGCCGGCATCGGATTATTCTCCGCTTGTGAAAGAGGCCTGTTTGAGGTACTGCGGATTCTCACGAACCGCCCGTTTCCATGCGCCCGTTTCATCGTCGAACGTCCCCAGCCGAGGCACCTCGTAGAAATCTTCTGCAATCTTGAAATCAGCGAGCGTGACGGCTTTCACCCGATCGAATCGTGGCAAGACTTCGTGGAAGACCTCTTCAATCACGCGCGCTCGACTGGCAGACCCATCTCCGAGCACGCCGAACTCGGGAAGGAAGAGCGGCCGCTGAGTCACCGTCCCCCAGGCGGCATAGCCCGACGCCAAGGCGTCCGTGATGGACGTGCCGAGTTCTTGCTGTCGAAGTTTGGGGACGACACGTGGATCGATGAAATACGCGCTTTGCCCGACCCAATCGATATAGTCGTCGCCGGGGTAAAAATACTTCGGGTGCAACCACGGGTTATAGTCGTCATGCTGCGGGTTCATGTAATGAGAGCCGGCGTACATGAACCACGTCACGTTCCGCACATCTTCCTTCCGGAAGATGTCGATCACGTGAATGAAGGCGTCTCTGATGCGTTCCGGCCCATCCGGCCAGGTGGGATCGCCGTACAGCCGACAGAGATGATCGGCGTCCTCCGGCCGGTCTCCGCCCGCCGTGCCGAACCCCATCAATCCCTGATAGTTAAACTCACTGAACAGGGTCAACATAATCGGATGTCCGTAGGCTTTGATCTGGCGGGCGACGGTTACGATGTACGCATCAAAATCGCCCCGCAAGAGACGAGGAACCGTCACCGTCGGCTTGCGGAACCCGTACCAGAATAATCTGGACTCCCAATCACAGCATTGGATGGCCCAGGCCACGGCGAGCACTCCACCCTCCGTTCGGACCCGCTCGGCAAGCTGGAGCGGACTGACGACAGACGCTTCCAACGAATCCGTGAAGGTACGGAAATGCGGTGAGGACGAGGCCCAGTCGTCGTCGGAGACCCAGTCATGAAACGTAAAGACCACGGCAGGCGTATGACGATTCTTCGTGACGAATCGTTCGTGGTCCTCCTCGATCGAGCCGATACTATAGAGCCCGATGTAGGCGCCGTTCAGTGGCGGGGTCAGCGTGACCCGCCCCCCAGGAGACGGGCGATGTCCGTTCGGCATAGGCACATCGTGTCGACAGCCTGCCGCACTCTCCGTTGCAGGCGACGACCAGGCATTCGTCGCACACAGAACTACTCCGCACATGAGCAGTACTCTCCTCCACCAGCCCGTTCCGGATTCGGAAGCATCGTTACGCACGACTCGTTCCCTTCCTCAGCTCGACGATCTGCAAATAGCCGTATCGACGCACGAACGGAATCGATCCGGCGGCCTGATCACAACGCTGGAGCAGCGCGGTCATCCATGCCCATCGCTTCTTGAACACGTAGAAATCGAGGAGACGAAAGAACAGAAAGCTCGGAAAATGGATGGTACATGCGCCGGGGAAGGCGCTCTGCAAGGTCGCGATATCGCGACGAGTCAGTGGATGCTCGTGGTCGTCGCTGTACTGCGGAACCCCAAATTTTCCGCACACCTTGCTGCGGGCCGCCATGAGCAGCGGATTGAGCGCGGAGTTTTCGATAAAGACCGCTTTTCCTCCGGGCTTCAAGACCCGCACCAATTGACGACTGGCTTTAAGAAGATCGACGTGGTGCAAGACAAACGTGCCGAACACGACATCGAAGCTCTCATCCGGAAAATCCAGTTCCTCGAAGGGTTGGCAGAGAAAGACCACGTCGACTCCGTTCGCCTTCGCCAACCTGCGTGCCGTGTCCAATTGACCGGCTGCCGTGTCGAAGGCGGTGACGGTCGCGCCACGTTTGGCCAACATCACCGACGTGTGACCGGGACCGCAGCCACAATCCAACAGGACTTTGTCCTTCACATTACCGAGTAACGCCAGCGCATAGGCGTAGAGATCATAGAGGCCCCACAGGGTGAGCCAATAGTCATAGGGCGCATACCACCCGTCTTCTCGAACGAACCCCTCCGCCGTGGCTCTTTCCTCGTCTACCTGCATGACTCCTGCTCCTGATTCGCTCATACGCCCTCCCTCCCGCCGGCCGCCACCCATCGCCCGTAAATCCACTCCGGAATGATATACCGCCGCTTGTTCAGCACGAGTCCCAGCAAGTGCCCGCCGGCGGTCTCAATCGCCGCTATCGTCCTGCCCGCCGCCACCGCCACCGTCCGCTCCGCTTCAATGATCAGAATGGTGCCGTCGATACCGGCAATGGCCACGCGCATTTCCGGGAACAAGGTCAGCGCCGGACCGTCGATCACAATCAGATCGAAACGATCGCGCATCGTCTTGGCGACCTCGGCCAGATGTTCGGCAAACTCCAGCGCCGTGCCGTCCCTGTTGCGGACTCGCAATCGATGGAGATACGGGCGATCCGTCGGCTCGGGAACATCCTGGAGCAGACGATCGGCGTCTCGTCCTGACGTCACAACGTTGTCGGCATGAACCGCCGCTGGTTGTTCAGGCCCGGCTCCCTCGAAGGTAATGAGCAACATGCGAAACTTTTGTTCGCTGAGCACCCGTGCGAGCGCGCCGGCGACATGTGATCGCCCCTCCCCGCGAAGGGCGCTGGTGATGAGCAGCGTTCTCAGGCCATGTTCATGGTAGGAACGAATGACGTGCTGGGCAGCTTGGCGCAGCTCAAGCTCAAAGTTCCCGGCGTCGGACGTGTCGGGACGGACGAGCGGTAACGCGGCAAGCACCGGTCGCCCAAGAGTCTCCTCGATCTCCTCGCGGGTGACGAATGTCCGGCGCATATACTCGGACACATAGGCCGATCCGAATCCTCCGACCAATCCGATCATCAGTCCGATCACTAAATTGAGAAACTTGCGGGGATGGACCGGTTTCTGAGGAGCCATGGCATGCTCGATGGCATTGACGTTGGAAATCCCCTTGCGGTCCAGCACTTCGTTGATACGCGACTCTTCTTCCTTTTTGAGGTAGACATCGAACGCTTCTTGCTTCACCTTGACTTCGCGCATCAATCCCTTCAGTTCCATCTCGCGTTGATCCAACGTATTGAGAGAATCTCGGTAGGATTTGAATTGCTTGGTGAGCTCCGAGAGGCGAGGTCGCAAGCTTTCTCGCCGCCCTTCCTCCGTAACCAAATTGCGCTTTAGCTCCTGGTAATTTTGGTTGAGACCGGAGGTGGCTGCGCCGGTCACCTTCGTACTCTCCGCCTGCAGACGCGCACGTACGGCGGCAATTTCCCGCACAAGTTCTGCGGCAGCCGGACTGTCCGGCACATACTGGGCATACTCCAACTCCATCTGCATCAACCGGTTTTTGAGTTGATCCAGCATCGGATTTCGCTCCGAGACGTTTGTGAGTGGAATCGCTTCTTGTTGCCCCGCCAACCGTTCCTTCAACTTGGTGATGCGCACTTCCGTTTCAGCGACCTGCACTTGACTCTCACGGAGCGCCGCTTCAGTGTGGGTCACTTGTTGCAATAAATGCCGCTTCTGATCCTCGATGGAGACGATGTTCCATTTGTCTTTAAACGCCTGTAACCGGAGCTCGGCCTGCTGCAATTCGCCGCGCATCTGCTTCGTCTGCTCGTCGAAGAATTCACGCGCCCCCTTGCCTTTTCGAATCGACAGCTGATGATCCATATAGATGCCCACCAAGGCATTGAGCGCATCGGCGGAGAACTCCGGATCGGGTGAATCGAGGCTGGCCACAAACACGTGGGTTTGCCGCACGCCTTCCACATTCAGATGGGCTCTGATTTTCTGCACGGCGTGATAGTGCAGATCCTCTGGCTTCGGAACATATCCCACCATCGTCAGTACCTGGGCAACGGGCGGCAGCACGGCCAGCTGTTTAAAGACGGTTTTCGGCATGTCAGCCACCCAATCCCAGCGCCCTCGCATAGACGTCAGCACTCGTTCGTTTCCAAAGTAGTCGACCAATTTGTCCAACAGGATCGGGCTGGTAAATATTTGCACCTCCGTCGCCACATCGTCCTTTTGGGTAATGTCGGAGGGAGTGAACACTTGCCCCGTCAACGGCGTGCTCATGCTGAACGGTGTCCGCGCATTCTGGATGAGCAAGCGAACTTCGGCACTATAGATATTCGTCATCAAGAGTGAGCCCGGACCCGCCACGATAGTCGCCACTCCTAAAATTGTGAGCAGCTTCTTCTTTTGGCGGAAGATGGTAATCAGGTGCTCTCGCAGGCCGAACGGTGATCGAGCGCCAGTGGGGGCAGATTGTGTTTCGGGTAGCCCAGCAGTGTTCGACACCTTCATCACACTCCTTTCAGCAACACGCGAACGGTCCGGATGAGAATCTGCAGGTCCAACAGCAGCGAATGCCGGCGGACGTACTCGAGGTCGTATCGGATCCACTCCGAGAAGCGGTTGCGATTGCGCGCCTTCACCTGCCACAGACCCGTCAGCCCAGGAGACACGCTCAACCGCGCATCGCGCCACGTCGGGCAGAACTTCATTTCGTCATAGGCCAGCGGTCGAGGCCCGACCAGACTCATCTCTCCGCGCAAGACGTTCAACAACTGCGGCAGCTCATCGAGACTTGTCCTGCGGAGAAGTTTCCCCATGCGGGTGATGCGCGGATCTTCTTCCAGCTTGAACATCGGTCCATCGACACTATTGCGCGCCAGCAGCTCCTTCTGACGTTGCTCGGCATCCGGCACCATAGTCCTGAACTTGTGCATCCAGAATTCCGTCCCGTTCTTTCCGCACCGTTTTTGAGAGAAGAACACCGGACCCGGTGAATCCAATTTGACCGCCAGGGCGATGAACAACATGAGCGGACCCACGAAGATCATCCCGACGGCCGCTCCCGCAAGATCAACGACAGGTTTGATCAGGCCATATATCGATTGTTGACCGCCCCCCCTCTGCGTGGTTCCGGACGATCGTTGAGTCCGCTTCGCCCGTTGCAGCAGCTTGTTCGGTGCCGCCTGGTTCGACGATCCATGCGGCCCATACCGAGCCGGCTTTGCCGAGGTCCAGAACGTGCTTCGGAGGCGCATGCCCTCGGGCACCGTCTCGTCTCCGGCTACCACGGAGTATTCCACCCTGGCATTGCCCTGCACGCGCGTACCGGACCGGAGAACGCTCTCCCGCACGAGACTTCCCTTCTCCAGATACGAAGTCGGACCGATCACCGCGGGCCCGATCAGGTGCACATAGTCTTCGACCACGCAATTGGGGCCGATTACCAACGGCCCCAATAGGAATGAACGCGGAGAAATGTCCGAGTTTTCGCCGATGACGATGTCGTCCATGCCACCGTGAGGGCCGGGACCGCGCCCGCCGTTCAGGATGTCCTTCAGCAGAATCTCTCGGTTCAACCAGATGAAATCCTCCGGTCCCGAGATCGTATATACCCCTCCCTCGATCTGGTGCGCGCGAATCGAGCCTCCCCGGCTTCGCACCAAGGGCACCAATTGCTCGTTCACGTCAAAATATTCGTCACGAGGGACGAGTGACAGAACCTCACGGCTGAAAACATAGACCCCGCAAGGCGCGAGCCGACTGCGACGATTTTTCGACCAATGCAGAATATTGACCCGGGAGACAAGCCCGGCCTGGTCCACTTCGACACTTTCCAAATCGTGATCGTTTCCCACCATGCTCTGGGCGACCAGCGTGATGCCCGCGCGATGTGCCTCGTGCGCATGGAGCACGGCAGCCAGGTCCATATCGCGCAAATAGACATTGGCATGGATGCAAAGAAAGGTCGGTGTGTCGAGAAAGTCTTCCAGTGTCTGCAAGCCACCGGCGGTTCCGCGGTACACGGACTCTGTCCGCCATAACACGAGCATGCCGCAAGTGCGGCCGGCCAAACACACCAGCTCGCGAATATATGGGTCTTCCTCACCGGACACGATGGCAACCTCTCGGATGCCTTGCTGTTTGAGCGCCGAGAGAAGATGGTCGATCAATAACTCGTTTCCGACAGGAAACGTCAGCATCGTGCCCACCGATGGAGCGCTTTCTATGATCACGGCTTTCATACGATGGCCTCCCCCATGAAGAGAGACACGCTTGAACCGGCCGCCCACTGCGAGGAGGGCCGAATCGATGCGAAGGGAACGAGGTGAGTCATTCTGAACACACTGTTCGCTATCCGTCGTGTGACGGGCGTCAGCAGCACTGCAGCGGATTGTTGAGACACCTCTAACATTCGCTGCCTCGATCATTGACCAGTGCAGATCGGAGAATGGTGTAGTCCAAAGACAGCTCGGCGACGCGATGTTTCAGTCGCCGGTTCTCTAGTTGCAAAGACCGTAAGTGGAGAACAGGGTCCAGGGTGGTGGAGAGGTGCTTCGCCCGCCAACGATAATAGGTGCTGGCAGAAATCCGATACTTCTTGCATACGCGCTTGATCCCACCCTTGATCCGTCCCTCTTTTAGGATCTGCAACTTCTTTTCTTGAGTGAATCGAGACAGCATCAGTCGATAGTTTCTGAATACACCCTACGGTATGAACGTGCGCAGCAACATGAGGGCAAGAATGTCTGTGAACGCATCCCTCTCACTTGCAATGTGAGTCGCTGACGGGGGGCACTTATACAGAGGAGAACTGCCGGGCGCATCGGATAGAGGTGCCGTTCATTAAGGAGAACCCAGCACAAACGTACGGGTATGGTTGTGCTGGTTCGGATGCGAACAAATGGTTGCTAGTCTGGGACGAGAAAATGTCAGCAATAATTCTGCTGTGATTCTGCGACCCTGCAATTCACGGTTGCGACAACGACCTAGTAATCACACTAGTGACCCATCCACATGAATGCCAGTGCACAATAATGCACATCTATTTATTTTCATATTAACCGAGCAGCTTATCGGCTAGAAAT
>CABVRW010000022.1 GCA_902500785.1 uncultured Nitrospira sp.
CGATTGCCTACGCCCTCGCCTTAGTGGCGGCAGGACGAGCTGATGCCGTGGTGACCTTGGAGGGAGGCAACGAATGGGATATCGCCGCCGGCGTCCTGTTAATCGAAGAAAGCGGAGGACGTGCCACCACCGCCGCAGGCCATGCCTTCGCATTCAACCGTCCCGATCCCACCGTGCAGGGCACATTGGGCATGGCTGCGGATCTGGCTTCGCCGGCCCGCGCGCACCTCATTCGGTTCAGTACCGCAGGTGCCGGCCTTCGCTCCCCTCTCGTCTAGCCCTTTCAACTGCCGAATCTTCTCTGTACGATGGCCCGCATCGCTCACATGGAGGTGTCCGATGAACGTGGCCTTGCTGGGTACAGGATTGTTGGGGCAGGCGGTGGCGGAACGGCTGCATGCCACCGGCCACACCCTGTCGGCCTATAACCGTTCCGCTGAAAAGACCCTCGCACTGCAACAACAGGGTATTGCCATCGCCTCGAATGCGGCAGAGGCCATGTCCACCGCGGACGTGGTCCTCCTCCTGCTGTCGGACGCGACGGCCATTCGTGCCGTCCTCTTTGAGCCTTCCGCGAGCCGAGCGATCCGCGGACGTACCCTTATTCAGATGGGGACGATCGGCCCTTCGGAAAGTTGTTCGATCCAAGCAGCCGTCGAGCACCTGGGCGGGCGCTACCTGGAAGCGCCGGTCCTCGGCAGCATCGCCGAAGCGAAGGCGGGGACGCTCCTGATCATGGTCGGAGCAACTCCGGAACACTATGCCGAATGGTCGCCTCTGCTCCGTGCCCTCGGGTCGGACGTGCGTCTGATCGGCCTCCCCGGAAAGGCGGCGGTCATGAAGCTCGCGCTGAATCAGCTCATCGCCGCGGAAATGGCGGCCTTCTCCCTCAGTCTGGGGCTGGTTCGCCAAAGCGGGATCGAGGTCGAGAATTTTATGGCGGTGTTGCGAAAGAGCGCGCTCTATGCGCCGATGTTCGACAAGAAACTGCCTCGACTGGTGGAGCGGAACTATGAGCGGCCGAACTTTTCCACGCGCCATCTGCTCAAAGACGTAGAGCTGACGGCCGCTGCCGCAGACACGGCACACCTGTTTTCCGGCGGGCTCTCAGGGGTCCGCTCTCTGCTGATCGACACCATTGCCCTGGGGCTGGGAGACATGGATTACTCCGCCGTCTATGAAGGGATCAATCCCGCAGCAGAACGTCGCGGTAACGGCTACTGAGAAGCGGGCTCGGCGGGCAGAAGCCGGTTGCCCACTAACGACTGCACCTTCATCACGTGAAACCGCCCGCCGACCTTCTTCGGAGCGGTGTCCCCTTCGATGCGTGTATACCACCAACGACCATCGCCTTCAGAAAAGTCCGACGACAGCGTGATCTCGAATCCCCCTTCCCGATCATTCTCGCGTTGAGCCCAGGCTCCTTCCCAGCGGTGATCGAGTACAACCTTGGTCCGAAACCGTCCGTCTTTAAAATCATAGCTACCGTCACCGAATCGATCTAGCCTCAACGGCACGACCATCCCGCCTTCCTCGTATTCCCATTCACCTGCAAGGACAGGGATCTCCCCCCGCTGTAACGAAGCGTCTGCCGACACAGGCTCCGGCCGCGAAGCCTCTTGTGGACGCGGCGCGTGACTGCAGGCGGGCAACGCCAGCGCGCCGAGGCAAATCGACATCAAAAACAAGCTCTTGTAGTTCATCGTGTACATCCCATGTGTTTCCGAACGCCCTCACCTTCCAGTGCTTCGCGTAAGCACTTTACATACCACGCGGACTCACTTCGCTCAAGCCCCTCACGAATTTGGCTCATTTCAACCACTCGCCGACTCTACTCCTTAATACCCTCAACGGTCGACCGCGTTACGACGTGGCTGCCAAGCCGGCTGGTTCGCCGAGAAGTGACGCCGTCGCGGGCCAGATCCTGTGTCACTCCCTGATCCGCCCCCATATATCCAGGGCTTTTCCTCCAACTTGGACGCCTCAAGGTCGGACTCCCTCAACCGATAAGGAGAAAGCAGGAAAGGCCTGCCCGACAGCGCAGTTCCGTCGTACGCTCATCGAGAAGGGATCCCGTGGTCGCTGTCACAAACCAATCCGCACCGGAATGATCAGGTCAGAGAAACAGCTAATCGCACCATGAGTATCGCGCCATTTCCAGACAACGAACCACAGCGGATCGAGGCCCTCGCACGGTCCGAATCGATCCAGGCGCGGTGTCAATTTGCGCTCGAGCATGCCATCGACGGGATCGCCATCCTCGACCGAGCCGGGCGCTTCACGTATGTCAATCGAGCGCATGCCGCGATCTACGGATATGACCCGGCCGAACTCATTGGAAAATCGTGGAAAGATCTGTACGTCTCCGACTGGGTGACCAAGATTGAAACCGTCTCCTTTTCCCTTCTCATGCAGCGGGGCCGATGGCACGGGGAAACTATCGGCAAGAAAAAGCTCGGCGACGTCATCTCGACAGAAGTTTCTCTCACGCTCTTCCCTGTGCAGGATGGGCAAGACGACTGGCTGCTCTGGACCAGCCGCGATCAGACGAAACAGAAAGCGGCGCGCGATGAGATTCTCGACACCCAAGCGAGGCTCCAGGCCGTACTGGATGCCGCCACCGAAGTCGCCATCATCGCCATGAATCTTGATGGCGTCATCACCGTGTTCAATCGCGGTGCGGAATGGATGCTGGCGTACGATGCGCACGAGATGATCGGCACACAGACCCCTCTCATGCTTCACCTCCCGGCTGAAGTGGAGTCTCGGGGACGGGAACTGTCGTCCCAGTTCGGGCGGCCCATCGAGGGATTCGACATATTGGTGGAAGAGGCGCGGCAAGGCACGCATGAAGAACGGGAATGGACCTATGTCCGAAAGGACGGCCAGCAGATTCCCGTCACCCTCCTGGTCACCGCCATGCGGGACGCCTTTGGCTGCCCCACCGGCTACCTCGGGATCGCCAAGGATCTGACCGAGACCAAAGAGGCTGAAGCCGCCCTCCGCACAAGCGAGGAACGGTATCAGGTCGCCGTCAGAGGATCGAGCGACGGCATCTGGGATTGGAACATCCTGACGAATGAGATGTATTACTCACCGCGATGCAAAGAACTCCTCGGATATGAAGATGACGAAATCGATAATGTGTTCGTCAACCTCTCCGCTCGTCTTCACCCGGACGACGAGCGCGGCGTCCGGACAGCGCTGGAGGCCCACCTTACCAACAAGACGCCGTACGACGTCGAGTATCGGTTGCGCGCCCAGTCCGGTCACGACCGCTGGTTTCGTGCGCGAGGGCAGGCGATGTGGAACGAACAGGGCCGACCTGTCCGTATGGCGGGATCGCTGACCGATATCACCGAGCGCAAGGCCGCCGAGCAGGCACTGTCCGACGCAGCCGCGGAACTCGCAGGCCGGAATGTGGAACTGCAGCAAGCGCGGGACCATGCCCTGGCCGCGACGAAAGCCAAGAGCGAGTTTCTTGCTTCCATGAGCCACGAAATTCGGACCCCGATGAACGCGATCATCGGGATGGCCGATCTCCTTCAGGAGACGTCGCTCTCGCAGGTCCAGCAGGAATATGTCACTCGATTCAGCCGTGCCGCCGAAAGCCTACTGGAGTTGATCAACGACATCCTGGATTTGTCGAAAATCGAAGCCGGGCATCTTGAATTGGAAGCGATCCCCTTCGACCTGCATGAGCTCGTCGACAGAATCGCTGAGTCGATGGCCGTCCGCGCCTATGCCAAAGGCATCGAATTGATCGCCTTCGTGCACCCGGACGTCCCCGCCACGGTCATCGGCGATTCCACCCGCCTGCGCCAGGTGCTCGTCAATCTGGTGGGCAACGCCGTCAAATTTACGGAACGAGGAGAGGTCGTGCTGAGAGTGGAACCCGGCCGCGATCAGTCGTCGTCCGGGGCCCTTCGCTTCTCGATCTCCGATACCGGCATCGGGATTCCGAGCGACAAGATCGGGACCATCTTTGAGAGCTTCACGCAGGTCGATTCATCCACCACGCGCAAGTACGGCGGGACCGGTCTCGGCCTGAGCATTTCGAAACGTATCGTAGCGCTATTGGGGGGACGCATCGAGGTCGACAGCCTCCTCGGGCAGGGCAGCACATTTTCATTTGTTCTGCGCTTCGTGCCCCCCGCCGTTCAGGAGCCTCTGTCGGCAATCCCCTCGATGAATCTCGACGGACGCCGCATTCTCATTGCGGACGGCAACCGCACCAGTCGGACGATCATTCGGGATCACCTCTCCCGCCTGGGCGCGTTGATTGTCGAATCACCCGATGGCATCGCTGCCTTGACGGCCCTCGATACCGCGCGACAACGGGAGGAACCGATCGACCTGGCGATCTTGGATAGCCACCTCCCCGATCAGCACGGGGTGGACTTGGCCAAAGCCATCCGCCGCCGAGCCGACGGCACCGCGCTTCCCTTAGTCATACACACCGCGGAAGTGCGCCGCGCCGCCACCCGTCGGACCGACGAGTTACACATTGCCGGCTATCTCTACAAACCCATCAGCCGCAAGCGGCTGCTCGCCGCGGTGGGCCTCGCGCTCCAGCACACATCGGCCACGCCCGCAACACCGCCGCCAACGCCGGCTCACCCCGAGCAGTCCGCTGATGCTCCGCTGGCCATCCTGCTCGTCGAAGATCTGGAAGACAATCGCGACTTGATTGCCTTGTTTCTGAAAGCCACGCCCTACCGGTTGGACGTGGCAGAAAACGGCGCCGTCGGAGTGGAAAAATTTCAGACCGGCCCCTACGACCTGGTCTTGATGGATATACAGATGCCGGTGATGGATGGCTACCAGGCCACGAGCATCATTCGGGCATGGGAACAGGAACGAGGACGCGAAACCACGCCGATCATCGCCCTGACGGCCAATGCGTTCAAAGAAGACATCGAGAAAAGCCAGGCCGCCGGCTTCACGACACATCTGACGAAACCCATCAAAAAAAAGACGCTGTTGGAGGCCATTCTCACGCACGCCCGGCCACGCGCCGACGAGACGGTCACCCATCAGTGAGTAGAGGATGATTCAAACGAAGGAGCATTCGACATGATGGACCGACAAGGCATCGCCGCATGAAGAGCTGGGAGCCCGGCGTCATCGCTTCACGGGCATGGTTTCCTCGACAGATCCTGGCGGTGGCAGGTCTGTCGCTCATCGTGGGAGGAATCGTCCTCTGGTCCGTCTCGTTCACGCTGCCCACCGCAGCGACCGAGGTGGCCAACAAGCTCGACATGCTTTCGCAGGACGACCACAACGATCTCCTCGCGACGCTCTTCCTCATCGGGGTTGCAGGATCGGCCCTCATCGTCACACTGATCGCACTGCTCCTCTGGAGTACCGTAAGCCTCCATCGCGCCCGGCTCCAAACCCAACGGGACCATCATCGTGCCTGTCGGGCTGAGTCACGATTCGTCACCGTGCTTGATGCCGCCCCGGATGTGTTGATCATAGCCGACGAAGCGGGACACATTGTCTACGGCAACCGTATGGTGGAATCGACCTTCGGCTATCGCCCTCAGGAATTGATCGGCCGACCAGTCGAGGTGCTGATGCCGGAGCGATATCGGCATCACCATCCCGAGCAGCGGAGCCACTACATGGCCACCCCCTCGACCAGACCCATGGCTGGGCACGCCGACCTGGTCGCCCAACACAAGAATGGACATGAGTTTCCCGTCTTGATCAGTCTGAGCCACGTAGCGATGGAAGACGGGACATACGTGGTGTCGGCAATCCGCGACATCTCCCAGATCAAGCAGGACCAGGACGAGCGGGAACGATTGTCTCGTCATATCCGACTATTACTCGATTCCACCGCCGAAGGCTTGTACGGCGTCGATCTCGACGGACGCTGCACTTTTGTGAATCGGGCCGGGGCGGAACTCTTGGGCTATACACCTGAGGAGTTGTTGGGACAGCCTCTGCATCACCTCATCCACCACTCCCATCCGGATGGCTCCCCCTGCCACGATGCGCAGTGCGTGTTGGAGCGGGTCCGCCGGACCGGAGAAGGCTGCCGACTGGACGACGACGGGTTCTGGCGGAAGAACGACTCCGTCTTGTCGGCCGAAATCGACGCCCGGCCGGTATATGAAAACGGCAGGCTGACAGGAGCCTTCGTTGGCTTCACGGACATCTCCGAACGAAAGCACACGGAACTGGCCCTGGCCACGACCGCCGCGATTCTCAAGAAACGCAATACGGAGTTATTGGACACCCGAGATCAAGCCCTGGCCGCAACCAAAGCCAAGAGCGAGTTTCTGGCATCCATGAGTCATGAAATTCGGACTCCGATGAATGCGATCATCGGGATGGGAGATCTGCTGAAGGAGACGGTTCTCACCAGCCACCAGCGGAACTTCGTCGATCGGATTGCCCGAGCGGCCAACGCGCTGCTGGATCTCATCAACGACATCCTGGATCTGTCGAAGATCGAAGCGGGCCATCTGCATCTCGAGGCCATCCCGTTTGACCTCTCCGAGGTGATTGATGGCACGGCGGAACTGTTGGCGGAACGAGCCCATGCCAAGGGGTTGGAACTGGTGACCCATATCCCGCCGGAGGTGCCGATCTGGGTCGAGGGAGATCCCACACGACTGCGGCAGATCCTGATTAACCTCGTCGGCAACGCCATCAAGTTCACCGACCAGGGCGGGGTGACCGTGGACGTGCGGCTGTCCCTTGAACCCAACGATGCCGCCCATCATCACATCACGGTGACAGACACCGGCATCGGTATCCCGGAGGACAAGCGTCAGGCCATTTTTGAAAATTTCACCCAGGTGGACTCATCGACCACACGTAAGTATGGAGGAACGGGGTTGGGTCTCGGTATCAGTCGGCGGCTGGTAGAAATGATGGGGGGAACCATCTGGGTCGAGAGCAGACTGGGATTCGGCAGCACGTTCCACTTTACGACCCGTCTCCCCGCGCACCAGCCGAGTGAGTCCGATATGAACCGCGCGCTTCTCCGGACGTCTGCGTTGGCCGGCCGACGCGTGTTGTTGGCGGACGATCATGCGGCCAGCGGCCGGATGATACGGGAACACTTGTCGCGATTCTCGGCCGAGGTCCATGAAGCGCCCGACGGGGCCACCGCCCTGCAGATGCTTCGGCAGACTGTGGCACAAGGCAAGCGTTTCGACCTGGCGATACTTGACGACCGCATGCCCGTCTTGAATGGATGTCAGCTCGCCACAATTCTCAATACCGACCCCGAGCTACGGGCGATCCCAACCATCTTGCTCACGTCCGAGACAGGCCTTCCCGACGCCCGCCAACCGGATGCCGTCGGATTCCGATCCTGCCTGGTCAAACCGATTCGGCGCGCGGCCCTGCTTCAAGCCGTCCTGCAGGCCCTCTCGTCCAACCATCCGGCCGATGTTCCGCTACCAGGGAACCAGCCGGAGGGGTCGAGCCCCGGGAATGTCGGACCCCTGCGCATCCTGCTCGTGGAGGACCTTGAAGACAATCGTGACGTGATCGCACTGTTTCTCAAGGATTGTCCGTACACCATTGAGATGGCCGAAGACGGCCTGGACGCTCTGGAAAAGTTCACGACCAGCCGATATGACCTGGTCTTGATGGACATTCAGATGCCGCAGATGGACGGTTATGCCGCGACCGCGGCCATTCGCCGATGGGAATCCGACGCGCGTCGCGCACCGACGCCGATCGTGGCGCTCACGGCGAACGCGTTTCAGGAAGAACTCGACAAGAGCCTGGCTGCTGGCTGCGATGCCCATTTGACCAAACCCATCAAGAAGAAAACCTTATTGGAAGCCATTCGCCGCTATGCCGTCACCTCGCCACGAAAGGAGGCAGCCTGATGAGTGAGAACACGCCTGAGTCGTCGGACCTCGAATCCTGGCCGTCTGAGGCGCGTGTCGATGCCTCGTTCGAGCCACTGATTCAGAAGTTCATGGCCAACAGGAAGAAGGAGATCACGACCATGGCGGAGGCCGTCAGCCAGGGCGATTTTGAAACGATCCGAAAAGTGGCACATGGCATGAAAGGCGTCAGCGGAAGCTACGGCTTTCCCGCGATGACGACCGCGGCGGCCCGCCTTGAGCAGGCCGCCAAGACTGCCGATGGGGGGTCCATCAGCCGAGACCTCAGGACGCTGGCGTCGTATCTTGATCGTGTCACCATCGTCTACGAGGAAACGTGATCGGCATGCAGCCTCGACTTCGACACATCATGACCGCCGAGCGAACAGAAAGGACCACATGACCAGCACCAAGGGCTCGCCTGGACTCACGATCCTCATGGTTGAAAATAAAGAAGATACCGCGTGTCTGTTGGAATTTGTGCTACAAAAGAATGGGTACCGTGTGATTCATTCCAACAATGGCAGCCAGGCCAAAAGCCTGATCTCAGCCATGGATCCTCCGGATGCCGTCCTCTTAGACATGACGTTGCCCGACACCACGGGGCTCGATCTCCTTGACTACCTGCGAACACAGACACGCTGGCAGACGACACCGGTGGCCCTGCTCACGACCAATGTCGAGAGCCTCGATTCGGTCCGGGCGGCAGGCCTCGGGGTCAACGACTATATTCTCAAACCCGTGAGCCCAACGCGGCTGGCGATGCGAGTGAACCGGCTGTTGGCGGATTCCAAGCGGAAACAGCCTCGAGTGGCATGAGGACATCCCCCTCATGATCTGATGACGAAGGAGTGCCGGTATGGAACCCACCACGAACCGCAAACCCACCGTCCTCATGGTGGAGGACGAAGAAGATACCGCGAGTCTGCTCAAGTTTCTTTTGGAACGGGCGAGTTACGAGGTGGTTCACGCCAAAGACGGCCGACAGGCACAGGAATTGGTCGATACCCTACCTCTTCCCGACATCGTCTTGCTGGACGTGATGCTCCCCTTTCTGAGCGGCCTGCAGGTGCTGGTCTATATTCGAGGCAAAACGGCATGGGAGAAGGTGCCGATCGTGATGTTGACCGCCGATGGCAGTGAGCACGATATCAAACGCGCACTGGAGAGCGGAGCGAACGACTACATGCTCAAACCGTTCAACCCACGCGAGTTGACCAGCCGACTGAAGCGCTTCCTGAGCCCCTCGGCATAAGAGATTTCGGAGAAGAAATCCGCGTGCTCGCCCTCAACCATTCCGATCTGACGCTCCGCGTGGGCAGCATCGCTGTGTTGTGTATCTATTCCGCCGTCGTCCTGCTCCTGGCGGGTATTCTCCTCCTTCGGTTCATCCGCCTCGCCAAGGAGCGACGGCGTCGAAACGTCACGGAGATCTGGCGGCCGTTACTCGCCCAATGTGTCGTCGAAGTTCCTGAGACGCTTCCCGCACTCAAGTCTCGCGACCATCTCGTCTTCCTGTATCTTTGGAACCATTGTTATGAGTCCGTCAGGGGGGACGCACGGACGCTGCTGAATGAGTTGGCGCGACGAACGAAGACCGACCAGTTCGCCAAAGAACTCCTGCGCAGCGGACGCCTCCGCCGGCAACTCTTGGCCATCGTCACATTGGGTCACCTTCAGGAACGGTCCGTATGGAACGAGCTCGAGGGCACGTTGCAGGCCGACAACGCCTTCCTGTCATTGGTCGCGGCGAAAGCGCTGCTGAACATTGATGCCCAGGCGGCGATTCCGCTCCTCATCCCGGTGATCAGCCGCCGGAAGGACTGGTCTCCGCTCAAGGTCGTCGCCATGTTCGAGGCCGTGGGTGCGGACCTCGCGGCGGAAACGATCGCCAAGGCCGCCTGTCTGGCTGCGCCTGAAATCGGCGCCCGCCTGATCCGTCACCTGGCCGCCACCCAAAGTCAGTACGGGCTGCCTCCGCTCCGAGCGCTCCTTCGAGAGAATTCGCCCTCCGATGACGTCCTCGCAGCCTGTCTGTTTCTGTTCGGAGAGTGCAGTGACCCGAGAGATATGGCGACGGTTCGCGCGCACATGTCCCATCCAACCTGGTACGTCCGGCTTCAAGCCGCATCGGCACTGGGGAAGATGGGGGTCGAGGAAGACGAGGCGCTGCTGATCGGGTTGCTCGACGATGAGCACTGGTGGGTGCGTTATCGAGCCGCCGAGGCGTTATCGAACCTGCCGTGGATGACCGCCGACAAAATGACCCGGCTGTGCGGCGCGCTTTCGACGATCGAGGCACACGAACACATGCTGCCCTTCATGGCTCAATCGAACGTCCGAAAAGCCGATTCGCTTCCGACCGCTCCCCCCGAGCGAGATACCCTATAGCCCGACCTGATTCTCGGCCTTCCAATCCCACAGGAACAGCACCGGTCTATCTCCATGCCGGTGCGACGTGATTACGAGTGCGGGGCCCGGGCGATGGATGGGTGGCTGCCGACGATTTTGAGCGCGGCGTGAACCGGACGGCGTGCGTACCCTGCAGTTCCGGGAACAGCACCACCGACCCCCGTTGCGCGATCCCCTTCGGTGATGGCGCGGATCCGGCGAGTGTCCATCCTTCAGGTACTTCAATCGTCAACCCGGCCACCGGTGTCGGAACGACCATCGTGACAGATATACTCGTCGGATCGCGCCTCACATCGAGCTCCACCTGATTGCGCGCCGCCCACCAGCGACCGAATTCTCCCACCGAACCGAACCACGCATACGGACGCACGCCGTCCACAAACCCCTTCTCGAAGGCGAGCTTGTGATCGAGAATGTTCGGGTGGATGAGCACGACGACTGAACCGCCGTAGCGGCTGATCTTTCGCGCCACCTCAAGGGCCTGGGGGAGCCGGTCACCCATTTTCGGTAGCTCTTCGTCTTCGATCGTGACAGGGAATTCGAAGATCTCGACCTCACTCTGCGTCAATCGGTCGTAGGTCAGCTGGTAGGGCAAATGAGTGAGCGAGTTGTTCGCCGTGGCCGTCGAACTGTATCGGAACCCCGTCGCCAGGAGCGCTTGCGGAAGACCGAACGGATTGGAGAGCTCGCCGGGCCGGAAGCAGACGATCGCCTGGCCGGAAAAGTGATCGATCAAAAACTTGCTGACGCGCAACTCCCCCAGCACGCTTGCATTCAAAGCCGTCATGCGATCTTTGACGAAGGGAGCGTACGACGGATAGGCCTCCCGTCCAGTGCCCATGGGAAACTGATTGAAGACCTTCGAATGGGCGATCGTGTGACTACCCAACTCCATTCCGAGTTCGGCGAGTCGAGCCAGATACCGCACCCCTTCGTCGTTGAAAAAGATATCGTCGTTATAGTCGCGGATGTATTTGACCTGGATGAAATAGGTCCCGACCAATCCCTGACTCTTCTCATACTCCGCATAGTCGACGGCGTTTTTGATCGACTCGGTGAAATCCACATCGTGCGTGAGCATCACGGAAAGCGACTTCCCGAACGGCACCGTCCCCAGGGTCACCGCCTCGACTTGCGTCGTCCGATAGATCGATTTGATCAGGCGCAGCCACACATCAAGCGTGGGGTCGAACTGGTTGTCGTAGGTCCGAACGAGTTCCTCTCCGCGATTGTTGTATCCTTTCAGGAGCAGAAATCCGAGATCCAATCCGATGGCATAGGCCCGCCCATGCCCATAGAGCGCCTGAGTAATGGCGGCCGTCCCGTCGTCGAAGCGCGCCAGCGGAGTCGTGCTTTCGGTGTAGCCATAGGTCCCCATCACCTCCATCCCCTTCTCTCGAATGCCGATCCGCAATTGTCGTTCACTCGGATCGGTCAAACTCGCCAGCAGGGGATCAGACACCGACAATTGCAGATCATATCGCTCGTGCGAGGCGACCGCGTCACGAAAACCAAAGACCTGATTCAATCCGCCGCCCAACACTTGCACCCCGATGAGCGTGCCGCCCGACGTAGGAAAACTCGCCAACGCCTGGAGTTCTTCCGGGGACAACACTTTCCCGGATATCATCGGATAAACCAGTACAACCTTGTGCGTCAGGGCTTCACGAACATCGCGGGTAATCCGAAACGGAATACCGATCGACTTCAGTCCATGCGCCAAGCCCAGCCAGGAGGAGTCCGGATCGGTCAGCAAAATGGCCAAACGACTCTTGGAACCCTGCCCATAGGTCGTCCAGGGCGTCTGCACCTGAGGCGGCACAACCGTCACATGACGTGGTCCCGACACTCCGGGGAACCGATAGAAATCCTGTTCGGGGATGTCGGTCGGCTGGAGAGGCCTCTGCCCGAAGAGCATCCAGCCACCGATCACAAGAGAGACAAAGAATATGGCAACGCCCGTCAGGCGGACGTATGTGGATCCATGCATGCGGTTACCAGTGATAGATCAAATTAAAACTACCCCCCCGACGGACGTAGAGAAATCCGCGGTCCTCATAGTAGCCCGATACTTCGGCCGAAAATCGTTCGTTGATTGGAAAGGTCACGCCGCCCTGAATGGTGCGGCTGCCCACCCGGGTAAAGTCCTGAGCCGCCACGATGCGTTCACCCGAGGTGCCGAACGAACCGGAGGCGAAGAACTGCAACCGATCCGTCGGTCGCCAGGTCAGTTGCGACGCGAGCGTCACAGCCCCCGTGTTCGGGATGAAATAGATCTTCTCGGTCAACCACAGATTGAACGGCAGAAAAATTGTCAATCCCGGCATCAACAAATCAATATCGTCCTGCTTGTAATTCAGGCGCCGATAGCCGAACGACACTTCGAACGGGGCCAATGACGCGTGTAGGCCTCCCAGCCCTTGCGCCACCTCGCCGACCACCGAGTAGTTAGGGGAGAAATTGGGGTTGATCGTCCCTTGTGCCGCCACATAGCCCCAGGCCCGTTGCCAGAGCGGACTGTACAGCTCGGCCGAGAAGGGCGTGTCGTGAAAGCCGAACCGACTGATCGGCTCGACCCGCATCACGAAGGTTTGGTTGCCGAAGGGCTTGGCAATCTCAAACAGCAGATCGCGCTCATCGGGTTGATTCTTGGTGTAGGAATAGTGCCCATACCCGATCTTGGCATAGTCGCGGTAGGGAATGCGTAGGCCGGTCAAGCCTTGTCCCACCGCTGCCCGTGGCGACACCAGCAATTCAGATTGCACGGCGCGAAGTTGCTGTTCAATGGCGGGGTCGTGTGTCTCGGCGAGCAGGGCTTCATACCGCTGCAGGGCTTCCTGCCGGTTTCCCCGCCAATGCGCCACTTCGGCGAGCCCGCGCCGCGCCTCGATCTGCGTGGGATCCGCCTCCAGGACTTGCGCATAGAGGCGATGGGCCGCATCAAACTCTTTCTGCCAGGACAGGACCTGCGCGAGCGCCACGCGGATCTCCTGATCCTCAGGATGGCGCGTCAACACGTCTCGATACAGCGTGGCCGCCTCGGCGTGGGCGCCTTGCCAAGAGAGCACTCGCGCCAAGGCGCTACGAACTTCATCGTTGCCGGGATGTTGCTGCAGCACTTCGCGGTAGACCGCTTCCGCTTCGCGATACTGTTTCCCTACTTCGAACGTGGTGGCGCGCTTCATGGCGAGCGTGAGGCTTCGCGTCTCCGCGTCCTGCGTGGAAGCGGACGGATCAGGCGCGGCGGCACGAGGCGGTTGCGAATCGGCCAGCAGTTCAGACTTGACAGCGTTCAACTGTGCTTCGATTTCGGGGTCGTGTGTCTCGGCGAGCAGAGCTTCATACCGCTGCAGGGCTTCCTGCCGGTTTCCCCGCCAATGCGCCACTTCGGCGAGCCCGCGCCGCGCCTCGATCTGCGTGGGATCCGCCTCCAGGACTTGCGCATAGAGGCGATGGGCCGCATCAAACTCTTTCTGCCAGGACAGGACCTGCGCGAGCGCCACGCGGATCTCCTGATCCTCAGGATGGCGCGTCAACACGTCTCGATACAGCGTGGCCGCCTCGGCGTGGGCGCCTTGCCAAGACAGAATCCTCGCCAGAGCGCCGCGTAGTTCGTCATTCTCGGGAAACTGCTCCAGCCCCTCTCGGTATACAGACACCGCTTCAACAGGCTGACGCATGAGCTCCAATCGGCGGCCCCGTTCCATTGCCGATCTCCCATCGGTCTGCACGGGGTCAAGCGTTCGAGCAGACGATGGATCGGGTGGCACCGCACCGGACATTCCGGTGCTCGAAGAGGCAGCCTCGGACTTCAGGGCCTGAAGACGCGCCGCGAGCTCCGCATCGCCGGTAGCAGTCACAACTGACTCATAATACGGAATCGCCTGTTCCCGATGGCCGCTCCACAAGAAAATATCGCCGATTCCGGTCAGGGCCTCGGCGTGATTCGGCTCGTCGCGAAGAATGAGGTCATACTCTTTTCGCGCCTCATCGAACTGTTTTTGCCAAGAAAGCACTCGGGCGAGACCCACACGCGTATCGTGGTCGAGGGGATGGCGGGTCAATACGTCACGGAAGAGGGCAATGGCGTCGTCCCACCGCCCCTGCCAAGAGAGCAACTTGGCCGTGGTCGCGCGGACTTCGTCATTGTTCGGCCGTACCGCCAGGTATTGCCGATAGGCGGCGATGGCCTCCTCATACTGCTTCTCTTCCTCCAGGGCCTTCGCTCGTTCCAGCACATGGCGCGGAGAAGGCTCCTCGGCTTTTGCAGGGATCGTCGCAACGGACGCACAGAGCCAGATGATGGTGAGCAGAGCTCCCAGGAGGAGGCCCACAACGGGTCCGTGCCGACTACTCCGCATGATGAGATCGTTCATCCGTGACGACCGTCCTGACCTGTACTCGCGCACCCTACTGAGCGAGGGCTCGGAATCCATCGAGATCGTGAATAATCACCCCTGCAAAACTGTGCTGCTGGGTGGTGTCCAGCATTCTCTTGACGGCCATGGACACTTCGGTCTTCGAACGTCCGGCAAACGTGAGACTCTCCGGCCTGACGGTAAATCGATGATGGATGCGAAACCACTCCTGAGGTGATGCGGCCTGCGTCTCAGGAATCGGCGTCCATTGAAGGAGACGGCGATCGTAGTTCAATAGCGCGTCGGCCGGGCCGGGACGCGTAGACCGGCGCAACACCACATGTTGCTCCACCGCCAACGCCGTCGTTTCGACCGCCAACCACACCGGCGTTCCGATCACCTCGCCGTACCGAAGGATGTCTTCAGCAATGTCCTGCACCTCGTCGAGATCGGTGCGATAACTCATCACCGCTACCTCATCGGCCAGGTCCATGACGGCATAGGCCAAGGGTCGGCCGCCGATCGTCGGACTGGTCAACCAAAAGGGCATCACCATCGACAGCCTGGTTCGGCCACCGATCGCACTCTTCAGCGTCTCGATGGTCTCGACATAGCGACGAAGTTGCGCTTCATCTCCAAGGAACCCCGGCAGGAGATAGGGCTCGATATCGAGCTGGACGCCGGACAACAGGCCGGGCTCCACAAGCTGAAGCAGCCTCAATATCTTATCGGCCAGAATGTGAGGTTCCTGAATGGCTTCGGGATACCCGTCCAAAGCTAGGGCCTCGATCCCGCTGCTCTGCACCGTCGTCAAGAGCCGCGCGTAGGCGCGCCAGAGAGCCTCGTCATCGGATTGAGACGGCATCTGGATCAGGACCCTCGAACAACCCTGTGTCCGGCAGGTCGCCAACATCGTCTCCGGGTTCTCCACGGCCGCACGATAGTTCCATACCCAGAAACCGATTCCGCCTTGAGGCCTGCCCCCCGACGGCTCACGGACCAGCTCGATCCGGTCGAAGCTGATCTGCGCATGTTCGGTCTCCGCGGAAACCACCAGCGCCGTCACATACCGGAGGTCCAAGCGGCGACCAATCTCCTTCAGAGGCACCGTGATGTCGAATGGACCGGTCACCGTCGCCAACGGCACATTGTCTTCCCGCCGATAACCGGCCAGATCGTCCAGCGCCACCCCCACCTGTCCATCTGCTCGACCACGCAACCGCAACCGCTTGTAGGACATGAGATCCATCGGCAATCCAGCCTGGCGCAGGGTGATGCGTTGTCCACAGCGCCGCTTCCCCTCGGCGGTCCACTGCAGATCAATGCCCTGATCGCTCTTCGTCGCCTGCCCTTCGCAGGGGCCGAACGGCCGGGCCTCCCCGAGCGCTGAAGACAGTTCAAGAATGGGCACAAACGGTCGATAAGGAAGAGGGGGAACAGTCTGCGGAGGGCCGCTGAAGGTCACGGTCGGAGTGGTGCGCTCGCCGACATAGGTAAGTTCGATCTCATAGACCGTGGAAGGAATGGGCCCAGACAGGGGAATATCACCGGCTCGTGAGAGAGGAAGCATGGCACTCAGTCCACACAGAGTCAGCAGCCAGGTCACCGCCAGAACACCCGGACGCCGGGATCCGTCACGCGCGACCCTCGTCGACAGCCCAGGGATTCTGTTCGGGCAGACACCGTTGCCGGCGGAGACGCGCTGATCGATGTGGTTAGAGACACTCATTTCAATTTCTGAATGGCTGTTCCTGCTCTACCTTCTCGGCCTGACCGCCGGATACTTGATGCTGGACGTCATCGCCATTTTCCACCTGCGGCAATACCTGCAGGAGCGTGTGCTCGAAAGCCTGCCGCACAGCTATACGGGCTTCGAACCGCAAATCAGTATCCTGGTCCCGGCCTATAACGAAGCGACGACGATCGCCAGCTCCATTCGCTCCCTGCTGCAACTCAGCTACTCCGAATACGAAATCGTCGTAGTGAACGACGGCTCGAAGGACGCCACCATCGATGTCCTTCGGTCGGAATTCAACCTCTTTCCCTTTCCGGAGGCCTACAATACGCAGCTCCCGACGGCGGAAATCCGGGCGATCTACCATTCCTCCCTTCACGCCAACCTGCGCGTGATCGACAAGGAAAACGGCGGGAAAGCCGACTCCCTGAACGCCGGGATCAACCTGTCTCTCTATCCCCTGTTCTGCTGTATCGATGCGGATTCGATTCTCCAGCCGGATAGTCTGCGGCGGGCGGTCCAGCCCTTTCTGGACGACCATCGCACCGTGGCCAGCGGAGGGACCGTCCGCATTGCCAACGGCTGCCGCGTGGAGAACGGATTTCTGACGAAGATCGGATTGCCCACGAATCTTCTGGCGCTGTTCCAAATCGTCGAATACCTCCGCGCGTTTCTCTTCGGACGCTTGGGCTGGTCGCCGATGAACGCCATGCTGATTATCTCCGGCGCGTTCGGCATCTTCCGCAAAGAAGCCGTGGTCACCGTGGGCGGATATCGATCGGATACGATCGGCGAAGACATGGAGTTGGTCGTCCGCCTGCATCGCCACCTGCGCCTGAGCGAGAAACCGTACCGCATCACGTTCGTGCCCGACTCCGTCTGTTGGACCGAAGCCCCGGAGGATCTGCGCACGCTGAAAAATCAACGCATTCGCTGGCAGCGCGGACTGTGCGAGAGTCTGACGAAGAACCTCGATCTTCTCTGGCACCCCAAGGGCGGCACGATCGGATGGCTGGCATTTCCATTTATGGCCATCTTCGAATGGATCGGACCGGCGATCGAGGTGTTCGGGTACTGTTTTTTGACGCTCGGATTTATACTGGGATTTGTCTCGGTGCAGGCTTGGCTGATCCTGTTGATCGCCGCCATCGGGCTCGGGGTACTGCTTTCGGTGAGCGCCCTGCTGCTGGAGGAAATGTCATTTCACGTGTATCCCGATCAACGCGACGTGTTCAAACTGCTCCTGGCCGCCATCCTGGAGAATTTCGGCTTCCGCCAACTGAATTCTGTGTGGAAATTGATCGGCCTGTATCGCTGGGTGGTCGGAAAGAAAGCCACATGGGGAACGATGACGAGAACCGCGTCTTGGCAGACACGATAACCGTCGCCGGTGAGAATGTCCCGGCGATGTCAGGCGCTCAATCGTTCGATCGATTGACTGGCTCGCTCCAGATCCTCATCGGTCTTCGCCACACAAAAGCGGATGTATCGACTCCCCTGAGGCCCGTCAAAAAACGCCTCTCCCGGAACGCCCGCCACCCGGGTCTTCTCCAAGAGATACAACGCGCATTCACGACTGGTCTGACCTGGAAGCCGAGACACATCCGCCAGCACGTAATACGCGCCCTGCGGCACGGCGGGAGGCAAGCCCGCAGTCTCCAGCGCCCGACAAAATCGATCGCGCTTCTGCTGATGCTCCCTGGCCAAGTCGGCATAAAATGAGGCGCCGAGCGCGCGAATTCCCGCCGCGACACCATACTGCAGCGGAGTGGGCGCGCAGACATACAACACATCACTCATCGCGCCGATCGCCTTCGCCCACGTGGCCTCTGCCACGCTGTAGCCGATGCGCCACCCTGTGATGCTGAAGGTTTTCGAGTAGCCTCCGATGGTAATGGTCCGGTCGGCCATATCGGGAAGAGACGCCATGCTGACGTGTTCTCGCCCGTCAAACACAAAGTATTCGTAGATCTCGTCCGTCATCACCAGCAAGTCGTGCCGACAGGCGATTTCCGCGATCTGTTCCAGCTCATGCCGGGTGAATACTTTTCCGGATGGGTTTCCCGGGGTGTTGACGACGATCGCCTTGGTCCGGGATGTAATCGCCCGCTCGAGTTCCGTGCGATCCCAACTCCATTCCGGGGCTCGCATCGGCACCGAGCGCGGAATCGCCTCGACGGCAAGAATGGCTTGGAGGTGATACGCGTAAAACGGCTCGAAGAGCACGACCTCGTCGCCGGGATTGAGCAGCGCCATACAGGTGGCCTGGAAGGATCCGGTGGCCCCCGCACTCACGGTGATGTTGGTCTCCGGGTCCGCCGTGATTCGATTATACGCCGCCAACTTGGCGGCAATGGCTCGCCGTAATTCCGCAATACCGTCAAACCGTGAATAGATGTTCTGGCCCTGAGCCATGGCCTCCTGTGCCGCTTGCACCACGACCGGGGGAACGGGGGTATCACAGACACCCTGAGACATATTGATCCCGTTCACCTGTGCGCAGGCCAGTGTCATCGCACGGATATCGGACTGGGCCAAACGAGCTGTACGATCACTTTTTTTCATCACCCTCCTCGATGTCTGGATCAGGTACGCCGGCTCACCCGCCGGAGGCCGTCCGCTTGTAATGGACGCGAGCCGGAATCCCCTACTCGGTTCTACCAAAAAATGCAACCGACGAGAGGGTCACAGGCACCGCGCGCCAGGCGACACCACGACTCACACCACCGCGTCATTCATGACCAGGGGGAGAGGCCGCAGGGGCATGGCCATCCGGCTCGTCCATCCCGGAGCGCGCAGCCGCCTGCTGGGCCTCCGCACGGAATCGATCGTAGTGACCCAGCACGCGCTCGACATAGAGCTGAGTCGCGGGGAGCGCCGGGGCGCCGATGGCCTGCCTGACACGCTTCTCGCCGGCATGGTACGCAGCCAGCGCCAACGTGAGATCTCCGCCGAACCGGTCCAGTAGCCGTCGAAGCAGCGCCGCACCGGCGCGAATGTTGTCCCTCGGATCGAACGGGTCCAGGACATGGAGCGCCGCAGCAGTCAAGGGCATGAGCTGCATCAGCCCAATCGCGCCTTTCGATGACACGGCGGCCGAATTAAAATTGGATTCGACCTTGATCACCGCCTGCAAGAGAGCCGGGTCAAGCGCATATTGTGCGGCATAGGTGGCAATGAGCGAGGTGATCGATTCGGAAGCGGGAGGAAACGCAACGTGGTTCATGCCGGAATCGAACGCAACCCGGCTCACCGGAGGCATCATGGCCATCAGACACCCGGCAACCACAAACGGGCAGAGCGCGCGGGCCACGCGCTGCCAGCGAACTTTCCATTCCGGCTCGTACATGATCGTGAATTGACTCGGCCGACGGGGAACGAGCCGGTCCTACCGGCTCTCCTCCTCAAAGCTCCTGATGAGCACGGCGCGTCCCTGCCGGTCGAACCAGGATTGGATGCGGTCTCCCACATGGGCCGGTCGGTCGATCCTTGTGTTCTCATCGTGGGGAATGCGATGTTCTTGTCCGCGGACGTCTCGGACCAGGTATGCTCCGCCTTCCACAACTTGCACCTGACCTACCAACGATCCGGCCGGCTGTTCACCGACGGTCGCCGCGGCCCGGCTTTGCGCGCCCAGCGTTCCGGTCACGATTCCCATCCCGAGATGTTCCTGCGGAGAAGGTCCCTGAAGGGCAGGCTGCATGCACCCCATTGTCATCAGCGTCAGGGGAACGACGAACAACAGACAAGGGCGAACCGTGAGCGAGGGCATCATGGCTGAAACCTCCAGGTATGAATGGTATGGAAGCCGGTGCAAGACAGGCGTGGCGCACCGTCACGTCACTATTCCATGGAGATGCGGAATCCTCAAGAAAATGAAACAAATCGGCAGAGGAGAGGAATCGATGGAAAGGTTCAAGACGCGGTTACCCGGACACAAGGTGCGGCGCTGTGAGGCTACGTCGGGGGTAGCACAGCTATCTCATCGCGTAGGAGAACAGAGAAAATGGGCGTCGCTGCGACCAGCCATACGCGCTGATCCCCGGCGAGAACCGCTTCACGATGATCAGGCTCTCACCGGCGGACATCGCCACCCTCAGAGCCGATGCAGCGACGATGCTCTTTCAGCCAACAACGATCCATCACCACCTGCAGCCCGGCCAGGCGGGCCCGTGCCGCCGCCGCCGCGTCGATTACGCCTTCCTGGAGCCAGACAGCCTTGGCCTTGATGCGGATCGCTTCGTCGACGACTGCGCCGGCCTCTTCGGATCGTCGAAAAATATTCACCATATCGATGGGACCGGGCACAGCCGAGAGCGCCGGATAAGCCGGCGCCCCCAACACCTCCGTCTCCCGAGGATTCACCGGGACCACGACCTTGCCCTGGCGCTGCATGTAAGCGGCCACCCCGTAGGAAGGACGTGCCGGATTCGACGACAACCCCACTACGGCAATAGTCCGGCATTCTTGGAGCAGGCGCGCGAGCCACTCCTGCGACTCCTGACCGGTCACGAGGCTCCCCAGAGATCTTCCAAGCGCTGCGATCGCCCGCAACTGAATTTGTAGAATTTATACCGGACCGGATTCTTCTTGTAGAAATCCTGATGATAGTCTTCAGCCGGATAAAACGTCGAGGCCATGGTGAGTTCCGTGACAATCGGCTTGTGAAGCCGCCCTGATTGTTCGATCGCGCGCTTGGATTCCTCGGCCAGGTCTTGTTGCTGCTCCGTCTGATAGAAAATCACCGAGCGGTATTGGCTGCCATGATCGCAAAACTGTGCGTTCGGCGTCACCGGGTCCACATTGTGCCAGAAGGTGTCGAGCAAGGTGGTGTAACTCACCTTGGCCGGATCGTATACCACTTCAACCGACTCGGCATGACCCGTTCCACCGGCCGACACCTGTTCGTAACTGGGGTTTTCGACCCGCCCGCCCATGTATCCGCTGGTCACCGACGTGACTCCCGGAACCTTCTCGAACACTTCCTCCATGCACCAAAAACATCCACCGGCAAAGAACGCTTTGGCGGAACCGGAATCGCCCGCGGCCGAACCGACCGAAACCAGGCTTCCCGCCAATATCATCGGCAGGACCAGCACCGCGCAGCTTCGCATGCGTGTGACCATGTTCATTAGATGAGTCCTCCCTACAACTCAGTCGGCTTATCGACATGTATCTTACCAAAGTACTCGCCAAAGTACTCGGGCCGCTGCGATTGGGATCTCGGACCCTCTCCTGGTATGCTGCGACAAACTCGCCCGCCGCGCGACACTACAGGCTCGGCCACGCGCGGTCACGGCCTTGGAATCTCCAACAGGATGCGGACAAAGGCCCTCCGCTTCGTCCGTTGTAGGTGAACGATCGTTCATCTCTCGGGACCGCCCACCAGCCTTCCCCGACGAGATCCGCTTCACGGAGGTCGCTACGAGCGTCGCAATCAATCGTATGGTTCTGTATGATGGTAGGGATGAGACGACTGGTTGTGCTTGCGGGACTGTTGGGAGCGCTGGCGCTTCCCGGATGCGCCTCCTGGCTGATGAACGGCGAGCCGCCGGAAGTCCTGGTAACGAACGTTACCCCGCTGGAGTCCCACGCCTTCGAGCAACGACTGCGGGTGGATCTTCGCATTCGCAACCTGAACGATTTTGACCTCCTCGTCACCGGCATCGACTTCCGCCTCGATCTGAACGGTCACCGGCTGGCCCGAGGCCTCGGCAACAAGGAACTGATCGTGCCCCGGCTGAGTGATTCCATCAGCTCAGTTGAAACGAGCACCTCTACGTTGCAGGTCGTCCGACAGCTGTTGTCATTCTCCGGGGATCAGCCGCTCACCTTCCGCGTCACAGGCGTGCTTCATACCAAGGAAGGCCGCCGCCCCTTTGACAACTCCGGCGTGCTGCTTGAAAAAGGCGCGCTGTCCGGCTCTCCCGCCGCTCAGTAACAGACCTCGAAGTAAGGCTCGAACGTACAGGTGGCTCAAAAATCCTGTCCAGCAAGACCGCAGCCATGCGAGGAGGCGAGGCGTACCCTTGCGGTACGTTGAGCCTCAGCGCGATGCGAGAACGAAGCTGGCAGGCTTTTTCAGCCGCTTGCTAGACCCCGCCCCAGGAGCGTGCCCCCTGCACAAGATCCGGTTGCTGCTGCTCAAACTGTTTCATCATGAGCCCAATGGCTTCTTCGGGGTTTTCCACGGCGGCGATCAACCGTCCGCCGAGTTTCTTGAAAAATTTCTCCTCGGCCGGGGTGGCTCCGACCAAGATCACCGGCTTCCCTGCCTTCAGCGCCAGCGCAACCTCCGACACGGTGCCGGCCCCTTTCAACCCGCAGACCACCACAACATTGCTGGACATCACATTGACGTTGTTTCGGGCGTTACCCATTTCGGTGATGATCGCCAAATCGACATACTTGGACACGCGTTCACGAGCCGAAGGAAGCACGCCGATCGTCAAACTGCCGGGAACCCGCTTGGCGCCCTGACAGGCCGCGTCCATGACCCCGACGTCGCGACCGCCAGTCAGCACCACCCACTCGCGACGCGCGATCAACTCGCCCAGCACCAGGGCGTTGTCGACATCCTTTTTCCTGGCTTTGGCCGGACCCATGACGCCTACAATGTATCGCATGCCCTATCCTTGAGCTCGCCCGCCGCATTGCGGCTGCCACCATCCCGTCACCGCCACGGTCGCGTAATACAGCGCCCAGGAGTTCGGATCATCGGCGAGCCGGCAGTACCGCTCGATGTCGGACTCCGTCACCATCCCTGTCGCCACATACTTCGCTTGAAGCTGCTCGGCAGACAATTTCATCATCTGCGGGATCAGATCTCCGCCTGCGGATAAATGTCCTTCGTGCTCTACCGTCACCTGGTCCAGATGGTGGCGCTGAAACAGCACCGGCAACTTCGCTCCCAACGCATGATCCATTCCAAGCGAGGTGAACATCCGTTCGATCGCATCCGTGACACGCCCGAATGCCGCTCGGGCCTCGTCCGGTCCGGCCACGGCGCGAGCCGCCTGAAAATCCGGTTCCTCAATGACGACCCAGCCGCCTGGTTTGACACACCGCAGCATCCGCTCAAACGCCGTCTCATACTCCGCGATATGAATCATGACATACCGCGCATGCACCAGATCGAACGTGGCGGCCGGAAGGTCTATCTCGCAGATGTCCCCTTGCAGGATCTCGATGGTCGAACTGCCGCTCCCTCGGAGGAACCGCGTGTTGGTGTCGAGCGCGACTACCTTGCCCGATGGCCCGACCCGCTGTTCCAACCAGCGGACGATAGAGCCGGCTCCCGCCCCCACTTCCAAACAGTGCCATCCGGTTGTCAGCCCGGCGGCCAGCATCCGGCGTTGCGTCCCCTGATCGAATATCCGCTCCAACATCTGGAGTCGCATCAATTCGCGAGATTCTTCGGCGGCATGGAACACGTAGTCTGTCTTCAGCATCTCTCGTCCTTTATAGGGCACATGAGTAGGCGTCGAGCCGAGACAGCGCGGGACCCTAAAATCGAGAGCCCGCCAATTTGACGTCGGCCTGTGCCCATGCGGCACGAAACCTGGTTTCCTCCTGGGCGGCGTCCTTGTTCTGAGCCCGCAGGCTTTGTACGAGTCCGTGCAGCGCCCATCCGTTCTCGGGATGGAGGCGCAAGTCTTCCCTGTACACCGACTCAGCCTCGCCCGGGCGTTCAGCCAGCAGCAGCACCGCTCCCAGATTATGGCGCACCGGCTGAAGCCAGAACGGCGGCTCGCTATAGGGCAGCGAGGCCTCAAGCTGTACCGCCTCACGTAGGGCCTGAATCCCGGCATCGTACTGCCCGCGCCGCGCCGCCATCTCCCCTACCAGCACCCGTTCGGCCACCTTCAACAACGTACGGCTGATTTTGGCTTCCGCCGTCTTGGCTTTAGTGAATGGCTTCATGGCTTTTCGGAGATTCGACAACTCTCCCTCCGCGCTCCCGAATCGAGTCGTCGCGGCAAAGGCCAATCCGCGCACATAATGCCAGAGGCCGGTGGTCAGCCGAAGAGCTCTGGGCGGAGGCGGGTGCCTGATCAGCTCGCCCCATTGACCGAAGCGAGCCAGGGTCAACAGCAGGGTCGGCGCATACCACTCCAGGGAAGACTCCTTGGCAATCTCCTCAGTCGAAACCTTCGTCAACAGATCCCGCGCGACTTGCAAAGCTTCCGCGCTCCGGCCTTCCATCATCATGGACGCATTCAGAAAATGGAGATTGTGCGCATAGTAGCCCGATGCGTAGCTGCCCTCGAGGGGATGGCCGGACAAATACTCCTGGTCCACCATCGCGGCAGCCGCATTACGCTCCGACGCCTCCCGATAGCGCCCCATTCGCATATAGATATGCGCCGGCATGTGCACCAGATGCCCGGCACCGGGCATGAGCGACGGTAACCGCTTCGCGCAGTCGAGCCCGCGCTGGGGTTCCGGTGAGGCCTCGATCGCGTGAATGTAGTAGTGACAGGCGCCGGGGTGATTCGGATTCTGCTGCATCGCCGTCTCCAGCGTCGCCACGATTTCCTCCGTCCCCGGCTGAGGCCGTCCATCTCCGCGCCAGTAGTCCCATGGTCGGAGGAGCATCATAGCCTCGGCCGCGAAGGTCGCAGCATCCACATCATGAGGATACTCGCGCGCGAGCTGACGCATCGCTGTGGCATACCGTTCGTCCTTCGCCTTCCTGGATCCGGACTTCTTCGCCGAGTAGCGCGTCGAGAGCGCCTCGACGTAGGCTCGTTCCTTGGCGGTGGCCTGCGCCAGTCGGGTGCTGGCCTTGCGGACCGCCTCCACGGCGCGCGGCTCCATGTTGGGATCCATGGCCGCGTTAATGTTTGGCCCCAGGCTCAACGCCACGCCCCAATAGGGCATGGGAGCATCGGGATCGAGGCGAGAGGCCTCGGTGAAGGCCGCGATGGCTTCCTCGTGATTGAAGGCATAGACCAACCGCAGCCCTTGATCGAAAAATTTTTGCGCCAGATCCGAGGTGGTCGTGATCTCATGATGCCACGTGCCGAGATTGTCGAACAGCGCGACCTCCGCCCGGGCCGGTCCGCCGAACAGAGGCAGAAGAGCCAACCCCGCAACCATCAAGCCGTGAATCGCCGCCCCTGCATATCGTCCCTTCGCCATCGATCGCGCTCCTGACCGTTACCTCGGATATGAGACGGGCGAGGCCGTTATCCTCCGGCGACGCACCGCCGCACCGAACAGCACAAATTAGCAGTCCCGGCGAGAAGTTGCTAGTCGGAGAGCCACAAGAAGAGAAGATGGGGCGGGAATGGCCCGGAACAGTCGGATAAGTTGGTCAGCGATTTCGCCATCCGATGCGTCCGAAAAAACCTGACGCCAGGCACAACGGCAAAGCCTGTTGAAACACTATTTGTAGGAATAAATGGAGGCACTGTGTCAGACACTGTGAGTTCACTCGACCACTTGCAGGATGCTCACAATGGGCGTCCAGCGCGGCCGCAACGAGTGAATGGCCGAGGCGTTCCCGCTGGGTGCGTGAGGGTCTACACGACGCGAGAACAAAGCCGGCGGCCTGTTTCAGCATCCTGCTCGATCCGCAGGAGTCAGGCGTTGAGGTAGGGAGTCTGGGACGCTTCGGCGGCAGTCTCTCGTCGGTCTCTCGCAGTTTTCTTCTCACGCTCACGATACGGAAGCGCTCGTGGTGGAACGAGGGAGAGCTCGGCCGGCTGAGCCAGATCCATGTCCTTGCCCATATACATCAGGACTTGCTGTTGGGAGGTCACCAGCGCACGCAAATCTTGAAGTTGTGCCGTCAACTCCTCGACCTGCACCTGTTGAACGGACACCTGTTCCCGTAATTGATCGACTTCCGCCTGAGTGGATCGGGTATGTTGAATCACCCACTCCTTGAGTTCGCGCGCTTGCGCCGTCAACGCCCGCTGCATGAATCCCGCCCGATCGCGGATCCGGAAGATCACTTCGCCGACCGAGCCTTCCCATCGTCGAGTCGGGACCAGCCCGGTTTCCGCCTCGGTCGCCTCCTCGGCATGCCGAGCCACCGGAGCCCCCAGCCACTTGGACAGACGCTGCCCCAATGGCTGCACCACCGCCCGCTCTTCGGAACGGCCATACTGGCACCAATCTTCAAAACGTTCGGTCAGATCTTCCAGTTTCACAAACACTTTGCCGATGGACGCGCGCAACGGCGAAGGCGCGAACGGATTCACTCCACCCGTTTCAGAATTGTCGGGTGAAAAGGTGAGAAGATGAATCGGTTTTTCGGACAAACGCTGCTGTTTGCGCTTCATAGAGATACCTGGATCTGATCGATTGCGTCCCTTTTATTCATTACTCTTTCCGATAGTCCGAGTCAATGCCTGGCTCAGGTTTTTTGCCCGTTCGCGGCCCTTGCGGACCGCGCCCCAACGAGACCGGTCTCGTCCGGATTTCTCGGTAGGGAGACCCTAGAATCGAGTCGCGCTTGAAAAATTAAAGTCGTGGATTCGCATGGCAGGCACCAGAGCCTTGCCGGTTTCCGAGGTCACCGCTTCCGCGGGAGTGGTATAGGCATCCACATGGGTGAACGCCCGCAAGGGGCTCTCGTGGAACCGGAAGTTCCGGACGGCCGAGGTGATCTCCCCGTTTTCAATCAGGAAGGTCCCATCTCGCGTCATGCCGGTGAGCGTCAGGTCGGACGGATTCACGGGACGGATGTACCAGAAATTCGTCACCAGAATGCCCCGCTGTGTCGTGCGAATGAGATCGTCCACCCGCGTCCCAATAGGCCGTTCACCCGATAAATACGGCGACTCCAGCGTCGGCACTGGATCGATCTGGTGCTCCTGTGCGGTATACCGATCGTGCAACAACTGAGTCAGTACACCCGCCTCGATCCAACCGGATTCGATCACCGGGAGTCCCTCGCTGGTAAATCCATTTCCGAGAAGATCGGCATGCGTCGGCTGGTTGAAGAGGGACAGTCGTCGATCGAGGATTCGTGTATTGAGCGTTCCGCTGAACGGGCTGGTTCCCTTGTAGAATGATTTCGCGTCCAACATCCATATCATCCAACTCAACAGTCCGGCGACGGCAGGCGGCTCCAAAATGACCGTATACCGGCCCGGTGGCAACTCCTGCGGTTCGTCCGCCCCTCGCTTGGCTTTGATGATGGCCGCAAGCGTGCGCTCCTGCACATGCAGACGATCGATAGATCGATGCGCTGCCGCCGACCAACCGGTGGCGTCACCGGCCTGCACCGTCAGACTGAACCGTGCCTCCGTGCGTTCCTCATAGGCCCGCAGTCCTGTATCGGCGGCCAGCCCCACCCTCGCCACGCTGGATGACACCGTCCCGGCCGCGTCCAAATTCTCCATCTTGCATTGGCCGATGGCTTCCCGCGCATAGTCGAGCCGACGTGCGGGACCGGCCGCGCTCGTTTCGGGACGGGACGTCGCCAGCGACAGGTAGGTTTGCGGCCCAAGAGGCGGGAGATACTCAGGATCGTCGGGAGAGAGACGGGCGATACATTCGGCCTGCTTGAGCGTTTCTCGCACCGCTCCGGCGGTCAAGTCCGTCGTGCTCGCCGTGCCATGTTGTCGCCCGAAGGCCACAGTGATCGACAGCGTTCCACGCCGCTGGTTCACATTCTGAATGACTTGATTGTTCGCAAAGCGGGTCGTGCCGCCGTGGACGTCGCGCAATGACATGCAGGTGTGGTCACCGGTCGAGTGACTCATCACCAGGTCGGCCAGGAATTCGAACTCCTGTCGGCTCGTCAACTTTGGCCACAATGCCGTGATCGAAGAGGTCATTCGTCGGCCTTCACATCTCCGGCAATGACGTCCACGCGTCTGAACCGGGCATGGGAGGCGGCATGGGTCATCCAGCCTGATTGGCCCGGTTGGCCTTTGCCGCAGGTTATGAATCCATACCGTCGGCGATGGCGGCGATCGGCGACTCCGTCGCATCGTCCCCAAAACTCCGGAGTGATGCCATGATAGATCACGTCCCGCAACATGTGCGTCCGCCGACCGTTTTCGATCAGCCAAAACGCATCGCCCCCGAACTGAAAATTGTACCGGCGCTGGTCGATGCTGTAGGAGCCGTGCCCTTCGATGTAGATACCCCGTTTCACATCGGCCAGGAGCTCGTCGAGCGTCGACGTGCCCGGCTCGAGACCGATGTTCGCAATACGCACCATGGGCACAGTCCCCCAACTATCAGCCCGGTTCGACCCGCGTGACTGCTCCTCATTGATTCTCGAAGCGACTTCTCGATTGGTGCAATAGCCGACAAACAGGCCCTCTCGCACGATGTCCCACTTCTGGCAGCGCACCCCGTCATCATCATACCCGGTCGCCGCCAGCGTTTCCGGTTCGGTGTTGTCGGCCACCAGGTTCACGGAGGGCGAGCCATAGCGATAGGTGCCGCGTTTCTCCGGCGTCAGAAAACTCGTCCCCGCGTAGTTCGCTTCATAGCCGAGCGCGCGGTCCAATTCGCTCGGATGCCCACAGGACTCGTGCATGGTCAATGAGAGATGCTCCGGATCAAGCACCAGGTCGTACCGCCCGGCTTCGACCACCGGCGCCCGCACCTTCTCCACCGCTTGTTCGGCGATCCGCATCGCTTCACGGGCAAAGTCGGTGTCACGGATCAATTCATACCCCATTCGCAAATGCGGCGTGCTGAAGGAGCGACTGGCAAACCGCCCGCCATGGACGGCCGTCGCCGTGCAATCGCCGTGCATCGCCAGTAAGGTGAACTCCAAATGCGTGCCTTCGGTGGACACGAAGAGTTTTCGGTCGCGTTGAGCCCAGAGACTCGCATGGCTTCTGACGACGCCCGGATGGCGCTGGATCACCTCCATCGTCGCCATCAGGAGCGAGGTTTGTTCTTCGAGGGGGACCGCAAAGGGATCCAGACGACAGGGCGTGACGACGCGATTATGATGCACCGGCTCAGGCGCCAACTGCACCTTGGTGATGGCGAGAGAGGCCGACCCTTTTGCGATTTCCACGGCGAGATCCGCGACACGAGGAATCTCCTCGAGGGAGAGAATGGAGCTGGCCGCAAATCCCCAGGCGCCACGATGCAACACCCGGACACCGAATCCGCGATCGGTCGTCTCTCGAATGTGCGAGAGACGCCGGTCTTCACCATCGATCGTTCGGGTCGTCGTATCGAGCAGCCGGATATCCGCATACTCGGCCCCGGCCGCGCGCGCCCGAGACAGCGCCAGTTCAGCCAACTCGTCCCACAGCGGTCCACTCATAGCAGCTTCTTTCGTTGCGGAGAAACGCACAGAAAGTCTTCTGCAGTATAGCAAGATCGCAAGGAGCGATTCCTGCCTTTTCATCGACAGGCCGTTCACCTATGATAAGCGCTCTATGGGCTCCCTCGAGCAGACACCTCGGCAGCGGATCATCGCGCTGCTGACCGGCACGTTGTTGTCTTCGCACCAACTGGCTCAACTGCTCGGCATGCCTGAGCGCCACGTGGAAGACCATTTGACGCACATCGTGAAAAGCCTCGCTCGCGACCCGGCGCGAACATTTCTATTGGAACCGTCCGACTGTCAGAATTGCGCCTACGCATTTCGCGACCGAACCAGACTGACCCGCCCCAGCCGCTGCCCGCGTTGCCGGAGCGAAGCGATTACCTCGCCTCGTTATGGCATACGCAACACAGACACCGGGGCATGAGGGCTCTTCCGCGCGGTAGCCGTCAAGACCGGTGCTGCAGGAACTCGCATTCCGTTAGGGAGTCCCGCTGCCGTTTGATAGGGTAGGCTCCGGGCGGTACTCGATGTCTTGTGTCCTTCTTTATGACATGGCCTAACTCATCGTTCGCTCGTCCCCGTCTCGCAGACCTGAAACATGATCTGCTCGCCTCGGTGGTCGTGGTGCTCGTCGCGTTGCCGCTCTGCATGGGCATCGCCGTGGCATCCGGTGTCCCACCGGGCGAAGGCATTGTCACGGGCATCATCGGGGGACTGGTGGTCGGCCTCCTCGCGGGCTGCCCGCTGCAGGTCAGCGGTCCGGCCGCCGGCTTGACGGTCGTGGTCTGGGAACTCGTCCAGGTCCATGGGCGCGACCACCTCGGTATCATCATTCTCCTGGCTGGCGTCATCCAAATCCTCGCCGCCTGGCTGAAGGTGGGTCACTGGTTCCGGGCCGTTTCCCCCGCCGTGATTCACGGCATGCTGGCCGGTATCGGACTGCTTCTCCTCGCCAGCCAATTCCACATCATGATCGACGAGGTCCCGCAAAGCGCCGGCCTCGCCAACCTCTCGACCATTCCGTCCGCCATCTCGAAAAGCCTGCTTACCAGCAACGACGCGAACACCAGCCATCACGAAGCGGCCTGGATCGGACTGTTGACGATCACGACGATCGTCTTGTGGACGAAGTTCGCGCCGACCTCCCTCGGGTTGATCCCCGCAATGCTGATGGGTGTGACGGTGGCGACCGCCGTCGTGGCGCTGTACGATCTGCCGGTCAGCCATGTCTCCGTCCGCGATAACCTCTTGTGGGTCATCACCCTGCCGCAGGCCGACGACCTCGCGCACCTCCTCGACACCTCGACTTGGGCCAAAGCGCTGGGCCTCGCCTTTATCGCCAGTGTGGAAACGCTGCTGTCCGCGACCGCCGTCGACCAACTCCATAGCGGCCCGCGCACCCGTTATAACCGTGAACTCTTCGCCCACGGGATTGGCAACAGTCTCTGCGGTCTCGTCGGGGTGCTACCCATGACCGGTGTCATTGTACGGAGCGCGGCCAATGTGCAGGCAGGCGGCAGAACCCGCATGGCCACGGTATTTCACGGCCTGTGGCTGCTGTTGTTCGTATCGCTGCTGCCGTTCGTGCTCCGGCTCATTCCAACGGCCAGTCTGGGCGCCGTTCTGGTCTACACCGGATACAAACTCATGAACCTGCAGGCCATCAAGGAACTCAGGCCGCATGGACTCAGCGAGATCGCCATCTATCTGGCGACCATGGCGGCTATCGTGACCACCAATCTCCTGATCGGCGTGCTGTTGGGGTTGGGCCTAGCTGTGGGCAATCTCCTCTATCGCACCCAATCCCTGCAGACGGCCTATCTGCACGATCCACAGACCCGCCACCTCACGCTGAACCTCTCGGGAGTCGCGACCTTCCTGAGTCTCCCGCGCCTCGCGGAGGCCCTGGAACGGACCCCGCCGATGGCGGAAGTGTATGTGCGGGTGGATACCCTGTGGCACATCGACCATGCCTGCTTGAAATTGTTGGAGTCTTGGGAGAAACTGCATGCGGGCACCGGAGGACGGGCCGTGATTCCATGGGAACGGCTCCGCAACCTCGCCGATTGTCAGGTCGCCGCCACCGCGCCACGCGACGAACCATCAGGACGGACGACCACATGATCACATCATCCCATTGGATCATCCTCGCCCTGCTCGTGACCGGGTCCGGCTGTGGCCCCGATCAGGCCGCGCAGATGCTCGAGACCGCCCAATTCGAAGAACGCCAGACCAACAACGCCCACGCCAAGCAACTCTACGAAGAAATCCTCCGGAATTACCCCGACAGCCCGGCAGCCAAGACCGCGCAGGAACGACTAGCCAAGCTCACCGACGCGCCGTAAACTCCCGCTATGGACGACGTGGAAACCAAGGGATAAACGCATTCGTCGTCCGTCGATATTCCGCATACTCCTCACCACGGCTCGCCATGGCTTGGGATTCTGTCCAGGGAATACCGGTGATCTTCAGCAAGGCCACCCCCATCGCGATCGGACCGATCAGGGTCAGGCCCCAATTGCCCATCGGAATCGCCAGCGCCATCAGCACATAACTCCACCAGTGCAGCCATTCAAAAAAATAATTGGGATGGCGAGAATAGCGCCAGAGGCCGATCCGGCAGACACGATCCGTATTCCACGACTTGCTTCGAAACGCGGCCAATTGCCGATCGGCAATCGCCTCACCTGCCACCGCGACCCCCCACCAGAGAAATCCGATCAAGTCCCAGAAATGAAACGGCGGGTGCGGGTTCTGCATGACGACCAACGGAGGCAGCGAGAAGAACGCGATGGCCGCCGCCTGCAGTTGGAAATACCAAAATAGATACGACTGTTCTCGATCGCCCCATCGACGACGGAGGGCGCGGTACCGTCCGTCTTCCGATTTAGTCCATACTCGATCGATGAGTACATGCGTGCCAAGACGGACGGCATAGATGACGACCATCGCCGCCACGAGCACGCGCCGAGCCGGTTCTCCCGAGACCGCCGTGGCATACCATGCCACGACCAGTGCCAGCCCGTAGCACCAGCCCACGTCTGCCACCGCCGCATTCCGCCACCGGCGCTGGGCGGTCCAGAGAAGGACCATGAGCACCGCTGACGCGGCCCAGGCTGTCACCAGGAGGGAAAGAGGATCCGTCGTCATACAATCAGCCGTCGAGATTGAACTGTGAGCGTCCTGCATTCACGGGCCGGGATCGCTGGATTGTACTATGACGGCATCCGCTGACGAGCCGAGGCCCATGACGAATGGGAATTTCATTCGTACGATAGACTCTGCGGAACAATCACGGTGCAGGCCAGGGAGAGACAGAGGTCCGGTGATGAAGTTGGACTCCGTCAGAACCCGGTTGTCCTGCCGCCCATTGCCGGTCCACGGGTACCGATTGTGCCGGAAGCACGGTATCATACAATTCGAACATATCGTGGAGTGACATGTCATGGGTTCTGAAGACGTCGTTCGGGTCGCCTCGTACCTGTCCGTGCTGGTCGTGATGGCCACATGGGAGTTGTTGGCGCCCCGCCGGAAGCAAACGGCTTCGAAGCTCTGCCGATGGGGTGGCAATCTCACGATCGTAATCCTGAATACGGTCATTGCCCGGCTGCTGTTGGTGGGAGGCATCGCAGCGGCGGCGGCCATGGCTCAAGAACGAGGCTGGGGCCTCTTGAACTGGGTGGAGTGGCCGAGCTGGCTCGAGTTCGGACTGGCATTAGTGGCGCTCGATCTGGTCATCTATTGGCAGCACCAGGCATTCCATCTGGTCCCGATTCTGTGGCGCTTTCACATGATGCATCATTCGGACTTGGACCTGGACGTGTCGAGCGGGGTGCGGTTTCATCCGGTGGAGATCGTCATCTCTCTGATGGTGAAGGGAGCGGCCGTGATTGCGCTGGGAGTTTCCCCCTTGGCGGTCGTGGTCTTCGAGATCGTGCTGAACAGTACCTCCCTGTTCAACCACAGCAACGTCAGAATGCCCCTGAGCATCGAACCGTTCCTGCGATGGTTCATCGTCACTCCTGACATGCATCGCATCCACCATTCGGTGGACCCTCGCGAAACCAACAGCAACTATGGATTCAATGTGCCCTGGTGGGATCGGCTGTTCGGAACCTATTGCGCGGAACCGGCGTTGGGCCAGACAGGCATGACGATCGGCCTCGAACACCTCGGCCCGCCGGTCTGTTTGAATTTGTTCATGATGCTGCGGTTTCCGTTCGTGACAACGATTGGACGCTATGCCGGTCGCACCCAGCCGTGAGGCCCGAACGTCGATGAAGCCGGCAGGAACCATCGTGGGTTGTCACCTTATCGGGTGCGGCCAATCTTCGCCGATCGCTGCGCCGCTTCCAGGATAACGGGGGCGCAAAGGGGAGAACCATGGAGACAGCGCTGGCTGGTACGATCGCATTGGTCGCCGGGGCCACCAGAGGAGCAGGACGGGGGATTGCCGTGCAATTGGGCGCCTGCGGAGCGACGGTCTACGTCACCGGACGGACGACGCGTTCCCAGCCTTCGGAGATGAACCGGCCGGAAACCATCGACGAGACCGCAGAGCTCGTGAATCAAGCAGGCGGCCGTGGGATCGCAATCCAGGTGGATCATCTGGTCCCCGCCGAGGTGCGCGCGCTGGTGACCCGTATCGAACAAGAACAGGGTTGTCTCCACCTGCTCGTGAACGACATCTTCGGCGCCACTAAGATCGAATGGCATAAGACGGTCTGGGAGTCGGATTTGGAATATGGACTGCGCACCTTGCGGCTGGCGGTAGACACCCATGCCATCACCAGTCACTTCGCGATCCCGCTCCTCATTACCACACCAGGTGGCCTTGTCGTGGAGGTCAACGACGGGACCGCCGAGTACAACGGGAACACCTACCGGAACTCATTTTTCTACGACCTGGCCAAAGCGGCGGTACTTCGCATGGCCTTCGCGTTGGGGCACGAGTTGAAGCCACACGGCGCGACAGCCCTCTCGCTCACTCCCGGCTGGCTGCGATCAGAAGCCATGCTCGAGGCCTTCGGCGTCACCGAATCCAACTGGCGTGATGCGATCACGCGCGTACCAGGCTTTGGCGTTTCCGAGAGTCCGGCATTCGTCGGCCGGGCTGTCGCGGCGCTCGCCCAAGATCCGGAGGTGTCGCGTTGGAACGGCATGTCCCTGTCCAGCGGGCAACTCGCCAAAATCTATGGCTTCACCGACCTTGACGGCAGCCGGCCCGATGCCTGGAGGTACATGACCGACGTTCAGAACGGAGGCAACCCCCACGACGTCACCGGCTATCGCTGACAGTTCAGACCGACAGATCCGCAAGGCATGCTCCTATAGGAGGTCACCCGTCCAACGCTGCGTGAGTCCGGTCGGCCATCGGTTCTAAAGAATCTCAGGCTGGAGGAGGATATGGATCCGAATATCGCCTTGTCGCACCTCATCCACAAACCAACAGACTCTGCCGCCAACTTCGCAAAATGGCTGTTTCGTCTCGCCGGCATCTATGGAATGGTCGTGCTGTTCCCGCTCTACTTCATAGAATTCGGGGCGGGACTTGGGCTCGGCGTTCCGGTTCCCTTTCCCCACCCGGAGCATTTCTACGGCTTCATCGGCGTGGCACTGGCTTGGCAATTCGTCTTCCTCGTCATTGCGCAGGATGTTCGCCGCTATCGGCCATTGATGTTGTGCGGAGTCGTCGAAAAACTCTTCTTTGGCCTTGCGATGGTCACCCTCTATGTCCAGGGTCGAGTTGGTGCGGACGTGGTCAGCGTCGGTGGTATTGATCTCGCGCTCGGCCTGCTCTTCGTGATGGCCTTCCGCGCCACGCGAGGGCTGGACGCGTCGCTTGAGGTCGATGGCAATTGAGCGAAGGTCTGATTTCTAACCAGACGGAAGCATGATACTCCAACTCCGGCAGGAAAGCGGGTGAGGAAGGGGAGATCATCCCCAGGGATCGTCGCCTGCCTGTGAGCGAGTCGTCAGCCATTGACGGAAACCGGGCAAGCCGAAAGACAACATCGCCTGGATCTTATCGCTGCGCATCGACAGGTCTGGAGGACGAGGCGGGCCATGATAGTCGGCAACCGACCCGGGCTGAATCCATGGGAGGAGTTCCGGATACCGTCCCGCCAACAACTCCCCGATTTCCCATCGAGATAATCGTTCGCTGCCCCCCAAGTGATACAGGCCCCCACGCGACTGTGCGGCGAATTCCCACAGGGCGCGCGCTAAGACGCCGGCTGGAATGGGGCAGCGAAACTCGTCGGTAAACAGTGTCATCTTCATGCCTGATGCCGCGGTCCGCACCATGTCTTCGACGAAACTTCGGTCTCGGGTCGGCGAGGTGCCGGCTGTCAGGGCGATACGAATCACCGCATGCGCAGGATTCTGTAACACCACCCGCTCGGCCTCCACCTTCGTTCGCCCGTATTCATTCAACGGATTGACAGCATCCGTTTCGACATAGTGCCCCGTCGACCCGTCGAATACCTGATCGCTGGACAGAAACACAAATGGAATGTCTCGCGCCAAGTCAGCCAGCGACCGAGTCGCGTCAACATTGATGCGCGTGGCCTGCGCTGGGTCCTGCTCGCAGGCACCGGTTCGACTCAACGCCGCGCAATGAATGACGAGGCTGGGCTGATACCGCCGCCAAAGCTCTTTGAGCTGGAGAGAATCGGTCAGGTCCGCCTCGGCCCTCGTGACTCCGCGCACGTTCCACTGCGGTGCCCAACGAGCGGCAGTCCTGGCGAGATATCCACCGATCAGGCCGGCGACTCCTGTAATCAAGACAGTGGGTTTCATACGTGACTCCGGCCGAGACGTCGAATCTCCGGCACTTCGATCACCCTCGTGCTCTCGGGCGGATGTTCGATGGACCAGACTGTGGTAGCGAGCATGTCACTGATCGTGACCAAACCAAGTCTCGTTGCCGCTTCGCGCGTGACGGGGATCCGTTCCAACAGGCGGTAGACCGGCTGCAACACCAGCGGCCACCAATGGCCTGGGCCGAGAATATACCAGGGACGGAGGATGGTGGCGATCACTCCGGCTTTCGCGATGGCCGCTTCGCAATCGGTGCGAACGGCGATGTAGTCCTGCATGATGGGAGCGGGATGGGCGACACTGACATAGACGAAATGCCGAACACCGGTCGCCTTGGCCGCTCGAACCGCAGCCAGCGTCGAGGGTTCATCGATCGCGCGGAACTGTGGTCCTTTCCAAGGTGACGGCTTCGGCGTACCGACCAGATGAACCACGGTGTCAGCCCCGCGCAGCGACACAAGAAAAGTGTCGGCATCGAACGGGCTACCGACCACGACCCGACATTCGGGCGGGACTCTTCTGATGGATTCCTGGCGAGTCAAGGCGGTGACTTGATGTCCCCGTTCAGTCAGGCGCGGGATAAGCCTGGCCCCCAGATACCCGGTCGCGCCGGTGACGAACACCTTCCGTCCGGTTGTTGACCTGTTCATGGCTGTGAAAGAAGTGCGGGCCGGTTCCCCTGCTCTAGGAAACTGGTCCAGCCTTCGGTCTTCCGCATGTCTTCAAGGTCCTTGGCCACGAGACGCGCCGCGGCCTCGACGAGCGCTGCCTGGTCCTCCGCCGACAACCCGAGATTCGTCTTGATGGATGTGACCCGCTCGTCCAACGGATCGCCGTCCGGCAACTGACGCAAGGCAATGTGCTAAAAACGGCAGGTCCCGCCTGTTCCGTCCAGTCCCACGCGAAAGGTACCAAACCTCGCCACGTCTTGCTGTGCGACAGGAATCCAGACGACCTCCAGAACATTGCGCCGATGGCCCCTGAGCAAGGCTGCCGCAGCGGAGAGATGTGCAAGAGACAGTGACCAGAGCGAGCGGGAGTAATCAGTGGCGTCGGAACCATCTCCGTAACATGTTCATGTGAGGATCTACGGATGAGTCGGAGAAACGGATGTTTCTCCGGTAAGGATCGTGACAAACTTCAGACCTCTCGCAGGCGGTTCAAACAGGCTGTCCGGCGCCGCAGGAAGCACGGCGACTGAGGAGGTACATACCCAACTTCGTTTGACCCGTTCGCCGTGACGATATTCCCGGCGAACGGATATACCCCACCACTAATCCCGTTTTCCTATCTATACGTCGGAGGGAGGCAGGCGACCAAGAACGCCGCTGGCAGCCCTGTTTCAACAACCTGCTAATTCCTGGTCAACTTGCGGTAGCGAATCCGATGCGGCTGGTCGGCTTCTTTGCCGAGCCGCTTCTTGCGATCGGCTTCGTATTCGCTGTAGTTGCCTTCGTACCACACCACTTTGCTGTCGCCTTCGAAAGCCAGAATATGGGTGGCGACACGGTCCAAAAACCAACGATCGTGACTGCTGATCACGCCGCAGCCGGCAAATCCTTCCAGGCCCTCTTCCAGGGCGCGCAGCGTATTCACGTCCAGGTCGTTGGTGGGTTCGTCGAGGATAATGAGGTTGGCCCCTTCCTTCAGCATACGAGCCAGGTGCACACGGTTCCGCTCGCCGCCGGAGAGATCCTTCACCTTTTTCTGCTGATCGGTGCCGGCGAAATTGAAGCGCGCGCAGTAACCGCGGGCATTCACTTCGGCCTTCCCCAGCATGATCGTATCCTGTCCCTCTGAAATGATTTCGTACACCGTTTTATTCGGGTCGAGCGTGCGATCCTGATCGACATAGCCGAGCTTGACCGTCTCGCCGATCTTAATGGTGCCGGTATCCGGCTTCTCCTTGCCGATGATCATGCGGAACATGGTCGTTTTACCCGCGCCGTTGGGACCGATCACGCCGACGATGCCGCCTTTCGGGAGGCTGAACTCGACGTTTTCATACAGCACATTCTCGCCGAACGCCTTGCTGATCCCCTTGGCTTCGACCACCACATCGCCCAGTCGCGGTCCCGGCGGAATATAGATTTCCAGATCGGCGACCAGCTGATCCTGCTTCTGGTTCACCAACTCCTCATAACGGTTGAGACGCGCCTTACCCTTGGATTGCCGGGCTTTCGGCGACATCCGAATCCATTCCAACTCGTGCTCGAGGGTTTTCTTGCGCTTGGATTCGGCTTTCTCTTCCTTCTCCAACCGATCCTGCTTTTGTTCGAGCCAGGAGGTGTAGTTGCCCTGGAAGGGAATGCCATGGCCACGATCGAGCTCCAGGATCCAGCCCGCCACATTGTCGAGGAAATAGCGATCGTGCGTCACGGCGATGACCGTGCCCTTGTACTGTTGCAGGTGCTGCTCCAGCCATTGCACGGATTCCGCATCGAGGTGATTGGTCGGCTCGTCGAGCAGCAGAATGTCCGGCTCCTGGATCATGAGGCGACAGAGAGCCACGCGGCGTTTTTCTCCGCCGGAGAGCACGCTGATCTTCTGATCGGCGGACGGGCAACGCAGCGCATCCATGGCGATCTCGAGCTCGCTCTCGAGTTCCCAGCCGTTGGCCGCCTCGATCTTCTCCTGGAGCTGCGCCTGCTTGTCGATGAGCTTTTCCATCTCGTCCGGGCTTGCGTCACCCATGCTGTTGCTGACCGCTTCGTACTCGTGCAGCAGCGCCACCAGCTCCTTCTTCCCTTCCTCGACGACCTCTTTCACCGTCTTGTTGGGGTCGAGCTGCGGCTCCTGTTCGAGCATGCCGACGCTGTAGCCTTTTGAGCGGGTAATCTCACCGACGTAGTTGGGATCGATCCCGGCAATAATCTTCAGCAGCGAGCTCTTCCCGGACCCGTTCAAGCCGAGCACGCCGATCTTGGCGCCGTAGTAAAATCCCAAATAGATATCGCGCAGCACTTGCTTTTTCGGCGGATAGACCTTGCCTACGCCGACCAGAGAAAAAATCACTTGCTTATCGTTCGTGGCCATAACCATCCTCAGTTGAATTTGAATCGACCGATCACCATAGCAAAGAGCGCACAGCCGGTACAACCGGTATCGGACTCGAGGGGTGGCCGTACCCGCGCAACCCTGGTTGAATACAGAAGCAGGCGAGCGCCAGACTGAGGAGGTGTGCTGATGAGTCATCACATGTTATCGAACGGGCCGGGCTGCAGACGACTCGTCGTCGCGATGCTGGTGAGCTTGGTCGTCGCTGCCGCCCCTGTCACTCATGCGGCGGACGACCGCGAGCAGCGGGACCTGGTGGACCAGTCCCGCATGACCCTCTCCAATTTTCTAGCCGATCCCAACATGACCTGGTTCCGTGATCACATCACGGACGCGAAGGGCCTCTTCATCGTGCCGCAGTTTTTGAAAGCCGCGCTGTTCTATGGAGGAGCCGGCGGAAGCGGCGTCTTCATGGCCCGGGACGAGAACACAGGAGCATGGAGCGAGCCGGCCTTCTTCACCATGGGAGCCGCCAGTTTCGGATTTCAGTTCGGCGCCCAGATGTCGGAAGTCGTGCTGCTCGTCCTCACGCAGCGCGGGGTCGATTCGCTGCTTCTCGGAAATTTCAAGCTCGGCGCGGACGGATCCGTCGCCGTCGGGCCGGTCGGAGCCGGGGTCTCCGGCGCGACCACGCCGAACCTGAGTGCGGACCTCTTGTCGTTTGTCCGAGCCAAGGGCCTGTTCGCGGGAGTATCGCTGGAGGGAGCAGCGCTGATTTCAAGGGATGAGTGGAGCAGAGCCTATTACGGCAAGGCCGTGACCCCGACCGACATCGTCATCCGGCGCGTAGTCACCAATCCGCACTCGGACCGGTTGCGCGAGGAGATCGTCCATGCGACCAAGCAGAAGTAGTGGCGCCCAAACCATATTCGGTGAACGATCGGTCGAGGCGACTGAATCGCGTGGGGCCTACAGCGAGTGCACGAGTTCAGCGCCTGCATCCGCCCTGGCCGCCATGTCGGCAAGGCCGGCTCTAACTTCCGAGGCCGTGCGGACAGGGCTGGTGAAGGCCACCCGTCCTCCCTGCATGCGGCCGGGAGTCTTGATACGAAGGTGGAACCCCAGTCGATCCAGCGCGGTCATGGTCACCTGCTGCGCCTCGACCTTGCCGAACACACGGGCGAGCAACAAGAGCGTCTCGGCCTGATCGGTATTGATGTGACGGATGAGCTCCGACGCCTCCTCGGCAAGCGGATCCACCGCGGCCGCCGCATAGTCTGCCGGCGCGACCCAACCCATCGAACCGAACCCGCCGACGAAATAGATGTCCGCGATCGTCATGCGAAAAAATCCGAAATCGTTGAAGTCCACCCAGTAGGAGGCGTTGGGATGTCGCGCCAAGTACCGTTCTCGGACCGGGGCGCTCTCCTCCTTCGGCACAGGCGTCACCGACCCCATCAACGTGACCCTCGCAGCACCCAGGGGGTCGGTTCTACTCTCTGGCGGCGTCACGAGCAAGCTGGCGCGTGGATCTCCCAGCAGATTCTGGGTGTGCATCGCCATGGTGCTGATGAGAAAGGCCGGCTGCTCCTGCTCGTCCAACCCGTAGGGCATCACGGAGCCGAACGGCCAACCGGGCTGCTTGCGCGACAGGGTGGAGAGACCGCCCGTCTGCTGCAGATAGACTAGGGTCTTGGCCCGCTCGGCATGGGACGGTTCGGGAACCTCGGGACCGTCTGAATCCGGCCCGCTATTATGCTGTTGCGATGATGACAACGACGCCTCTTTTCTGTGGGATGAACTGTGCGACACCTTACCCTGGATATGCTGTGGATTTCCACTGAGGGCAGACCAGGGCGGAACCTTCTTCGACGCGCCTCCAATGACCTCAGATCCCGAGGTCCTCGGTCAATCGCACTTCCGATTCGTCGAGGATCTCTTCCAGACAGGTGAAACAGGTGAAGGGAAATTGATTGACGGGAACGGCGCAGACTTCACCCACCGGCGATTCATCCAGCGCCGGGCCGCCGCATTCTTTATGGATCAAGACAAGCATGGGCTCCTTTATGATGATCGAGTCACCAGACGACGCACGGTGTCCAAATGCTCCGGGCTACTCAGCCGGTGATCGCCGGTTGTCAGTACCAACTCGATGGGAAATTCCGGATCCTGCGAGAGTACCTGCTGAACAAAGTCCCAGCTCCCTTCCGGCCTGATGACCGTATCCTGCAGGCCATGCAGAATCGTCGTCTTCACGCGACGCGGCATGCTGTCGCGACGGCTCCAGAGCACCCGGCTGTCCTCGACCCAGTGCCAGGGAATCGGCGCATCCCTATGCATGGGCTCGTCGTCCCACGGCATGGAGCCGGTCGCCTGCCACCGTTCACGCCGCTCGTTAGGAATCTGTGCCGCGCGCAGATCCATCATATTGAACGCCGGAGCGATGAGGATCAGCTCTTCGACGCTCTGTTGTTCTTGCGCCGCGAGCCAGGCGAGCCAGCCGCCGAGAGAGTTGCCGACAATCGTCACCGGCGGACCATCGGCCAATAAATTGATGACGGCTTCGGCGTCTTCCAGCCATTGCACCAGTCGATATTCGCCCCACGTGCCATCCGAGTCGCCCCAGCCGCGAAAGTCGAAACAACAGAAACCCCACCCCCGTTCCTGACACCAGTGCGCCAGGGCCTTGCTCTTGTTCCCCCACCGTTTGGAGAGGAAGCCGGTGATGAAGAGGATCTGGCGGTCACTGCCTTCGAGGCGATCGCCGCGAAGGACTGTGCCGTCCGCTCCGGTGAGTGTGAAGGGATCCATCACGCGCCTACCGCACTGCCTTCAAGAGGAAACTGCCCAGTTTGCGCAACACCGGCTCAGGAATTTCATGACCGCCTCGGAAAGGCAACCACTCAACCATCATCCCAGCCTTGAGAAATTCATCGCGCAACCGTTCTGCCATGACATAGGGCAGGATCGGGTCCTGGGTGCCGTGGCTCTGGAACAGCGGCAACCCTTTCCGCTTCAACAGCAAAGGCCCCCACTCTGGTTTGGCCACTAAGGTCCCGGAGAGCTGGATGAGTCCGGCATAGGGCTGCGTACTGTGCAACAGCGCGTCGCAGGAAAGCATGGCGCCCTGAGAAAATCCCCCGAGAATCGTGCGGGCGGGATCGGCGCCGAATTTCCCGTGGAGGTCATCGAGAAATGTCTTCATCCGGCCGCGCGCGTCAGTAAGTCCTCGCGGAATGTCGTTCGAGATGTCCCGAACTTTTCCCGCCGCCCGATCGGCTTGAATGCGGGCCATGTCGATCATCCACCAGGCGCGCGAGTCGCCAAAACCCATCGGGATTGAAATCGGTGCCTCGGGAAACACAAAACGCGTACCGGTGGGTGCATCGAGATATTCGCTGAGGGGAACCAGATCGTCTCCCGGCGCACCGAAACCATGGAGCAACACCACCAACGGACCGTTGCCCCCACCCTTGTCGTCGATGCCCCCGGTCAGACGAACCGTGAGACCACCGAGTGTGTCCATACGCATCGACGTGCTTCTCCTATTCCGAGAGTTGCGTAGATATTCTCGCACCGCTATCGGCCGAATCAACAGCGATGCCCCTGCACCGGCGCCCGATCACCAGCGCCCAAGCAGACGTTCGCGACATGAACCGAGGATTACTGGCCAAGATACCAATATTGAAGGAAGGAAATCACCGCGAGGATGCTGGCACTAAATACCGGATTGAGAACCAATGGCGTGTAGGCCCCTTTCTGAACGTGCTCGATGTCCTCTAGTGCCAGGCGCAGCTGATCTGCACAAACCTTTTGTTGCGTCCCCATTCCTGTTACAGCAAGCAGGTGCTCACGAAAATATCCAATGGCAAGGTCACGAGCTTGTCTGGCTCTCGATCTTAGAATGATCGTACTACCGGCCGCCAGACCAGCATAGATGAGCCAAATCATAATCAGCGCGAGAGGAAAATCCCAATTGTCGAAAAGCCGATTCCGAGACAATATCATAAAGAACAAGGCGATGAAGGGGCAAAATACGAGTTTATGCACCGCGTGAGTTTGATCCGCAATGCACCTCACCATAATCAAACCTGGAAGATACCGACGATCTAACTCGAACCGGGAATGAAATTTAGCAAGCGTCTTATCCGGCCACCGTATGGATGTCGTCTTGAGTCGTGTTATGAAGCTCTGGCTCAGCAACACGGCATCGAACACAAACATGTTTAAGAAGACCATCGATAAAACTGCCGCCCACGTCACACCAGCCACTATTTTGCAGTTAGTAATTCCTCGGCAGGGGCTGGATGGCGGACCAGGCGATGCAATGACAGCCAAAATGATGAAAATGAGAAATAGATAAATTACGAGTAAGCTCAGAGATCGGACGACTCGGTTTCTATAGAGAGCGGCCCGTGAGTAATCGTGCCATATTCGAGCGATGCTCGCACTACCATCGGTTGGTTGCGGTACCGACTTAATCCAAATTATGGACCTAAGAAGCACGCATACCTGTTCACGTAGGCTGCCTTTGGGTCTATAGGAAGGGAGCGCAAATTCTTCTTTCAATTCACTCTGACTGGATCGAAGCGCATAGTAGGCTCTGACCAAACATCCAAGACACCATGCAATCACGAGAGAGCGGATGATGATGCTTGGCCAGGTGCTCACCCCGTCGGAAATGCTGAACGGCTCACCCTCCCATCTATCCTCCAAAATCACCCGTATCAGCCGATCCACTCCTCCCACGACCGTGAAAGCTCCGACACTGGCTATTATTGTCAGCGCAACGACCCTCCAATGCCATGTGACTCTTTCAGCGACATCGCCCTTCGCCCAATTCCACATTTTCCCAGGCAGTTGAGTGAACACGACAAGACTCACTAGCACCGCCACCAGGAGCCAGAACACAGTGTGACGGAATCGAAGGCGATAATCCGCGTTCAAAATTTTCCACCAGGGTCTCATCCCCAGAGGAAACAGTTCACGCGGGGGCTGAATCATTTCTATTTCTCCCACCCGCGACGGGACGGCTCCTCGGTCAGCAGAGAGGTCGACTGGACCATGGCGCCCGACCTCGAATAGTCGTGGACAAAGCAGCGCGGAGAACGGTTTCGGACTCAAATCGATTTCGTATCGGTCAAATAGTAACTCCATACTCTCAAAACCAGTTTCCGGACACACCATTGTCGATGGTGTCGACGACCGCACAGACCTGATGTGGCCCAAGGCTCGAAGCATCGTAAAAAAACCTGAGGTCTGATAACTGTTCCGGAAAGGGGGGATATCATGCTGGATTCCACTATGGAGATTCAGACCAAAGGGTGACGCGACAACGAGGTTGCGCGCCCACTTTGATTCACGCTCCTGAAGCAACCGCGCATCCAAATCAGTTGTAAAAAAAATCGCGTTGGGAAATTCTTCTCGAACAGCCCTCAGAATGAGCAAGGTGTCATACACGTCGCTGCCGAGCACCCCGATCGCCTTCGGCGGCTTCCCAATGGACCCGCTGGCCTCGTCAGCATCCTGCTTCATTCTTGCAACTAACCTGCGCAGATAATCCAGCTGGCTCTCCCCATCCGGGCGTTCGAGGCCTTCAACCGTCTTATCTTGATGCTTCTTGTCATTCGAGTTCGATCGGCCGCTTTTTTTATCGTTCTCTGCCTCCCCGCTTTTCTTACTGGCTCCTGGTGTCAGGCCATCGAGGCCGCGGAGATAGGAATAGCGGGAGATCCTCATCTCAAGCGCATCCCAACGTTCTGGGTGTTCTATCTGGGAACGAATGGCCCGAGAGATAGATTGGCACTCCCTAAACCGTTTATAGAGGACAGCGTCACGCCGATTCCTTTCTGCCCCCTCGTCCATACTCTCGACTTTATTTAGTTCATCGGTAATATTCTCACTAGCAACCACACAAGCTGCCGCTCTGAAAACAATTGGAAGCGCTCGGCCATAGAACGTGTCCCATTCTCCGATAAGCGCAATGGGATCTTCGCCTATTTTGACCTGTCGCCTTCCAAGTTCTCCCACCAAGGCGAGAGACATCTCTTCATCGCCCTCGACGGTATGCTCGAGGACAACACCTGCATTAGCCAGTTGGGCGGCCAAATTTTTCCTGCACGATTGACCCCCTTCGCACCTATGGGTATTGGCTTGCCCATTCGAATCAATCCCTTGCAAAAGAAGTTCAGGAGAGGCTGTGGCCCAAGGTGAATAAAGGGCGATCTTGAACGACGTAGGGCCCTCAAGAGATCCTATGTTCGGCCACCATTTAGGCGCAGCCTGATCTCGTGCGTTCTGTAGCATAACCCTGAGCATGCTGGAGCTAGGTGGGCCGATAATCTTAAACTCGAGCTTGGCCATACACTCTACAGAATGCCGCCCTCCACAGACATCGGCCCAATACTGGCTCGCAAGCAACCCTGAAATTTCATTCAGTCTATTCAACGGCCTCTCTCCCAGACTGTCATCCGTCGCCCAGACTAGGAGAACCCGATCGTAGTGCTGCTTGTAATCCTTGTCCTGATGACATTGTCTAGTCTTTCTCGCCTTATACCACTCGAACGGAACGAGGCTCTGCCCAACCTCGAAGTACCCGATGTGCTCTTCGTCGGCCGGCACAAGGCACGCCACACCGAGAGCGGAGAGTGCTGCATAGCGGTCGCGCAACCGCTTCTCATGGTTCTCGGCATATGGACTTCCCTCGGTAATGATGATGAGAACCCCGATATGCACCCCGGGGTCTTCCCTGCTCTCAAAGTGAATACTGGAGAAACTGTGGTTGTGGCGTGGCTGTTCGGTACGGTCGCTTTGCTGATGAGATTCTGCCGCTTCTATCGGGTCCTGCCAGAGTCGCGCCTGAATCAGTTCCGCTTCCCGGCCTATGGCTGGTTCAACCACAGGGCGTGAGCTGAGAAGAGGCTCACGTACCAGCCAGAGCGTAGCTAAGGCCATGGCGAGTCCGACGACTGTTGTGATGGGAATTTTTGATTCTTCCCGATCCCCTGCCATAAGAGCCCCTCACATCCCTGTGGCTGGACTCATGGATGTAGCACCCACTGGTCGATCCAGCAAAAGCTATGCCTGCATCTAAGCTCCGCTGGACCACAACTCTCCAGCGCTAGAGGATGAACTAATAAAGGATTACTGGTGCGCGCGATGCTCAGCCAGCGATGAGGGGAAGAGTATCTTCCTCGATACGATATGTATCTATTCAGATAAGTACAAGAGGCTAGGGCTTTGCTCGATGACGTGGTAATGCTACGACGAGCAGCTGACGCTGAGGTGTTTGCCCCAGTTCGGAGGCGGGACGGCATAGGATTCCATGCCGGGCTGTTCGGTATAGGGGTGGTGCAACAGCGTCAGGAGCCGGTCGATTTCGGAATAGTCTTTCTGCTGGGCCTTCTCGATGGCCCCTTGGGCGAGATAGTTACGCAGGACGTATTTGGGATTGACCTGATCCATTCGAGTCCGGCGCTCCGCGTCTCGGCTCCGTTCACGCTGCAGACGGTCGCGATACTGACCGGCCCAGGTATCGAACCGTTCCGGATTCAAGAAGTGTTCACGCAGCCGTTCGTTCTTCGCGCCGGCGTCGGATGAAAACGTGCCGAGTTCGCGCCAGAAGATCGTGTAATCGACACGGCTGCCGACCATGAGTGACTTCAACTCCTGCAACAAGGTCTCGTCCTCTCCATGGTCTTCAACCAAACCCAACTTGGCGCGCATGTGCGCTCGATAGTGTCCATCCACGATTGCTTGATAGCCATCCAGAGCCGATTTCAGCTCTTCCTTGGGCGCGAGCGCCAGCAGAGTTTGCGCCAGGCAGCTGAGGTTCCAGAGCCCGATGTACGGCTGCTGGTTGAAGGCGTAGCGTCCGTTATAGTCCGAGTGGTTGCAGATGAAGCCGGGCTCGTAGTCGTCCATGAAACCATAGGGGCCATAGTCCAAAGTTAGGCCAAGGATCGACATGTTGTCCGTATTCAACACGCCATGCGACCAGCCGACGGCTTGCCAATGGGCAATCAGTTTCGCCGTGCGCTCGACCACCTCCGCGAACAAGCGGGCATATTTGTCGGCGGTCTGCGCAAGGTCGGAGAAATGCATCTCGATGGTGTAATCGGCCAGCCGCTGCAGATGTTCATGTTGTTTGCGGTAATAGAAAATCTCAAACGTGCCGAATCGCACATGCGACGGCGCCATCCGGACGATCGTGGCGGCGGTTTCGACCTGCTCGCGATAGACCTTGTCGTCGCTGCCGACCAGGCACAGCGCACGCGTCGTCGGGATGCCGAGTCCGTGCATGGCTTCGCAACCGAGATATTCACGGACGGCCGAACGGAGCACCGAGCGTCCATCCCCGTCCCGCGAGAACGGCGTCATGCCCGCGCCCTTGAGATGCAGATCCCAGCGTTCGCCGCGTCCGTTCTTCACTTCTCCGAGGAGAATCGCCCGCCCGTCGCCGAGCTGCGGCACATACACGCCGAACTGATGGCCTGAGTAAAGCATGGCCAATGGCTCCATGCCCGGCACCAGGAGGCTGCCGCCGAAGACTCCGGCGAACTCCGGCCGCGTCGCTTCCCGAGGATCGAGATCGAGCAACTCCATCGCCGCCCGGTTCGCGCTGATCAGAAACGGCGGTGCGGTGAACGGCGTCGGGTTCACCTTGGCGTAGCACACCTCCGGCAGGCGGGCGTAACTATTGTCGAACGTGAGCGTTTCGAGGCGATGAAGCGTCATCGATTCAGTGTCCCGTCAGCTATCGGAAGTTGGCTTCGAGATCGGATTCCAACGTGAAGACGAAAATGCGCTCGCCGACCACGGTGTCGATGTCGGTAAACAACGCCGTGATTTTCGCACCGATCAGATCCGCCACCTGTTCACAGAGGCGTTCACGGCCCTGCGCGATGAGGTTCTGGCGAAGACGTTTCACCATATCAATGCCTTCAGCCGTCTTGGCCAGTTGGCGCTCTGCGGGGGTCAGCACACCCTTGAGCCGCACCACCAGCATATCCCGCACAATGAAGACCCGGACCTCGTCCGGGCCACGCCCCAGAAATTCCTGTTCGAACTTGATAATCGCCGTCCGAACGGCGGCTTCCTTTTCTCCCTTGCTGGCCACAGGCGGTCACGTCCTTTTCGTCGTCCACTGAACAGGGTCCGGCCGATTATACGCACGGGGCGACGATTTCATCCAGTCCAACGGATGCTCCTCTCCGTGGAGGGAATTGTCGAATGGGAGAACCGCCTGCCGTGTCGCTTTGACAGCGCGTCTCGTCAGCCTCGCTGCACCGGCTGACATCAATATGGCAGGATCCCGCGACCTGACCATCCGCTGACGCGACGAACAAGGAATGGTGTGAGAACGATGGTCGGGGTACGGCGTGCTCGACTGGGCCCAGCGGACCAACCGCGTGGTGATGGTGATTCGACTTTCCACTTGCATTTAGGGGCCCGCGCGGCTACATCTTACGTCGCGTTCCGGTGGTGCCGCCGAGAGGCCGTGAATCGCGCGCGGCCAGGACCCACGTTATTGATGTCATGAGACAGGCAGTAGGGTCTAGCCGGTGTTTCCCCTCAGGGAAAGGCCGGGGACAGTGCAGGCCAGTCGTTGGTTCCTTGTTTCAAGGACCGTCGGCTGGCCTTTTTCTTTTCATGGAGTACATGGGGTCGACATGTCGTTCTTCGCGCTCGTCCCACTGCTGCCGCTCCTGACGGCATTCATCGTGATGACCGGCGATCGCGCGGAGCAGGACCGGAATGCCAGGGCCGGGCTGTTCCCCATCATGGCGTCCTTTCTCGGGTCCCTCATCATCCTGATACGGGTCACCTCCGGAGACCCGATTACGATTCAACTCTACGATCCGGCCGCCATCGCCAATCCCGCCTTCCCGATCGGGTTCTATATCGACCGTCTCAGTGCGGTGATGATGGTCCTCATCACGGGCGTGACTACCCTCATTTATCGCTACTCGATGGGCTACATGTATCAGGATCGCGGGTATCGCCGGTACCTCGGCATGCTCGCCATCACGACTGCGGTGCTGCTCTGCATGGTCTCCAGCGCCAATCTGGTGATGTTGTTTATCTTCTGGCAAATTCTCTCCTGGCTGCTGTTTCTTCTGGCGCACAACCACGCGCATGCCGCCACGTTGTCCGGCGCCTCCAACACCTTCACCCTGTTGCGCATCAGCGATGCGGCGTTTCTCGCAGGGATCGTCCTGGCCTATTCCCTCTATGGCACCTTCGAGTTTCACTCCCTGTTCGCCCGCGCCGCAGCGACGCCCGTCACCCTGTCCCTCTGGCCGGCACTCGGCTGGGAGATGAATGGGAGCACGGCGGTCACGCTGCTCATTTTCATCGGAGCCATGGGCAAGTCGGCGCAATTCCCGATTCACACCTGGCTGCCGCGGTCACTCTATGCACCGACGCCGGTCCACGCGCTCCTGCATGCCGGCATCATCAACGCCGGTGGTTACCTATTGAACCGTCTGGCCCCGCTCTACGGCCTGAGCCCGACCACCCTCCATGTCGTCTTCGTCATTGGGATGCTCACCGCCATTCTTGGCGCGACCATGATGTTGACCCAGAACGACATCAAAAAGACGCTTGGCTTTTCGACCATCGGCCAAATGGGCTACATGATTATGGAATGTGGTTTGGGTGCATTTTCCCTCGCCGTCTTCCATCTGATCGCGCATGGCCTGTTCAAGGGCACGGTCTTCCTGAACTGCGGCAACGTGATCCACAAGGCTCGCCAAGAGCCCTCGTTCCCGCAAATCGACCGTGAGGCGGAAGAAAGCGAATTCTCCAACCTGACTTGGTCCACCGGATTCTTGACGACGTTGCTGCTGCCGCTCGTGATTCTGCTCGTCACGCATGGTGTCTTGAGAATTCCGCTCATCGACTCACAGGGCACCGTCATTTTCCTCTTCTTCATCTGGGTCACCTCCTCGCAAGCGATTCTCTCGCTGACACGCATTCGCGCCGTGGCCTCGTGGAAGGTCTCTGCCGCCATGCTGGTGACGCTCGTCATCGTGGTCTTCACCTACCTGTTTGCGGTGGAGAGCTTTACACACTTCCTGTATCCGAATCCGGACGTCGTGGCGTTCTATTTCAAGGCCGCGGCGTTGCCGGGCCGGCTCTTCGACAGCCTGGTGGTCGGAACCACGTTGCTGACGATCCTGAGCTGGGTGTATCTCTACGCCCATGCGCATGGACGCACGGTCACAATTCCCGGATGGATCGAAGTGTTCCTCGTCCGCCTGTATGTCCTGTTCATGAACCGCCTCTATCTGGATCAGCTCTATCTCAAGTTCGGCCGATTCGTGACATTCGTCGCCCACCACCTGGAAAAGCGGCTCTCGTGACCATTCAACGCGGCACCGCGAACCACCGCGCAGCGTCGGCAGGCGGAGGCCGGTCATGATCAAGGCCTGGATGACGCCGTGGCTGCTCGTGGCCCTACCCTTCCTCGGCGCGGGGCTCAGCCTGCTCTTGCGAGCGTCGCTCCAGCGGATGAAGACCTCGGCCCTGCTGACCACCATCGCCAGCCTGCTTGCGGTCGTCGGAACGCCCTGGGCTCTCGACGATACCCTGGCCGGTGTGCCTTTTCTTTGCCTGCTCCCGCTGACGGCATTTCTTTCGCTCCTCGGACAACCATTGCACCGCGACAACACTCCGGCTTGGGTGATGACACTGGTGCTGCTGGGGCTGGGACTGGGCATCCTTTCCGCTCCGGCGCCCGCGCACGACATCATGCTCCTGATACTGCTTGCCCTGCTCTGCAGCCTGCTCTATCGTTTTCAATCCGGCGCTTCGGCGGAGACCTGGCGGGGGCTATCGTCCTATGGTCTGGGCCTCGTGTCCACCGTGCTGGCCCTCATGCTTCCGACACCGGCAGCGACGGTCGCTCTCTTAATCACCTGCGGCACCCTGCTGCCGCTCCTGCCGATCCACAGCGGCTTCGTGGCGACTCTCACGGGATTGCCGGGCAATCTTCCCGCATTCCTGGCCCTGTTGCTGCCCACGGTCGGATTCCATACCCTGCTCCTGTTGCTTCCGAATTTGACCGTCACGATCCTCCACACCGTCGCGCTTCTGGCACTGGCGGGGGCCGTCTATGCTTCGCTTCGGGCACTGATTCAGTCGCGTCCGCTGTCTCGTCTCGCATATGCCGCCGTCGCGTTTTTCGACATGCTCTGGTGGTATATCGCCGACACGGGCACCGCCCCCATGCAAGCCACGGTCTATCTCAGCGCCGTGGGGCTCGCAACGAGCGGGCTGCTGCTGGCCTGGTTCGCGATCCGGGCCCGTTACGGCGATATCGATACACGCGCAATCGGCGGTCTTGCCTATCCCATGCCCCGCTTCAGCACCCTGCTGGCGCTGCTGGCGCTCGCCGCCCTGGGTATGCCGCCCTTCGGCGTCTTTTCCGGTTTCCTGGGCATGCTGCTCATGCCCACGTTTACACCGTCAGGACCGTTTGCCGTGATCATGATCGTCTGGCTCACCGCCTCCTGGTACTACACCGAACTGGTGCAACAATTGGTCTTCGGCCGGCAACGCGCGGCGATGCGGTACGAGGACTTACGGCAGACGGAGTTTGCGTCGCTGGTGCTGCTGCTGGTGTTGCTGCTCGCCCTCGGGATGGCCCCTTCGCACTTCTTTGACTCGAATGCGCCGACTCCGCCGTCTTCGGTCGCCGCACAGGGTGGAACATGGATCCGATGATCCGCCGCGACGACTCGGTGGACCTTGAAGCGCACCGCATGGAGCTCCGAGGCATGATCCGCCTCGCCAGCGAAGTCATTGCGCAGTATTGGCCCATGCGAACCTTCGTCCACCACAATCCGCTCCACAGCCTGGAGTACCTCCCCTTTATCGAAACCGTCAGCCGCGGGCGCCAATTCTTGGGCGGCCACGGGTATCTCGCCGGTGACATCTATCGACGGTATCTGAAGTCGGGCAGAATTCTGGTCCGCCACATCGACGACGCGCTGGCGTCGTTCGCGCTCGACCAGGAGGTCGATCTCGGACCCTGCCGCATTTCGCATCGCGAGGTGTTACGCGCCTGCCTGACCCACGGCCTGTCCGCCGCGACCGACGAACCGCTCGATCGACTGATGGAACGCGAACCGAACGAAGAGCACGTCGATGCGCTGGCCGAACGGCTCAGATCGTTCTCCACACCGACCGTACAGGAACGGATGGCCGCCACGGTTCGCGAGGATGAGGCCGCCTTAGGCCACCATCTCACGCTCTCAAGCTGGTGCGACCAGACGCTGGGGACCCGGATCGTCGACGAGATCAACGGTGAATTGATCAAATGGTGCGAGGCCTTTCTGGACGAGGGCCATGCCACCTGGGCGATGCCGGGACGCGAGCTGGGCTTCTACGCAGCCTGGAAGCAGGTGGCCGGGAAAGAATGGATGACCTGCGGCATTGCGGACAGTCGCCGGAAAATTGCGGCGCTGCCGGAGCATCCCGAAGACGTGATATTTGACTGTCTCGAAGCGCTGGCAGTCCCCGAGAAATTCAGGCAGGACTACCTATCGCTCCAGCTTGCGGCCCTCCCCGGTTGGGCCGGCTTCATCAAATGGCGCGCGGAAGAAACCGGCTATGCCTGGCAGCAGGCCTATCCCGTCGGGCTGGTGAAGTTTCTAGCCGTCCGTTTGTGGTATGTGCGCGAGCTGGTCCAGAAAGTCTGCCGGGAAGAATTGGGCATCGAAGGGAACTACTCGGCGGTGTCGAACTACATAGCCCAGCAGCCCCATGCTTACTTTCTGCGCAAGGAATGGGCCGCAGGACGACTGCCGGCCGCCTTGGCCGACCGGGTCGCCCACCTCCATGCCAGAACGAGGCATCGACCGCCGGGTGCGCCGCCCCTCTCTCATGAATGGGAGCGACTCACCCATCACGATCAGATCGAATTCGGACCACGCCGCGAACGGGCCGCGCAGCGGGTCATGGCGCAACGTCTGCTCACCCTTGCCCAGGCGCTCGAGATCGTCCCCGCTCTGCTGATGGACGGGCCGCCGACGGCCCTTCGCACTCTGCTGGATTGGATCGAGGGTTTCCCGGAATCCGTGCATGGTCCCGTGTGGCTCAAGGCGTTCGAGGCCGGGTATCAGGATCACCTCTTCGGCATGTTGCTGCGCGCGCCGGTCAAACCCCAAGCGGCCGCCCTCGAGCGCCACCCGCCGGTGCGGCCCCATTCACAATCGGTCTTTTGCATCGATGTGCGATCCGAGCCGTTCCGCCGCCACCTGGAATCGACCGGCGCGAACGACACCTATGGCTTTGCCGGTTTTTTCGCCGTCTTCATCCGGTATCGCGCCTGGGGCAAGGAACATGAGACCGAGCAATTTCCCGTCATCATGCGGGCAAAAAACGAAGTGCGCGAGATCCCCCGCAGCTACCTGGATCATTACGTGTCCAAACACCAGTCGCGCGCCAAACTCGTCCACGCCGGACATACGCTCTTGCACGATCTGAAGGAGAATGTCGTCACCCCCTATGTGATGGTGGAGTCGCTGGGCTGGTTTTACGCGCTTCCCATCATGGGAAAGACGGTTCTGCCGGCTCTATACAAACGCCTGACCAAATGGGTGCGGCGGTTGTTCGTGCCGCCGATCGCCACGATTCTCACGGTCGACAAACTGGCGCCGGCCGAAACCGAGGAAATGGTGGTCTCCGAGCAACGCGCCTTGATCTGGAAAGCGCTCCGCGACCGACTCGGGCTTCATGGATCGCGGGTGGATGCCGAATTCGTCGAGGCTTTGCGCCGGCGCGCGCTGGACGAGGAGGCGCCGGTGGAACCGTTCCTGAGCGACGCGGCGAAATCGGCCGACCTGTCGACCGAGCAACTCACCGGCTTCCTCGAAGAGCTTCGGCGACACTACCGAATCAATCGCCGCGCGGCGTCGCGTCAGAAAGAGCGGATCACGCGGACCGGCTTCACCCTCGAAGAACAAGTCATGACCGTGGAAACCGCCTTGCGCATGATGGGCCTGGTGAGGAACTTCGCGCGGCTCGTGCTCTTCTGCGCACACGGCAGCACCACCGAGAACAACCCCTTCGAATCGGCCCTGGACTGCGGCGCCTGCGGCGGGAACGAGGGTCAACCGAATGCGCGCGTGCTGGCCGCGATGGCCAACCGCGCGCCGGTGCGCGAACGGCTGGCCAAACGCGGCATCGAGATTCCATCCGATACGCACTTCCTCGCCGGGCAGGTCGATACCACGACGGACGAGGTGCACCTGTTCGATCTTGAAGATGCGCCGCCGACCCACCGCAAGGATGTGGCCCGGTTGCTCGACGATTTATTCGAAGCCGCGCAGCTGACCAGTCAGGAACGCTGCACCCGGTTTCCCGATGTCGGCGTCGTGCTGCCCGTGAACCAAGCATCAGCGCACGTGGCGGACCGCAGCGCGGACTGGAGCCAGGTGCGGCCGGAATGGGGTCTCTCCGGCAATACGACCTTCATCGTCGGCCGCCGGGAGTTGACGAAGGGATTAAACCTGTCCGGGCGCGTCTTCCTCCACTCCTATGACTATCGCGAAGATCCGACAGACCGCTGGCTCGAAGTGGTCCTGACCGCGCCGCAAGTGGTGGCGCAGTGGATCAACATGGAGCACTACTTCTCAGCCGTGGATAATGATGTCTATGGAAGCGGGAGCAAGATTTATCACAACGTCGTCGGGCGCATCGGGATCATGTCCGGCCCGTGGAGCGATCTCCGCCTCGGCCTGGCTTGGCAAACCGTCATGAACGGCGACTTGCCCTATCATGAACCCATGCGACTCCTCACGCTGGTCGAGGCCTCGCGCCCGCGGATCGAGAAACTCATCGCCCGGCATGAAGTGCTGCAACATTTCTATCACAACGAGTGGGTGCACTTGGCGGCGCTGGACCCTGAGGACGGCCTCTGGTACCGCTACATGCCGTCCGGAGTCTGGCGCCGGGTGCGGAATCCCAGTGACACATAAATCGCCACAGGCAACATTGCTCGGATAAGATCTATTTCAAAGGAGTAGAGACATGGCCGCACTCACGTTGCATCCCATGAAAGAAATCCGCGTCATCGTATCGGGTGAGCATCGGCCCTTTGTCACCGAGTTGTTGGATAAGGTGGAAGCGACCGGGTACACGATCATCGGCAATATCTCGGGGAAGGGCCATCACGGCGTGCGCGAAGCCCACTTCATGTTCAGCGAGCAGGAAAGCCTGGTCATGATTATGGCGGTGGTGCCGGAAGAAAAGGTGGAACCGGTGTTGGCCGGACTACGACCGTTGTTCGACCGGCATTCGGGCGTCATGTTCGTCTCCGATGTCACCGTGAGCCGGCGTGAATACTTCGGTAAGAAGAGCGACAAGTCCTGACCCGCGGAACGGGAACCCGCGACTGATGAGCCCGCCGACCGGGAACCCGACCTTGTCTTCTCACCGGTGATTGTCTACAATGTGCCCCCGTTGACCTGTAAGCGGAAGGACGGCGCGTGAAGGGATTACGGTTTGAACGGCTCGGGCGAGACCGCCACTACAACATTATTTTCCACATCGGCAGCAGCTATGTGCCAGTGAGCGATGAGACTCTCGACGAGCTGAAGGCGCAGACCCTGCTGTCCTCCGAACGTTTCCTCGACCTCCTCCTCGATAAAATCGGTTATACCAGCTACCTCAAAGACCAGATCCGCGCGGAGCTCCAAGCCGCCGGCGATCCCATGACCCAGATGACCGTTCTCCAAGGCGCCATCCGGGAGCTGTAGATCACTCGCCGATCGTGAATCGTCCTGCCGAAATAGTTACCTGGTACATTCCTTCAGAATCGCCCTGTGAGATCACGGAGTAGGTGATCCTCGAGTCGAACGCCTTTAAGGATGCGGCGGACTGCCCTCGCCCTGGCAAGCAGGACGTCAGCGTCGATGGGG